>CAZXHT010000043.1:16054-47025 GCA_964640665.1 uncultured Myxococcales bacterium
GAGCCTGCCGGCGGCTGGCCGATAGTCATGTACCACCACGGAACCGGCGGCGATCGCTTCTCGTTCTGCAACGGCTCTACCGATGTGTGCGATCTGCTGGCCGAGAAAGGTATCGCATCAGTCGGCATCGACCAGCCGATGCACGGGGAGCGCAACCGCTTGGGGTGGGACGAGACCGGAGTTACCTTCAACATTAACAACATCGAGGCCATGAGGGACAACTTCCGTCAGGGCGCGGCCGATGTGTTGGTGCTCAGGAGGCTGCTTGAGGATCTCGTCGTGCCGGCCGCGGTTACCCCCGGCGGCGGGGCCGTGTCCTTCGACAACGACAAAGTAGCATTCATGGGCCACAGCCAGGGCGGCATCACCGGGCCGATCTACCTGGGCACGGCCCGGGACGTAGGCGGGGCGGTATTGAGCGCCTCGGGCGGCGGGTTGAACATCGTCATCCTGGAGCGCAAGAACCCGGTTGACATCCGGGCGCTTCTGGTGATGGTGATGATGATCGAAGACGAAGAATTCGACATCGATCACCCGGTGGTCAACCTGTTTCAAACCTTCGCCGAGCGGGCAGACCCGCTCAACTACACGCGCCGCCTGATTGCCGAGCCGCCCGCGGGAGCGCCTTCAAAGCATCTCTTCTACTCCGAGGGCCTGCACGACGAGATGACCATGCCCAAGCAAGAGGAGAACATGGCCGCCGCCTCGGGCTGCGCGCTGATGACCCCCTACGTGCGCCGGTTCGAGTCGATGCAACTGCGCGGGGTCGAGCCGGTGAACCCGCCGGTGAGCGGCAATGCCGAAGGACCCGCCGGCGAGCCGGTCACGGCCGTACTGGTCCAGTACCCCGACGACGGCCACTTCGCCGTATTCGACAACCCCGATGCCATCCGCCACTACACGGGATTCCTGGATACCCTGATGCACGCCGGGCTGCCCTCGGTGGGCCCGTGATCCCTCGTGCTCGACCATTTTAACCGGCCAAATTCCTATGGAGTTCCATACAATGAATGTACTCTTCAAATGAAAAAATACAGGATCGGTCCAATGGAACATCTTGCCACAACATCTTCTCTCGATCTTGAAAAGTTCTGCAAGCTTTTACAGGACCTTTTTGATCTGCTTCAAAGGTCCATTACTACAAGTCCTGGCGTTCCCCGGAAGATATAAAGATAGAAGATAAAGTATTTCAACCTACATTCCGATAACCACCAGCACCATCAGGGGCCAGGAGAAGAACCAGTCGCCGAAGTCCATCCAATCGGAGTTCCCCATATCAGAGAGTACTCCTCAACCTGCTTGGTTTGAGCGTACCTCACTGGGACCAGCGGCGAGCGTACCGGAGATAGACGTAGAAATCCTCCATCACGCAGTCCACCTCGGGCAACGCGTGGAACTCGCTCTTGAGCTGCGATACGGATCTCTCGTCGTCGAAGTGCAGCATCCACCGCAACGAGCTCGATGAGGTGGCCTCGGCCACGTCATGATCTGCGAAGATCTGGACCCGCTCCTGCTCGGTTACGTCTCGAAAGAGCTTGACGATGAGCGTATGGGGGACGGCATCTGCAATGGCGGACCAGGCTCTGGGGGAGGGACCCTGGAGGGTAGGGTCTTGCCATGTGCGACCGCCGTCATTGCTCACGAAAACCCCGCCCGAGTTCTTGCAGGTCGCATCGGTCGCCGCGAGCAGGCTGTCCGAAGGAGCGTGATAGACAATCGCATTGATAGCGTCTGCCCGGCGTATCAAGTCCGAGCCCAGGTCGAGTAACTCACCCGTGCGGGTGTCAACCCCGACGACGTGCAGGTCCCGGGTTCCGATGAGCAGCGTCGGCTGCTCGGGGCCCGGCAGGACCGCGGCAGCTCGCACACCACCGACGTATTCGATCCGGTCATCCGGAATGTGTGGCAACGACGCCAACGAGCTCCAGTCCGTGAGCCGCGTCCAGCTCTCACCAGCATCCGAGGACTCGAAGACACCAGCCTTGTCGATCAGCCACAACCGTCCGGAGCTCGTGGGCGACGCCACCACGAGCCACCCTTCCACCATCGTTTCTTCCCGGCGCGTCTGCCAGCAATCCCCGAGATCCCGCGACACGGCGAGTCCATCGGTTCCGGCGTTGGCGTAGACCAGGTCTGGCTCGGTGGCATCAAAAGCGATGTTCCCGGGGTGGAAGGTCTTGCAAAGGGCGCTCGGCAGGTCCGATAGGTCCTTCCAGGTTTCCCCGGCGTCGTCGCTCCTGAACAACCTATCCCATCCCTGTACCAGGACCGTCTGCGTTCGCGTGGGGTGAAACCAAACCCCGCCTCGCTGACCGTACCAGCCGCGCTGACCGTACCATTCACCGAGATCGAAAAGGTAAGCCCAGCTCTCGCCGCCATCCTCACTGCGATAGACCTGCCCCTTCTCTGTCTGGACGAGTAGGATCTCCGGGTCGTCCGGCTTGACCGCGATACCGATAAACCGGCTAACCGCTTGGCCATTCGAATCGTGCCGCGGGCCAGGGACCTTGGCCCAGGTGACGCCGGCGTCATCGGAACGGAATAGACGATCGTGCTCTTGGTAGGTACTCGTTGCGGCGTAGAGGACATCGGAACTCGATTTGGTATAGGTCATGGTGCTGACGTCGGTTTGTAGAGCCGAGGGCTGACAGCTCGCCAGGGAGAGCCCGGCCACAATGCGCGTGACTGACCACCACCAGCGCCTGTCACGAGCAGGCGAGCGCCAGACGGTAACGGAGCTACTTAGCGACGATATGGTATGAGCCGATCTCAAGGGCTGCACCCGTGGAAGAGGTAGATGGCGCCCGCATCTTTCGGCATGCCGACCGTCATGTCGGCGACACCATCACCGTTGATATCGCCGGCGCCCGAGATCCCGTAATCTCCGGACGAGTCACCCGGGCCCACCAACACCCAATCAGCGTCAGAAAAGCGCGCCGCGCTCGCCGGTCCGAAAAAGAGGTGGGAGCGCCGGTAGCAGCCCGGCTCGATACCGGAGCTCACGAGCAAGTCGTCGAGCCCGTCACCGTTTATGTCACCGACGATAGCCACCCTTCTTCCTGCGCGCTGGTCAGGGTCACCTATTATCTCGACGTCCGCGTCGGCCAGGCTGTGCTCGCCGGCGATCGGCCCGTACACGATGTAGACCGCGCCTGCGTGCTCTCCTCCCTTGTCGTTACCCGGGGCGCCGACCACGATGTCCGGAACAACGTCGCCGTTGAGATCACCACCACCGCTGATCGACCATCCAGCGTAGTCTTCGTTGGCTTCTCCGTAGAGCTGTGCATCTGCAGTCGACAGGTCCACTGATCCTTGCACCGGACCATGGAACAAATAAACCCGCCCCCTGTTCAGTCCATACTGATCCATTTGTGGAGCAGCGATCAGCAGGTCGTCATAGCCGTCCCCGTTCATGTCTCCTGCTGCTGAGACTGAGGCCCCCGTGTTGTCCGCAGCAGAGTCCCTGGCGAAAATGGCGTCGGCCTCGCTGAGAGATTGCAGGCCCCAGAGAGGTCCGTACAAGAGATAGGCGGTCCCAGCGCTGTAGTAAAATCCGTCTCCACGGTCTTTACGCGGTGCCCCCACGAGCAGATCGGCATAACCGTCCGCGTTGATATCACCTGCGACGGCCACCGCCGCCCCAGCACCGTTTCCCCAGTATTCACCGGTCAGCTTGGCGCCGGCGTCAGCGAGGCTGAGCACACCATTCGGCGGTGGCCCGTACACGACGTACACGGCGCCCGCCCCTCCACCTGCGGTATCTTCCAAGTCCGCTCCGATCACGAAGTCATCGAAACCATCGCCGTTGATATCTCCTCCGCCCGCCACCGCGTACCCGGCCCTGTCTCCTTCGCCTTCACCGACGAGCGTGACGTCAGCGTCGGCGAGCACCAGAGTGCCAGGAGCCGGTCCATAGATGAGATAAGCCGCGCCTGCCGCGCCCTCGTTGCTCACGCCGATGAGGAGGTCGTCATAACCGTCGCCGTTCACATCGCCTACGCCCGCCATGACGCTGCCGGCGCGGTCATGCGGCGCCTCGCCGGCGAGGGTCGAGGCCAGCGAAAGACAGGAATCCTCGGGCCACGTCATCACCGGGATTTCATCCTCACAGGGATCTGGCAGCGAAAGCTCGGGAGTCGATGGAAACTCGGGCTCAGGCGCTCCATTGCAGGTCATCGAGCCGGCGGAAAGAATGACGCCGGCGATCAGGAATGCCCGTGCGCGGCCACCTGGCATTCTCCCATGGTATGGGGTACTGATAGTCATTTTCGACACTCATTTATTCTACTACTAAAACAAGGTACTAGTAACCAGGAAATTCCACAGCCCAGTGGATAAATGGTGTATTTCGTAAACCGGTGGGAGGGCGAGGGCTGCCGATCTCTCTTGAAACCGAAAGGGACTTCTGCTAGATCGCCTTTGATGGCGCGATCTTCACACTTGAGTCAACTATTGTCGAAGCCACCAAAGTCGCCGACGGCAAGTCTTGTGCCCTGTGGGTGCTAGACGAAGGCTACTTCAACGGGCGTGGAGCCACGATGACGCTGCATCTCAGTACCGAGCTCAGGCAGGTCATGGCCGAGGCGCAGGACATCGCCGGCCAGGTCGGGCAGCGGCTCAGCAGCGCCCACTTGCTGCTGGCGCTGTTTACCGTTCAGAACCGGGCCGAGATCCTGCTCAAGGAAAAACAGGTGGACGAGGACGTCATCCTGGCCTACGTCCATACGGTCGAGGACGAGCCCACAGAAACCGTCAAGATCGTCCACAAGAAGGCCCTGCAGATCGCGGTCGGCTGCGGGGCCGAGGCCGTTGATTGCCTGCACCTGGTGATTGCACTTTGCGGCATGCGTAACACGCTGGCCTACGAACTGTTGCGGCGCAGCGGCCTTAGCGTGCCCCAGTTTCGTAACACGGCCCTCTCCTACGTCACCGGCCGGTTGCCGCGGCGCCTGACGGTCAAGCGCCAGAGCGACCAGGGCGTAAGCCAGGCGCCGGCCAGGGCTCCGCTGATCGATATTCCTTCCATGCCGCCGGCCGCCGTGCCGCTCGATCAGCCCGGGCAGGCGGAGCGAGAGGCGCTGGAAGACGATCAAGATGACGATGAACACGAAATGGCCGCGGCAAACACCTCCTGCCCGCCGACCGAGTGGGATCTCGAACCAACCCGGTTCCCGCTCTTGCAGCGCCTGGGGCGCAACCTGACCGCCCTGGCGGCAATCGGCCGCATCGATCCGCTGGTTGGACGCGATCGCGAGGTCAGCGAGGTGATCGACACACTGCTCAAGCGCCGGGCCAATAACCCATTGCTGGTCGGCGAGCCCGGCGTGGGCAAGACGGCCATCGTCGAGGGCCTGGCGCTGCGCATCGTCCAGGGGACGAGCGACACCGCGCCCCTCAAGGATCGGCGCATCGTCGAGTTGGACGTGGCCTCGATGCTGGCCGGGACACAACTGCGTGGCGCCTTCTCCGAGAAGCTGGGGCAGATTCGGCGTGAGGTCAAGAAGGCCAAGGGTTCGGTGGTTATCTTCATCGACGAGATGCATACACTCATGGGCGCCGGGGCTACCGGGGACGGCCCCCAGGATGCCGCCAACGAGTTGAAGGCTTCCCTGGCCCGCGGCGAGTTTCCCTGTATCGGAGCCACCACCTACGATGAGTACCGGCGCTTCATCGAACAGGATGCGGCGCTGTCCAGGAGATTCAGGGCGGTCCGGGTGCCCGAGCCGTCGGCGGAGGAGACGCTTACCATTCTCGAGGGCATCGCCGAAGAGTACGCCCGGCATCACGGGGTGGCATACGACCGCGAGGCGCTCGAGGCGGCCGTGCGCCTGTCATCGCGCTACATCACCGATCGTTGCCTGCCCGACAAGGCCATCTCGCTGCTCGACCTGGCCGGCTCGCGCGCGCGACGTTCCGGCAAGGTGCGCGTGAACCGCGAGGCGGTGGCGCGGGTGGTCTCCTCGGTGGCTTCGATTCCGGTCGATCGCCTTTTGATGACCGACGCCGAGCGCTTGCTGAACATGGAGAAGATTATCGGCCTGCAACTGATCGGACACTCCCGGGCCGTGCGATCGATCGCCGGCGTCATCCGGCGCAACTACGCCGGCTTCGCCAACAGTCGTCCGATCGGTTCGTTCTTGTTCCTGGGACCGACGGGAGTAGGCAAGACGGAGTGTGCCCGGGCGCTGGCCTCATTCTTGTTCGGTTCACGCGATGCCCTGGTGAAGATCGATATGAGTGAGTACTCCGAGGGTCACAGCATCTCGCGCATGCTCGGATCGCCGCCGGGTTATGTCGGCCACCAGGAGGGGGGACAGCTTACCGAGGCCGTGCGCCGCAAGCCGTACACCATCGTGTTGTTCGACGAGGTGGAGAAAGCCCACCCCGAGGTGCAGCAGATCCTGTTGCAGATCCTCGATGATGGGCGCCTGACCGACGGGCGCGGCCGCAGTGTCGATTTCAGCAATGTGGTCGTCATTCTGACCTCGAACCTGGGTTCCGCCGAGTTGGCCTCTGAGAGCCGGGGCCAGGCAAGGATAGGCTTCGGACCGGCCGCGGCATCGCCGTCCGGCGCCGAACCCGGTGCCTCCGTCATGGCGGCCGCCCGCAAGGCGTTTCCCGCCGAACTGTGGGGCCGGATGGAGGAGCGCCTGTTCTTCAGGGCTCTCGACAATGATGATCTGATCGCCATTGCGACGCTGATGTTGAAGGAGTCGGCGGCCCAGATCGAGCGCGAACGGGGAATGCACCTCGAACTGGATCCCGGCTTGAGCCGGCACCTGGTCGAGGCCGGCTGCCCCGACCTCAGCCTGGGCGCCAGACCGCTCAGGGGAGTAGTGCGCAAGCTGGTGGAAGAGCCCCTGGCCGAGGCGATTCTCGCCCATCGCATCGAGTCGGGCGATCAAATCCGAGTTGAAGTCAAGGCGGGAAACATAGAGTTTTACAATACTGCTCAGCCATCATGAGTGGCACTTGCTCGGCTTCCGGGGGCGGGCTCCATGGGGTCAGGTGAACGCGGCACGTCCCTCGACTTCAGCAGGGGGCGCAGATTGCGCTTGTCCCTCGTTGAATCGAGATGCTCCGCCTTCTGAAAGGCAACCTTGGCCTTTTGCAGCCAGCCCACCCGTTGGTAGAAGCGCGCCAGGCCGGACATGTGGTATGCATTGAGGGGGAAAAGTTTCGTGATAGCCAGAAACTGGTTCTCGGCTTCTTCCAGGCGCCCGGACTGTTCATAGAGCACGGCCAGGTTGCGTCGGGCTCCGACGTGACTGGGCCTCTGCCCGACCAGCAACACAAACTGGTGAATGCCGTCGCTCTGCCGTCCGTCCTCGACGTACAGCGTGGCCAGCCGGAAGCGCGCGTCGACCATGCTGGGCCGCAGCGTGAGCGCCCGCGTCAACTCGCGAATCGCCGTGCGCCCCTTGCCGTCCTCCTGCAGAAAAACTCCGTACAGGTAATGCGCACGCGGCATGTTATCGCCAAGACGTACGGCCCGCGAAAGCGCGTGGGCAATCAGCTCTTGGTCGTTGTCCGTTTTCATGTGGGCCACGGCGATCTCGACATACGGCAAGGCCCAGTTGGGAGACAAACTGCTTGCCCGCTTGAAGCGAGCCAGCGCGGCCTGGTAGTCGCCCCCGCGCGCCAGCTCGACACCCTGTCTGAACCAGGCTAAAGCGCCCCGGGGGGCCGGCCTCTGGATGTTTTCACCGGAGTCGCCACCCCCGGCTAACGCGGGGGAGAATGCAAAGATCAGCAGCAACAAGCAGCTTATGAAACGAATCACATGGAAACTGTTAGCAGAAAGACAGCAACCAGGCAAGTCGGGCGGAGCTTGGAATTGCCTTGACAATCACGGGAGTGGATGTTACCCAGGAGTCGGAAAAAGCGAAGGATCCCGGGGCGCTTCCGCCGGATGAATGACCACCCAAGATGTGATTGGAGCGCGTTGTTATGCGAGCAGTTGTCTTTCTGATGACGGGTGTCTTCCTGGCGGCGGTAGTTGGCGGCGGTTGCACTAATCCCTGCCAGGAAGAGATCGACGCCCTGCGCGATCGGGTCATGCGCTTCGTGTCTGATACCGATCCGCTCGAGTTCGGCGAACAGCGCTGCGACATCAACCCGAACTCGGATCACTACGATCACATCTGCGACTATGCCCTCAGGGCGCTTGCGGTGCGCTGGCCATACTACGATTGCACCTCCTGCGACGCGCTGGAGATCAAGCTGTGTGGTTGTTACGACGACACGATCTGGGTGGTGGACGACGACGGCAAGCCGATCTACACGGGCCTGGTCTATTGCCTGGCCGGCTACTACCGCTTGCGCAACCTGTGCGCCTGCGCTCCCGGCTTCGACGGCAAGCCGGAAGACGGTTGCTACGATAAGAGCGGTGAGCGGGTCTGCGCCGAGCCGCTCTCGCCGCAGCTCAGGCACCCGACGCTGCAGCAAACCGACGTCTGTGATTCGCTGCTGCCTCCTTTCAGTTGCTCCGCATACGACGGTGACGCTGACGGGATTCCCGATCAATACGACGGCGGGCAGGACATGAGCGCCGCGAAATCGGCCGAGGACGTTGAGTGCCTCGATGGGCCGCCGTGTGCTCCGAATTCCCCCACCTGCGATCCCATGCGCGCATCCTGGAATGACTGGTTCGAGAACAAGAGAAGCCTTTACAACGGGTCGAGTATTTTCGAAGACGCCGACGGATCGCCCGATGACCGGGACGGCGACGGGGTGTCCGACTCGTGTGACAGCTGCCAGTCGAATCCCAACGGCTTCGACTGCGGCAAGGAAATACAGGGGGAGAAGGTCTTCCTCTCGCGCTGCAATGCAAACAACGACGATGGCGGAGTGAGCAATGTCTGCTGGGTAACGTCGGGCGGCAAGGGCGGCTGGAGCCATGCGGACGGAGAGATCTGCCGGAACGGTACGGCGGCTCTTTCGGAACTGGACTTCGGCGAGCAGAGAGACACCGACGGCGACGGCGTGGGAGATGCCTGTGATGGAGACCTGGACGGGGATGGTGTTGGCAACGGCTTCGACAATTGCCCGGCGGCCCCCAATTCCGACCAGCTAAACACCGATGCCGACAACCTGCATGGTGGTGCGGATAGCATTGGCGACGCCTGCGATCCCGACGACGACGGTGACGGCGTATGCGATCCCATCCATCGCGGAGACGCGCTCAATCCCTGCACCGGCTCGGACAACTGCCCCAAGGTGTACAATCCCAGCCAGGCTGATTCAGACCGGGACGGTTTCGGTGATGCCTGTGACCCGAATTGAGACCCCTGCCCGGGGATGAAGCTTTCCGAAACATGCGCCGCGCAACTGGGCTGGGATCGAGTTCTCGAAGCCCTTTCCAGCCAAGCGCTCACGCCCCTGGGGCGCGCAGCCTGCCTTTCTCTGAAGCCGGGTCGCGATCCTGGAAAAATCGAGCTGCAGCAGGAACGCTGCCGCCAACTTGGGAGGCTGCTTGCCGAGGGGCGCGATCCCCCGTTGCAATCGATCGAAGATATCGGCCCGGATCTCGAGCGATCCGAAAAAGGCGGGCAGCTTTCGGCTGAAGGAATCATCCGGGTGGCCCGGGCCATGCAGGTCTCGTCCCGGGTGCGGCATTACCTGATCAAGGAAGGCCACCAGGCCGGCGGCGCTTTGACCGAACTGGCCAGGGGAACCCACGACCTGTCCGCCACGGGTCGCGATCTGCTGGCCGCCTTCGATGACAGCGGCGAGTTGCGCGACAGTGCCAGTCCCGAGCTTTTGCCCCTGAGGCGGACGGCGCGCGCAATCGCCGACGGGATTCGTAAGCGTCTCGAGCGAATGATCCGCAAGCCGAGGCTTCTGGCCTGCCTGACCGATGACTATTTCACCCAGCGCGCGGATCGCTACGTGTTGCCCGTCAGGGCCGACACGCATGAACCGGTGGCCGGAATCGTCCACGACACCTCGCAATCCGGCGCCACCCTGTTCATCGAACCGACCGAACTGGTCGAAGAGGGCAACCGCCTCAAGATAGCCCGGGCCGCCGTCGCCGAGCACGAGCGCCGGATCCTGCTCGGCTACACACAGGAAATAGCCGCCTGTGCGCAACCCCTGGCCGAGAACCTGGCGCGGCTGGCCGAGTTCGATCTGCTCATGGCCGCGGTCGCGCTTCGCGAGCGGTTGAAGGCCGAGTTGATCGAAGTGCGCGGCACGGGCTTCGACCTGGTCGACGCCGGCCACCCGCTGATGGTGTTGCAGTCCGGGCGCGTTGTTCCCAACGACATTCGCATGGATTCCCGCCAGCGCTGCCTGGTGGTAACCGGTCCCAACGCCGGCGGCAAGACCGTGACCTTGAAGGCCATCGGTCTGTGCTGCATGCTGGCTCAGGCGGGGCTGGCCGTGCCGGCCGGGGAGGGATCGAGAATCGGTCTGTTCGATGAGTTGCACGTGGTCATCGGCGATGCCCAGGATATCAGTCGCGGTCTATCGACCTTCTCGGCTCACATTTCGACCATCGCCGACATCCTGGACAGAGCCGGTCCCGGCGCCCTGGTTCTGCTCGATGAGGTCGCTGCCGACACCGATCCGCGCCACGGCGCGGCTCTGGCAAGCGCCGTGCTGTATGCGCTCATTGAGCGCGGCGCGACCGTGGTGGTCACGACCCACTTCGATGAACTCAAGCACCTGGCCTACCACGATGAACGTTTTGCCAACGCCAGCGTGGGCTTCGATCTCGATCTGATGGAGCCTACCTACGCGTTGCATCCGGATATTCCCGGACGCAGTCTGACGCTCGATATCGCGCGTCGCCTGGGAGTTGCGGAGCCGGTGCTGCGGGATGCGGCGGAGCGCCTTGACGGATCGGAGCGCGACTTCGAGAAAGTACTCGCCGACATGGCGCGAGAGCAGCAGGCGCTTGCCTCTTTGCGCTGTGAACTTGCCGAGTCAGTAGGTGCGGCCAGGCGCGAGGCCCGGGCTCACGCGCAGGCGACCGAGGATCTCTCAACGCGGCAACGCGAGATGCTTGGCGACGAAAGAGCCCGGCTGCTGCAGGAGATCAGCGGCCTGCGCCGGAAGGTGGCCGAGATGATCGAATCTTTGAGGCGCAATCCATCGATGAAGGCGGCGGTCGAGACCAGCCAGAGACTCAAAGAGGCCGAGAGCGATATTCGCGGTCAGATCGAGGAGCAACCCGCGGCTACAGCCAACCAGCGCGAACTGCATCCCGGCGACAGCGTGCGCATTGCGTCTTGGGGCAAGCAGGCACAGGTGACCGCGGTGGACAGCCGCGCAGGCATGGTCAGTGTCAGGATGGGATCGATCCGCAGCCGCCTGCCCATAGAACAGCTCGAGTGGGTGTCGGCGCGTCCGCCCCGTCACCGCCCCGGGGCGGGCGGGCAGGAGAATGGTTCACATTCGGTCGAGGCGCGTGCGGCGGGTAACACGCTCGACCTGCGGGGTCAGAGGGTGGACGAGTCGCTGGACGAACTCGACAAATTCCTCGACAACCTCTTCGCCGCCGGCCAGGACGTGGCCTTCATCATCCACGGGCACGGCAGCGGCGCACTCAGGGCGGCGGTACGGGATTACCTGAAAGGATCACCCTATCCGCGGCACTTCCGTTCGGGAACTCCGGAAGAGGGCGCCGACGGGGTGACGGTGGTAAAGCTGAAGTAAGAGTTCTTACTCGACCTTGACGATGCACTCCGGGACCGGGCACTCCTCGCGGCACTGAGGTCCGCCTTCGTCGACGCACTCGGTGCAAAGCTCGGCGTCGATCAGGTAAATGGTTTCGCCGTCGGAATCCGTTTCTTCGCTGATGGCTTCGCGGGGACAAACCATGACGCAGGCGCCGCACTTGAGACATTCATCATCAATGATTTTCATGGCCATGACTGTCTTCTCCTCTGGTAGATTGCAAGATGTATAGGCACGCAATCGGCGCCTGTCAAGCGTATTTTTTTGGTTGCGGCTAACGAGCCGCGCGGTAGACTATATTGGCGGGAAGGAAGGTGCGAATGGAAAAGGAGATCCTTGATGCGCTCAAGAAGCGCAGGAGTTGCCGGGCCTTTTTACCCGAGGAGATTCCGGATCAGACCATCGCCCGTATCATCGAGGCGGGCACTTGGGCTCCGAACGCCGGCAACGTGCAGCCCTGGTACTTTTACATACTCAGGGACGATTACCTGAAGAACAAGCTGGCCGAGGCGGCCCTGCAACAAAACTTCATCGCCCAGGCTCCGGTGGTGATCATCGTCTGTGCCGATCTCGAGCGCGCCCGGGCCGCCTACAAGAAGCGCGGCGAGGAGCTCTACTGCCTGCAGGACACCGCCGCGGCCGCCCAGAACATGTTGCTTGCAGCGCAGGCCATGGGGCTTGCTTCGTGCTGGGTAGGAGCCTTCGATGAGCGCACTACGAGCGAATTGCTGGATATACTGCCGTCCCACCGGCCGGTGGCCCTGCTGTGCTTCGGAAAGCCCAAGCAGTTGACGCGCAACCCGGGCAGGTTACCGCTGCACAAGATATATTCAGAAGTCGACTGAGCAAATCGCCCGTCATTTCATGATCTCGAACAGGTTGGAAAAATCGTCCGTCCACAGACCGGCCGCGAAATGGGTCCGGTTCGGATCCGGCTGGATGAGCACTCCCCACTGGGAGAACGCCTGCATGAACTCGTCGTTCTTTGTCATCAGCGCCCACAGCGAATCGGAGAGCCTGTTGCCCTGTTTTTGCCCATGAACCACGAGCAGGGGCAGGTCGAAGTGCGTCGCCAGGTGTTCCGCGAGAGGTTCCAGGTACAGGCTCTTGTTGCTGATATGCAGGGCCAGTATACCGTCGGGCTTCAGGCGCGAGAGGTATAGCTCGAGCGCTTCGACTGTCAGCAGGTGAACCGGAATCGAGTCGGACGAGAAGGCGTCGATCACCAGCACGTCGAAATCATGCAGGCGACCGTTCTTGCGCTCGCGCTCGAGAAGCAGACGGCCGTCCCCCAACTCGACTTCGATATTGGCTTTAGAATCTTTCAAGAACGAGAAGTAGCCGCCCGCGCCCCGGGCAAGCTCGGCCACCTTTGGGTTTAACTCGTAGAACCTGAACGTGTCTCCACGCTCGCCGAAAACAGCCAGCGTTCCGATGCCCAGGCCGACAACTCCGACCCGCAGAGCGCGCTGGCCGTCGGTCATAAGGCGCTTAGGATGTCGGCTGAGCGCCAGCCCGCCGCCGCTCCTGCTGTCGTAATAGGTGGTTGGTTCGTGCCTCATACGCTTGCCTGTGAACTGCAATCCGTGAACCGTGCGCCCATCGACCAGCGCAACGTAGTCGTCGGGGCTTCCAGGTTGAGATGCCTTGACCCGCAGCACGCCGAAGAAGTTGCGCCAGGCGAAAAGGCTGCCGCGTTGACTGTCTTCCACCTGGACGGTCAGGGCCGAGCCCAGGGCTACCATGATGGCTATGGCGAAAACGCGCTTGGCCATTCTTCCCGGGCCCCACAGCCAGGAATTTTTGTCTAAAAAGAGCATCAGGAAAAAGAGGCCGCAGCCGGTGAAGAGCGCCAGCTGAAGCTCGTAGAAGCCGTCGAAGACCAGGGGCGCAACCAGCGTTACCCCCAGCGCACCTGTTACACTACCTGCCGCGAGCGTCAGGTAGAAGGCCGTCAGGTGTCGAGGATGCGGTTTCAGACGAGCCAACTCTCCGTGCAGAACAAGACAGCAGGCGAACTCGCACACGACGAACACCATGATCTGCGTGCGTATTTCCAGCGAGTCGCCCTTGAACAAGGCGATCGCCGCCAACGCCAGGCTGATTATCATTGACGGGCCGAACACTCTGCGGGAGTACCAGCGAGCGGAGCCGAAGGTGATTATGAAAGACAGCAGGTAGGCCGAAAGCGGCGCAATCCACAGAAGCGGTATGACCGCCACCTCTTGGCAGATCTGGTTGGTGATTGCCAGCAGGATGGCGGATGCGCAGCCCGAAAGCGCCAGCCAAGCAAGATAGGTGCTCCAATCAGGAGCCTGCGGCGACTTGTCTTTGGCGCGCTTCGATTTCACCCGTGGATTGCCTGGCGCCGCCTTACTCGACGCGCTGCCTCTCAGCGCGCTGCCTCTCAGGGCGATCAGCGCGGACAACATCACGAACAGGATAAACAACCCTCCCCACAGCCAGGACTGATCGGCGAGATGCAGGTTGGGCTCCAGCAGGAAAGGGAAGCTCAGAAGAGCAGCCAGCGACCCGAGGTTGGACAGCGAATACAGCCTATATGGAGAAGCATCCCGGTGATCGGCGGCGAACCAGCTTTGTAGCAGGGGGCTGGTGGCTGACAATGCCAGGAAGGGCAGGCCGACTCCCAGGCTGAGGAGCACAAGCACCCGGGCCATTGGATAGCCGCTGTCCGCCGGACGGAAGTCGGTGCCCGGTAGCAACGGCGCGCCGAAAAAGCAGGCCTGGCAGGCAAGCAGGCACAGGGAAGCCGCAAGCAGGCCCAGGTGAATTATTCGCTGCCGTCGGGCGCTTGCTCCGCTCAGCCGATGAGCATACCCGTAGCCGGCGAGTAAAAGCGCCTGGAAGAAAAGCAGGCAGGTGGTCCAAACGGCCGGAGACCCGCCGAACCAGGGCAGGATGTGTTTTCCAATCAGGGGCTGGACGAGAAAGAGCAGAAACGCGCCCAGGAAAATTGTCGCTCGATATATCGCCATATTATTGTTTCAATTCAGCAGGCGGCGGTGCAGGCGCGGTTCTTGCGGGGGAATCTTAGCCTGCGCAGCCGCGGCCAGGCGTAGCAGCAGGTGTTCTTCGAAGGCGCGGCCCATGGCCTGCAGGCCGACCGGTAGCCCGTTTGCGTCGTATCCGGCCGGGAACGAGATGGCCGGCAGCCCGGTCAGGTTCGCGGCCGGGGCGAAACGCATGATCTGTCCTGTCAGCTCGAGGTTCGATTCACCGCTTTTCAGAGTGTCTTTGGCTATCTCCGGGGCCGTGCAGCTAGTCGTTGGTGTCACGATGGCATCGACTCGTTCGAGCGCATGCTCGAAGTGATCGCACAGCCGCGTGCGCAGCCTTTGGGCGTGGATGTAGTCGGTGGCCTTCAGGCGCTTGGCCAGCGCCAGATTGAGACGCGTATCGTGGGCATAGTCCTTGCGGTGTCTACGACGATATGCCTGGTGGGCCGTGGCCATCTCCGAGACGATGATCACCAGGTGGACGGTGCGCAGCAGCGAAAGCTCGGGCAACTCGATTTCCACGACCTCGCAGCCGGCATTCCGCAGGACGTCGAGAGCCTTACGGCAGGCCGTGACCACGTCCGGCTGGGCGTCATCGAACCAGGGAGTGTAGACGCCGAGCTTGATGCCGTGCAGGTCGCGATCTCCGAATCCGGAAAGGTGGGGCGCCGGCCGGCCCTGACTGTTCTGATCTTCGGGATCGGCCCCGGCCATCAAGGCATAGCCCAGGGCGCAGTCACAGGCCGTGGCCGCGATCGGCCCGACGTGGGCCACGCTCCAGCACAGAGGCGCCGCGCCGTGTTCGCTGATCCTGCCGAAGGTAGGCTTCAGGCCCACAACGCCGCAGAAGGAGGCCGGCAGCCGGATCGAACCGCCCCCGTCGGCCCCGACCGCCAGCGGGCACAACCCGGCGGCGACGGCGGCCGCCGGGCCGGAAGACGAGCCGGAAGTCATCCGGGCCGGATCGTAGGGGTTGCGGGCCGCGCCGT
The DNA here is from genome assembly GCA_964640665.1 of uncultured Myxococcales bacterium. Classification (GTDB taxonomy): domain Bacteria; phylum Myxococcota; class B64-G9; order B64-G9; family B64-G9; genus DATKYQ01. Next base: position 31,743 of record CAZXHT010000043.1, read on the forward strand.
GGTGCGGGTTGACCCCGGTGACGCCCAGGCCGATCTCGTGCATGTTGGCCTTGCCAAGAAGCACCGCGCCGGCCGCCCGCAGGCGGGCGACGGCGGTTGCGTCTTCGGCCGCGGGTTCGCCCCCCAGGAAGCTGGTGCCCACCGTGGTTGGGTAGCCGCGTTGATCGAGTTCGTCCTTGACGACCACGGGCACGCCGTCGAGAGGCCCAAGTGTCCGTCCCTCGCGGTAACGCCCGGCCGCGATCTTTGCCTGCGAGATGACATCGTCTTTGTCCTGGGAGATGAAGATGCGCATGGGCGGATCGAGCCGCTCTGTCTCCGCGGTCCATTCGAGCGCGCGTTCTGCGACCTGCATGGGATCCGTCCTACCCGCACGGTAGGCGGCGACAAAATCGGCCGCGCTCTCGAAGGCGAAACCGTCCGCCCGCGACACCTGTGTAGCCGCGACCTTGGCCGCCAGCGCCGGACCGTCCAATTCTTCTACGGGCTGGGCCGCAGGACCCGGCTTCATTCGCGGTCCGATGGGAACCGATCCAGTGGCGTCAATTTTCCTAAGAGCCGAGATACCCACGTCCCGAAGCAACTTGGCGGTAATGACAGCCCCCAGCGGCGGGTGCTCCACCACCGGGGTAAGCATGCGCAAAGTTCCCCCGGCCACCCGCGGCGCCCGAATCGGTTTGAGATCGTAAGTCATAAGCAACTCCCTGATAACTCCCTTGATTTTCGCACAGCAGACCACATCGCGATTCGTATTTCAATGAGTGTCTACGCCAAGCAAGAATATCGGTTTTGTGTGACAGACAACAAGGCGGGTTGTCCATTTGACGGCGGCAACGGCTCTCGATATATAATTGCAAGAGAGAACGTTATTTCCCGGGCTGTTGGATGAAAACGGCTCGGCGTCAGGGAGAGATCTGATGGTTCTTGATCTGGATGGCCTGGAGAAGACCGTCGCTTCACTGAAAGACGCGGTAGCCGTCGCCGGCGATGAACAGTTCATGGATTCGCTGGACGAGGTCAAGCGGGACGTCATCCGGGCCGGTGTCATTCAGAACTTCGAGTTCACCTACGAGTTGGGTTGGAAATTCATCAAGCGCTGGTTGGCACTGAATGCCGGTCCGGAGGCGGCCGACCCGCTGACCCGCCGGGATCTTTTTCGTCTGGCGGCGCGGCATGGCTTGATCGACGATCCGCCGAAATGGTTCGAGTATGCCGATGCCCGCAACATCACCTCCCACACATACAACCGCCAGACGGCCGAGCGGGTCTACCGGCTGGCGATCGAGTTTTCCCGCGACGCGCAGCGGCTGCTGGCGAAACTGAAAAGTCACGATGATTGAGCTGGACGGAAAATACCTGGAGCAGTTGGAAAGCATACTGCGCCGGCTGGTTCCGCGTTGCGAGGTGCGGGCCCACGGCTCACGGGTACGGGGCCGGCCCCATCGCTACTCGGATCTGGATCTGGTCGTGATCGGTCCCGGTCCGCTGGACTGGGCCACCATGTTTCGGTTGCGTGAAGCGCTGTCCGATTCGGATCTGCCCATGGTGGTCGACGTCGTCGATCGCCACCAGCTTTCGGACTCTTTCTGGCGCCTGGTGGAAAAGGACTCGGTCGTATTGCAGAAGCCGGTGTCAGGCTCCTAGAGAAGTCGAACGTGTCGATCGGAGAGCAAAAGGGAGCAAAGGGAGCAAAGGGAGCAAAAGGGGTCGGGTCTTGTCATTTGACATTTATGGAGAGTTGTGGTTTCTATTTGAGTTATGCCGCGGGTGAAAAGAGAGGATTATAAGGGGGCCTGGCATCATGTGATGAACCGAGGGGTTCGGCGAGGGAAGGTTTTCCTTGCTGATGGGGATTGCTGGAAATTTCTTGAGATAGTGGGGGAGGCGGTCGATGATCTGGGGCTTGAGGTGCATGCGTTTTCGTTGATGCCCAATCATTACCATCTCTTGGTTCGTTCGGCAGCAGGAAATTTGTCCAGGTGCATGCGGCATATCAACGGGGTTTATACGCAATGGCTCAACCGGAAGCAGAGATGGGAGGGGCCGGTATTTCGGGGCAGGTTCAAAAACCAGTTGGTTGAGAGCGAGGAGTATCTGCGGTTTCTTGTCGCTTACATTCATTTGAATCCCCTGCGGGCACACCTTGTCACAAGGCTTGATTCCCGGGCTTGGACCAGCCACCGGGCGTATATCGGCCGCGAATCGGCGCCGCCGTGGTTGACGGTGGAGACATTGCTGGCCTTGTTTGAAAATCAAAAGAAATTTAACGAATTTGTCCGCTCGGTTCACAATAAGGCCGTCGAGTATCCAAATGATTTCAATCCCGAGACTGGATTATTCAAGAAAAAAGCCATTGCCCATAAAGTCCAACGGGCCAACCGACCGGCCCAGGTAAAGGCCAAACCGAGCCGGTTCAAGTCCCTTTCGGATGTACTGGCAATGGTCTATAGCATCACAGGTGCGAGCAGGGAGGAAATTATAAGCTCATGCCGCGGGCCGGGGGCGAATCCAGCGCGGAGGTTTGCGGTCTGGGCGCTGCGGCAGGGAGCCGGCTTGCTCCACCGTGAAATCGCAGCCGAATTGGCCATGCCGATCAATCAAGTATCCGGATTGCTCAGTCGTATTCACCGAGAAGAACAAAAAGCACCCTTAGTAAAATGGATTCGCGAGTATCAAGAGACCGAATAAGTGTCAAATGACATGACCCGACCCCTTTTTTTGCCTTTTTTTGCCTGTTGACTTGGCTGTATAAAAGCCTTAGTTTGTTTTGGTTCCATGATGGCCCATATGGGCCTCTCGCTTACCAGGAGGTAGTTCGATGATCAGAAAGACAGTCTACATTTTCTCAATGCTCCTGCTCTCGATCGCAGTGTCCGGTTTTCTCGGCTGCTCGGGTCGATCTTCGGAAAACGATGCCGGCAACGACGGCGGCAACGACGGCGGCGACGGGAGTAACGACAACTCTATCAGCATCTACGCCATTCAGAACCCCAGCGAGGCCAACCACCCCGCCGAGGACAGCGCGGTGCTGGTCAAGGGCGTGATCGTCACCACCCCGATGGACGCACAGACCGATCCGGACGGGTTCTGGGTCGAGGAGCCCGCCGGCGGCAAGTACTCGGGCATCTACGTCTTCGTGCGCGGCCTGGGAATCACGGTTTCCCAGGGCGACAAGGTCGACATCGCCGGCACCTACGTCGAGAGCTTCGAAGAGAGCGAGATCAAGGCTACTTCTGTAACCGTTGTCGGCTCGGACACCTTACCCACCCCCGTCGACGTAAGCGCCAGCGCCGTGCACACCGGCGGAGCGGACGCCGAGGCCTACGAAGGCGTGCTGGTGCGCGTGAAGAACGTTTACGTCTCGAGCGCCGTGATTCTCGGTGACGACGACAAGGATCACGGCGATTTCGGCGTCAAGGAAAACGGCGGCAACGACGAGCTTATTATCACCGCGACCTTCGGTTACAACTACGACTACACCCGCAACGCCAACGACCAGTTCAACGAGATAAGCGGCGTGATGAAGTACTATTTCTCCGAGTTCCGCCTTTCTCCGCGTGGCTGTGGTGACCTGATCGACGGGACGGACCAGCCTGTCTGCGAGGTGAAGGAATGCCCGGCGGCCGGAACGGTGGTCACTATTGCCCAGTTGCAGAACCCCGGCGATGCCAACCATGTGCCCGCGGGCTGCCAGATCAGGGTTGAAGGCGCGGTTGTCTCGACGCCGATTTTCGTCACCGGCACCGACCGGACCCAGGAGAACTTCTACATCGAGGATCCCGCGGGCGGCCAGTGGAGCGGCATCTACATCAAGGCGCCGGCCGCGGGCTCGGACGGTGTGGGCATGGGTGACAAGGTGACCGTCGAGGGAACGGTCGAGGAGTCCTATGACAAGACCCGCATCGTGGCCACCTCGATTACGGCAACCGGTTCGGAGACGGTGCCCGATCCTGTGGACGTCACGCCGGCGGACGTGAACGACGACGGAACCCTCAACGAGAGTCTCGAGGGAGTGCTTGTCAAGATGGACGGACTGACTGTCACCCAGGCCGTTTTTCTGGGCGACGATTCCGAGGATCACGGCGATTTCCTGGTTGCCGTGCCGACAGTGCCGGAAAAGCAGATGATTGTAGGTTGGGACTTCGAGTACGCCTACTCCTGCCCGCCGGAACATACAGTGGTTTGCGATGCAGCTACTGACGAGCGCGATGACGGCGACCAGTTTGCCAGCATTACCGGTGTTCTCGACTACTCATTCGATCACTTCCGTGTCCAGCCACGGATGGACGCAGATCTGATTATAACGGTCGATCCTAATGACACCGACGGCGACGGAGTGGTCAATGCAAGCGACAACTGCCCGGATGATTTCAATCCCAACCAGGAAAACGTCGGCGATACAGATGCATTCGGCGACGCCTGTGACAACTGCCCGGACATCGACAACGACCAGGCCGACGGCGACAGCGACACGGTCGGCGATGCCTGCGACAACTGCCCGGCCGTTGCCAACACCAACCAGGCCGATCTCGACATTGACGGCTCGGGCGACGCCTGCGATCCGGATGTCGACGGCGACACCATCCTCGACGACGGCGACGCCAGCGGCACGGCCGGCGACACCCCCTGCACCGGCGGCAACACCGCCGGCTGCGACGACAACTGCCCGACCGTTGACAACGCCGATCAGGCCGATGCCGACTCGAACGGAGTGGGCGACGCCTGCGAGGTGACATACGGATTGATCCTCTCCGAAGTATTCTACAATTCCACGGGAACGGACGACGGCAACGAGTGGTTCGAGCTGTACAATGGCGGCGGCCAGGCCATAGATTTATCCGGTTACTCCATCGGAAACGGGGGTACGGACTACACCTACTCTGTCGTGCAATTGCAGGGGACGATCCAGCCCGGCGGTTGCTTCGTGGTCGGCGGTCCCAACGTCAGTGCCGCGAGCTACAACCCGACCTATGACCAGGAGTTCAACTTCACACCCGATTTCCAAAACTCCAGCAGCACTACTGCGGACGGGATCGCCCTTTTCGACGTTACAGCCGTATCGATCAATGCAGCCACGGTGCCCATCGACGCGGTCATCTACGGCCCGGAAGGTGCCTCGAACACCAGCGGCCTGCTCGACGAGACCGGCAGCCCCGGCGATATCGACGGCTACGCCAACGGCAGCGAGTCGCTGGAGCGCACCTCGAGCGGCTGGCGCCTGCAGACGAGTCCCTCACCCAACGATTGCAGCCACGTCAGCCAATAGAAACGCGGGATACGCATTCGAATGAGACTTGTCATGCCTGTTTGTCCAAAACCAAGAAGGTTTGCCTGGCGGCTGGCTGCCGGTTTTATCCTGGTTGTTTTTGCCGCCTGCACGGTCGAGACGGAGCAACCGGTCATTCAGGGCCACACCGTCCGCCTGACCATCATGCGCACTTCGGATATTCACAGCCGCCTGTTTCCCACCAACTTGAAGCCCAACTCCCACGACGTGGGCGATGGACTGTACCTGGAGACTTCGCCTTACGGCGGCGTCGAGCGGGTGGCGGCGCTGGTCAACCGCGAGCGGCAACACGGCCAGCGGGTGGTCTACATCGACTCGGGCGACGTCTTCCAGGGCGCGCCGATCTTCAACTACGGCGACGGCGAGCCCGAGTTCCGCTGGATGTCGACGGTCGGGGCGGACGTCATGGTTGTCGGCAACCACGAGTTCGACAAGGGCGCCGCCAACCTGGCCGTCCAGGCCTCCCACTGGATAACCTATCCCTTTTTAGCGGCCAACTACCTGTTCGACGACTGGTCAGACGAAACCGCAAGCCAACTCGGCCGCTCGGTGCAGCCGTTCGTAATCCTCAACGTCAAGGGCCTGCGCATCGGCGTGATCGGCATGGGCGACATAGGCTCGATGTACTCGATCACCCGCGGCGGAAACTCTTTGGGTATCACTCCGATCGAAGCCAATGAAACAGTGCGCTTCTATGTGGGACTGCTCGGCCCGGCGGTCGATTTCGTGATCGTCGCAAGCCACCTGGGGCTGAGCGAAGACCAGGAGCTTACCGACGGGCACGAGATGTATTTGACCACCGACAAGGATTTGTCGGCTTATCTCGAGCGCCCGGTCGACCCCTGGGTGCGGATGGATTGCGACGAGTGCCAATCGAACGTGGCCAAGTACTGGGTTCCCGGCGTGCGCGGCATAGACGCCATTCTTGGCGGGCACCTGCACATCTTGACCCACCCACCGATGGTGCTGACCGATCCGGCCGGCCGCAAGGTTATGCTCGAGCACCCGGGCGCATTCGCCAAGTTCGTCACCCGGCTCGACTTGGCCGTGGCGGTCCCCGCCGAGAGTTACTCCTGCTCACAGGGAAGCTGCGTTGTCTGCCGAGCCGGCTCCTGCGGCGACGAGCAAGACTACTTCAGCCGCGGATCGAGTTGCTCGAGCGACGCGGATTGCAGCTTAGGCAAGCTTGCGCCCTACGGAGCAGAGAGGATCTCTCACCAGCAGCAGATCTTCCCGGTTGACTCGATCTGGTGCACCGAACCGAGGCCCGACCCGTACGACTATCCCTACGGGGATAACACCAGTTTTGCAAAAGACACCCTGGCCATCGCCGACTACTGCAAGGAGCGCGGGGACGCTCGTACGCGAAACCTGCTGCAACCCTACCGCGTGGCCATGGAACTCGATCCCGGTTTCATCCTGACCCAGATCTACGGCTACGCGCCCAAGTCCGTCGATCGCAAGGACACCGGCGGAGGCGGCGACTCCCCGCTGGGCGACATGACAACCTTGGCGATGATGCGTCGCAAGCGGGTCGAGGCCGAGTTCTGCGTGACCAACACGCTCGGTATCCGCGACAACCTCTACCCGGGACTGATCGATATGGAAGCCATCTTCAACAGCTTTCCGTTCGAGAACACGATCACGGTCATGTACCTGAGCGGGCGCGAGATCCAGGAGTTGTTCAACTTCGTCACCGAGCGCAGCTTCGGGCGCGGCTGCCAGAGTCAAGCCCAGATCTCGGGAGCCTCGTTCGTGATGAACTGCGGTCAGGCCAAGCGTAACTATGCCCACTACTCTTGTTCGAGCCCGGAAGACTGCTGCCCCTACCGGCCCGAGATTTGCGAGCAGGATTATACGGGCACGGCCCACTGGGAGTGCAACCAGGGCGCCTGTTACAGCCACCCGGGCGAAGACATCATGATCGGAGGGCGCCCGTTGAACCTGGAAGCCTCCTACAAGCTGGCAACCAACGATTACATCGCCGCGGGCGGTTCAGGCTTCGAAGTCCTCAGGCGCAATACGACCAAGGTGAATACGGGTGTCGCCATGCGGGACGCGCTGCTCGAATACTTGCGCGCTTTTCCCACCTGCAGCGATCTGCTGGCGGCGCCGGATCCCAACGCCGTCAATGCCTTCTCGCTGTCGTTCTGCCGTGAGCACGAATCGCCCCAGTCCCAGCGGGATATCTTGATCAAGGGCAGCTGCACCTGCGGCGACGTGCTCGATTTCGCGGCTAACCCGGACGATCCGGCCGTGCGCGCTGCCTCGCTGCAGCACTGTGACTCGATCGACAGCCTGGTGATCCAGTTCTGCGAGGATCCGCTGAACTTCCCCATCGTGGTGGGAGAATCCGATGGGCGCATCACCCGCAAGGTCAACTGAGGTGGCCGAGATGACGAAAAACGCAAAAAGAGGTTTGTTTGTCGTTGGGGCCGCGCTGCTTGTGATCTCCGGACTGGCATTCGGGCCCTGTGTCGAGCACGTCGATCTCGAAAACGGGCTGGCCGGCTTCGGGGTGACGCTCACAGCAGAAGGGGCGACCGGCGGCGACGGCACCCGGGAAAGCCCCTATGACATTCCCGAGGGAACGATTACGTTGCACTACCAGGCTTCGGCCTATGATCAGCGGGGCGAACCGCTTGCCTACAACGGCAATGTCACGGCGCTGGTGGTCCCGGGCGAAGTGGTCGCCCTCAATCCGGACCCGCCGTCCTTTAGTGACGGACAAGCAACGGGCACGGTCGAGGTGCGTAAGGTATTCGGACGCGTATCTCTCTGGCTGGAGGACGTACATACCGTGAATGCCGATCTGGTCGAAGGCGGCAGCAAGCCGATCCAGATGATCAAGCGCGAGGGCAGCTACGCAACCGGCGTATCCGACCCGATGAACTTCAAGAACCCGACCCTGGTCCAGGCGCAATACAGCCCGTGGATCGAGGCCAACGACAACATCGACACATCGGCCTTGGCAGACTCCTTCGTCGAGTTCGACTGCCGGCAGAACGACCCGACAGGACCTTTCATAGACGGCCACGGCCAACTGGTGGTGACCGGAGTATTCAGCGAGGGATTCTTCGTGACCGACACCGCTGTCCCCGCCGGAGGCTACAATCATCTCTACGTCTACAACTACTCATATCCCGAGGATCTCGAGGTCGGCGACCGGCTCGATCTTCTGTCGGGCACCAGCCAGGACTTTTCCGGTTGCACGCAGATCAGTTTTCCGGCCTGGCAGAAGGCGGTCGATGAAAATCGCCGCCCGCTGTCCATCGAGGAACCGCTCGACAGCCTGATCCCGCCCGCGCTGGTAACCAAGGCGATGTGCGACATTAGTAACACCGGGGCCAACGAGCACCTGTGCGGCTACAGCAAGAATAACTGGACGATGGAGGCCATCGAGTCGGCCCGGGTACGCATCGAAAACGTCAGGACTCCCGATGTCTTTGTCAACTGTGATTTCAACGGCGATCGCCAGGTCGTTGCCAACTGGGCCGAGCCCGGCAATCCCGAGGCCATCTGCTCGGTAGCCTGCCTGAAGCACAACGGTCAGAGCGAGTTCACCGTCCAGGAGATCGCGGGCAGCCCGGCTGCCCTGGCCGACGTGGTTACCTTAGGCAGCGTGGTTTGCCCCTGGGAGTCGAGCATCCCGGGGATCGATCCGCATTGCAAGAGGGTGCGCATCGGACCCGAGCACATTTGCTCCGAGTTGACCACCATGCGCCAGTTTGGCCAGTGGGTGGTGTCGCTGGATGACGGCAGCGGTCCTCTGATCAACGTGCTCAGCCTCGAGTCGCTGGTCAACTACGATCCGTCCGCGCCCGGTAACCTGGGGCGCACCGTCGATCACCTGCAGGGAAACCTGACTCAGGTGCGAGCCGCCCGGCCGCGCTGGATAGTCACCGTGGGAACACAGCCCAACGACGCGCCCGACGAACTGAGACAATAATCCGTTGACGGGATTTTCAACCAGAGAGGATCTAACATGGTATACAAGAAAATAAGTATTCCGGCGGCAGCGGTTCTCTTACTGTTGTTCTCCAGTTTGGCAGCAGCCGGCGACTTCATGGATACGCGCCTGACTTTCACGCTCTCCGAGAACAACTTCTTCGCCGGGCCCGGCGAGACGCCGGTCAACAGCCCCGGCTTCGGGATCGGAGCTAACAAGTCGAACACGCTCTTCTTCGACAACTACGAAACGCGCTACTCGGGCTTCGAGACTCTCAGCCACCTGGCGCTTTACAAGAAGATACCCTCCTTTTTCGACAACCTGACGACCGAGGCGGCCCTGGTGGTGCGCTTCATGATCGTCGACGAAGAGACTACGATGATTCGGGATGCCGGCTCCTATATCCGCCTGGTATACGATCTATCCGGGGCGATCGGCGAGGGTTCGAACGTCGAGATGGTGTTGTTCCCGATCAGCGGCGATCGCTTCCGGCTGGGATACTCATACAAGATCTCCTGGGGAGGCAGCGGCATCTTTCCGCTCAACTCGGGCATGGTGCCGGCCGCCAAGCTGCAGCTCAATTTGCCCTGGGGCTACGGCTTTGTCGGCTTCAAGTCGGCCCAGATCCAGGAATTCATCGGCGACTCCAATCAGACCGAGATGGTGACCAACTACGGCGCTTTGACCGGCCTGGGTGTGGACATTTCTGGATTGCGGGCCGAGTTGAATGGAGGCTATTTCACCCGCGGCACCTTGCCGCACCCCGGGGTGATCGGCCGCAAGGCCTACTCCAGCGGACTTTCCTACCAGGTCGGTTATCACCGCGGCATGGATATCGGAACTTCGATCGATTTCGCCCTCTACAAGAATGACCCCGATAGGGAGACGGAGTTCTTCAAGCCCGAGGAATACGGCCAGGGTCTCTCGTTCGTGGTCAAGCACGAGGGCACCTTCCTGTGGCAAACGCTGATGGATCCCGACCGCTATGGAACAACCGTCAATCAGTTCGCCATGGCCCTGGATGTGAACTTTGCTCTCAAGTGGAACTTCCTGCGCGTTCACCTTGACGGGATGTACCGCACCCTGTCTTTCTTGCTGCACGAGTCTCCCTCGTTCACTCCATTTCAGGATTTTCCGGCCGTGGCCGAGACCAGCCCGGAATACTTCGTTGCCCTGGGCTTCGATTATCACCTGGAAGGGCCGCACCTGACACCGGGAGTGGTTTTCGGTGTGCAGATGCCGGCCACCTACAGCGTCAGGGATCTGGCCACGGGCGGCGTGGTATTCGGCGGCAAGCGCACCGTTGTCGTCCAGAGCGAGTCGGTGCGTTCAATATTGCCGGTGGACGAGGGCGCCCGCCTGATCTGGTCATTCAAGGTCAACTGCAAGTGGGACATTTCGGAGATCGTCTCGGTGATCGCCGAGGTCTACTTTTCCTGGGACGACAACCAGAGTCGCTTCATCAGCGACTTCTACGGCCTGAACGTCTACTCGCAGTTTATTGACTCCAAGATACTGGGCGCCAACCTGGCCGCCCAGGCGAGATTCTAGTTCTGGGTCTTGACCCCGGGGCGTCTGGTTCCTACACTGGGGACGTGACACTCAAAGCCATACTCTTTGATTTCGGAAACACCCTGGTGTCAACCCGCCTGGACTGGGCCAATGTCCTGCCGCAGAACATGGCCGGCCTGGCCGCGGCCATGGGAGAGCAGTTGCCCTCTGTCGATTTCGGGCGCCTGGGGCGCGATCTGGTCTTCTTGCGCCGGGCATCCGGGCAGCGGGCGCAGGAGACGATGATCGAGACGCCGGCGACCGAGTCGCTCAGTGGGGCGCTTGCCTTGCAGGGAGTGTCCGGCGTGGGCGAGGACGTTTTGCAACTCGGGGTCGACGGTTTCTTCGCGGCCGAGGAGGCCGCCTATCCGATCATCTTCGGCGTGCCCGAGATGCTGGCGCGTCTTCGCGCCATGGGTTTCACTCTGGGAGTCGTCTCCAACGCCACTTGCGGCAAGCTGATCAGGCACGCACTGGAGCGGCGGCTGATGCTGGGAATGTTCGATGTCGTGACTGTCTCGGCCGAAGTCGGGTCGCGTAAACCGGATGCGGCCATTTTCGGGCATGCGCTGTCCGCCCTGGGGCTGGAGGCTTCGGCCTGCGCCATGGTGGGCGATCTCCCGGACAAGGACATCGCCGGCGCGCGCCGGGCGGGGATGAGATCGGTGCTGGCGGATTTCTTCGGAGACCAGCCCGAGATAACCCCGCAGGGCCCGCGTCCGGACGCCGTGGTCAGGCACCCGGGAGAACTGGTCGGACTGTTCGAGCAATGGAGAGGGAAGGGCGAGGCGTGACGGGACGCTTGCAGAAACTTTTTCTCATAGTGTGGATCGTAAGCCTGGGTGCTTGCGGGCAGCAGGGCGATATCGCCTACCTGGCGCTCAGGGTACACTCGCAGTCTGGGCCTGCGGGCTCGCTGCGCCGCTTTCCGCCCAACCTTCCCGCGCCGCTCGATGTGCATGTCCAGGTATCCAAGTCGACCGACCTGCTCGGCCGGCCGGCGGCCGATGTCGACATCGCCTGGGACGACCTGGCGGTCGACCCCGACTCCGGTTCCAGGTACCTGCTGGTGGGAGTACCCTCCAACGCGGGCAAGGATTTTACTTACCTTCTGAAGCTGGAGAGCGTCGTCGGAGACGGCAACGGCGGACTGGTGGTGGACGAGTGCGGCGTGGTCGGCCAGATCGTGGCCGCGCAAGGGGACAAGATCGCTCTGGATATTTCGACCCACCTGGAAGGCTGTTCGAGGCTGCTCTGCCAGCGCGACTCGGACTGCGTCGGCGAGAGCCGTTACTGCCTGTCGTTTGAGTGCCAGGATCGCGCAGCCTGCGACCAGTGCCCGCCGGGGGCATACTGCGACGACTTCGATTGGTGCGCGGGGGCCTGCGACGAGGCGACCGACTGCACGGACGACTTCGGCTGCTGTCACGGAATATGTTCGGCGAGTTGCCCGGCCGGTTGAATCTTAGACTCTTTTTCTTCTTCTACGGATCGTAGCTGCAGCGAAAAGCACTGCCAGCAGGGTCCAGGGGGCGGGGGAAGACCCCGACTTGCCGCAGCCGCAGCCGGAGTTCTTGGGCACGCAGATCCATCCGTTGTCTTCGAGCTTGGGCTCATAACCGTCCTTGCAAAGCGGGCCGTCGCCGCCGCCGTCTGCCGCGACGTCAACGGCGGTACCGCCGTCCGGTGGTTCGTCGCCGCCGCCGTCAACGCCTCCATCCGTGCCTCCGTCTGTCGCGATTGCAACGACATTGCCGGAAATCGTGTATTCGCCGGTTTTCTGGTCGCGGTTGGCAGGCTGCAGGTAGTAGGTGTGCCCAGGCTCTAAGAGCGGATCGGCGCTCGGCAGATCGACGTCGACGTTACTCTCGATCATGAAGTCATAGTCCGAGGTGAGCTGCATGCCTATGAAGCTGAACTGGTGCTGAATCTTCTGATCTTTCCGCACCAGAAATACGATGTCCGTACCCGCGGGGCGCGAACTGAAGTCGATCTTGAGGTGGGTTGCATTCTCCGGCAACTCGACGAAGTAGTGCAGCTCGGCCGGGATGAATGCCAGGTTGTTGCCCGCGCTGCCCAGGATTTCCTTGCCGTAGGAGAAACCGGTATGGCCCCCCGTGCTCAGGCGGATGAAGCGTTCGCAGGCAGTCATGCCGCGCTCGTCGGCCAGGGCCTGCACCTGGTTCATCGTTGCCTGGTCGAGGGTCAAGGCCGCTGTCTCTGTGTAAACTTGCGTGGCGATGGGGAAGTCGATGTCCGTGGGAAAGGCGGCTAAAACGTCCATGTAGATCTTATCCGCCTGCGCCTGGCCGATAAGCGCACGCACCTTCCACAGGAAACCGGTCCAGACCATGCTGTCGTCGTGGGCCTCGCCGTAGAGGCCGTCGGGGCAGGTCAACTCGTTGTCGACGTTGCGCAGCCAGCCTTCCGGGAAGTAGGCCGGGCCCATGGTCTGGGCGAAGTACTCGGCCAGCTCGGGATCGTCCAGCGCCGAGCAGGAGTAGTAGTCGGCGGTGCCCTCGTTGAAGGCCAGCCCCCAGAAGACCGGGCCGTAGTCGTCCATGTTGAACATGCCGGTCTGGCTGACCAGGCCGAAGACGTGGTGGCCGTATTCGTGGAAGATGATGTCGTTGTCGAGCGCCGTGTCGAGATAGGAAGACTGACCCATGACAATTTCGTTGGATTGCTGGTCATAATAAGCGTTGGGAGAACTCATGCGAAAGTTGACCTGCACGTCGATCGGAGCGGGGTCGACGCCCACCCCGACGAAGAAATCGTGGATTGTGTTTATTGCGTAATAGGCCTGGACCTCGGCGAATTGGTCGGTGAACAGGGTCGGGTCGTTGTCGCCGGTCGGCTCGATCAGGTAGTCGCCGTTGGCGTCGGGGGCGGCTAGTTGTTCCGGGGTCGGACAATCCTGTACGCCCGAGCAGTTGTAGACGGTGACGTTGTCTCCGGTCAGGTGTTCGGTCGAGGTCAGGTGAGGCAGCTCGACCTGCTTGTAGGTGTCGTTGGCCGGGTTGCTTTCGTAGGCGTAGCCCGTGGCCATCGGCGAGCGTACAAAGACGTAGACAATCTTGCCCGCCCCACCGACCAGGTAGGTAAACTCGCCCAACGGTTCGCGGCCCCGCACGGTAACCAGGCGCATCAGGGCAAGATCGTCCCCCGCGGCCATCCAGGCCGTTTCGACACTTGGTGTGCCGCGGGTGACGCCGCCGGCAGAGGCGAAGGTGGAAAGTGCCTGGTGCACGGCGGTCTTTTCCGAACAGAGTTCGGAGCGGCGGCTGATACCCGCCGTCGAACGCAGGCCGTTTACGACCAGGCGCGCCTGCTCCAGGTTGTCCTCGGCCACCGATAGCGAGCGGCCGAAAACCTTGTGACCGGAAAGAAGCTGATCCATCTGGACCACGCGGCCGTAACTTGTCTCGATCACCCGTTGCACGACAACATTGCTGTCAGCATCGCCGGGCATAAGCGACTGACGGTAGCGCTCGACGAACGAAAGAGCTCTGCTCTCAGGAGTCGCGCCGGTCAAGCTGAGCGTGAGATTGCCGATTACGCGCGGCGCGTTCTCGCCGGGCTTGCTATAGATCGACGGCGAAGTGCGGCTGTCTTTGGAAAGATCCTGTGCGCTACCAGGTGCCGCGCTGAGTGTGAGCAACAAGCAAAAGAACACGGAAGTTGCCGGATATTTCGGACCTGCCATGGGCATTACCTCCTTGGGCGGGATGTCCACCTCGATTCTTGTCCGAAGCCCGGGGTCGGGTCAAGTGTCTGGTGACATATTGACGCCGCCGGCGGGTGCGTCGTAGACTTCGTCATGGCCAACCAAAGGAGGACTGCCGATGCGGCGCTCGTTGATGATCGTTACGGCCTTGCTGGCCGTCTTGGTGTTGTTTTCGGCAACCTCGTGCCACAAGACGCTGCGCGACATGCCTGAAGAACAGGAACCAACCCCAACACCCAGCCCGCCCCCGCATCCAGGAAGCAGATAAAAAAACCCGGGCCTAGCGGCCCGAGTTTTCAATGCAGGTTTACACGTTAAGAAGGGATACAGTAGCAGGTGCCGCCGACATCCTGGCCGGTGGTGCCTGCGGGGCAATTGGCTGCGACTCCGCCCGGGCACTGCTCGGCGCAGAAAGAGGCACCGCAGTTGCCGCTTACACAGTCGGGGTTGATGGCATCTCCCAGGTCGGAGCAGTCGGCGTCGACGGTGCAGGTGCCGCTCGTTCCGTCGGCCGCCAAACCCAGGCAAGCGAGACCAGCCTTGCAGTTGTCTGTGTCCGCGTTGACAGTTCCGAAGATGCATGGGTCACCCGTGTCGCCTGGACCGACCGGTCCGGTCGATGGAATGCAGTAGCAGGTGCCGCTGATGTCCTGGCCGGTGGTGCCGGCGGGGCAATTGGCTGCGACGCCGCCCGGGCACTGCTCGGCGCAGAACGAGGCACCGCAGTTGCCGCTTACACAGTCGGGGTTGATGGCATCTCCCAGGTCGG
>CAZXHT010000044.1:0-42409 GCA_964640665.1 uncultured Myxococcales bacterium
GGGCGGGCGCACGGTTGGTGCCGGCGTCATTACCGAGATCTTGGAATAGTCGCTGCGGAGTGAGGTGAACAAATGAATCGGGTAATAGTCACCATGGAGTGTACGGAGTGCAAGAATCGCAACTACACCACGACACGCAACAAAAAACAGCACACCGAGAAATATCGGCTCAAGAAGTACTGTCCTTTCTGTCGTAAACACGTCGAGCATAAGGAGTCGAAGTAGGCCCGTCGCTTTACGGCGGACGGAAATCATGGGTCAGTAGCTCAATTGGTAGAGCAACGGTCTCCAAAACCGTGGGCTGAGGGTTCAATTCCTTCCTGGCCCGTTGAGCAGTCCGGGAGGCGAATGCTTCTCTTTGCATAGGCAGGAGTTATCATGGGTTCGAATCGTCGCTGGGTGGCAATGTTTTTCTTGGGGTTCGGGTTTCTGTTCTGGATCCTGGTTACCAAATTTATCGCGACCGTCATGGAATGGATCGGCATCGAGGAATTTGACTACCAGTTGATCGGCGAGCGTTTCACGCTCACCACGCTGGTTGGTCTGGCCATCGCCGCCGTGGTTATACTGGTGGGTTACCGTCACCCCCGGCTGTCGGTGTTGTCCAACGAGGTGGTAGTGGAAATGAAGAAGGTGACCTGGCCGAACTCGCAGGAAACCAGGGGCGCCACCGTGGTGGTGATCATCACGGTCTTTATCATGGCGGTCATCCTCGGGGTTTTCGACCTCTTCTGGTCGAACCTGATGGACGCCCTCTACCCGAGCGTCCAGTCGGTATAGACTCCTGGACAATCAATGGCGGTTGTCCCGGTCGACGCGACCGTTTGCCGGGCGTCGTTTTTGGAAAGTGGTAAAGCATGAGCGAAACAGAGCGAGAAGATCTCGAACAGACGACCGGAACCAACCCTGCCGAGAGTGAAGCAGACGGCGTGGCGGAAGTTGGCGTTGAGGGCGCCGAGGGCGCTGACGGCGAGGAGGGCGAGCCCGAGCCGCCCGAGCCGGAAGACTTGCTCGCACCCGGTGGGCTTGAGAAAAAATGGTACGTCGTTCATACCTACTCGGGCTACGAGAATAAGGCCCACAAGACCCTCCTCGAGCGCATCAAGCGCGAGAAGATGGGGCCTTTCTTCGGCCCGATCCTCGTGCCGACCGAAGAGGTCGTGGAGATGAAGCGCGGCAAGCGGCGCACATCGAAACGCAAGTTCTTCCCCGGTTACATGCTGGTGCAGATGGCGATGACCGAGGAGACCTGGTACCTGGTCAAGTCCACTCCCAAGATCACCGGCTTCGTGGGAGACTCGACCCATCCGTCCCCGGTTCCCCCTGACGAAGTGGCCCGGATAACGAACCAGATCGCCGCCGGGGCCGAGCGGGTGGTTCCCAAGATCATCTTCGAAAAGGCTGATGCGGTGCGCGTGATGGACGGGCCGTTTGCCGGCTTCAACGGCGTGGTGGACGAAGTCGACCAGGAAAAGGGCAAGCTGCGGGTGCTGGTGAGCATCTTCGGGCGCGCCACGCCGGTCGAGATGGATTTCATCCAGGTGGAGAAGACATAGCGCGGTCTCTTGCGCGCTCAATTGCAATAGTCAGGAGTTGTAGCCATGGCAAAGAGAGTAATCGGAATGATCAAGCTCCAGGTACCGGCCGGTCAGGCAAACCCGGCCCCCCCCGTCGGGCCGGCTCTCGGCCAGCACGGCGTGAACATCATGGAGTTTTGCAAGGCCTTCAACAGTCGCACCCAGAAGCAACAGGGCATGATCATCCCGGCGGTGATCACGGTCTACCATGATCGATCGTTCACCTTCATCACCAAGACGCCCCCGGCGTCCATCCTGCTGAAGAAGGCGGCCGGCATCGAGAAAGGCAGCAGCAATCCGTCCAAGGAGACCGAGGGCAAAGTGACTCGCTCCCAGGTCAAGGAGATCGCCGAGCTCAAGATGGAGGACCTGAACGCCAATGACGTGGAGGGGGCGATGAAAATCATCGAGGGTACCGCACGCAGCATGGGCATGCTGGTGGTCGACTGAACAACCGAAAGGGCAGGAGCCGGCGAGCACTGCCGGGAGGAAAAAATGCCGAAACATGGAAAAAGATACAAGGTACAGCGCGAAAAGATCGACAGCCTCAAGAGCTATCCGCTTGATGATGCGCTGGCGCTGGTCAAGGATTTGGCTTCCGCCAAGTTCGACGAGACGATGGAAATGGCCATCAACCTCGGCGTGAATCCCAAGTATTCCGACCAGATGGTGCGCGGCGCGGCGGTCATGCCTCACGGGACGGGCAAGACCGTTCGAGTGGCGGTGTTTGCCAAGGGAGACAAGGCGAAAGAGGCCGAGGAGGCCGGCGCAGATATAATCGGGGCGGAAGACCTGGCCGAGAAGATCCAGGGAGGTTTCCTCGATTTCGACAAGACCGTCGCCACGCCGGACATGATGAAGGTCGTCGGCAAGCTCGGCAAGATCCTAGGCCGGCGAGGGCTGATGCCCAACCCCAAGGTCGGGACGGTTACCTTCGAGATCGCCAAGGCGGTTCGCGAGACCAAGGGCGGCAAGGTGGAGTTCCGGGTGGAGAAGGAAGGCATTATCCACGCGCGGGTTGGAAAGGTATCCTTCGAGGTGCAACAGTTGCGGGAAAACATCGCTTCACTGATGGAGGCAATCTTGAAGGCCAAACCGTCTTCCGCCAAGGGTATCTACGTCAAGCGGGCGTCGATCTCCAGCACCATGGGCCCGGGCCTGAAACTTGACGTGGCCGAGATAACCTCGTTGTCGGCCTAAACTGAATACTGGATACAAACTTTGTTGATTTTTTATCACGCAGTACTTCCGGTCAATGACAGCAGGTCCCGTGTATCTTACGGGGTAATGGATTCTGTCCGCCTGCCGAGACAGGGAAAGAATTGTCTATGGCGACCTTTCCCATACTCAAATTGTCCGGGTGTAGCATCAAAAAGCTCCTAATGGGACATGGAGTGTGGGAAAGGAGGTGATACAAGTGACAAGCGAGAAGACAAAAGAGAAGACAAGCGAGAACAGGAAGAAGCGCAGCGAGGAGATCGCAAGGATTAAGCAGGTGTTTTCCGAGGTTGAGGGCGGTGTCTTGACCGACTACCGCGGGCTCAAGGTTTCCGAGATCACCGATCTCCGGCGCCGTTTCCGCGCGGAAAGCGTAGATTATCAGGTGATCAAGAACAGCCTGACGCGCTTGGCGCTGAAGGGCTCCGACTACGAGGATCTCGAGCCGATTCTCAGCGGCCCGACCGGCATCGCATTCGGCCGGGGGGATCCCATAGCCGCCGCGCGGGTGGCAGTGGAGTTTGCCAAGGATCACGAGGCGCTCGAGGTCAAGGGCGGCTTCATGGACGGAGAGATTCTCTCGACGGCCCAAGTGGCCGAGGTTTCGACGCTCACCGGCAAGAAAGAACTCAAGGCGAGCTTCCTGGCGGTGCTGAACGGCCCGGCCCAGAAGCTTCTGGGCGTGCTTACAGGCGTGCCGCGTAAATTCCTCGGGGTTCTGGATGCGCAGGCGAACAAACTGGAAGGCAGTTGAAAGTGAGCATTTACTTACCACTAAATTGTTGTTTTTAGAGGAGAAAGAAGTCATGGCAGAGCTAACCACAGAGCAGTTGATCGATCATCTCGGCAACCTGACGGTGCTGCAGCTCAACGATTTGCGCAAGGCGCTCGAAGACAAGTGGGGCGTTGAAGCGGCCGCTCCGGTGGCAATGGCCGCCGCGGCCCCGGCCGCCGCCGCGGCGGAGGAGCAGACCGAGTTTGACGTCATCCTCGAGGCGTTCGGCGACGAGAAGATCAAGGTCATCAAGGTCGTCCGTGAACTTACCAGCATGGGCCTGAAAGACGCCAAGGACCTCGTGGACGGGGCTCCCAAGCCGGTCAAAGAGGGCGTCGACAAGGCGACGGCCGAGGAATGCAAGAAGAAGTTGGAAGATGCCGGCGCCAAGGTGGCGATTAAGTAGATTCCCGGTGACCCGCGCGCCCAGGTGCGCGCGGGCCCGTTGGTTGCCCGGCAATATGGCTACCTACCCGATTCGAGGAGCAGCGCATGGCCGAAGTGATTCAGAGCAACTTCCGCTTGCGGAAGAATTTTGCAAAGATCAAGAAGATCACAGACATTCCCAACCTGATCGACGTCCAGAAGCACTCGTACCAGAAGTTCCTGCAGGAAAACATCCACCCGGACAAGCGCGAAGACATCGGTCTCCATGCCGTTTTCAAGAGTGTTTTTCCGATCAAGGATTTTAACGACACATCGTCTCTCGAGTTCGTCCAGTACGTGTTGGAAAAGCCCAAGTACGACGTTGACGAGTGTCAGCAGCGCGGGATGACCTATGCAGCCCCGGTCAAGGTCGTGATCAGGCTGGTGGTATGGGACAAAGACGAAGAGAGCGGCGAAAGATCAATCCGCGACGTGAAGGAGCAGGAGGTCTACTTCGGGGAAATACCAGTTATGACCGAGAAAGGCACCTTCATCGTCAACGGCACCGAGCGGGTGGTTGTCAGCCAGTTGCACCGCTCCCCGGGAGTGTTCTTCAATCACGACTCCGGTAAAACCAGTTCCTCGGGTAAGTTGTTATTCTCCGCGCGGGTGATCCCCTATCGGGGTTCGTGGCTCGATTTCGAGTTCGACGCTCGCGACCACCTGTTCGTGCGCATCGACAGGCGCCGCAAGCTGCCCGCCACCGTTTTACTGCGCGCCTTGGGTTACAGTGATGAGGAGTTGCTCAATCACTACTACGAAAAAGAGATCATCCGATTCGAAAAGGGCGGCAAGTACTACAAGAGCATCGATCTCGAGCGCCTCTCAGATACACGCGCCGTGCGCGACGTTCGCGATCCGGAGACCAACAGGATCCTGGTGCTCAAGAACCGCAAGTTCAACCAGCGCGCCATCAACCGATTCAAGGAACTGGGCCTCGATTGCCTTCCGGTTCAGAAGGAGGAGATCGTCGGCAAGGTGGCTGCCCACGACGTGATCGACGAGGAAACCGGCGAGATCCTGATGGAGTGCAACGAGGAGTTGACCGAAGAAAAGATCGATCTACTCCGCAAACAGGGCATCGGAGAGCTCGTGGTCCTGTACATCGACGGCCTCAACGTCGGGCCGTGGCTGCGCGACACCCTGCAGGACGACAAGCTCAGTTCGCCGGAAGAAGCGCTTCTGGAAATCTACAGCCGGCTGAGACCGGGCGATCCGCCGACCATCGAGTCGGCCGAAAAGGTTTTCTACAACCTGTTCTTCAACCCTGAGCGCTACGATCTGAGCCGCGTTGGGCGGCTGAAGCTGAACTACAAGTTCGGGCTCGATCAGCCCCTCGACAACGTGATCCTGACCAAGCAGGACATTCTCGAAACGGTACGTTACCTGCTCAATCTGAGGGACGGCCGAGGCAGCGTGGATGACATCGATCACCTTGGCAACCGGCGCGTTCGTTCCGTGGGTGAGCTTTTGGAAAACCAGTACCGGATCGGCCTGGTTCGCATGGAGCGGGCCATCAAAGAGCGCATGAGCTTGCAGGAGATCGAGACTTTAATGCCTCACGACCTGATCAACGCCAAGCCGGTCAGCGCGGTAATCAAGGAGTTCTTCGGATCGAGTCAGCTGAGCCAGTTCATGGATCAGACCAATCCGTTGAGCGAGGTAACGCACAAACGGCGCCTGTCGGCCCTGGGTCCCGGGGGGTTGACCCGCGAGCGAGCCGGCTTCGAGGTGCGCGACGTGCATAACACCCACTATGGCCGCATCTGTCCGATCGAGACGCCCGAGGGGCCGAACATCGGCCTGATCGCCTCGTTGTCCACCTATGCGCGGGTGAACGAGTACGGCTTCGTCGAAACTCCCTACCAGACCGCCAAGAACGGCCGCCTGACGGGCGAGGTGCGCTTTTACAGCGCCCTTGAGGAAGAGAACCACATCATCGCCCAGGCCAACTCCGAGGTCGATGGCCGGGGGCGCTTCGTCAACGAACAGGTTTCGGCCCGCCACAACGGCGAGTTCGTCATGGTTCCCCCCCCCGAAATCGACCTGATGGACGTCTCTCCCAACCAACTGGTGTCCGTGGCCGCCTCGCTGATTCCCTTCCTTGAAAACGACGACGCCAACCGCGCCCTGATGGGGTCGAACATGCAGCGCCAGGCGGTGCCCTTGATCCGCACCACGGCGCCGCTGATCGGCACCGGGATCGAAGGCATAGTGGCCAGAGACAGCGGCGTGTGCATGATTACCCGCCGCGAAGGCGCGGTGGAATCGGTGGACTCGACGCGCATCGTAGTAAAGACCTCGAGCGGCGCCGGTGCCGATGTGGGCAGCGAGGTCGACATCTACAACCTGACCAAGTTCCAGCGCTCCAACCAGAACACCTGCCTGACCCAGAAGCCCATTGTCAGAAAAGGCGACCGGGTTGCGGCCGGCGACATCCTGGCCGACGGCCCGGCCTCCTCCAAGGGAGAGTTGGCCCTCGGTCAGAACATCACCGTGGCTTTCATGCCCTGGGGCGGTTACAACTACGAGGATTCAATACTGATCAGCGAGCGGGTTTCCAAGGACGACTCCTTCACTTCAATCCACATCGAAGAGCTCGACTGCGTTGCCAGAGACACCAAGCTCGGCCGCGAGGAAATTACCCGCGATATCCCCAACGTAGGCGACGAGGCGCTGGGCGACCTGGACGAGAGCGGCATCGTGCGCATCGGCGCCGAGGTCTTCCCCGGCGATATCCTGGTGGGCAAGATAACCCCTAAGGGCGAGACGCAGCTCAGTCCTGAGGAGAAGCTGCTCAGAGCCATTTTCGGCGAGAAAGCCGGTGACGTGCGCGACACGTCCCTGCGCGTGCCGCCGGGCATCAGCGGTACGGTGATCAACGCCCGGGTTTTCTCGCGCAAGGGCGTCGACAAGGACGAACGCACTCGCGAGATCGAAGATAGCGAAGAAGCCAGGTTGCTCAAGGACCAGAACGACGAGATCAAGATTATTTCGGAGTCGGCCAGGAACAAAATGCACCGCCTGCTGCGCGGCCAGACCACGGCCTCGCGACTCACCGACGGCAAGGGCAAGACGGTCCTGTCCAAGGGCAAGGTCTTCAGCGACGAGATATTGGCCACCATGCCGGACACCTGCTGGCGTGACATTCATGTCGCTGACGAACGAGTCAACGACAAGATCGAAAAGCTGATTGAAAACCACGTCGAGCAGGTCGAGCTTATCAAGATGGTCTTTGGCGACAAGATCAACCGCATGAAGAAGGGCGACGAGTTGCCGCCGGGTGTCATCAAGATGGTCAAAGTGTTCGTGGCCATCAAGCGCAAGCTCTCGGTGGGCGACAAGATGGCCGGACGCCACGGCAACAAGGGTGTCGTGTCACGTATCCTGCCGGAGGAGGACATGCCTTTTCTGCCTGACGGCAGGCCGGTGGATATCGTGCTCAACCCGCTGGGTGTCCCTTCACGCATGAACGTTGGCCAGGTTCTGGAGACGCACCTCGGGTGGGCCGCGCGGGAACTGGGCAACAAGATCCAGGCCATGCTCGATAACGGGGTGGGCGCCGACGCCGTGCGCTCCTACCTCAAGAAGATCTACAGCTCGAAGGAAATCGGCGAGTTCATAGATTCCCGTTCGAACACGGACGTGATCAGGCTGGCCCGCGGCATGAGCGAGGGCGTGTACATGGCTACCCCCGTCTTCGACGGAGCCAAAGAGCCGGACATCCGCACCTTGCTCAAAGAGGCGGACCTGCCAAACTCGGGGCAAACAGTCCTGTTCGACGGGCGCACCGGAGAGGCCTTCTGCAGCGACGTGACCGTGGGCATCATGTACATGATGAAGCTGCACCACCTGGTCGATGACAAGATTCACGCCCGCTCGATAGGGCCGTACTCCCTGGTTACCCAGCAACCGCTGGGAGGCAAGGCCCAGTTCGGCGGTCAGCGTCTGGGCGAGATGGAGGTTTGGGCCATGGAGGCCTACGGGGCGGCGTACACGCTGCAAGAATTTCTGACCGTCAAGAGCGACGACGTCGCCGGGCGAACCAGGATGTACGAGGCGATCGTCAAGGGTGAACAGGTGCTCGAGTCAGGTTTGCCCGAGGCCTTCAACGTGCTGATCAAGGAGCTACAGAGCCTGGCGCTAGACGTCAACTTGATCGAAGAAGCCCCGGCGGCCAAGTAGAGAGCTGCGAAAAGGAGACTGTCTTGAAAGACATCTTCATCAATTTCTTTGAGAAGCCCAAGGATCCGGTCAGGTTTTCAGCCATCCGGATCGGGTTGGCCAGCCCCCAGAAGATCCGCGAATGGTCGTACGGCGAGGTGAAGAAGCCCGAGACGATCAACTATCGCACCTTCAAGCCCGAGCGCGATGGATTGTTCTGTGCCAAGATCTTCGGCCCGGTAAAGGACTACGAGTGCAACTGCGGCAAGTACAAGCGCATGAAGCACCGCGGCGTGGTCTGCGAGAAGTGCGGTGTCGAGGTCATCCAAAGCAAGGTGCGCCGCGAGCGCATGGGACACATCACGCTGGCCACGCCCGTGGCTCACATCTGGTTTCTGAAAAGCCTGCCAAGCCGGATCGGCACCTTGCTGGACATCACCT
This sequence comes from uncultured Myxococcales bacterium, assembly GCA_964640665.1. Lineage (GTDB taxonomy): Bacteria > Myxococcota > B64-G9 > B64-G9 > B64-G9 > DATKYQ01. The sequence continues at coordinate 8,602 of CAZXHT010000044.1, forward strand.
TGAAGGATCTGGAGAAAGTCCTCTATTGCGAGGCCTACATCGTCCTCGACCCCGGCAATACGACTCTCGAGAAGAAGCAGATCGTGATCGAGGAAAGTTACCACAAGCTGCGCGAGGAATTCGGGACGGACAGCTTCCGTGCGGCGATGGGCGCGGAGGCCATCCAGGAACTGCTCAAGGATCTCGATCTCGACCAGCTGGCTGTAACACTGCGCAAGGAGATGAAGGCATCTGCATCGGAGGCCAAGCGCAAGAAGCTGGCCAAGCGGCTGAGAGTGGTGGAGGCCTTCCGCTCCTCGGGCAACCGCCCCGAGTGGATGATACTGGAGGTGATCCCCGTAATTCCGCCCGATCTGCGACCGCTGGTTCCACTCGATGGCGGCCGCTTCGCCACCTCGGATCTGAACGATCTCTACCGCCGGGTCATCAACCGCAACAACCGTCTCAAGCGGCTCAAGGAGCTCAACGCCCCGGAGATCATCATCCGCAACGAGAAACGTATGTTGCAGGAGGCGGTTGACGCCCTGTTCGACAACGGCCGCCGCGGCAAGATCATCACCGGCCCGAACAAGCGCCCGCTCAAGTCGTTGTCTGACATGCTCAAGGGCAAGCAGGGGCGTTTCCGGCAGAACCTGTTGGGCAAGCGGGTCGACTATTCCGGGCGTTCGGTGATCGTGGTGGGTCCCAGCCTCAAGCTGCACCAGTGCGGCCTGCCGAAAAAGATGGCCTTGGAGCTGTTCAAGCCCTTCATCTATTCCAGGCTCGAAGACAAGGGCTACGTGACTACCATCAAGAGCGCCAAGCGCGTGGTGGAGAAGGAGAAGGCCGAGGTCTGGGACATTCTCGAAGAGGTCATCCGCGAGCATCCAGTGATGCTCAACCGCGCCCCCACACTGCACCGCCTGGGTTTCCAAGCCTTCGAGCCGATCCTGATTGAGGGCAAGGCCATACAGCTTCACCCCCTGGTGTGCGTGGCCTTCAATGCCGACTTCGACGGCGACCAAATGGCCGTCCACGTTCCGCTCTCGGTCGAGGCCCAGATGGAAGCCCGCGTGCTGATGATGTCGACCAATAACATACTTTCCCCGGCGAATGGCAGCCCGATCATCGTACCAAGCCAGGACATCGTCATGGGTTGCTACTACATCTCACGGGAGCGCGCCTTCGCCCGCGGCGAGGGGAAGGTCTTTGCCAATCTCGGTGAGCTGCGGCAGGCCTTCGACGCCGGCGTGGTTGACTTCCAGGCCAAGGTCAAGGTACGCATCGACGGCCAGCTGGTCGAGACGGTCGTCGGACGGGCGCTGGTTTTCGAGATGGTTCCCGCGGGAATTCCCTTCAGCGCCATCAATAAGGTACTTGATAAGAAGACCCTGGCGGGGCTGATTGACCTGTGCTACCGGATGGGCGGGCAGAAAAAAACCGTTCTTCTGGCCGACCGCTTGCGGACGCTGGGCTTCGACTATGCCACCAAGGCGGGCATTTCCATCTGCATGGACGACATGCGCATACCGGCCCGCAAGAACGAGATTCTCGATGCCGCCAACAAGGAACTGGCCGAGGTGACCACCGAGTATACCGAGGGTTTAATCACCGACGGTGAGAGATACAACAAGGTCATCGACGTCTGGGCAGAGGCCACCGAGGAAGTCGCGGCGGAGATGATGCGCGAGATCGGCACCGAAAACGTCCCCACGCCCAACGGCAAGTACAAGACCATGCCGAGCTTCAACTCGATCTACATCATGGCCGATTCCGGCGCCCGCGGATCGCAGCAGCAGATGCGACAGCTCGCGGGTATGCGCGGCTTGATGGCCAAGCCCTCGGGCGAGATCATCGAGACGCCGATCACCGCCAACTTCCGCGAGGGCTTGACGGTGCTGCAGTATTTTATCTCAACCCACGGCGCCCGCAAGGGACTGGCCGACACGGCGCTGAAGACCGCCAACTCCGGCTACCTGACACGCCGCCTGGTCGACGTGGCCCAGGACGCGATCATCAGCGGGGATGACTGCCAGACTCTCGACGGGATCTACATGACACCCCTGGTCGAGGGCGGCGAGATCATCCAGTCGCTGGCCGAGCGCATCTTGGGCAGGGTGGCCCTGGATGACATCAAGGATCCCGTCTCCGGCGAGGTGCTGGTGCGGGACGGACAGGAGATAGACGAGAAGCGGGTACAGAAGGTCCTGGATGCCGGTATCGAGAAGGTTCGCATCCGCTCGGTGCTCACCTGCCGCAGTCGGCACGGGATCTGCATCAAGTGCTACGGGCGCGACCTGGCGCGCGGGATGATGGTCAACATAGGCGAGGTCGTCGGCGTCATCGCGGCGCAGTCGATCGGCGAGCCCGGCACGCAGCTCACCATGCGCACATTCCATATCGGCGGCACGGCCACGCGGCGCGCCGAGCAAAGCTCTTTGGAAAACCGTAAGGCCGGTTTCGTAAACTACAAAGGGCTGGATGCCATTGAGAAGAAAGAGGGCAGCCACGAGTTCTACATAGTCATGAATCGCAATGCCGAGGTTGCCATCGTCGACGACACCGGCCGCGAGCGCGAACGATACGGACTGGTGTACGGCGCGCGCTTACAGGTGAAGGACGGCCAGGGAGTGGAGGCCCACACGGTTATCGCCGAATGGGATCCATTCGCCATGTCGATCCTGTCCGAGGTTTCAGGTGTAGTCCAGTTCGGCGATATCCTCCAGGGCGTTACCATGGAAGAGAAGGTCGACGAGGTGACCGGCCTGATCAGTCGTGTGATCACAGAGTCAAAGGATCCGGATGCCCGACCGCGAATCTCGATCAAGGACGCCAAGGATCGCAAGCGCACCCTGAAGATCACAGGCACCAACGCCATGGCGCGCTACCTGATGCCGGTGGGGGCCAACATTCTGGTGGCCGAGGGCCAGGAGATCGAAGCCGGCGACGTGGTTGCCAAGATCCCGCGCGAAACCACCAAGACCAAGGACATCACCGGCGGCCTGCCGCGGGTGGCCGAGTTGTTCGAGGCGCGCAAGCCGAAGGACGTAGCGCTGATCTCCGAGATCGACGGCACGGTGAGCTTCGGCAAGGATCTCAAGGGCAAGCGCCGAGTGGTGATTACGCCGGAGATCGGCGATCCCAAGGAATACCTGGTTGCCAAGGGCAAGCACATCAGCGTTCACGAGGGCGACCTCGTCAAGGCCGGCGAGCCCCTGATGGACGGCGCGGCCAATCCGCACGACATCCTGCGAGTGCTGGGCGAGAAGGAACTCGCCAAGTACCTGGTCAACGAGATCCAGGAGGTCTACCGCCTGCAGGGCGTGCGCATCAACGACAAGCACGTCGAGGTGATCGTGCGCCAGATGTTGCGCCGCATCAAGGTCAAGGAGGTCGGCGACACGAACTTCCTGGTGGACGAGCAGGTTGACCGCTTCGTTTTCGAAGAAGAGAACGAGCGCGTGGTCAGCGAGGGCAAGCAGCCGGCCATGGGCGAGCCGATGTTATTGGGCATCACCAAGGGAGCCCTGGCGTCGGACAGCTTCTTGTCGGCCTCGTCGTTCCAGGAGACCACCAAGGTATTGACCGAGGCGGCCATCCAGGGCAAGACGGATCATCTCTACGGCCTGAAGGAGAACGTAATCATGGGCCGCCTGATCCCGGCCGGGACCGGCATGCGCGACTACATGGGCGAGGGTATCGACGTCGATCTGCCGGAAGAGAACCTGGCCAACGAAGAAGGGGAAGACGCCGAAGAGCATGCTCCCGCCAATATCTTGTAGGCGGGTAGGTTCCTCCTAAACCAAGCCCCATTTTGGTCCAAACAATGGGGTCCACCTCGGGCAGATGCTCCTGAATGGTTCGCCAGTAGCTCTGTGAGGTAAAAACAGTTTGACATAAAGATATATAAATTTATAAAATCACTACAATGAAAACTTCTATTGACATACCTGACACTCTCTACAGGATGGTCAAGGCAAAGAGCGCCCTGGTCGGCAAAAAGGTGCGCGAGCTGACCATCGAGTTGTACCAGAAATGGCTTGAGGAGGAACATCCCGAACCTGCACAGCCAGGCAACCAGGAGTCGTTACATGCCTGGTTCCAGACGGCAGACAAGTCATTCGCCAAGGCACCCGAAGGTCCAACGACCCGCGAGATACTCGATCTACAACGAGACCGGTTGAAACCTGGAGAGTAGCCATTGGTAATCGATGCCAGCGTCTGGGTGGCTGCCGCTGATCCGGCGGATCGCTTCTGGACAGAAAGCCGTGAGTTCATCACTCGCGCGATGGGTGGGCGCAGAAAGATCTATTTGCCCGCTCTGGCTCGCGTTGAGATAGCCTGTGCGTTGTCGCGGAGGCTGCGCGATCCGAAGAGGGGACACGAGCTTGCCGGGATGGTGTTCGACATCCCGGCCATTCGGGAGATTGCACTGGATACGAGGCTTCTTGCTGATGCGAGCCGTATCGGTAGCGAATACTTCCTGCGTGCCGCCGACGCCATCTACCTTGCCGTGGCGAGGAAGGTATCGGCCGAACTCATCACCTGGGACAACGAACTGATTCAACGCGCCGGGGCGGTTTCACCGGCCACCCGGCTGTCGGACAGGTCCTGAATCCTGGGAAGGGCCACGGTGACGAGAGGAGACTCGCGCCAGTCCATCGTGCGGGTTCTACTACTTCTTCCTGGCCAAGGCTTATGGTTCCTCTGATTTTACTACCGTCTATCCAGTGGCTCGATCCCTGCCTGTGCTCATGGTAGGTGCCGCTGATGTCCTACTGGGCCGACAGATCAACCTGCTGGGGTGGCTAGGGATGATTGCTGTGGTCGGAGGATGCAGTCTTGCTCCGCTACGCTCTTTCAGGGAGTTTCAAAAACGTCACTATTTTAGCCGCTCCATGATGTGGATGGTACTCACCGCCCTTGGGACAGTTGGCTATACGCTCCTGGATAAACATGCTTCCATGTCCTACCAGCCAGGTCCCGCCCCTGCTGCGTGCTACTGCTATATCTTCTTCTCTATCGCTTTCATAACATACTCTAGCCTCCTTCGTTTTTTTTCCCGGTATGGAAACCGATCGGTCCCTCACTGCCGTCACCCATGTCGCTTCCACGACGAACGCACTGGAACATTTCCGTCAAGAGAGAGGACACGCAAAGAACGGATCGTTCGGTTTGTGGACTATGGCAACCGTGGCAGCCTTGTTCAACTTCGGCGCCTACTGGTTGGTTCTATGGGCCTATCAGGTAACTGTCCAGGCCAGCTACGTTGTGGCCTTCCGTCAATTCAGCATCGTGATCGGTGTGGTGGTAGCCTTTCTCTTTTTCAAGGAGGAAGGCTTGGTCGTGCGCCTCACCGGCACAGGACTTATCACTTTGGGTCTCGTGCTGATCCAGGTCTTTGGGTGACAGGCAACATAATGACAAACGGAATGACAAACGGGGACGAAGTGAGTGCAACTATTCCCTTTTTGACGGCTCCGATGATAAAATCGGTATTACTCACAGGCGGGAGGATCATTCGTTGAAGAGCCGAGGTTTCATATGGTGAATGTCCAATTGTACCAGGGGAGGACCGTTCGGATGCATTTCAGGATACTCGTAATGGTTATATTCACAGCTTCAATTTCTCCTTTTTCAGGCTGCGGGAAATCTGGTGTTCCTGGAAGCTGCAAATACAACGTTGATTGCGACGATGGAAACAATTGCACTCAAGACAGATGCGTCGAAAACAAATGCCAGAACACTGAGAATCCAGAAGGTACTGCGTGTGACGACGGTATGTACTGCAACGGAATAGACACGTGCGATGACTCGGGACAGTGCAGTGTTCATTCAGGAAATCCATGTGGTGTTCACGTTTGCGACGATGCCAGCGAAGCATGCACATGTACGACTGAGGGTTCCTGTTTTGTTCAGGTTACCGCAGGGATGATTCACACATGCGGCTTGACCGTGGAAGGGATCGCATATTGCTGGGGTAGTAATCATCACGGGCAGCTCGGAGATGGGGCAGGAGGCCCGTCGCTCAGCTCACACGTTCCAGTGATGGTGGATACATCGGTAATTACGGGCAAGAGGGCCTTTGTTCAGCTCTCTGCTTGTCATTGGCACACCTGCGGAATTACTGCCGACGGTCTGGGATACTGCTGGGGAAGAGGTGATGATGGTGAGTTAGGAAGCGGTGGCAGCTCACTGGACAATCCTTTGCCTATCCCAGTGGATACGTCCGGAGTGACTGGCGCAAAGACCTTCAAGCAAATTGCGGGAGGCATGTTCCACACCTGCGGCCTTACTACATCCGGGTACGTATACTGCTGGGGTAGCGACTACTATGGACAGCTAGGAAACGGAGGCTATCAAGAGGACTCGCTGGTTCCGATTCCCGTGAGAGCAGGTGGCATTGACGACGGGAAGTCTATTTCTCAACTCATGTCAGGTTCTGAGCACAGCTGTGTTCTAACGGCCCTTGGCGAGGTATATTGTTGGGGGGACAATCGGGCTGGACAACTCGGTGACGGAGAGATTTCACAGAATTCGCATTATCCCGTCTTGGTGGACACGGCCGGTATCACCGGCGAGAAGGCATTCATTCAGATTCAGACAGGAGGGGGATCTGCACGAACCTGCGGCCTCACAGTCGACTCCATCGCGTACTGCTGGGGAGGTGATTCATTCGGAGCGCTTGGGAATGGAGGAGACTCGCAGAGTTCACGAGTTCCCGTGCGTGTGGAAACATCTGGTGTTGCTGGTGGGGTATTCAATAAATTTACGGCAGATGTATATCACACCTGTGGCTTGACTCATGAGGGCTTGGCCTACTGTTGGGGCAGCGATGAATTTGGTCAACTAGGTGACGGAGGTAGCTCACAGGATTCGCAAGTCCCTGTCCAGGTGGACATGTCAGAGGTAGTGGGTAAAAGGGCTTTCGCGCAAATTTCTGCCGGAGGCCAACACACCTGCGGAGTCACCAAAGAAGGCCGAGTGTACTGCTGGGGATCAGACAATACCGGTCAACTCGGAAGTGGTGAGGGTTGGGAAGACTCGCAGGTCCCAGTACCAGTTGTCGTGGACAATCTTTGATATGTGATAGGCAAGTTGGGATATTCAGTCTGTTTCCAGTCTGTTTCTACTCCGTCCCTGTTAGTCTCGATGCCGGCTCCGATTCCGGTCCCCCCGACGAGACCGGCGACGGGTGCGGTTGTGCGACCTCGCCTGAAAAGACAGCGCTTGCCTTCTGCCTGCTGGTTCTGGTGCTCTTTGTGTTGTGCCGTGCCGTCAGGGGTGACCCCTTTTCTTTTCTCTGACCCCCTTACTTCTTGATAGATACCTTCCATTGGTGTCCGATCTGGATGAAGAACAGCGGGAAGAAGCCCTTCTGCGGCTTGCCCTTGATGGTGAAAAGGGGCTGTACTATAGCCAAGACTCCTGTCTTCTTTATCTTGTCGTTGTCGGGGTAGAAGATCATCGTATCCTTGATCTCCACTCCGTTAAAGGCGACCGGGCCCTTCTTGCGCGCCTCCTTGAACTCACGTATCCTCCTGTTGACCCAGTCGTCCACGGCCTGCTGGTATTCCTTTTTATCCTTCACCCTGTTGCTTACCGAGCTTATCTCTTCGAAGGTTGCGATACGCTGCCGGATCTTATCTTCCCGGCCGGCCAGGAGGGCTTCTAGGAACTCGCTCGACACCTTGCGCAGGGCGTCTCCCTCCTCTGCCCGTCCGGCGATCGGGATGGAACAGCATATCAGCGAAAACACCATAATAACCCTATGGACCGGACTCATTTGCGCCTCCTAATCTTTCTTTCAGTGCTTACCCGGCCGGCCGCTTTCGTTTTTCGCGGCAGGTAGCGTTGCTGCTCGTCGCTCCATTCCAACCAGCTCTTGTTCCGTTTCCACCAGGTCTCGAAGTCTTCGGCAGGGGTCACGAACGCCCAAGGCACCATCTTGACGTCGTTGTCGATCGGTTGCGACGCGATCCAGGCCTTCCATTCCCGCTCGAAGCTGCCGAGATCCATCCCGTATACCTGCGAAAGCTCGGACAGGCAGTCCGATCGGCAGCCCCGCCGGGTCCGGTTTCGGTGTGGATCTCGAAGTGCTCGGTGTGGCGCACCAGCGGGAGGCCGAAATCGTCCTCCGCGGAACCGAGCAGCACGGTGGCGAGCCCAATCCCAGCGCCGATAACGATGGCAGCGATGAACAGGACAACCCGCTTGGACATGGGGATCTCGTATCCCATCCGGGTGGCGGCTGTAAAGCCGGTGCGCCAGGGCGTCAGGAGTCAGACCCCTTTTTTATTTTCAGGTTGTCGAAGTAGAGCGGCGACTGCCAGTTATTGAAGGCGAAACGATCGTTGCCCGGGCCCCTCAGGGGGTCTGAGTCGTAGTAGTCCAGTAGCAGCTTGCCGTCCACGTACCACTTGATTACCTTGCCCTTGCGTACCACCCGCATGTGATACATTTGCCCCATCTTGACCTGGTCGCGCCTTTTCAGCTCCATGCGGTCTGCGCCGTGCTCGTCCTTGCGGGCTATTACCGAGATTGTGTTCTTCCAGCCGCCAAAGATAAAAATGTAGCCCGAGGCATGGTTACGGCCGTCTGCGAATATCTCGAACTTGATGTCCCCGGAGGGGCTTTCTGTGCGGACATCCAGTTCGATCGTTACGTCGTCGGGCAGGCGGGCCTTTAGCCATAGCGGGTGGTTCTGCGTCCCGGCCGAGAAAACCTGCCCATCCTTGATGCTCCAGCCGGGATCTCCCGTCCAGTTGTCTCCCAGCTCGGCCCGGCTGAAGTCGTCCGTGAAGGGCAGCGGCGCAAGCTTCTCTTTATTGTGTGAACAAGAGATCAAAAGCAGCATACAGGCCGTGGCGCAGGCAGACAGCGTGACCCTTACGTAAACCATGATACCCCCCCTTACATCTTCGGCCGCCGCTCCTCGTTGTAATACTCGGCGAACTGGGCGTCGAGGTCGACGATTGTCAGGTGGTGGTTGCGGCAGCCTACAGTGGGGCAGGCGCGGATCTCGCCGCCGTCAGGCAACTGGATTGCGAACATCGACACGTGGCACATGTTGCAGTGCTCGGGCACGGAGAGAGAGGTGCCGCAGTGCGGGCAGTAGAGATCAACCACGTCGCCGTCGTGCGGATCGAGGTCGCAATCGTAGTTGAAGACGCCGTAGTAAGGGTTGAAGTGGATCATGCCGCTTTCGCCCCTGAGACGCACCAGGGCGCTGACGGCTGCTTTTCCGGAGATGAGTTTGTCTGCGTTCATCAGCGAACAGCCGTTGGGACAGCGGCCTTCCTTGATCAAGACACTGCCGGGCGGGATCTTCAGAATTACCTGTTCCATGTCAGCGCCACTCCAGTGCCCCGTGGGGGCAGAACATTGCGCAGGCGGGCTGCCCGCCGCACAGGTCGCATTTTATCGGTCGCCGGGTTTCGGCTGAAAAGAACATATGCCCGAAGGGGCAAGCCGTCTCGCACAGCCCGCAGCCTATACAACGCTCTTCTTGCAGTTCGACGGCGCGCGTAACCGGGTTGCGCACCAACGCCTCGGTGGGACATACCTTGATGCAGGCGGCCTTGATGCACTGCATGCAGGTTATCTGGACGAAGCGCTCAGGCGCTACGGCGTGCACCTTGATGCGGCTGTGACCCAGCCGCCCGGCCGTCGAATGCGCGAAACTGCAAGCGACCTCGCAGGTGCGGCAACCGACGCACTTGTTTGGTTTTACAACCAGCGTCTTTGCGGCCACAGCCTGCACTTCACCAGGCGACGGCGGCAAAACGCTTGCTGGTTGCTGCCTGCTTGCAGGATTCGCAAGTGTCATAGTAGTCCTCCGGCAATCCCTTTTCTTTTATCGCGAAATCGCGGTGCGCCTCGGTAATCACCGGGGCGCCGCAGCCCTTGCAAAGCACGAACGGTAAACTCTGACCCCAGATCGAGCGTGTGGTCGGGGTGTCCTTGATGAAGATGCAGCCGGTCGGGCAGACCGAGACGCACGAACCGCAGCCGACGCAACTGTCGGACGGCTGGTTGAAGGGCAATCCGATGCGCTTGTGCTCGCCGCGCCCGATCGTGTTGAGTGCATTGTGTCCGAGCTCGGCGCAGACCCGGACACACAACTCGCACAAGATGCAGTTGGGCAGGTGGCTGTCGACTCGCGGCTGGAAGCGCGGGGCCGCAACCCCATATGCCGCCGCCAGTTGCCGTAGCTGCGCCGAACCTGGCGCCTGCGCCAGCAGAAGCTCGAGGTTGGCCGCCCGCTGTTTTCTTATCTGGGCCGAGTCGGTGACTACCTCGATTCCCGCCGTGACGCGGTAGTTACAGGAAGTGGTCAGCTCTTCCTTCCCGCTTGCCTTTACCTCCACCAGGCACAGGCAGCAGGCTCCGATCGGTTCGAGAGCCTCGTGATGACACAGCGAGGGAATCGAAAATCCGGCCCGCCGGGCGGCGTCCAGAAGGCTTTCGCCCTCTTGCGCTTTTACCTCGGCGTCGTTGATGCGGATGGTGACTTCCATCTGTGGCAACCTCCTATTCAACCAGCACGGCGTCCTGGTTGCAGACGTCCTTGCAGATACCGCATTTGATGCACAAGTCCTGATCGATCACGTGCAGCTTTTTCTTCTGCCCGCTGATTGCGTCCTGGGGGCAGTTCTTCACACACAGCGTGCAACCGTTGCATAGCTTGGCGTCGATGCGATAGGTGATTAGCGCCTTGCACACTCCGGCCGGGCAACGCTGTTCTTCAATATGGGCCCGGTACTCCTCGCGGAAGTATCTCAGCGTCGACAGCACCGGGTTGACGGCCGTCTTGCCAAGAGCGCACAGAGAGGTCGTCTTGACGGTTTCGGCCAGCTCCTCGATCATCGGGATAGTGTCGGCGTTTGCGCGGCCCTCGCAGATGTCGCTCAGAAGCTCGTGCAGGCGCACCAATCCCTCGCGGCAAGAGGTGCAGTTGCCGCACGACTCGGATTTCAGAAAACGCAAGAAGTAACGCGCCACGTCGACCATGCAGGTGGACTCGTCCATGACGATCATGCCGCCCGAGCCCATCATGGCGCCTTGTTCCAAGAGCGTATCGAAGTCAACCGGGGTGTCGAGCTTGCTCTCCGGCAGGCAGCCGCCCGACGGCCCGCCGGTCTGGACCGCCTTGAACTTCTTGCCCCCGGGAATTCCCCCGCCGATGTCGAAGACGATCTTGCCAAGCGTCATCCCCATGGGGACCTCTACCAAGCCGGTATTGTTCACCTTGCCCACCAGCGAGAATATCTTGGTGCCCTTGGAGCCGGCGGTGCCGATCGAGGAGTACCACTTGGAGCCCTTGCCGATAATGATCGGTACGTTGGCCCAGGTCTCGACGTTGTTGATGTTGGTCGGCTTGCCGAACAAACCCTCTACCGCCGGGTAGGGCGGCCGGCGGCGGGGGACTCCGCGTTCACCCTGGATCGAGGCGATCAAAGCGCTTTCTTCGCCGCAGACGAAGGCCCCGCCTCCGCGGTTTATCTTAACGTCGAAGCGCTTCTCGGAGCCGAGGATGTTCTTGCCCAGCAGGCCCAGCCGGCGGGCCTGCCCAATAGCGATCTCCAGGCGCTCGACCGCCAGTGGGTATTCCTGACGTACATAGACGTAGCCCTCGTCTGCGCCGATGGCCAGCGCCCCGATGATCATGCCCTCGATCACCGAGTGCGGGTTGCCCTCGATCACCGAGCGGTCCATAAAAGCGCCGGGGTCTCCCTCGTCGGCGTTGCAGACCAGGTAGCGCTTGTCTGATTCGGTTCGACTGCATATTTCCCACTTGTTGCCGGTGGAGAAGCCGGCCCCGCCGCGGCCGCGCAGGCCCGAGCGTTTGATCTCTTCGATAATTTTCCGAGAGCCCATTTCGATTGCCCGGGCCAGGGCCGCGTAGCCGCCGCCGCGGACGTAGTCGTCGATCGAGGTTGGGTCGAGCTGGCCGTTGCTGGCCAACACCAGGCGCTTCTGGTGCTTGTAGAAGGGAATTTCCTGTTCCTTGCGATACCGCTTGCCGCTGTTGGGATCCTGGTAGAGCAACCTGGTGATGACTTTCTTTTGCTTGACCGTCTTGGCGACGATCTCCGCAACGTCGCCAGGCTTGACCCGCTGGTAGAGCAGGCCCTCGGGGTGAAACAGCACCAGCGGGCCGCGCTCGCAGAACCCGTGGCAGCCCGTGGCCACCAGGTCGACACGGGAAGCCAGCTTATTCTTCTTCAGCTCGGCCGCAAATGCGTCGAAGAGCGGGAACGAGCCCAGTGCCTTGCAGCCCGTCCCGGCGCAGACGGCAATCTTCCGCCGCCGAGAGCTTGCGGCTGACTTCAACTTCTTGCGGTAATCCGAAAGTTGCTTGGCGCTCTTGAGTGCGGCCATCACTTCTCGCCCTTCTTCTGTATGCCGCCCACCAGGCGGGTTAACCTTGCGGAGGTCATGTTGCCGTTGTATTTCCCGTCGATGATCACCAGGGGCCCCAGCGCGCAGGCGCCCACGCAATTGACTTCTTCCAACGTGAATTTCAGATCGGCGGTCGTCTGTCCTGCGCCGATGTCGAGATCGCGCTCTAGCTGTTCCAGCAGGCGCGGAGAACCTCGAACATGGCAGGCCGTGCCCATGCAAACCGTACAGATGTGCTCGCCGCGTGGTTTCAGGTGAAACCCTTCGTAGAACGTGGCCACCTCGAACACCCGTGCCGGACTGAGCCCGACGTGCCGGGCGGTCATCTGAAGCGCCTTCCGCGGCAGGTAGCGAAAGACGGCCTGGATATCGTGAAGCAGGTTTACAAGTGCGCTGCCGTCATGTGGCGGGTAGTTGGCAAGGATCTTGCGCACCCTCTCGGCCTTGATGGGGGGCGCCTTGGTCATTTGGCCCCTCGCTTACTGGCGCTTGACCCCTGCTTGTAGCCCGCCTCGAAGGCCGCTATGTTTGCCGGGATGAATTTGGCCTTTTTGGCGAACTGCTTCTTGATCATTGCCGCCGCCGCGTCTTTCTCGACCACGCGTGTGTAGCCGACGTAAACGCCCAGCATCACCAGGTTGGCCGCCCGCGCCGTGCCGACTTTCTTGGCCAGGTCGTTGGCCGGAATGTAGATCACCGTGCAGTCTTTGCGCTCAACCTTGATCGGTACGAGCGAGGTGTTTACGACGATCAGGCCGCCGGGCTTCACCCGCTGGCCGAACTTCTCGAGTGACGGCTGGTTCATAACCAGCAATGCCTGAGGCTTGGAGATGTAGGGCGAGCCGACCGGCTTGTCCGAGATACACACGGTCACGTTGGCCGTGCCGCCTCGCATCTCCGGGCCGTAGGAAGGCAGCCAACTCACCTCGAGCCCCATTTGCATGGCGGCGTAGGCCAGCAGCTTGCCGCTCAGCAACATGCCCTGGCCGCCGAAGCCGGCCATCAACACTTCAGTGCCCGCCATCGATCCACTCCTCGCTGAAATCCTCGGGGCTTTTTTTGACCCCCAGGGTGTAGTAGGGCAGCATCTCCTTCTCGAGCCATTTCTCCGACTCGCGCGGAGACAGGCCCCAGTTGGTGGGGCAGATCGACAAAACTTCCACGAAAGTGAAACAACGATTTTCTATCTGGTAGCGGAAGGCCCGCTTGATCAACTCCTTGGTGCGAATGATCTCCTTGGGCGAGTGCGTGGATGCCCGGGCCACGAAGGCCGGGGTGGTCAAGGTGCTCAGGATCTCGGCCATGCGGGTGGGATAGCCAACCTCGGCCGGATTGCGGCCACTGGGCGAAGTGGTTGTGTACTGGCCGGGCATGGTCGTCGGCGCCATCTGTCCGCCGGTCATGCCGTAAACGGCGTTGTTGACGAAGATGACGGTGATCTTCTCGCCGCGATTGGCGGCGTGAACGATCTCGCCCATGCCGATCGAGGCCAGGTCGCCGTCGCCCTGGTAAGTGAAGACGATCAACTCCGGCCGAGAACGCTTGGCGCCGGTGGCCATCGCCGGCGCTCTGCCGTGGGAGGCCTCGAACATGTCGCAGTTGAAGTACTCGTAAGCCAGAACCGCGCAACCGACCGGGGCGATACCCACGGTGCGCTCGCGGACGCCCAACTCTTCGATTGCCTCTCCCACGATACGGTGGATCACCCCGTGGGTGCAGCCGGGGCAGTAGTGGGTCGGTTTGCTCGTCAGGCCGGTCGTGTGTGCGAAGATCTTCTTCATCGCGACTTCCTTTTCTTGGCGGGCTTGCTCTTTTTGGTTGCGGCCTTGGGTTTCTTTCCCGCTGCGCCGCCCGGAATCTTTTTCAGCGAGACAAGCATATTCTCCTGGGCTTCGTCGGGCGAAAAGACCACCCCGCCCGCGGTCCCGTAGAAGTCGATTTCCTTGCTGCCCTCGCAGGCCAACTTGACGTCCTCGAGCATCTGACCCATGTTCATCTCGATCACGACCACCCGCTTGGCGCGGTCGATGGCCTGGCGCAAGGCTTCGTAGGGGAACGGGTTTACAGTGATGGGCCTGAACAGCCCGACCCGGATGCCATCCCGGGCCAGATCGTCTATGGCGGTCTTGCAAATGCGCGACATCATGCCGAAGGCGCACACCAGCAGATCGTAGGGCCGGTCGGTGTTGTAGACTTCCCAACGCTTCTCGTGTTGAGCGATTAGATCGTACTTGGCCTTGAGCTTGAGGTTTATCTCGTTGCACTCGACCGGATCCAGGTAGAGCGAGTTGATGATGCGCTTCTCGCGCCCCTTGCAACCGGTCAGCGCCCAGTCACCCGGATCCAGAGGCGGCCCCACGCCCTCGACCGGGAACTCGACCGGCTCCATCATCTGGCCGATCATTCCGTCGCCGATGACCATCACCGGGGTGAGATACTTCTCGGCCAGTTGGAAGGCTAAAATCACCAGGTCGACGGCTTCCTGGACGGACGAGGGCGCCAGCACCACGAGCTGGTAGTCGCCGTGCCCGCCTCCCTTGGTGGCCTGGAGGTAATCGCCCTGGGCCGGCAGGATGCCGCCCAGACCCGGGCCCGAGCGCATTATGTTGACCAGCACCACGGGCAACTCGCAGGCGGCGATGTACGAGATGGCCTCGGCCATCAAGCTGATCCCCGGCGAGGACGAGGTGGTCAGCACTCGGATGCCGACGCCGGCCGAGCCGTAGATCATGTTGGAGGCCGCCACCTCGCTCTCGGCCTGGACATACTTGCCGCCCACCTCGGGCAACCGCCGGGACAGGTACTCGGGCACCTCGCTCTGGGGCGTAATGGGGTATCCGAAGAAGTGCACGCAGCCGGCGCGGATGGCGGCCTCGCCGATTGCCTCGTTGCCCTTCATCAGTTTCTTAGCCATTCTCTAGCTCCTGGCTCCCGAACGCGTTGGCGCGTAGTTTCGGGTCAATATTGAAAGAACTCGTACTGCGTTCCCTCGACGAAGACCTCGATGGCCACGTCGGGACACGATATGGCGCATAGCCGGCAGCCGATACAGCGCGACTCATCGCTCACCACCGAATATCTGTATCCTTTGGCGTTGAGCTTCTCGGACATCCCCAGGATGTCCTGGGGGCAGGCATCAATGCAGCGCTCGCAGCCCTTGCACAGTTCGATGTTTACCTCGATTGCCGGCATCGTCTCGCTCCTTATGGCCTACCGATGGGAACGGCCCTTCCTTCGGGGGTGTTTTTCTTACCCGCCTCGTCCTGCGGGCGAATCCAGGGTGGCAACATGCGGCGAGCCAGGCGAAAAAGCGGCTCTTTGACAGTTGCCAGCTCCGGCGCGTCGGCCATTTCGCCCATGGCGGTGACGCATACGATCGGAATCGCGGCCTGCTTGGCCACCTTGGATGCCAGGCGGTAGCCCTCGAGAATGATCTCGGGGGTGGTTTCGTTCATCAAGTGGGTGTTGGCGATAAGTCCAGTCACCCGCAGGCGGGAGGCGGCTTCGATCTTGTCAAGCATGTCGAGACAGCCGTCGACCGTCTCGGTGAAGGGTCGGCGCGCGTTGATCACCTGCCACAATTCGTAGGGATTGTCTCCCAAGGCCGGAACCAGGCTGGACACCAACCTGGCGCCCACATCGTCGCCGCCGACGTCGAAGATGCTCATCCGGCCCTTGGGCGGTGCGAGCATTCCCTTGATCTCGGGCACCACTATGGGCAGGTCGGCCCAGGTTTGTCCCGGGGGCGGGGCCACCACCCGGATGCCGTGGTGCTCCATGATTTCTCTCGCCTCACGGCACCTGAAGTAGGGATTGACTATGTCGAGATCGGCGATGTCCAGCTTCAAGCCCCCGGCGGCCAAAGCTAAAGCCAAGTTGACGGCGACCTCGGTCTTGCCTGAACCGTAATTTCCAACCACCATGATCAATGGATGGCTTGGAAAAAACCCGGAATTATGTGACCTTGCACCACTCACGTCGCTGACCCGACCCTTCATAACACCTGTCTGTTTTGGGCGCAAGGGAAAATGGAACAGGGAAAATGGAAGAAGTTGACGCACTGCGTGGTTGCAAGCTTCTTCATATGAAGGTATAAACGCCACCTGCCTTTGTGCTGACGAGAAAGCGGGGAGCAAAATGAGTCGGGATCTTGAAAAAGAATTCGCCGCGACCGACCGGCCTGATATCGCCTTGATCACCAATCACGGTTACGCCGGGGTCGAGATTCCCTTCGGCGGGGCGCCTGATACCGGCGGGCAGAACATGTATGTCAACTCGCTGGCCCGGGCGCTCGACGCCCTCGGCTACCGGGTGACGATCTTCGCCCGGGGAGGATTCGCCTATTTCGAAAGTGAACGCGTTCGCGAGCGGCCCGAGTATCTCAGCTCGCACGTGCGTTACATTTTCGTCCCCGGGGGCGGAGATGAGTTCATCCACAAGGAGGATATAGCCATCGCCCTCGATGAGGAGATCGACTGGCTGGACTCCTTCATTCGCCGGGAGGCCGAAGACCGCGGCTGCCGGCCCTGGGGGTTTTACGAAATAGTCAACACGCATTACTGGGATGCGGCCGTGATGGGTATGCGGCTGGTGGAGCGCTGGCGCAACGACGCAGTCTCCCGGGCGGTGGATGCCTTGCTCGGCGGCGTAGTGTCTGACGAACTGATCGAGAAGATCAAAGACCAGCGCCACTGGCTGGCGCTGGGCGAGGCCCCGGCCTACCACCTGGGCGCGCTGCTAATCAAGAGCGAGGGATCGCCGGCCACGCCCATTATCCAGCGGGTGCGCATGGCTGCTTCCAAGTGGGCCGCCGTCCATGGCTGCTCCGAAGGCACCGAGGTCGATCAACTCGTGGGCGCCGTGGCCTATGCTCTTGCCGATGTCAGAGACAACCTGGCCCCGGCCTTGCACATCCTGGCCGCCGCCGAGGCGCTCGGTATGGCCTTGCTCGATCTGGCGCCGGATGTGGCCGAGAGGCTCGAACGCGATATCGACGCGGTCGAGCGGCACGTCTGGACGCCGCATTCACTGGGAGCGCTCAAGGAGGATAATTTTCGCGACAAGCCGCCTGAGGTGGTCAGGCCGCTCAAGTTCTGCGAGCGGCGGGATCACGAGCGGGCGATCTGCGATCGCACGGCGGCATTCGCGGCTACATCGGCCGAGATTGCCGACCGATTGTTGACCCATTGCCACGTGCCACGCGATCAGATCTTCTATTTCCCGCCCTGCGTCGACCGCGGCATCTTCAAGACCTATTCCACAGACGAGCTTGCCGCGACCTATGACTATCTGTCCGGGGTGAGCGGGGTGCCGGTCGAGAAACTCAAGGCGGGCCGCATCGTCTTTGAGACCAGCCGCATGGATCACACCAAGCGCAAGGATTTGCTGCTGGACGCCTTCTCCTTCGTAGCCCGTGATCGCGATGACGCTTATCTCTTCATCGGCGGCGGCCCCGAGAAAGAGTTTTTTCAAGAACTAACAGCCCGGCGCGACTCAAAGGCCGAGCTTTCCGGGCGGGCCTTTTTGACCGGGTTCATCCCGGAGGAGTTCATCGGCCCGCTCTTCTCGCTGGCCGACATCTATGCCTCGGCATCTGAAATGGAGGGTTTCGGCATGTCTGTGCTCCAGGCGGCCGCCGCGGGGACGGCGGTGGTCTGCTCCGACCTGGTTCCCTTCGCCGTGCAGTACGTCTCGGACGACGCCCTGGTTGTCCCGGCCGGCGAGGTGTTCGACTTCGCCCAGGCCGTCCAGAGCCTGTTGGACGACGATGACAACAGGATAGCGCGCGGCCGGCGGCTGGCTGAGAAAACCAGGGCCTTCGACTGGGAGGCGCAGGCGGCGGCCTTTCTCGACTACCTCAGGCAGCGAGGCTACAGCGTGGCCGCGGGGAGGAGCGGGTCATGATCGGAGACAAGCTGGTCATCAACGACTACCACAGGCAGGGCGCGGCCAAGGTGATGGATGCCTTGCGCGTAAAGTTGTTGGCGGCCGTTCCCGGAGCCGTCCTGGCGGTGACGGTGGCCGGTGAATCAGGCTCGGGCAAGAGCGAGATTGCCCACTGCCTGGCCGAGCTGGTCGAGCGGGACGACCGCAAGACCTTCATCTTCGGCCAGGACGACTACTTCAAGCTGCCGCCCAAATCGAACCACGCGAAGCGTCTCGATGACATCTCCTGGGTGGGCCCGGGCGAGGTCAGACTCGATCTGCTCGACGAGCACATCGCGGTTTTAAAGAAGAACACGGGTATTCCGCTGACCAAGCCGCTGGTCTATTTCGAAGAAAACGAAATTCGCGAGGAAGTCATCGAGCCGGACAGGCTCGACGTGATTATCGCCGAGGGCACCTACACCAGCTTGCTTTCGAACGTCGATCTGAGGGCCTTCATCGATCGCGACTATCGCCAGACCAAGAAGGCCCGCCTGAATCGCAACCGCGACCCGGACGTGCAGTTTCTAGAGCAAGTCCTGGAGATAGAGCACCAGGAGATATCGAAGCACAAGGCCCGCGCCGACGTGGTAATCGAGGCTCCCCCCGAAGAACGCTGATTTTTCGACCAGCTAGCTTTCAAAAAAATATCGTCCGGCTGCAACCCATTCGTTTCGTATCCGTCAGTAAAAATGTGCGAACTACGCAAACTATTGGGCGAAAATCGCCGATCGCGGCGGGTGGATTATGTCAAAGAATAGCTATTTCAAGATGTTGCAAGAACATGCGGCATGGCGCGAGAATTGCGATATGAGTGGAATGAGGAGCCTGTCATGAACGACCTTTTAGTGTACACGAGACAGTCGCCACGCTACCCAACCTCCATGTTCGTGCGCCTGGATGGAGCAAGGGACATGCGAGAATGTCGCGGCAACGTAAGCGCCGGAGGGTTTTGTTTCGAGGGGGCAGAGAAACTCAGGCCTGGAACCAAGGTAGAGGTGTTATTCAGAGTTCCCGGGGCGGGAGTCTGGCTGAGCGGCGCGGGAGTCATTCTGGGTTGCGTCGAGGGTGATTCTGTATTGGCAATCCGCGGGCGCTTCACCGATTTCGATCTCGGCGACCCGAGATTTTTAGACGGCTGGTTCGATATGATTCACAGGCAGCGCAACGGGAAGGAACAATCCAAATTCGTAGAAGACCCGGACGAGATAACCCTCTACTCGACAACGGTTTGATTGACACGACGGGATTCGGGACGTTTTCGTCTCCGGGTGTTTCCGACTCCGAGAATTCCTACCAATAGTATTAGCAAGAGCCCCGCCGGGGTCGAACGCTGTGTCGAGCAGCGGCAGCCGGTTTCTTCGCCGTTCTCGTCGGCAAGCGCGTTGTCAGAAGCGTCAGGCGCAGAATCTGTCGGACCCGCGTCGACTTCGGCGTCCGCTCCCGCGTCGGTTTCGCTGTCTGTTCCCGCATCCACTCCCTCGTCGGCGCCGGCATCCACGCCGGCGTCTGGCTGTTGTTCGTCGACGACTATCTCCACCCAGACGCGGTCGCCGAAGCGACCCACCCCGTAGTTGTCCATCCGAAAATAGCCGCGGTAGGTGCCGGGGGCGGCCGGGGCGGTCATCGGCACGTCCCAGTCGTGTGTCTCTCCCGGCGTGACCGAGACACCATCGGGCAACAAAGTCTGCTCGTCGGCGCCGAAGCTCTCCTCGCCGTCCCAGGTCCAGAGGTAGTTGCCGTCCCGGGTCCAGGTGCTGGTGCCGTTGTTGCGCATGGTCCAGCGCTTTACGAAGCTTTCGCCTGGAGCGAAGTGAGTGCCGTCGGGGATCGTTTCTGAGACGAAGGCCGCATCGTCGACATCGGGCTGGTCGGGGTTGTAGATGAAGCCACCGGTCGCGAAGCCGGCCTCACGGTGCTTATCGTAGGTGCCGCAGGGACCGCCCCAGTACTGCTCGGTGGAATCAAAGCTGCCGTCGGGGTAGGCGCTGACTACCCAGCCGACGTGCCCCCAATCGCTGCAGGTGCCGGACGGGTTGCAAACGAAGACAGAGGCATCGTGCGGGTCGTCGCCGGTCGGGTAGCCGTTGCTCGTGGCGTACTCG
Organism: uncultured Myxococcales bacterium; assembly: GCA_964640665.1. GTDB lineage: Bacteria > Myxococcota > B64-G9 > B64-G9 > B64-G9 > DATKYQ01. Next base: position 29,016 of record CAZXHT010000044.1, read on the forward strand.
TCCCAGGTTCCGGCGTCGGTGCACCACTCGAGGGCGCGTCCCCACGAGCAGCAGGCCATGTGCCAGGCGTGCCAGACGCAGTTGCCGCAGACCCCGTCGCACAGGCAGTAGTTGCTGCGGCCGCAAGAGCAGGTGTCCTGCTCGTTGCCGCATTCGGGAACGGCACGCGCGGCCAGGGGCGTAAGCCAGATGAGTGCGCACAGCGCGACGCATAGGCGCGCTGCGCGGCTCATGATCCACCTCCCGGGAGCGCGAGCTTGGCCACAAAGAGCCTGCCGCTTCGCCAGTCTACAAATGCCAGCCTGCCCGAGGGCGAGATCGCAGGCTGCATCTCGGTTATCATTGGAGTGGCGGTCAGGCGCAGCGTCTGGTGAGTCGTCAGATCGAGCATGAAGAGATCCGCGCCCGCGATGCCATGGGCCGTGCCGCCGTCGTACGCCGCCTGCGGGCGGGTGAAGACCAGGCGCTTGCCGTCCGGCAGCCACTCGGGCTGGGCTCCAGGACCCGAGTATTCAACGCTTCCGTCAAGCCCAAGGACGTGCAATTCGGCGGAAGCCAGATGCCCGGTGCAAAAGGCAACCATCTTGCCGCCCGGGGACATCCGGGCGCCCCAGGTATTCTCGGCCAGAACGCGGCTTCTGCCTCGCTCGCCGACAATCAGTCGTCCTCGGTACTCATCGTACGAGACGCGAATTCCATCGTTCGAATACAGTAGCCGTAACCCGTCGTCGAACATTTCGGGCAATTTGGTTATTTCGCCTGCCGCTTCAAAGCGCGCCGCACCATGATAGGCGGGATCCAGCTCGTCGATCTTGCTGGTGTCCAGATGTACAAAGTACAGTCCGACACCACCTCTGCCCGAAAGCAGCAAGCGCTCGCCGCCCGGCGACCAGCGCGGCGATACCAGGAACCGCCCCTGGCTGTCGATCTCTCTCAGTGAATCGAGCAGAGTGTCGCTCCCCGTCCGGCAGGATGCAAACAGTGAAAAGGACAACAACAACAGGCATGCTGAAAAGACTGAGCGCATCGTGATCTCCTAATCGACGTTGTAGTCTTGATAATACCACAAGACGCTCGGCAGGGATATTGCCCCGCACTTTCCACTGTCAATCTGTTTGCCTGTCATTTTTGGTGATGTTATGTTTGTCTAAAGCTCGGAGACATCGATCGATGAAACGACGTTTGGTTATACGCCTTCACGCTTCGCAACGCATGCTGGAGAGAGGCATACACATCGCGGAGGTGGAGCAGGTGGTTGAAAGCGGAGAAGTGCTCGAAGTGTATCCGGAGGACACCCCGTTTCCGAGTCGTCTGTTGCTCGGTTTTACAGGAAATCGCCCGATCCATGTCGTCGCGGCCGACGATCCGGGCGGCGACGTCACGCATGTCGTCACGACTTACGAGCCTGATCCCGATCAATGGGACGAGGGTTTTCGAAGGAGAAAGTAATGCAATGTATTGTTTGCAAGAACGGCACGACGAAAGAGGGTCATGTTACGGTGAGCGTTGACCGAGACTCGACCGTAGTGGTTGTTCGAAATGTGCCGGCCTCGATTTGCACGACCTGTGGAGAGGAATATCTCGACGCGGAGATTCTGAAGGAGGTCGAGATCATCGTCGAGCGAGCCAGGAAAGACGGGCTGGAATTGGCCGTGCACCAGTTCAAGGCCGCATAAACGAAACCACCCCGCTTCGTGGCATATTCAAAAGCGTTCATGCGTGGTGCGAAAGGCAACCTTCGGAGCATCGCCCGGCTGTGCGGTCTGGCGCTATGCTTTCTCTTTGCCTGGCGCGCGCCGGGGGCCGGGACTTGCCCGGCAATGTCCGGGGCCGATCCGGCGCTGGCCGCACGCGACGTCGACGAGCGTCTCGACTTCATCCGGGCGCGGCTGGCCGGCGAGGCCTCGCGGGGGCGGATCTGGAACGACGCCTGGAGCATCAGCTACGGACTGCTGACAGTCACCCAACTCGTACTGGTTCCGGTCTTCGAGGACTCAGGCCTGCGCGCGGATCTCTACGTCGGCGCGGGCTCGTCGGCCGTCGGGCTTTTGGCCCTGGTGATATTACCGATCGAGGTGATGAGCGACCAGGTCGAGTTCGAGCAACTGATTTCGGAAAAGAGCGACCGGCCAGACCGCTGCGCCGTTTTGGCCCGGGCCGAAAGTCTTTTTCAAAGCGCCGCCGAGAACGAAGCTCAGGGGGTGAGCTTCTGGATGCATGCGGCCAGCGCGGCTGTCAATATCGGGGCCGGATTGATTTTGGGACTGGGCTTCGATCGCTGGGAGTCGGGAGCAATCAACGCCGCTGCCGGCATCGCCATCGGCGAACTGATGATCCTCACCCAGCCCGGCGCACTGCCGGGAGAGCTGCAACGCTACCGCAGCGGAGAGTTCGAATCGAGGGGCGACCAGCAGAGCGTGAGTTGGGCGCTGCTGCCCGGTTTTTCCAGCTCGGGCGGCGGGCTGCGCTTCGTGCTTTCGTTCTGATCCTGCGATCAGGGCGAATCGAACACCAGATTTATTTCCAGATCTTTCCTCTCGGTCATCGAGAAGGTCAAGGTCAGCACCAGGCCGTTCAGGTCGGTGTTTACCGTGCCCGGGGCCGCGCCGTCCACCTGGGCGTCCTGGAGCGTCCATCCCGTGGGCACTCTGAAACTTAGTCGGTGCTCGAACGGGGCCTTGGCGCTTCCTGGAGCGGCGTCGTAGATCACAGACAGCGTTTTGGTCGCCTGGTTCCATCCCGTCCCGATCACCTCTATGGCTCCCTGAAGGAAATGGCGGTTGTCGCCAATGAACTGTGGGTGATTTTCGATTTCACGCAGCGCGAACACCTGAACGGTGTGAGCAGCCACGCTTCGTGCAAGGGCGCCGCGCAACGACTCGATCACTTCGCCCGTCCAGAATTCCCTGGCGACATAATCCTTGTTTGGATCCATGCCCGCGTCGGCCAGGTCGAGCGACAGGGCCCGCGTTGCATCGGGCATCTCGATGTAGGGATTGGTGGTCAGATCGAAATTCTGGCCCCAGTTGAACAATGCCACCACGTCGTAGGCCGGCCCTCCTCCGCGAGTATTCAGTCCTTGTGACGGATCGACTCGCATGTGCCAGACCTCGCAGAACTCCCGTTCGAAAAGATCCAGAGGACGCGCGGCCCTCCCGAACACCGGAATCACTCGCCGGTAGTCGTTTATCCAGTCGGGTTCCATCTCAACGATCTTCTCGCCCAGCTTGGCCACCCCCCCGGAGAGCCCGATGGCGGTCAGCAGGCAGCGGGATTCGTCGGTGCTAAGGGGGGGCACGGTCGGATCGGCGTGCTTGCGGAAGAATATCAGGTCATGGTTGAAGATGAACATCCGGTTGTGCTGGTAATAGCGCCGGGCGATGATCCTCGCCGCGGGCTTGACTCCCTGGGCCTCCTTGCGCCCGTCGCCTTCATGCTCCTTCTCCCAGGTCGGCATGGTGTCCAGGTTGGGCCGCAGCGAATCGACTTGCCCCAGATTGGGGCCCGCCATGGCCACGGTCAGCCAGAAGGTGTCCCCGGGACTGCCGCCCGCGTCGACGGCTCCCTGGTCGAGGCCTTCCCGTATGGCTGCCAGCCCGCGTCGGAAGGCTTCTTCGCGTGTCACCTTCGAATCATAGTAGTTGGTGCCCCCCAGCGCCCAGTATCCGAAGTCGGTCTTGATCCAGCGGTAACCGTCGGACCGTATCTTCCGGAAACGGTCCCTGAGCCAGTCGAGCACCTCCGGATGGCTGAGATCAAGCACCGGGCTTCCCCCGGTGGCCAGCGGGACCTGGTCTGGAAACCAGCCGTCGTCGACGTGGTCCTGGTAGGTCTGGGAATTCTCCGACACCTGGAAGATTGCGATCCAGACCCCGGGGATCAGGCCCTGGTTCTGGATCTGCTGGCTGAGCCATTCGGAGCCGTCCGGGAACCGGTCTTCTCTCCAGTCCCAATCGCCGTAGTTATACTCGTACCCGTCGTCCATCTGGAACCACTCGCCGCCGAAGTCCTTGAACTCGGTGGCCATGGCCTCGATGTTGTCCGCCATGAGTTGCTGATCGATGGCCGTCCCGTATCCGCCCGACGAGCCCGATCCGGTCCAGGAATTCCACCCGGTCGGTACCCGGTGATCGGTGCCGCGTTCCGGCCACAGTTTGATTCCGTTCCAGGCCTTGACCGCGTCCGCGTAGGCTTCCAGGCCCTCGAAGGGCTCCTGGGTGGAGGGAAGAACCCAGATGGGACCCGCGCTCAGCTGCTCTCCGGGTTCGAGCGGCTTGCCATTGTACATGTAGGGGAATTCAGCCGACCAGTAACTGAAGGCAGTCCGCTCACCGGAGGTCCGGGCTTGGTCGGCAACGAAAGAGGTATTGAACATGGGCGACGAATACTCGTAGTCGAGCGAACCGGCGACGAAAGTCCGGCCGCTGGCCAGGTCCTTGATGGCGTGGTTGCAGTTGCTGATCGAATGTCCTTTCTGGTAGCCGTGGATGTAGCCCAGCAGGCTGGTCTCACCGGTCTCCTCGACATCTCCCGGCACCAGGTCGATAAAGAAGTCGAACAAGAAAAACGAACCGGCCTCCAGAATGCGGTGATTGGACGGATGTTCGCCCAGCCAAAGGCCGCCTCGCCGTTCGGCTTCGACCTTGGCCGGAACCAGGCGGGCCAGGACGATCGGTTCGGTCCCGTTGTTGACGGCCTTGACGGCTGCGGTGAAGAACGGCCCATCGCTGTAGGCGGACAAGAGGAGAACCAGATCCGGAGAGCCTTGCAGGCCGCTGAAGGTGATCTCGCCGCGCTCGGCGGCTCCCAGTCGGTCGCTGCTCACCTCTTTGGATCCCGCCCGGACGAAGTCGTCGGTGGTTCGGAAGACAACCGGTTCCAACTCGCCCGGGATCCCGGTTTCCACCTCGGCGAAGGCGTTTTCCAGAATTAGGGTTCCGTCATCCAGGGAAACGTCGTAGCGACCTTTCTCCAGATCGAACTTCACCTCGAAACCCGAGCCCGCCAGGGTGACATATCTTTCGTCCCCGGTTCCGGGCTTGTCTTCCGAGCAAGCCTGTACAAAAAGTACTGCTATGGCGACAACACCAACATACAAACATTTGCTCAATCTCATCGCGACTTCTCCTGGCACCTCTGCCGGGGCTAGTTGTCCGGTGGATCGAAGCGGTTGTTGCCGTCGACGTCTACCTGGACGGCGTTGGTCATACCTGCCGGGCGGCAGCCGCGAAAAACGGGATCCAGAGTTGCGCCTTTTTCAGCGTAGGCCACAGCGGCGTACCAGGTGTCGACGGCGGGCGAGACACTGACTTTGCCGTCATAGCGCACGGCGGGGTGGGCGGGGTCGACCTGGCCGGGCGGCGCAAGCTCCAGGCTTTCGATCGTCTCGCCGTTGGCGAGCAATACAAACCTGGAAGCCGGCACCCAGTCGGCCGCCTCGACATGCAGTCGGACATCCAGCGGGCCCGGCGACGAGAGCAGGTCACCCGGGCGACTGCCGGCGATCTCGATGCTTACGAAAATCCCGCCGCCCACCGCGGCACGGCGCTTCTTCAGGTTGGACCAGATCTGGTCGAGATCGATGTCTTGCGGTTCGTCGCTCGAGGATACGATCAGGGTGCGGCCGAAGCCGGCCTCGGCGTCGCGCTGGTGCGAGTCCGAGACACCGATGGCGGTCTTGAACACCCCCTGGTTGTTCATTGACGACCAGAGGGGAAGCACGTTCTCGAGCATCAGGTCAACGTCCTTCTTGTTCAGAAGCTCGATGGTGTCGAAATTCGACGAGAACTTATCGGTGGGCAGGCTGTCGAGCCTGGGTATTACGTTGGGCGGATCGAAGCCCAGGTACTTGAACCAGGCGTTGTACGACAATGGATGGGCCGCGTTGATAACCTGGACGCCTAGAGTACGCACGTACGGCCAGATCTCGGGGTACTCGAGGTGGCGCACATAGCGCCCGTCTTTATAGACAGTCCAAGGAACCTGCCAGTAGATGAAACCGGTCGGATGGGTGGGCATGGGAAAGGCCGTGCTGTGCCCGAAATGCGGCGAAATCTCGTTGCCGGTGACGGCCGTGATCCAGCGCGCGGGATCGAAAGACAGCTTTTCTCCAAGGTGCTCGATGTAGGACGCGAAATTGGTCGAGCAGTCGTGGTCGGTGATCACCACCAACTCGATCGCCTCGACAATGTTCGAGGCGATCTTGTCCTCGATGTCGTAGGTCGAATCGATCGAGCGTGTGCAGTGGGTGTGCAGGTCGGCTGCAATGTAGCCTGCGGTGTTTACCTGCCGGGTCAGGACGCCGGACACATCGATCGTCTGTCCTGCCGCCGTCGTGACGTTCTCCCTGTGCAAACCATACTCCCAGCCGCGCGAGAGGGTCACCGTCCAGTCACCCGGCGGGACGATGAACGATCCCTCGCCGGTGGCCCCGAAGGTCAACGAATCCATCGCAACAGGGCTGTTCATGGCGGCTTCGTGTCCGGCCTGCATTGAAATCTTGCATGGCAAGAGGTCGCCGCCTTCGTCCTCGCAGTGATAGCGGAGCATTGCGGGTTCTGAGACCGTGAGGCGAACGGGCAATGATTGTCCGGCCTGAACGGTTTCCGACGAGACTGCCTCGCGCCCCGTGGGCCGGACCCATACCTTGTAATCGCCTTCCGTAAGCTGCATTTCAAAGGCGCCGTCCTCATCCGTGTATGTCTGGTCGACTATGTCTCCGGCAGGCTCGGATGCGCGCCCGGCAAACACCATCAGGCCGGCTTCCGGGCGCCCGCTGTTGTCAGATATGTTTCCCGAGAGCAGGCTCGTGTTCGGTTCGCCCTTGTAGGCGTCGAGGATTCTCAGGCAGGCGTCCAGGCCCCCGTCTCCCACCATGAAAATGCGCTCGGCCACCAGGGGGTCGACCCCGTCTCCCGCGGTCGGCACGGTGTCTTCGATGACCTTGAGCAATGCCACCTCGTGCAGCCCGAAGGTGGCCTGGATGCTGCCGTCGATGCCGGTATACAGGTTGCAGCCGGCGGGATCGGCGCCGGCCAGGTAGGCATGCTCGCCCTGTGGTATGCCGCTTCCCGTGAAGTTCTTGCCGGGGACGAAGTCGGTCGTCTTGTCGCCGTTCAACACGACGTCCCCGACGTCCAGTTTGATTGCGGCACGGCCATTGGTAACGATGCTGGTTCGGATACGCAGGTAGTTGACGTCAGGCTCGAGAATATAGTCATGGACGATGTGCAGATCCCTCGGCTCGATTGCTCCGTCAATCGCGGCGTCGAGCTCGGGGATACCCTGATCCCGGCCAGTGATGCGCACCAGCGCCGCTTGACCGTCGCTGCCGTTTGCTATGACCTCGGCGCTTTCGGGAAACAGGGTCAACATGCCCACCTGCAAGAATACTTCTTGCAGAGTATCGTGACCGGGTTCTCCCTCCGGTCGTATGATGTCGGCGTCCAGCAGGCTACCGCCGTAAGGCCCCCAGCCGCGCGGCAAGTCGATATTTTGGATAATGAAGGCGGCCTTGTTGTTGTAGATCTTGAAGTCACCGATTCCGCCCTGTGCCTCGGGGCCTTCGAGCAGCTCGCTGGTACTGGTGATCACCCCGGCGCGCACCTGTCCCGGGCCCAGGCGCTCGTCGAGGGGGGCATGATCCGGCCCCCCTCCAGCGCCCTGGCAACCGATGATAAGCAGCGCCTGCAAGAAGACAAGAATACACCTGGAGAATGACTTGTTGGATATGTTCATAATAGAGATACTACCAAATCACGGAACAAAACGGAACCGGGACTCGGCGTTCTTGACCACCTCGGCCTCTTTGAAAAATAGCGGCGGGGCCTCGTTCTTGCGCCAGAGTTCGGCGTCGTCGGCATGATGCGGGTCGGCGGGATCCATCGCCTGCCCGCCGGGGCGGGCGTTGCTGACCTTGGGCCCGTCGGGGGTCATCTCGATCACCGCCCGCTGCTGAGGCCCGGAGTGATACTGGAAGTCATTGGTGTTCCACAGGCCGAAGTTGGAGGCGTCGATGCCGAAGCTGTCTCCGTGTCGCGGGAATCCGTCGGGGAACTGCTGATCGCCGTCGGGCGGTATTGAAAAAGTCTCGCCGAACAAACCCGAGATGTCCGCGAAGCGCACCGTGTGCAACTTGCCCCACAGCCAGCCCTGCATGTCTGTGCCAAGTTTGCCGGTAAGGAAGTCGTGCGCGCCGAGCATTGCCCGCAGAATTCGTTCGTCGCGCGACTCACTGACATTGAGCGTATCGAGATCGTCCCACAGGACGGTGTCGCCCAGGGCCGCGTCGTAAGTGTTGAGCTTGGTAGGCTCGAGCATGGCCCACTCGAGAGTCTTGGCGGCGATCCTGTCGCCCGGACGCTCGCCGAGGCGGACAATCTCGTCGTCGAGGGCCAGGTGAAGCAGGCGTGTGATCGATGCATTGAAGATAGTGGCGGCCACGCTATCGGCTATCTCGTCGGCCGAAGGAGTGCCTTCGACCGCTGCCGGCGTGTGCATGCCGTCCCAGGCGGCCAGCCTGTCGCCCATGGCGGCGATGTCGTCGAAGTCGGCCCCGATCTCGGTCACCACCGCCGTCAGGTCGGCGTGCGTGCCGGGCGTGGCGTGCTCTTCTTTTGCGCGTTCGACCGCCGCGGTCATCAGCGGAGCCAGTCCGACGCCCAGCGGCGAGCGGTCGTCTCCCTGCAGCCCGGCCATCTCGTCGCGGGTCACGTTGCCTCGCGAAGTGAGTTCTGAAAGCACCGAGTCGATGCGAGCGTTACGGTGACCAAGATCGAAGTCCCAACCGATGTAGTAGGCGTCGTTGAAAGGGTCGCCGTCGGCGGTCACTCCGACCTCGTCCTGGTTGGCGGTCGACATGTAGCCCTTGGCGGGGTTCAGATCGTGGGGGATGTAACGATCGGAGAGATCCTCGCCGGTCCACTCGTACTCGCCCGTTCCGGGCAGCACGAAGCAGGGGGCATAGCCTGTGCCCGTGGCCGGATCGTAAGTCAGCGCCCGTGGATCGCGTATGGGAATGCGCGACTGTGTCGACCAGAAAATGTCTCCGTTCGAAAGCGCCACCATCCAGTTCTGGGCGCCGGCCTCGAAATAGTCGAGCGCCTGCTCGACTTCATCGACTGTCGCGGCCTTGTTCATGCCCCAGACTGCCTTTAGCTCGTTGGAGATCTTGAATCCCACCCAGCGCCGCGAGAGGGCCTCGGTTCCACCCGGCTGGTGGGTGCCGGGGATGATCGTCCCGTGGTGAGGGACGACTTCTATCTCGACCGTCTGGCTGTCAGCGCCCATGATATTCAGTTGCTCTTCGATCTTCTGGATTGGCACCTGCTGTCCGTCGAAGAGCACCGTGTCGGGATTGCCGCCTGCGCCCGGAGTGATCGTCTCATGGTAGACGTCCTCGACGTCGTAGTTGGCGACCGTCAGTCCCCAGCCGATGTTGTCGTTGTAACCCAGTAAAATGCCGGGCGTGCCGAACAAGCCCAACCCCGCGACATTCAAGTCGCCGCCTGCGCGCTTGGTGTTCAGGTGGGCATACCAGAAGAAGTTTGGGCTCTGCAGAGACAGGTGTGGATCGCTCATGACCATCGGGTTGCCGCTTTCGGTCTTGGAGCCCGAGACCGCCCAGTTGTTCGATCCGCCCCCGAGGCCCTTGTAGGCCGGAAGGTAACGCTCAAGCCACGAGTAGTAGTCGAGCGCCCGTTGCAACACTCCTCGCGAGGGCAGCTTGGCCGGCCGCGGATCGCTCAGCGGCTTGCGCGGCTCCCAGAAGGCCCGCGAGCCCGAGTCGCTGTCGAGGTTCGGGAAGCCGTCGCGCGAGAAGACTTTCTCGGCCGGTTCGAAGGGCCACAGATCGTGCAACATGCCGGCCCGCGCGGCCAGCGCAGGATCCTGCGAATCGGATGGAAACTCGTCGGCCACGGCCAGGCGGGTGGCGGTCAGGGCGACTTCCTCGGAGGCCGTCTTGGAAAGATCGTAGACCATGTAGCGCGCGATGCACAATGTGTCGGTCGGCGTCCAGTCGGCCATTTTGTCGACCGGCAGTATGCCGCCCATGCCTCCCGGCAGGTCGACTGTGCCGGCCTTCAACTCGGCGATGTAATGGTTGATCCCGTCTGAGAAGGCCTGCATGCTCAACAGCGTGGGATCGTCGTCGGCCAGCGAGGCTCGTATGGCCTTTGCCATGCGGTGAAAGCCGAGCTGGCGCGCGCCGATGTCCTGGTCGAGCAGCGACGGGGAAAGCACCGGAGAGATGATCTCGGTCATGGTGCCCTGCAGGCCGCGCCGAAAGAACTCTAGCTGCGCCATACGATCGCGGGCCATCAGGTAGCCCTCAACCTCGAGCACGTCATGATCGCTGGCGGCGTAGATGTGAGGCATGCCGCGGCTGTCGGTGACAACCTCGACCGGTCCTTCGAGTCCGGTCAGGGTTATCTCAGAGTCGAGCGGCAAGTCCTCGATCTTCCCGCTGCTCCCTTCGCCGCAGGCGGCGGCCAGGCAGACGACTGCGAATAACGGCGCTATGAAGGATATCTTTCTCATTGCGGACTCCTTTCTGGGTATGAAACCTTTCCTGCTCATTGGCGATTCTGAGAAATAGTCTACATGTCCGCGTCGATGAAGCCGTAGTAGCGGCCCATCCAGTAGGCCAGCAGGTAGTCACCGGGCGGCTTGATGCGGCCGAGATCCTGGCTGCATCCGTCGAGATCGTAGGGATTGCCCCACCACAGGAAAGTCCCCGGGCAACGCTCGGCTACCTGGCGAGCGTATGAACCCAGTTCGCCGCCCAGGCGATCGGTGCACACCGGGTCGCACTTTCCGGCCGGACAGTCGAGATCGGGCACGTGCTTCGAGGCGGGGAACTGGCGCAGCATGCAGATTCCGTTTTCGACAGCGGCCAGGGCCGGGCCGTCGGAGTTTGGCCCGAGCGCTTTCTGAGAGGCGTAGATGAAATCGAACCAGGCGTTGTTCTGATCGGCCACCGGGCGCGGGGTGTCGGCCGGGGCGAAGGCCTGGTGCTCGAGGTGATTCTGGATAAGCGCGCGCAAGACAGGATCGTGCTCGAACCAGATCAGGTTGTGCAACGAGGCGAAGTGCATCGAGATGTTGTTCCAGTTGGACATGCACGAGTCGGCGCCCACGTAGAGGCCCGAGTTGTCCAGGTAGTCGGTGTAGGGCCGCGGTGTCTCGGTCGGGCTCTGGATGCAGTCGACCTGGCCGTGCTGCTGCAGCAGGCAGTGCGAGTAGAAATCCTGGATATCTTCGTCGCCCGTGGCCTGGGCGCAGATCTTTATGAAGTCGAGCGCCATGGCGGCGTTGAAGCCTGGGAAATTGTCCAGAGCCATGGCGTACAGCCGGCCGTGCTCGACGGATCGTGAATCCCAGTCGTGGATCTCGAGGCGCGTGGTCACCAGCATGTCACCGATCTGTTGCAGCATGTCGCGGACGGCGGTCTGCACCTCGCCGTCGTCGACCATTTTGAAAACCGCGCCCAGGGCGAACATGTGCCCGGCGTACTCGTCCTGGCTGACGTTGTCCAGCCAGCAGTAGCCGGCGTAGTCGTCAAGGCCGCAGTGATCGGTCGTGACCCACTCGAGCGTGCCCGGGTCGGTCACCTGGACGCAGCCGTCCTGACCCACCTTGACCCACTGGTTGTCGCTTTTTTCGACGTCCGGCACGTAGCGCGCGGGATCGGCCGGGCACTCGATGCCGGGGATGCCGGGCGGGATGAACTGGCGGGTGAACAGGCCGGGTACTCCGGTGATGGCCATGCGATCGCGCTCGCCTTCCAAAAGCAGCTTGATGGACGCAAGCGCCTCGGCATCTTTTGTGGCACCGTAGCGGAAGGCCTCAGCCGCCAGGTAGATCGCGCTCCACAAGCCGTCGTTCTCGCCGCTCAGCCAGCGCTCTACGTCCGTGTAGCCGGCCTGCGATTCGGCAACGCCGTCTTTGAGCAGCACCCCGCTTGCCCACTTGAGTCCGGGATGGATGTGCAGGCGCCGGGCGATTTCCTCGTAAGAGACCATCTTCTGGTGCAGGCTCTCGGGCGTGGCCAGGGGCTCGTCGGGGCAGCCCGCGAAATGGGGCGATCCGTAACGCCAGGGGTCGACACAGGCTCCCGCCTCGCACAGTTGCCCGCGCTCGCTCATGCACTCGATTGTTTGCCAACGGCCGTTTTGGCAACTGGTCAATACGAGAGCATCGTCCGAGCAACTGAATTCACCAGCCGCGCACTCGCCAGGCTCCGAGTTTCCGCAGGCCGCGCAGGATGCGGCTGCGGCCAAAGCGAAAAGCGCGCAGATGGCCGAACGTGTCATGATTGCGCCTCCTCAGGGATCCGGCACGTCCATCATGTGGGGCGTGTGCCGCAGCCAGGAGGTGTCCAGGTGCCCCTCGCGGATCAAATCGGCGCAGGTCGCGTCGTCGTCCATGCGCACCAGGCGGAAGTAGGTGCGATCGGCCTGCTCGTGGATCTCGCTTGTCGTGTCCTGGTCCAGGGTGGAGTTGGAGGCCGAGATCACCAGTTGCTCGTTCTCGATTGTGGACAGGCCGCGGACGTGATCGGCGTCGAGGATGGTGCCGTGGTAGGTGCCCTTCCAGCGTTGCACGTTGTAGATCTCGCCGCGCAGCACACCGTCCATGAAGGTCGTCATCGCCACGTGGCCGTCCTCGTCCTGGTCGATGAAGCGCGGGTCGTTGGGGTCCGCGTCGTAGTCGTCGCGATTGGGCAGGGGATCGTTCAGCGGATCGTCAAGCACGCAGCCGCGTACCTCAACCGACTGCGTCGTTTCGAACGGGTCCCCGGGGTTGGCCGAGGTTATCAGTGCCGTCTGAGTGACGATGGGCAAAGCGTGAAGGTAGAAGTTGGGAATTAGCACCCAGGCCAGGTCATCGAACGGCTCGTCCGAGTCGCTGAAGTTGGGTAGTTGTATCTCGCAGACCTTCTCCTCCATCTCGAGGGTGTCGTCCCGGCGATGCGAGATCTTCGTAAGGAACAAGTTGGACGAATAGGTATTCTGCTTGCCGACCAGCGGCAGGCCGACGGTCACGACGCCGATCTCCATGCGCATGCCCCACACGCCGCGGAAGGCGTGGGCCGGGCTGGCCGCCGGGCCGTCGCCGAAGTCAATTGCCGGGCCTTCGACGCAGACGCTTTTTTGCCCGCCCGCGCACACCTGAAGGCCGGTCTTGGGATCTTCATGCTTCTCGCAGTCGCACACGAAGCTGAATCCCAGGCCTTTACACTGCGCATCGCGGCTGCAGGCGGTGGGTGGTAGCTCTCCCGGCGGAATCCATTTTTCCCAGCCTTGCTCGAGGCATTGTCCCACCGGGGTACAGGAGAGATCTTCTTCGTAGCCCAGGCAATCGTTGTCGTTTCCGCAGTGGGCTCCGCAGGT
>CAZXHT010000045.1:0-42303 GCA_964640665.1 uncultured Myxococcales bacterium
GGACTCGACCGAGCTGACCGGCGACATCAACTACCGCAAGATCGCCGAGTACGGCTCCGACTCGGATCCGCGCGCCTTCAACTTCGACGGTGAGTTCAACATCGCCAACCGCGGGATAATCGAGTTCATCGAGATCCTCAAGCTGGACGTGGCCTTTCTTTACGACCTGTTGGGCGCGACACAAGAGCATCTGATCAAGCCGAAAAAGTTCGCCCAGACCGATATCGACGAGGTGATCATCGGCCACACCAACGAGGCCGAGTACCGCAAGCTGCTCAACAACGAGTTCATGGAGGCCCTGCGCGATCGTACCGTGAAAATAGACGTCCCCTATATTACCAAGCCTTCCGAGGAGGTGCGCATCTACAAGAAGGACTACTCCACGGACAAAATCCGCGGCAAGCACGTCGCCCCGCACACCCTGGAGATGGCCTCGGCCTGGGCCGTACTGACACGGCTGGAGGAGCCCAAGAAACATAACCTTACTTTGCTGCAGAAGATGAAGCTCTACGACGGCAAGTCGCTGGCCGGTTTCACCCAGGACAACATCAAGGAGCTGCGCAAGGAATCCGAGCGCGAGGGCATGGACGGCATCAGCCCGCGTTACATTCAGGACAAGATCTCCAACGCCCTGGTTTCCGACAAGGGCGAGGGCTGCATCAACCCCTTCCTGGTGCTCAACGAGCTGGAGGCCGGCCTCAAGAGCCACACGCTTATCACCGGCGACGAAGACCGCAAGCGTTACCGGGAGTTGCTGGCGGTCATCAAGCAGGAGTACGAGGATATTGTCAAGAACGAGGTCCAGCGTGCCATTTCCGCCGACGACGAGGCCATCGCCAACCTGTGCGCCAACTACATCGATAACGTCAAGGCCTACACCCAGAAGGAGAAGGTCAAGAACAAGTACACCGGTCAGAACGAAGAGCCCGACGAGCGGCTGATGCGCTCGATCGAGGATAAGATCGACATTCCCGAGAGCCGCAAGGACGATTTCCGCACCGAGCTGATGAACTACATCGGCGCCTTGGCGGTGGACGGCAAGCAGTTCGATTACCGCACCAACGAGCGATTGCAAAAGGCCCTCGATCTGAAGCTGTTCGAGGATCAGAAAGACTCAATCAAGCTTACCAGCCTGGTCAGCTCGGTGGTGGACAAGGAAACCCAGGAGAAGATCGACGTGGTCAAGCAGCGCATGATCCGCAACTACGGTTATTGCGAGATCTGCTCCACCGACGTCCTCAGCTTCGTGGCCTCCATCTTCGCCCGGGGAGACGCCAAGGAAGAAGATTCCTAGAGGACGCCCCCGCAAGCGCCCGCGGAGAGAACCGAGATGTCCCAGAAGATCGACGCCGACCATGCCCGCTTCCGGCACATAGTGCGCGGGAAAATCAAGGAGAATCTCAAGCGTTTCATAACGCACGGCGAGATCCTCGGCAAGAAGGGCAAGGACGTTGTCTCCATTCCCTTGCCGCAAATCCAGATCCCGCGCTTCATGTACGGCCACAAGGAGACCGGCGGAACCGGCCAGGGCGAGGGCGAGATCGGAACGGTGCTCGCCCCCGGAGACGTCGAGGAAGGCCCGGGGACGGCCGGCTCAGACCCGTCCGAACACGTCGTTGAAGTAGACATCACCATTGACGAGCTGGCCGAGATTCTGGGCGAGGAGCTGGAGCTTCCGCGCATAGAGCCACGCGGCAAGCGCCGCCTGGAGGCCGAGAAGAGCCGCTACACCGGTATTCACCGCGTGGGCCCCGAGTCGCTCAGGCATTTCAAGCGTACCTACAAGGCGGCTTTAAAGAGGCAGATCGCCTCGGGCCTCTACAACCCCGATAACCCGGTGGTGGTTCCCATTCGCGCGGACAAACGCTACCGCTCGTGGAAGGTCTCCTGGCTGCCGGAATCGAACGCGGTCATCATCTACATGATGGATGTCTCCGGCTCGATGGGCGAAGAGCAGAAAGAACTGGTTCGGATCGAGTCCTTCTGGATCGACACCTGGCTGCAGAGCCAGTACGAGGGTCTCGACGTGCGCTACATCACCCACGACGCCGCGGCTCGCGAGGTCGATCGAGAAACGTTCTTCCACACGCGGGAAAGCGGCGGCACCATGATCTCATCGGCTTACCAGTTGTGCGCCAACCTGATCTCCGCCGAGTACTCGTCCGGCGAGTGGAACATCTACCCTTTCCACTTCAGCGACGGCGACAACTGGTCCAATGACGACACCAAGGCCTGCATGGACATCCTGAAGAGCAGGATCTTCCCGTCGGTCAACCAGTTCGGCTACGGTCAAGTCGAGAGCCCCTACGGATCGGGCCAGTTCATCAAGGACCTGAGGGAGGTGTTTCCCGAGGAAGAGAAGCTGGTGCTCTCGGAGATACCCGATCGCGAGGCGATCATCGCCTCGATTCGCGAGTTCCTCGGGAAAGGAAGGTAGCGATGGCCCTGCCCCGTTACCTGGCCGAGATGCAACGCGAGATCGAAGGCTACGCCCGCGAGTTCGGGCTGGATTTCTTCGACACCATCTTCGAGGTGCTACCCTACGACGCCATCAACATGGTGGCCGCCTACGGCGGCTTTCCCACCCGATATCCCCACTGGCGTTTCGGCATGGAATACGAGCAGCTCAAGAAGAGTTACAGCTACGGTCTGTCGAAGATCTACGAGATGGTGATCAACAACGATCCCTCCTATGCCTACCTGCTTGAAGGCAACTCGCTGGTCGATCAGAAGACGGTCATGGCCCACGTCTATGCTCATTGCGACTTCTTCAAGAACAACCTGTGGTTCAAGGACACCAACCGCAAGATGATGAACGAGATGGCCAACCACGCAACCCGGGTGCGGCGCTACATGAGCAGGCACGGGGTCGACCGGGTGGAAGGCTTCATAGACACCTGCCTGTCGATCGACAACTTGATCGATCTGCATGCCCCGATGATCCGCAGGCGGGCGGTGGGCAAGCCCGCCAAGGACGAGGAGGACGGGGGCAGAAAGCGGCCGGCCGAGGTTCCAAAGCTGCCGGTGCAGCGGCGCTACCTGGATCCCTACATCAACCCGGCCAAGTTCATCGAGCAACAGAAAAAAAAACTTGTCGAGGAACGCAGAAAAGCCAAGCGATTCCCTGCCAACCCGGAAAGAGACGTTCTGCTGACTCTCATGGAACACGCCCCCCTCAACCGCTGGCAGCGCGACGTGCTGGGAATAATCCGCGAGGAGGCCTACTACCTTTCTCCACAGGGTCAGACCAAGATCATGAACGAGGGCTGGGCCTCGTACTGGCACTCGACGATAAGCACGCAGAAATCCCTGACCGACGCCGAAATCATCGACTTTGCCGATCACCACTCGGGCATCATGGGCACCCGGCCCGGCAGCCTGAACCCTTACAAGCTGGGGATCGAGCTGTACAGGTATATAGAGGACAAGTGGAACCGCGGCCGCTTCGGCAAGGAGTACGAGGAATGCGGCGACCTGGACAAGAAACGCCGCTGGGACAAGAAGCTCGGCCTTGGCCGCGAGAAGATCTTCGAGATCCGCAAGTTTCACAACGACATCACCTTCATCGACGAGTTCCTCGACGAGGAGTTCAGCTTTCAGCAGAAGCTGTTCGGCTACCACTACAACAAGCGCAGCGGCAACTGGGAGATCGACACGCGCGCCTTCAAGCAGATAAAGACCCGCCTGTTGTTCTCGCTGACCAACTTCGGCCAACCGATCATCGAGGTCGTCGATCTGAATCATCTCAACCGCGGCGAGCTGCTCATGGTTCACCGGCACGAAGGCATCGATCTGAAGCTGGACTGGGCCCAGGCCACGATGGAGGCGCTCCATCGAATCTGGACCCGCCCGTTGCTGGTGCGTACAGTGATAGGCGACAAGCACACCATCCTGCGCTATGACGGCAAGGAACACACCGCGGAGACCGTCTCGGCATCGGAATGAAATATCACGGGTATTAAGCTCGACCCGAAGTTTTATTCACCTCGGAGCCCGTAGACATTCAGTCAATTTAGGCAAATACGTCCCCTATTATGGCAAAGACTCACCAGCGGTCGAGAAAGTCGCTGCACTCTTTCGAACGATCGCGACGTTCCTTGGCCGCCCTCGCCAACAGGCGCCCGAAAGAGGGCACCGCCCGGGCGAGTCGTACGATCGGGTCAGGCGGAAGCAGAGCCATCCTGGCGATGCCGGCGGCGGCGGTGGCTGCCGCCTGGAGCGCCTCAGGGAAGACCGCCCCCAGGCCGAAGAAGTCGCCCTTGGACAGAGTGGCAAGATCGATGCTCCCGCCACCGGTGCTCAGCACCACCGAGCCCTCGATCAGGAAATGCAAGGCCGCGGGCTGCGCGTCCTCGGCCAGGATCTCCTTGCCGCTCTCGACCGAGCGCGCCTTGGCCCGGCCGACCAGTTCGGTCCGGGTAGCTTCGTCCAGGCAGGCCAGTAACGGGGCGCGCCAGAGCAGGTCGTCTTGCTGCACGAACTCCAGCAGCCCGACATGACGCAGCCCGATGCGCAAGATCCCAATGCCGGAGGGAGGATCGCTCATGGCACTACTTCGATAAACGGACAACGAAAGGCAACAGGCGCATCAAGAGTCGCATCAAGCCTTATTACCCGATATCCCGGCCTTCGGCAAGCCTTCGGCTTGCAGGCTACTTCTTGACGTTGCCGGTGGCGGCCGTGGAGCGGAGCCAGACGGCGCTGGGCTTGTGCTTGAGAACGATCGTGTCTTGGTGGATTTCGACGTCGATCGCGGTTGCGTGTCGATCCGCGCCAAGGACGACGATATCGAGGTGCGCTGCCTGTATCCGGCTTTCGAAGAGGCGCTCGACAATGGGCAAACCAGGTTGCGCTCAGGCCGAGGCAGGCCCATGCAGTGCGCAAAAAGCGGGGCGCAGGTCGCCTGCGCCGTGAACACCGGCGCCGGCCTCAGCGCGGAAGTAACCGTCGGACTCATTGAAAGCAATCCCTTTGCGATTGGCTGGCAGGCCGTCTTCGAAAACGCATCCGGCGCGGACGTCGGCGTGAGCAAGTTCTACTCGTTTCGCCTCGACCGCGATTCCGGCGGCGTCCTTAGCCTGGGCGGCGATCCCTCCCGGGTGCGCGTGTTGCAAAACGGCACTGACGAGCTGATCGATTTCTACGCCGACATGCTCAACGGCGACACCCCTTTATCAGACCCAAACCAGGATCCCCTGTTCGCAAGCTATTCCTCGTATTCCAACGGCAACCTGACAGCCTGCGATCTCGAATCGGGCGCAAGCTTGCTTTCTGGCTTTCTGTCCCTCAACTGGGCGATCCCGCTCGTGGCCATGGGCGGGGACGCCGACGCCCTTACCGATTTACGAAGCGAGGCGCGTTACCCGCAACCGGTAAGCGTTGCGCCCGGCAAGCTCATTTCACTTGGCCGGGCTGTTTTCATCATCGGCATGCCCACGCCGCAGGCCACGCTGGAGGCATATGCCGACTTGGTGGCCGCTGAACACGACATCCATCTTCCGCCGCTGCCGGCCTCCGGCTGGGACTCGTGGTACACTAGTTTCCAGAACACCGATATCTCCGCGGACTTCATCACGGAAAACGCCGCTGCGCTTGCGAGCACATTCGCTCCGTTCGGGCTTACCGGCATGCAACTCGACGATGGCTGGCAGGACAACTGGGGCGACTGGAACGCGGCGGAAGCAATTCCCGCGGGCATGCAGGCGGTGGCCGCCGTTATCGCAGCCAGGGGCCTCGTGCCCGAGTTGTGGATGGCTCCGCTTTCCGCCGCCGAAAACTCGCAAGTTTACCAAGAGCACCCGGACTGGTTCGCGGAAAAAAGCCTCTACGGCAGCATCATTATGGATCCATCCATGCACCCGTTCGACCTGACGCGGCCCGAGACGCTCACCAGAGTGCGTGAACTCGGCGCACGAATCCACGACTGGGGTTTCAAAAGCGTAAAGATGGATTTCGCCTACTATGCGCTGTTTGCCAAGCTGCCGCCCGACCCGGACACCACCCCGGTAGCGCTCTATCGCAGAGCCGTAAGCCAGTTCCGCAAGGCCGTGGGCACGGACACCTACTTCATCAACATCTCGATGAGCTTTCCCAACTACGGCCTGGTCGATGCCTTCCGCATCGGCCTGGACGACTGGCCCTGCTGGGAGGGAGGCTCTGACTGCACCGGTTACGTCACCACTGGAGGTGACTGGGCCCAGGGAATTAAACCGGCCGTGCGCATGGCCGCCCGGCGCTACTGGATGAACGGCAGGATCTGGTGGAACCACCACGATCAGATCTTCTTTCGCGATCTTTCAGCCGACGAGGCGCGGGCCTTCGTAAGTCTGGCTGGCCTGTCGGGGGGGATGCTGGCCCTGGGCGAGGAGGTCGACAACCTGACTCCCGCGCAGATCGACGTCTTTCGTCGCATATTACCGCTTTTGGGCCTGGGGGCGCGTCCCGAGGATCTCTTCCTGTGGGAGTTTCCCGAAACCTGGCGACTCGATTTGGAGGATGCCCGCATTTTAGGGCTGTTTCACTGGGGCAAGAACAATAACTTGACCGAAAACCCGCCGCGCGAGCGCCCGGACGGGTCTCCCATCACACACACGATCGAACTTGCCGAACCGGGCATGGATCCCGCACGCGAACATGTCGCCTACGAGTTCTGGAGCGGCGACATTATCTACACACTCGCTGGAGAACTGACGGCAGAGATCGCGCCTCACACCGCCCAAGTCTACAAGCTCGTCGAGTTGAGCGGGGAACCAGTCTTCATCGCCACCGATCGCCACATCCTGATGGGCGCGGGCATCGTGGACAATCTGTTCTACGCGGCAGAAACCAGGACGCTGACAGGCCAAGTCCGTACCGTCCCTGCTTTTCCACAGAAGCTCGTCTTTTTCATCCCCGCGAATCTGGGCATCTCATCGATCCAGTTGGACGGCGTGGACAATCTCGCAGACCAAATGCAGGACCGGAATTTCCTGGTGCTGACATTCACCGGTCGCGACGCCGACGCCCACGGTTTCAAGATCGAGTTCCAGCAAAAATAGTGTTTTGATTTCCTCACGGATGCTATCTCGTGTTATAAAAGTCTGGAAAACATGGGTATCGCCGAACGATCAGCCGCGCGGGCGAAAAGGATCGTCGCCAACCACGCTTCGAGTTACCGGGAAGCTTTCCTCTGGGATCTGGACTTCTGGCTGAGCCAGACTCCCGAGCAACGTTTGTCTGCGCTGGTAGCTATTCGCCGGGACGTGCAACTGGCCGAGCGGGCTCGCACCCCGGGGCACGGCAAAAAGCGCCGCCGGAAGAAGAGGCACTGAGCATGGACACCATTCACGACTTCGAGGACTTGCTGGTTTTGTTCCAGAAGTACCGGGTGCGCTACCTGATCATCGGAGGTCTTGCTTTCACCTACCATGCCGTGCCGCGCTACACCAAGGACATAGACCTGTGGCTCGATTCGAACGCGGACAACGTGGCGCGCGCAAACCGAGCACTTACAGAATTCGGCAGCCCGGCTCTGCTGGATGCCGGCAAGCCGGACGAGATTCTGCAGATCGGCATCGCACCGAACCGTATCGACCTGCTGCGCGGGATCCGCGGTGTAAGATTCGAAAGCGCCTGGAAAAAACGAATCAGCAGCAGCTATGGCGCCGCCCGGGCCAAGTGGATTCATCTGGACGGGTTGATCCGCATCAAGAGCCTGATCGACGATCCGCGCCACCAGGAAGACGCCCGCATCCTGCGCGAGGTCAGAAGACGGCTGGCCGCAAAACGCTCGCTGAAAAAATAGCCCGACTTTCATTTATGGTTAAAGGTCGTCCTACAGGCGCGGCAGCCGGACCTTTGAAAAGGAAAGCTTGTCGCTGCCTTGCATGGGGAACTCCACGAAAGACAGGACACCGGCCACGCAGCCGGCCACGTGGTTCTTGCCGTGAACCTTGTCCAGGACACGCACCTCGGTGGTGCGCCCAAACTGGTTCAGGATGAAGGAGATCTTCAGCGGGCCGATTGGCCGGTTCCTTCTCTTTCTCTTCCTCGGAGGTCTCTTCTGGATTTTTTCCTGATGATCCCTGACGCAGGCCCTCAGCCCGGCGACGGCGGTCTTGAGGCGCCGCAGAACCTTGGCCCGGATCTTTCGCGGGGCTTCGCGAACCGGCGTGGGCTTTTCCTGGTCGTCCTCGTCCATGGCGTTCGGAACATCGGCCCCTGTTCCAAGCACGATGGGAAATTTGGGAACCACGACCGGTTGTCCCTTGAACCTGGGAAACACCACCGATCGAAGCACTCCGTCGGCGCATCCCGCAATGTAGCTCTCGGCATGCTCCTCGGTCAGCAACTCAATTCTGGCGATCCTGCCCCGGTTGCCGATGGTGAAGCTCAACTCCAGCTTTCCCCCGAGCGACGGGTTCATCTCATGCTGCCGGCTGGCGCACTCGTGCATGGCCTGCATATAGGGGCGCAAGGCGTTCTTCACCTCGTTTGCCGCAAGCCCCCCTCCCGCGCCGGCGAGTGCGGCCGGGGTCAGAAGCGCAGTGACCAGACCAATACAGACAAGAAACCATCGTCGAAAAACCGGGCGGCACATTGGAAGAGTCTGGATCGGCGGCTGGATCTTGTCAACAAGGCGCTGAAACCGAAGATTACCCTGCATTCAGTTGTATCGGGCTGACTGCCCGATTTCGTGCTCTCTTGCTTTTCCTCCCGTGTGGTGCAATGATCCGATCATGGCAAGGAAAAGGCAAAAGGTAGATATCTACGACGGCAGATCTCCCTTGAGTATTCCGCTCTACTCTTTTCCAGAAGCGGCGCGTTACATCGGGATGCCGTTGTCTACGCTTCGGGCATGGGCATTTGGTCAGAGATTCCCAAGAGCATCGGGAGATGGATTTTTCGAGCCGCTGATCAAACTCGACTATGAACCACGTGAGCCCAAACACCTTTCCTTCACTAATCTCATTGAAGCACAGGTTCTAGCGGCAATGAGACGTACCCATGGGGTTTCAATGAACAAGGTAAGGAAATCCCTTGACTACCTGTATGAACATTTCAAAATGGATCATCCACTTGCCAGCCACAGGTTTGAAACTGATGGTGTTGATCTTTTTATCTCTGAACTTGGTGCATTGGTTAGCGTTTCAAATAGTGGTCAAACCGCGATACGCGAGTTAATCAAGATGCACCTCGAGAGAATAGAAAGAGATAATGACAACGTTGCTATCAGGCTGTATCCATTTATACGCTCGGTCCCGAGGTCGGATGAACCAAAAGTCATAGTCATCGATCCCAGGGTATCTTTTGGTCGTCCTGTCCTGGTCGGCACCGGAATTCCAGTCGAGACGGTGGTTGGCAGGTTCCACGCAGGAGAGTCTTTAGACGAGCTCGCAGACGACTACTCTTGCGAGACGAAGCTGCTGGAAGAGGCCATTCGTTGTGCGCTCCCAAAGGCGGCTTGAGAAACTTACTTATTCAAGAAAAATCGAGACGGTCTCTGACGGGGTGTCCGAAAATCGGACACGATCAACTCGGTGGAGCCGAAGGCACAGGCGCCGAATCTTCATATTCCGGCCAGTTGTCGAACCTTCGAAATTTGGCATGATTCGTGCTGTTATTTCCGCTACCATGATGCCGGCGACCATGAAGACAGTCGAGCCAGCCAGGACACTGCGGGAGCGCTTCGGGTTTTCGAGCTTTCGCGCGGGACAAGAAGCGGTCATCTCGGCCGTGCTCGAAGGAAGGGACTGCGTCGCGGTCATGCCCACCGGCGGCGGCAAGTCGCTGTGCTACCAACTGCCCGCGCTTCTCCAACCCGGCCTTACCCTTGTTATCTCGCCCTTGATCGCCTTGATGAAGGACCAAGTCGATTCACTCACACGATCCGGCATCGCGGCTTGCTGCATCAACTCGACATTGACTTTCTCCGAGGCAAGAACGCGAATGGCCGGGATGGCTGCCGGGCGCTACCGGCTGGTGTATGTCGCGCCGGAGCGCTTCCGCAACGATCACTTTTCCAGCTTCCTGCCGCGAATCAAGATCGACCTTCTGGCCGTCGACGAGGCGCATTGCATCAGTCAATGGGGGCATGACTTCCGACCCGATTACCTGCGATTAGGCGAAGCGCGCCAGCGCCTTGGCAACCCGCTGGTACTGGCCTTAACGGCGACCGCCACTCCCGAGGTGCGGGGTGATATCATCAAGCAGCTCGGGCTTACAGATCCTGAAGTAGTCATCAGCGGTTTCGCCCGGCCCAATCTTACCCTGGCCGTGCGCCGGGTAGGCGGTCATGCAGAAAAGCTGCAAAACACAATCGAGATACTCCGCAAGCATCCCACCGGCATCGTCTACTGCGCGACACGCAAGAACGTCGAGCGAGTAACCGAAAGGCTTGCAGCCGCGGGAATTCGTTGCCTGGGCTACCACGGCGGTATGACTAACGAGCGGCGCAGGAAGACACAAGAGCGATTCATCTCGGGCGAGTCGCCGGTGGTCGTGGCCACCAACGCCTTCGGCATGGGCATCGACCGGGCAGATCTGCGCGCAATCATCCATTGGGATGTGCCCGGCAGCATCGAAGCCTACTACCAGGAAGCCGGCCGCGCCGGACGTGACGGAGAGCCCGCCCGCTGCGAGATCCTCTTCAACCATGCCGACGTGCGCACCCAGAAGTTCTTTATCGAGGGCGCCAACCCTCCGCGCCGGCTGGTGCTGGCCTGCGCCAGGCAAGTGTGTGAGCCAAACGAGAATGCCGGCATGATGATCAGCCCCAGGCAAATTGCCGCCCGGATTGGTCCCGCTGTAAACCAGATGGCAGTGGGCACGGCTCTCGGCCTGCTGGAGCGCGCCGGCATGATCGTCCGCTGCCAGGATCCCGAAACCGGACAGGCCAGCGTAACGCGGGTCGATCCCGCTGCCGATCTCAGCGCGGTGCTCGATCCGCTGCCCGGCAAGGCCAGGCGCGACCAGTTGCGGCTCAAGCGCCTGCTGCGTTACGTGGAATCCCGCTCCTGCAGACATACCGCAATCCTGAGCTATTTCGGAGATCGCACACTGGAGGAGGTGGACAACTGTGAACAGTGTGACAACTGCCTGCGTCAAAAGGCCAGCGGACGGGAAAATCGGCGCCCCAAAATGGAATACGAGCTTTCCGAAATCAAGGCGCTGCTACAGTGCGCCCGGCAACTGGGTGGGCGCTTCGGCAAGGCCCGCCTGACACAGGTGGCCACTGGATCGCGGGATCAGGTGCTGCTGCGCTGCCAGCTTCAGCACACGCCTGCTTATGGTACGCTTGCGAACCGCTCGCAGTCGTTCATCCGGTCGTTAGTTGAGACCCTTCTTGACGAGGGGTGTCTCGAGATCGCCGGCGTTGAGTATCCCACCATCCGCCTGACTAAAAGAGGCCGAGATGTCCTGGATGGGCGCGAGGAGGTCGAGATCGTCCCGCCCGCTCCCGTTTCCAGACACCACGAAAGTCAGCCGGTCCGCTCCCCGGCTCCCGGCCCACTTGCAGCCTTACGCACCTTGCGAACTTTCCTGGCCAAAGAGCGCGGCATTCCTGCCTATCACATCCTGCACAATTCGACCCTCGAGGAAATCGCTCGTGAAACCCCGCGCGACCATGCCGCCTTGCTGGCCGTCCGGGGCATTGGCCCGAGAAAGCTTGCCGACCTGGGCGATCTGATCCTTGAATGCCTCGCAGAGCAACGCCGCCAAGGCAGTGTTCAGCCTGCAAGTGGTGTCTCTTGTAAAACTCGACGATCTTGATACAATCCCCTCACTTGTTTGTTGCCGGAGGTCGATATTTCCAAGACTCTGCTGATAATCATCATTGCCATTGTTTACTTCGTGGCCAAGATGTTTCGCAAAAACGCCCGTTCAATAAACCTACCAGAAGAAGAAGATCCGTACGCACGCGAGCTCGAGGATCGGCGAACCAAGGAGTTGCTGCAGAAATACCCACTAGCGACCTCAAGCGGCCGCCGGACAGCCAGAAGCCTACCCGTACAGCCACTTCCGCCGCCGTCCGCTCCAGTGCGGGCGGCTCCCATATGCCCGATTTGCGAACATTGCGTCACGGGCAAGGGCTTTACTTGTCCCGGATGCGGCCGCCTGCACCATACGGAATGCTTCACATTATTCGACGGTTGTGGCAAATGTGGCTATAAAATTCCACAAAACTAGCCTTGAAAAAAAAGTCTAAAAGTGGCACATTTGCTGCCGCAAAAAGCAGGGGGGAGCCTTGAAGGAAGATGTCAGGCTTTTATTGCATGACAAGACGAGAGGATTGGCAAATGAAATCGGGCGGTAACCTGGAAGCAGTGCTCAAGGCCGGACATTTCGCCATCACCGGGGAGTTGGGCCCCCCGCGGGGAGCCAATGTCGAGGTCGTCGAGAAAAAGGCCGCCTATCTCAAGGGCAAGGTCGACGCGGTCAACATTACCGACAACCAAACGGCCGTCGTGCGCATGTCGAGTTGGGCTACATCGATCTTAGTCATGCAGGCGGGCCTGGAACCCAACTACCAGATGGTCTGCCGCGATCGCAACCGCTTGGCAATGCAGTCGGATATCCTCGGCGCCTGCGCCCTTGGCATCCGCAACATGCTGTGTCTCTCGGGCGATCACCAGAAGTTCGGCGATCACCCTATGTCGAAAGGCGTCTTCGACATCGACTCGATCCAACTGATCGCCATGGTCAAGAAGATGCGCGACGAGGGCAAGTTTCTCTCCGGCGAGGAAATCGACGTCCCCCCGCGGATTTTCATAGGGGCGGCGGCCAACCCCTTCGCCGAGCCCTTCGAGTGGCGCGTTCATCGTCTTGCCAAAAAAATCGCCGCCGGGGCCGATTTCATCCAGACCCAGTGCATCTACAACATGGACAAGTTCGCCCGCTGGGTCGACATGGCCCGTGACATGGGCCTGACCGAGAAGGTTCATATCCTGGCCGGTGTCACGCCGATGAAGAGCATCGGCATGGCTCGCTACATGCAAAAGAGCGTTCCGGGCATGGACGTTCCCGAGGCGCTGATCAAACGCATCAAGGCGGCCAAGGGCACGGGCAAGGGCAAGGTCGCCGCAGAGGGCATTAAGATCGCCTGTGAGCAAATCCAGGAGTTCAAGGAAATGAAGGGAGTAGCCGGCGTTCACTTGATGGCCATCGAATGGGAGCACAAGGTGCCGCAGATAGTCGAGCAGGCCGGGCTGCTGCCGCGGCCGCAGGTGCCGCGTGAACCAGATCCTCCGCCAGGTGTCAATACCGAGGAAAAGTGATGGTCGAGTTCATCAAGGGGCCGATGGTCTGGATCGCCTTCGGCGTGTTCTTCGCGGGCTTGCTTTTCCAGGGCATTCGCTTTTTCGGCCTGACCAGGCGGAAAGAGAGGCACCTGATACCCGAACAGCCGAAAAAGACGGACGGCAAAAAAAAGCGCGGTTCCGGGGCAACCCGGGAAGGCATGTGGATCCAACGCTTTTTGTGGTGGTTCGAGAAGAAATTCGCCCCGATGATCAGCTTCGCCGAGAAGCGCATCTTTCCAATGCGCAAGTCCATCATCGGCACTCACCCCGTCATGACCGGTGTCACCATCGTCTTCCACGTTTTTCTCTTCGCAACACCGATCTTCCTGCTGGCGCACAACGAACTGATCGCCTCCAGCCTGGGTTTCTCGCTCCCCGGTCTGGCAGATTCGACCGCGGACATGATGACCATGGTCTTTTTGGCCTGCGCCGCGTTTTTCCTGCTGCGCCGCATCTTCGTAAGACGGGTGCGAGCCATCACCAGCATGCTTGATTACCTTGCATGGTTGATAACCGTGGCACCTTTCGTTACCGGATTTTTAGCCTACCACCAGTTGCTCGACTACGAAAAGATCCTGACGGCGCATATCATCTGTGGCGAGGTAATGCTGGTTCTGATCCCATTCACCAAGCTGGGGCACATGATCTATTTTTTCCTGTACCGCTTCTTTATCGGCAGCGAGTACTCATTTGGCCAGGGAAGTCGGGCCTGGTAAGACCCCGGCGCGAGCGGAGAACGAGCATGTCCAGACAAAACGATAGGGCGGTGGACACGAAACAGATAAAAAAAGTGCTCGACAAGCACAAGGGAAAGATGAAGGCGTATCTTACACACTGCATGCACTGCAGCCTGTGCGCAGAGAGCTGTTTCCTTTTCATGTCCCACGATAAAGACCCAGCCTATATGCCGTCATTCAAGGTAATAAACTCGGTAGGAACCCTGTATCGCAAGCGGGGCAATGTCGACAGGGACACTCTCGACAAGATCAAGAAGATAGTCTGGAAGAATTGCGTACTATGCACACGCTGCTATTGCCCGGTCGGGGTGAGCGTGCCGGACATGATCGCCTTTGCCAGAGGCATCTGCCGCTCGCAGGGCGTGTATCCCGAATTCGACGATAAGGGCGCCATGGAGAGTTGGCTGTAACGAGATCGCGGAGGTGGGCAGATGATTATCGGACATCGTAAGGCGCTTGATGAAATCACAGGGATGATTAAGGATTACAAAAAGATCCTCATCGTCGGCTGCGGCGGTTGCACATCGGTTTGCCTGGCCGGCGGCCAGCGCGAGGTCGACGAACTGAATGCCGATCTGCGTGCCTTCTTCGAGAAAAGCGGCGGCCATTTCAACAGCGACGTGTTCACCATCGAGCGCCAGTGTAATGCCGAATTCTTCACCGATCTCGACGAGATGATCCCGCACTATGACGCCGTCGTATCGATGGCCTGTGGCGCGGGGGTTCAATTCGTGGCGGAGCGTCATCCCGGGGTTCCGATTTTTCCAGCTCTGAACACGGATTTTGTCGGCGTCGATCGCGACGTCGGGTGGTACGAGGAGAACTGCCGTACCTGCGGGGATTGCGTCCTGGGAGAGACCGGCGGGATCTGCCCGGTGACCCGCTGTGCCAAGGGCCTGTTCAACGGCCCTTGTGGGGGAACGCGCGCCGACGGAACTTGCGAGGTCGATCCCGAGTTGCCTTGTGCATGGTTCGAAATCCACGAGCGCCTCAAACTCCAGGGCCGCCTTGATCTGATTGCCAAGGTGCGCCCGGCCCGCGAGTGGGCCAACCAGACGCGCAGGACGATCATCCAGGAGGCTTACCGAGAGCGATACACCAAGTAGCACCGCACAAACCGCATCACAAGGAGACTCAGCCTCATGTCTCGCACTGAATCGTATTTCAAGTCACTCGTTGCTTGTCTCTTGGCAGGGTTGCTTTTTATCCCGGCCGGCTGTGAAACCGAGCAACCGCAACCACGTATTGTCGGATCCGACAACATTGTGCTCGCCTGGCCGGACAGCTTCGACCCCCGACAGCGCCCGCCGGTTGAGTTTCCCCACGCCAAACATGCGGGGCAGCCGAACCAGCTCGGTTGCAATGAATGTCACCTCACCGACGCCAATGGCGGGCTGAACCCCCGTCTCAAGTATCCGCTCGACATCTCCGATTCTGATGCATACACCAGCGATTATCACGATCTGTGCATCGGCTGCCATCAGGAACGCCTGGACGAAGGTAAGATAACCGGACCCGTCGACTGCGGCCAGTGCCACAGCCACAAGTCGCCCCCGGTCACTCGCTGGACTGAAATGCACCTCGACTACTCGTTGCACTATCGTCACATCAAGTCTATGGGTAATAATTGTGAAAGTTGCCACCATTGCTACGATGAAGATCAGAAGAGGCTCTATTACAAAAAGGGTGAAGAAAACTCATGTGAAGACTGCCACCAGGACACCGATCAGGGCAACACTCTCTCCTGGAAAAATGCCGCCCACACGCAGTGTGTGGGTTGTCACTTGCAGCGCAAGGAACACGAGCAGAAGGCCGGACCGAGCGAATGCGCCGGCTGTCACGACCAGCAAGAGCGCGCCAAGATCGAGAAGTTGGAAAAGGTTCCCCGGCTCGATCGCAAGCAACCCGATCGAGTCTGGATTTGCAACGAATCGGCGTCTTCCGGCAGCGTGCCCTTCAATCACGAGGTACACGAGCACCTGACTTCCTCTTGCTCGACTTGCCATCACCACACGATGAAAAGTTGTGATGAATGCCATACACCGGCGGGTGATCCTTCGGGGGGTGGAATTACCCTGTATCAGGCGTATCACATGCCGAACTCGGCACTTTCCTGTGTAGGTTGCCATCAGAAGGAGACGAGCAAAGCCGGGTGTGCCGGTTGTCATAAACAGATGGAGGCGCCACCGGGCGAGCATAGCTGCACGATCTGCCACTCCGGTCCCCCGGCCGACAAGGTTTCCGGAGAGCCCCCGGCCGAACTGTTCAACCAGGTAAGGCTTAATGATCTTCCGAAAGCGTCAGAAAACGCTTTTCCCGAAAACATCGTGCTGGATATAGCAGGCGAGGAGTACAAGCCTGCCAGGTTTCCGCACCTGAAGATGGTCGAGAAACTCGACAGGCTGGCTCGCGACAGCAAGTTGGCGGCCAGGTTTCACGGAAGCACAAACACTCTCTGCTCCGGTTGCCACCATCACATGCTGCCAAACCAGGTGCAACCTTCCTCCTGTCGCTCGTGCCATGGCAACAAACCGAACCCTCTCTTGGACATTCCCGACATCAAAGCCGCCTACCACCGCCAATGCCTCGACTGTCACCAATCGATGGGCATCAAAAAGGCCATGGGTTGCACCGACTGCCACGAAAAGGCGGACAAGGAGGCGGCCAGATGAGCCCCTCTCGCAGAGACTTCTTCAAGGGCGTCGCCGCGGGCGGCCTGGCCGCAGGCGTGGCCCGGGCCGGATCCAACAAGCGTTTCGATGGTTATCCCGACAGTTACGGCCTCTTGCATGACTCTACCCTGTGCGTCGGCTGCCGTTCTTGCGAGTTCGCCTGCAACGAGATCAACGGGCTGCCTCCTCCCGCGGCGTCCATCGACGATCAGAAAATCTTCGAAAAACCCCGGGGGCCGACCGACAAGGGCTACACCGTGGTCAACCGCTACCGTGAGGCCCAAGGCAACAAGCCAGCCGTCTACCGCAAGCATCAGTGCATGCATTGCAACGAGCCGTGCTGCGCCTCGGTCTGCTTCGTCGATGCCTTCACCAAGACCCCCGAGGGTCCGGTGCTCTACGACCCAGACGTGTGCGTCGGCTGCCGTTACTGCGTTTTCGCCTGCCCTTACAACGCCCTGGCCTACGAGTACGACGACCCGGCCACCCCGCGGGTGGTGCGCTGCACGATGTGCTACCCGCTCATCAAGCAGGGTCTCAACCCGGCCTGCGCCGACGCCTGTCCCACGGGGGCCATTCAGTTTGGCCGCCGTGACGATCTGATCAAGCTTGCGCGCGAGCGTATGCGCAAGTATCCCGAGCGTTACATCGACTACATTTTCGGCGAGCATGATTACGGCGGCACGAGCTGGCTGACACTCGTCGGCTTGCCGCTCGAGCAGGTTGGCCTGCCGGCCGAGCTGCCCTACGAGCCGCTGCCCAACTTGACTACCCACTTCCTGTCGCTGGCGCCGATCGTGGCGGCAATCTTCCCGGGGCTCTTGGCCGGCTTCTACGTCTTCACTAAGCGGCGCGAGGCCGTAAGCGAACAGAAACATCGCAAGCAGATCGACGACGAACGGGCCCGGGCGCTTGCGGAACTCGAGCAGAAGCTGATCGAGGCGGGCAGGTTGGCGGAGCGGGACAAGGAGAGAGCGGTTGCCAGGGCTAGAAGATCGACTAGTTCTCAAGCCGCCGCTCCCGCAGCCACTGAAAAAGCTGAAAAGAAGGAGGATTCGTGATGAACGCCCCGGCAAAAAAATGGGGCGGGCTATTCACCTCCTTCAATATCATTACCGGCTTGATCCTGGTCTTCGGCGGGGCGATCGTCGTACTGCGCTTCGCTTACGGACTGAGCTACGCCACCAACCTGACTCACACGACGACCTGGGGCCTGTGGACGGGCTTCAAGCTGGTCTTCGTGGCGCTGGCCGCCAGCGGTTACGCCTTGACCACGGCGGTCTACATCTTCGGCATGCACGAGTATCACCCACTGGTGCGCCCGGCGGTACTCTCCGGCTTCATGGGTTACACCCTGTTCATCCTGATCCTGATCTTCGATCTCGGCCGCGCCTGGCGCATCTACTATCCGTTCTTGGTGCGTCCCGGGGTGACTTCGGCCCTGTTCGAGATAGCCCTGTGCGTCGCGCTCTACTACACCACGCAATTTGTCGAGCTGACACCGGTGGGCTTCGAGTGGCTGAAATGGAAGCGCTGGCGCAAGGCGGTGGTCGGCGTGACGGTCGGCTTGACGGTCTTCGGCCTGTTTTTATCCATGCTGCACCAGTCGACCCTGGGCGCGCTGTTTCTGAGCGTGCCCGGCAAGTTGCATCCGCTGTGGTACTCGCCCTACATCCCGCTGCACTTCTTCATCTCGAGCGCTGTGGGCGGCATTTCAATGGTTATCCTGGTGGGCCTGATCTGCAAAAGAGTCTGGGGCCACAAGATGGAGATCTCGCGCCAGAAGCTCGACCAGTTGACCATCGGCCTGGGCAAGGGCGGCGCGATAGCGCTGGCCATATACTTCGCGGTCAAGGTCGTCGATATCTCGCTGGCCAACACCTGGCACTACCTGGGCACGGGCTGGGGGCTGTGGTACCTGGTGGAAATGCTGGGCTTCGTGTTGCTGCCGTGTGTGCTCTTCGCCCACGGGCACCGCGAGAAGCTTCCGCGCCTGATCAGGTTCACGGCAGTGCTGACCGTGCTGGGCGTGATCCTGAACCGACTCAACGTTTCTGTCGTCGCCTACAACTGGAAGTTTACAATCGAGCAGCGTTACTTTCCGTACTGGATGGAGTACGTGGTGGTGATCTTTCTGATAACCTTGGGGGTGGTAATCTTCAGATGGGTTGCCCAGCGTATGCCCCTGTTGTACGATCACCCCGATTACAAGGGCTCGCACTAGGCCCGCGCGAGGGAAGAGAAAATGTATAACACTCTTCAAGACTTCACGGCCCACGTTAAGGGTACATCGTACCTGCTTACGGGACTGATCCTGGTGGTGGTCGTCGTCTTCTGGATCTACCTCAACAAGAAGGTGACCCGAAAGTAACGACGGCGTTGGTAAAGCGGCATGAAGATATCGGTTGAGTTTCTCAGCCTGCCGAAGGTAACCCGCATCGTGGGCCGAAAGACGGTTTCCATCGAGTTTCCCGGCCAGACGGTTGCCGATCTCATCGAACACATTGCGAACCGCTACGGTCCCAAGGTGCGCGAGTTCCTCTTGGACGAATCCGGCAAGCTCGACATGCATTTCAGGGCGCTGCTCAACGGCAAGGACTGGCTCGCACCTGAAGAGATGGACAGGCGGCTTCATGAAGGCGACAGCCTACGCATCATGATGCTGGTCGGAGGCGGCTAGACCTCTTGAGAACGAAAAACGGTCTGGTCGTGCCGTTCGTCTGCCGGGAACCGGGTAAGGCACCTGCCCGATAGTTTCACAATTTGTCTTGATTGACCGGGTGTTACGGAAAAGGGGGAGGCATCAGAGCATGTTGTGGTGGTCAAACGGTGTTGTGGTATAATGCCGGCCATGGCGGGTGACCCGGAAAAAACTGCCGCATGGGCCAGAATCTTCGGAGAAGCGGTCAAGCGACTGGCTTCCAGGAAAGTATTCTCCGGGCCGGACACGAGACCAGGCGACCTTCGGCTGGTGCTGGAAATGGGAAGTCGCCTGGCGGCCGACGTTCCAACAGATCCGGGACACATCGAACGGCTGGTTCGAGATTTCTCCCGCGGTCTTCTGCTGGCCGCGGGCAGACGCACGGACTCTCGATGACGAGTGAAGACCAACGGCCCTCCCTGTTCGATGCCGTCTTGCGGATCTCCCGCGCCCTGGAAAGCAGCAGTATATCCCACGTCTTTATCGGCGGCATAGCCATGGCCGCCTGGGGCAAGCCGAGGACCACCATCGACATAGACCTGCTGGTCCTCGGCCCGGAGAGTAAACCGGCGGCAGTAATCGATGCCCTGGGCGCGCAGGGATTCGAGATCGAGACGGACATCCACCGGGAAGTGATGATGGCGGGCTTTCGCCTGCGACGCGCCTACGAGAGATCGTATGCATCATCAGTGGCAGTCGATGTCCTCTTATCGAGCAACCCGGTGGTGGCTGATATAATCCAACGTTCCTGCGTGAGAAAAATTGGCGATATACCGATCAGTGTTCCGAGCGCCGAGGATTTCATAGTACTGAAGCTTCAGGCCGGACGCATGCAAGACCTGGCGGATGCCCAGACCGTCTATCGGGCACTGGCTGACACACTGGATGTCGCCTACCTTGAAACGAGGGTCGAGCTATTCGACGTAAGTAAAGAATTGGAACAAATCAAGACCAGCGGATGAGCCCGGCGACAGCCGTTTTAAGCATAGCATCATTGCTGCCTGTAGCCCGTTAGATCCCGGCCCCGTGCTCGAAAGCTTCCTGATGAACCTCGGCCAGAGCGTTTTCCTGGGGATTCACGTCACATTCATCACAATTTGTAACCATCGGCTCCTCGGGTCTTGGCGGCCATGAAGCAAAATACGCTATATGTAGTACATCGCATCTTGCGGATGAACCGCGCGCTTGCGCTCGGCGAGTTGCCCAATGGTGATATCGGAAAGAACCTTCTCAGCCGCCTCGCCCATTTTTTGCCAGACCTCGCGTGTGACGCAACTGTCCACCCGGCTACACACGCTCGAATCGGTGACGCAGTCGACCAGGGCGAAGGGACCTTCGAGGGCCTTGACAACTTCGCCGGCAGTTATATTTTCGGGAAGCGCTGCCAGAACGTAGCCTCCTCCGGCGCCGCGAACCGAGTGCACCAGGCCCGCCGACTTCAAGCTTGTCAACAGGCTGTGCAGATACTTGCGGGAGATGCCCTGGCTCTTGGCGATCTCTCCCATGACCACCGGGCCTTGGCCATTGCGCAGGGCCAGTTCGATCATTACCCGCAAGCCGTAACGACCTCTTGTGGAAACTCGCATCTTTATCTCTCCCTTATCGATGCTACGCGACGCATATCATCTTCAGAGTAACCAAGGCTTTCAAGTAAGTCGAGGATGTTGCTGCCTGCCTGGATCTCCAAATCGCGACTTTGCTCAGGATTCCTTAAGTCAAGTAACTTCATGGACTATATGGGGGTTTTTCAGCACAGTCAAGCATGACGCCAATGTCTTGCTGAGACACGATTGTCTCATGCACGGTGCAACACCTGTGGACCAGTTTTTAATTTCTTCTGGCGCACTGAAATTACTATAATAGATCAGGGGCAAGAAACGGCTGCGGATGGCATGTAATATGCTTTACACCAAGCAAATGGAACACCGATACAAAGGAGAACGTCATGTCAATAAAAGAAATCAACGACAGGAACTTCGAGCAAGAAGTCATCAAGGCCGGCAAGCCGGTGCTCTTGGACTGCTGGGCTCCCTGGTGCGGTCCTTGCCGCATGGTGGGACCAATCGTCGAGCAAATCGGTGAAGAGTACAGCGAGCAGATAAAGGTCGGTAAGCTGAACACCGATCAGAATCAGAAGGTGGCCACGACATTCGGCATCCGCAGTCTTCCGACCGTGATGCTTTTCGACGGGCCGGACGTGGTGGATGCGATCATCGGAGCACGACCCAAGACAGTCTTTCAGAAGATGATCAATCGCCACCTGAAGAAAGTAGAGAAGAGGCGCCGCAAGGAAGAAAAAAAGCAGCGTAAAGCGGAAGCCAGAGCCGAGTGAACGCAGCATAGATGAATTTCCGACTGACCCAGAGAAGCTTATATCTCTCCGTTTTCAACGAATGCCGAGAGCTTGCTTCAGCTTCTTGGTTGTCTTGAAATACTCTTCGCGATCGTACTTTTCGTTGAGGATGCAGAAATCCTGTTTACCCAGGCCGACGCAGCCAAAACAGTAGGTGCAATCTGTACAACTGGTGCAGTGGACCAGGTATGCGCTCTGTGAGCAGTTGGCGCTCTCGATACAATAGGAGCAGTTGTGGCAATGACTGCATTTTTTAGAATGACTGCTGTGGGAACATTCCGTACAGCCCGTGGAATGAGTGCACTTGTAACAGGCCTTGCAGTCTGTGCAGAACATGCACTGCGCGCACTGGCTGCAACCGCTGCACTCGAATGATCCGGGATTCTGGGCCGACGAAAGGTATTTCTTCTTGAGCTCGGCAAGCTCTCTTAGGAATTCCTGTTTGTTCATCCCGATCCCACCTCCGTTAGTTTGTGCCATGATCCCACAGCAGCCGGTATTATTCCAGGAAAGCCCCCTGTGACGAAGTCGCTGTGCCGGGCGGGAACAACCTTGCAAACGGCCCGCTCGCATGATAACTATTGATACTTGCTGGAAGTTGGCGAACGGGGTCGTAAATGAAGGTCACCTGTCCAAGTTGTTCGACGTCTTACCGGTTAGTGGACGACAAGGTGCCCGACAGCGGCGCCCAGATCAAGTGCCCCAAGTGCGGCACCATCTTCGTGGTGCGCAGAAAACAGCAAGAGAGTAAACCCGCCGCCGGGACTTCGGTTCCACCGGCTGCTGCGACGCCGCCTGCCGCACCAGTGCCCGGCCCGGCGGCAGAACACCACGCCCAGGCTACTCCTTTGTCCGATATTGTGTCACAAACGCCCAATCTCGACGCGTTGAGCGGCGAGGGATTCGTCAGCGTGGCCGAACCCTCCGAGATGCGCGCACTGGCAGAACAAGAGCAACTGTCGGCCGCGGCGACGAGCGCAGTCGGGGAACATGCCGCGACCAGGGCGCCAGGCGTATCTGCCATCCGAGCCCAAAGCGGCGCCAGACCCAAGGCCTCCCTGCTTGAGTCCTTCCGCTGCCGAACCGTTCGCGGACTGACATATGATTTTCCGACCCGCGCCGCGATGATTCGCTGGCTCTCCGAGCGGGACGACCTCGATGGCTGCGAAGCGGCCGAACCCGGCGGCGATTGGATCCCGGCGGCCGGCCTGATGGAGTTCCAGGCTACGGCATCCAAGGGCACCGCGGAGATGATCGCCTTTACCCCGGGTACGCCTATCGTAGAAGCAAAGCTGCCTGCGCACCCCTCCCCGCAAGCGAAAATCTATCGCACGTCGGGTCCGGGCGAGAACATGATCGCTGCAATCCTGTGGTCGCTTGCCGTGATCATGCTCCTGGCAACCTTGTTCGTGGCGGCCGGAACCATAACCCGTTACGGAGTCTTAGACCTTTCTCCCTACTTGCCGATCGAATCCGTGGGAGTCGTTTTCCCTGGTGACGAAAAATCAGATACCACCAGCGACGTTCCTTCCTTGGGGGCTGCGCCGGACCCGGAGAAAACGTACCGCCGGGCATTGACAGCCGGCCGGCGCGCAATCCTGGCCCGCAAATTTTCCAGGGCTGCCCTCGAGTTCAACCGGGCACTGTCTGTACATCCCGGCTCGGCGCACGCCCTGCAGGGACAGGCCAAGGCGTACACAGGGCTGGGTGATCGCGACCGGGCCCTGGCGGTCATAAAGAAGGCCCGCTCCCTGGGAAACGATTCCGAAGGGAAGTGAAGATATGGATGTCAGATGCGAGAAATGCGGTACCGAGTACGAATTCGACAACGACCGGGTCACCGAAGAGGGTGTGACGGTGAAGTGCTCGACATGCGGGCATCTCTTCAAGATACGCAAGAAATCTTTCGTCCTGACGGAACCCGTGGTGCTGGGCAAAAAGGACTCGGACGCGGGGCGCAACTGGATGATTCGCCGCGGAGACGGCACCATACTCAGCTTCAAGGAACTCACCACGCTCCAGAAGTGGATCGTCGAACGCAAGGTCGCCCGGGAGGACGAGATATCGAAGAGCGGCGAGACCTGGAAACGATTGGGATCCATCGCCGAGTTGGCTTCGTTCTTCCATGTCGTCGATCAGGCCACTTCGGCCACAACGCCCGGGCTGTCCGCGCAGCCGCCTATTCAGCCCGCGCCGGTGCCGGCGACTGGAACCACCCAACCTCTCCCGGCAGCTATGCCTGCCGCGTCGGCGCCAACTCCAATCGAAGTGCCAATATCGGAGCCACCGGCGGTGCCCACACCGGCGACAGCACCAGCCCCAGCGACCGCGCCTGTCGCCATTCCGCCGGCCGCGCCCGAAATGGGCGGCGAACCCGACAGTTGGGGAGAAATGCCGCCGGATGCCGATGATGACATGATCGAAAAATGGAAACGGCGCGGCCGGCACAAGTGGTATTTCATCGTTCCATTAATCGTGATCCTTTTTGGCCTCGGGGGTTGGTACCTGGCATCGAAAGATACTTTCATGAAGGTTGTGGGCATGATCACCGGACGGGGCGCTGAAATACCACCCCAGGCCAAGAGCCTGTTTGAAAGTGGCATGGCTCACTTCCTGAAAGACTCGGCAAGCGAACTCGCAGCGGCCCGGAAAGATCTCAACGCGGCCATCGAGAAGGCCGAGGGAAAATATCCCGCGGCCATGGCCACCCTGGGCGAGGTGCACGTCACCCAGGCGGACGAGAGCCGGCAGAAGATCGCCAACCTCGACGAACGTATAACCGTGCTTCAGAAGAAGATCGACGAGTTGAAGCCGAAGGACGGCGCGGAACCCGACGACAAGGTAACGGCGCAGATAGCTCCGCTGCACAACGACAAGGTGGATCTGCAGCGCGAACGGCTGAGGCTTACGGATGCCGCCAGGAAGGATCTCGAGGAGGCCAAGCGGCTTATCGACGCGGCCCGTGGCTTAGCCGAAAAGGACTTCGCGCCCAGGTGTGCCTTGGCGGACTATATCAGGGTAATGAGCCGCAACCGGGCGGGAGTGGAAGCTGCGCTTCGAGAAGCGGCGGCCGTGAAAAAAGGTGAGGATCCCCGGATTCTGTACATCGACGGCGCTTCTCTGGCCGACGATCCGGGCTCGCTTCAGGCGGCGTTCGACAAACTCAACCGGGCAGTTACACTCGAACCTCGCATGCTGCGGGCACGCTATTTGCTGGCGAGAGTACTTGTGGCCATGAAGCGCCCCGACGAAGCAATGGTCCAGGCGGAGCGCGTGCTCAAAGACAGCCCCGATCACGGGCAGGCCAAGCAACTGCTGACTTCGCTGCAGCCCAAACCCGAGCCCAAGCCCGAGACGAAACCCGCCGAGCCCGGCCAACCCACAACCTACGAGGGCTGGAAGGATCTGGCAGACCAGTTGCAGGAAAAAGGCCGGATCGGCAAGGCTCTCAAGGCATACGACAAGGCCCTCGAGCTGAAACCCGAGGACATCGAGGCGCTGACCGGCAAGGGCCTTTGCCTTCTGGATAACGGAAGTTACGGAATGGCCATAACCTGGTTCCGCAGGGCATTGAAGAAGAATCCCCGTTTCGCCGATGCGATAATGGGATTGGCCGAGTCCTACAAGTACCAGGGAAACACGGAACAGGCCAGGATATTCTACCAGCGCTACCTGGACGTGCTTCCGGGAGGGCCGGAGGCGGCCGTGGCCAGGGGAAACCTGAAAGAACTGAAGTAGCGCTTTTAACAGACACAGCCCATCGAACCGAGGAGACGCTCATGCCCCTGAAATCTTCCAGCAGCGAGGATGAATACTTTGCCCGGGAAGAAGCCATCAAGCTACGAAAGCTGACCACGTCGCAGAAGAAGGGAATGTCCGTGATCGAACAGCGTGAGATCAAAGAGATTCACTTCATGCACTGTCCCAAGTGTGGCATGGAAATGAAGACAATCAAAATCAACAATGTCGATGTAGACAAGTGCTTCAGCTGCGGCGGTCTCTTTTTCGACGACGGCGAACTCGAGAAAGTCACCCGGCGGGCGAGCAAGTTCTTCAAGAGCGTAGACAGCGTTTTCAAGGAGTGAGCGGGCCCTGGTCTTGCAGCAAACCCACCTTGCGGTTGAATTTTTCTATCAGCTTGTCGTACTCAGCGGCCCTGCCGAAGTGTTCTGGCCAGTAGGTCTTGTGGTCATCCCACTGGGCATTGAGTTCGTCGACGTCTCTCCGTTGCTGCTCGATCCAGGTATAGTACTTCAAGTTGTGAATCCGGCGACGATCATAGTGATCCAGTTCGGCCATGTTGTCGAGCTTGATTCCCCGCAGGTGCAAATGGAAATCGAGTTCTGCCAGATGCTCGTTGTAGGGTCCAGCGGATCGACGCGCCTCCTCCAGGCGGGATTCGTATAGTTCCATCGAGTCAGTAAAAACGGTGAACAGGCAGTCATGCTCATCGAGATCGTACCAGTTGGCTGCCTTGATGGAGCTGAGCAGGTTGGAAATGCTCGAAATGCCCAGCAGGTCGAGCCTGGAAACCAGCTCATCGTCAACACCCTGTTTCTCGAGGAAGCTCCTTCCCGCCGGTTCGTTGAACAAGCGGATAAGAGCCATCGGATCGGTGTCATCGATGGCCACGATCATATCGGTATTTCGCACGTTGTGAATCCAGGGGACATGCTTGTCACCGATTCCCTCTATGCGGTGCCCTCCAAATCCGTTCCTGAGCAGGGTAGGACACTGCAGGGCCTCCGATGCGATTATCTTGGAAGCCGGATAGATCTCCCTTAGACGTTCCCCGGCGGCCAGGGTGCCGGCACTACCGGTGGCCGATACGTACCCGAAAAAACGATCGGATGATCCCATGGCATCCGATAGCACTTCGTGGATGGCCTCGGCGGTAACGGCGTAGTGCCACATCCCGTTTCCGAACTCGTCGAACTGGTTGAACACGACTATGTCGTCCCGCTCGGCCCGCAGCTCCCAGCATTTATCGTAGATCTCCTTGACGTTGGATTCACAACCCGGCGTGGCGATAACCTCGGAGCCGATCGAGGCCAGCCATTCGAAGCGCTCGCGGCTCATCTCCTCGGGCAGGATGGCCACCGACTCGCAAGCCAACAAGGTCGCATTGTACGCGCCTCCCCGACAGTAATTCCCGGTGGACGGCCAGACTGCCTTCTGCCGGGTGGGATCGAAGCTTCCATCCACCAGGCGCGGCGCCAGGCAGCCGAAGGTCGCCCCGACCTTGTGCGAGCCGGTGGGAAAATACTTGCCGATCAGGCCGAAGATCCTGGCCCGCACTCCGGTCAACTCGCGCGGGATCTCGAGGAAATTCACGCCATGAAACCGCCCACTGTCCGGATCGTTCTTCCAGCTTATCCTGAAGAGATTTCGCGGGTGCACGTCCCAGAGCCCGATCCCGGAAAGCTCATTACGAATCTTTTCGGGGATCTTGGAAGGATCGCGGTTCTGGGCGAAAGTAGGAATGATGATATTCCGCTCGCGGCATCTGAGCGCGGTTCGTTCTATCTGCTTCTCGTCGACGTTCGACATGTGTGCCTCCAGTAGAAAAATGCGCAGCAATCATTACCACGTGAAGACTCGGCTGGACAAGGGGAAACTATGTCCTTTACAATGCCTGGCATGTATGAAGCCCGCTACTGGGAATCCGAAGGAGACCAGGTCGTGCGCTGCCGGCTGTGTCCCCACAACTGCGCCATCAAGCCGGGCAAGCGCGGTATATGCGGGGTTCGTGAGAACATCGATGGGAAGCTGTTTTCCCTGAACTACGGCAAGGCCATAGCCGTCCACAACGATCCCATCGAGAAGAAACCGATGTTCCACGTTCTGCCGGGCTCGCTGAGCCTGAGCGTGGCCACCGTCGGCTGCAACATGAGATGTGCACACTGTCAGAACCACGACATCAGCCAATATACGCGCCGTAACAAAAATATTCCAGGCAGTGAGACAGCGCCCGAGGCGGTCGTCGCGGCGGCCCGGCGAGCCGGAGCAACCAGCATCTCTTTCACCTACACGGAGCCGACCATCTTCATGGAATGGGCCCAGGACATCGCGGAGCTGGCCGCAGCCAGCGCCATTCGTTGCCTGTCTGTAACCAACGGTTTCACATCTCCCCGGCCGCTGCGCGACATCGCCCCCAACCTGCTGGCCGCCAACGTAGACCTCAAGTCTTTCCGTGATGATTTCTACCAACGGGTGTGCGGTGCGCGCCTGCAGCCCGTGCTGGACACCATCCGTCTGATGCGCGAGTTGGGCATCTGGGTCGAGGTAACCACGCTGCTGATTCCCGACCTGAACGACTCGCCTGAAGAAGTGGTAGACATGGCCGACTTCATCGCCTCGGTCGATCCGGCAATTCCCTGGCACCTGAGTCGTTTTCGCCCCGACAACGAGATGCTCGATCGCTCCCCCACGCCGACGGCGACCATAGACCAAGCCCGGCGAATCGGCCTCGATCAGGGATTGCGCTTCGTCTACTCCGGAAACGTATGGGGCGACGAGGGCGAGCACACCCGTTGTCCGTCCTGCAACAAGGCAGTCATCGAGCGCTATGGCTTCAGCGTAAAATCGAACCGCCTACAGGACGGAAAATGCCCGCACTGCGGCGAGAGCATCGAGGGAATCTGGAAATAGCCGACTAATGACCAATTTTTCGTCTGACCGCCAGGCCCAGTAGCATTAACATTCCCAGCAGGCCGAACGTCCTCGATCCGCCGGTCGCCGCACAGCCGCATCCAGAGGAGCCTCCGTTCTGACAGGAGTCCAGGCCGCCGGTGCAGACACCGCCGGTACAGTGCTCGCCGGCGGTGCACTCGTCACCGTCGTCGCACAGGATGCCATTGGCCAGGGGTATCGCCTGGCAAGAGCCGCTTTGCGGATCGCAGGCGGCTTGATTGCAGTCATCGATCAGTGCCGAACAATCTTTCTGCATACCGGCGCATGCCCCCGCCGCGCAGCTATCGGCCTCGGTGCATGGATCGCCGTCATCGCAGGCTGTTCCGTCGTCGAGAACAGTCGCGAAGCAGCTGCCGTCCGCCGGATCACAGGCTCCGGCATGGCATTCATCGGCGAAGGCCGTGCAATCCACGGGAGTGCCCGCGCAGGCGCCGGAAGCGCACGCATCGGAGGTGGTGCAGGCGTCACCATCGTCACAGGCAGCCGTGTTGGCTGTCTGATAGCAACCGCTGGCCGGATCACACGAGTCGTCGGTACACGGGTCACCGTCGTCGCAGTCGACGGCCGCACCCGAGCAGTTCCCCTGGTAGCAGCCGTCGCTTGCCGTGCAAGCGTCGCCATCGTTACAGGCCGTGCCGTCAGCCAGCGGCTGTGTCTCGCATATACCGCCTGTCGGGTTGCAGACTCCGGCGTTGCAAGCGTCATCGAGAGTCGAGCAGTCGAGCGCCACGCCCCCGCAGGAGCCGTTCAGACAGATATCGCCAAGCGTGCAGGCATCGCCGTCATCACAGAAAGCCGTGTTGTTGGTAAAAACGCAACCGACAGCAAGATCACAGGAGCCGTCCGTGCAGGCGTTGCCATCGTCGCAGACCACGGCCGCGCCGGCGCAAACACCGCCGGAGCAGACATCGTTCTCCGTGCACATGTTACCGTCGTTGCAATCGGCATTGTTGTTGGTATACATGCAGCCCAGAGCCGCATCGCACGAGTCATCGGTGCAGATGTCGCCATCGTCACAACCGAGGATCGTACCGGCCTGACACAAGCCGGAGGCACAACTCTCGGCGCCGTTACATACGTTGCTGTCATCGCAATCCGCATCGACCGTACACTGATCGCAGCCGTTGTCGGCAGAGTCGCTCGCGCCGTCGCAGTCATTATCCATACCGTCGGAGCAAACGGCGCTGCCGTAGGGACCCTCGAATACATTCGGATTTACCTGGTCGGAACTGTCGTCGCAGTCGTCTCCTCCGCAGGCAGCCGAAACATGACCATCCCCATCGGCATCGAGCGGCACGCCGTTACAGGAGCCCTGGTCACAGACGTCATTCATGGTGC
Organism: uncultured Myxococcales bacterium; assembly: GCA_964640665.1. Taxonomy (GTDB): domain Bacteria; phylum Myxococcota; class B64-G9; order B64-G9; family B64-G9; genus DATKYQ01. Next base: position 29,775 of record CAZXHT010000045.1, read on the forward strand.
AAATATCGCCGTCATCACAACTTGCGCTGTTGGGCGCAAAAACGCAGCCCGAAGCAGAGGCGCATGAATCGTCGGTGCACACGTTGCCGTCGTCGCAGGTGATGGGAGTGCCGGCGCAAGTACCGCTTGCGCAAACGTCGTTCTCCGTGCAGGCGTCACCGTCGTCGCAGGAGGCCGTGTTGGGTGAATGCTGGCACTCACCCGTGCCGGCCGCGCAGGAATCATCGGTGCACGGATTGAAATCGTCGCAGTTTTTGGGATTTCCCTGGCATGTGCCGGCCAGGCAGAAATCATTGACGGTACAAGGATCGCCATCATCGCACAGGGCCGTGTTGGGAGTGAAGACACAGCCTGAAGCCGAGTCGCAGGAATCGTCGGTGCAGACATTGCCGTCATCGCAACTGATCGGCGTGCCCGTACACAACCCACTCGAGCAAATATCGTTCTCGGTGCAAGCGTCGCCGTCGTCGCAAGAAGCTGTGTTGTTCGTATTGACGCAACCCAACACAGAATCACAGGAGTCGTCGGTGCACATATTGCCGTCGTCGCACGAGATGGGTGTGCCGGAACAAGCTCCCCCCGAGCATGTATCGTTCGAGGTACAGGCGTCGCCGTCGTTGCAGGCGATGCTGTTGTTTGTAAAGACACAACCCGATGCGGGATTGCATGAATCATCCGTGCACAGGTTGTTGTCGTTGCAGGTAATGGATGTGCCCGAACAGGTTCCTCCCGCGCAGGTGTCGCCGCTGGTACAAGCATTGCCATCGTCACAAGCGGCGGTATTGTTCGTATTGACGCAGCCCAACACAGAATCGCATGAATCGTCGGTGCACACGTTGCCGTCGTCGCACGAGATGGGTGTGCCGGAACAGGCGCCACCCGAGCATACGTCGGGAGAGGTACAAGCGTCGCCGTCATCACAAACGGCACTGTTGTTCGTGTTGACACAACCCGATGCGGGATTGCATGAATCGTCGGTGCATGGGTTGCCGTCATTGCAGGTGATGGGTGTGCCGGAGCAGTTTCCGCCCGCGCAGACGTCGCCGGTGGTACAGGCGTCGCCGTCGTCACAGGCGTCGGTGTTGTTCGTAAAGACACAGCCCGATGCGGGATTACATGAATCGTCAGTGCACAGGTTGCCGTCATCGCACACGATGGGCGTGCCGGAACAGACGCCACCCGAACACACGTCGCCGGAAGTACAGGCGTCGCCGTCGTCACAAGCGGCGCTGTTGTTCGTATTGATGCAACCCAGCACAGAATCACAGGAATCGTCGGTGCACACGTTGCCGTCATCGCACGAGATGGGTGTGCCGGAACAGGAGCCCCCCGAGCATGTGTCGGAAGAGGTGCAAGCGTCGCCATCATCACAAACATCGCTGTTGTTCGTAAAGACGCAGCCCGTTGCTGAATCACAGGAGTCGTCGGTGCACAGGTTCATATCATCACAGGGGAAAGGGAATCCAGAGCAGACACCTGCCGAGCATACGTCGAGTGATGTGCAAGCGTCGCCGTCATCGCAGCTGGCCGTGTTGTTGGCATACTGACAGCCAAGAACAGCATCGCACGAGTCGTCGGTGCAAGGATTCGCATCGTCGCAATCAATCGCCGTGCCGTTACAGGCTCCCGCGCCGTCACACTGGGTGTTCATGGTGCAGGCGTCGCCGTCGTCGCAGGCCGTGCCCGCCGCCGCGAAGCAGCCGAGCACCGAGTCGCAACTCGCAAGCTGGCAGGAGTTTGTCGGTGCCGGACAGCTCACGGGTGTTCCGGAGCCGCAGTTACCGGCGCCGTCACAGATCTCCCCCGATGTGCAGGCATCGACGTCGTCGCAGACGGTCCCGGCGGCCGCATCGCACAGGGTGACCGGGTCGCAGTTCGCCAGTTGGCAAGCGTCAGTTGGAGCAGGACAGCTAACCGGCTGGCAGGTGCCGGACGAATCGCACACGGTATCGCAGGCGCCGTCGCAGGCGCTCTCGCAACAGACCCCGTCGACACAGAAATCGCTCAGGCACTCGATCCACCCGCCGCAAAAGGAACCGAGGCCAAGCAGCCAAAATACCTGTCCCGGCGTGGGTGTCGCCTGGTCCAGCATGTCGCCGGAGCAATCATCGGAGTCCTCACGCGACTGGGGCCTTTCGAGGGAATGCGCCTCGGACACGTTCGCCGCCGGCGTTACTCCCGGCCAGGCGCCAGCGCCCCAACTCACCACGTCGATCACTGTGTCGTAGGGGTCGACCAGCAGCACCTCGTCAGAGGCATTGCTCAGATTGACATTGCCGGTGGCCCACGGGCTGTAGTCGCTCATGTCCGCCGCCGAGCTGGTGTCGTTCAATTCGAAATCGGCGTCAAGGCCGTGGTTGGTCGAAAACAGCCCGCCATCGTTGGCCACGACCACCACGTCGTCGAGGCCGAGAGTGCCTCCCGCGGGGAAGGCCGCCATGCCCTCGCCCCCGTCGATCGTTTCTTCGTCGCCCAACTTGTAGCCGTCAAGCGGAAAGTCGGCCAGGCCGCTGCGGTTAAACACTTCGATCCACTCGTCCCCCGGCTCTACAACTCCGTCGTAGAGCACTTCGTTGACCACCAGCGGGGCCGAAGGCTCGATGTCCGGGTCGAGGTGAAACCAGACGCTGAAGTGATAATCGACGATCCCGTCGGACACCTCGGCCCAGGTGTTCGACGTGTCGCCGGGATCGCCGTAGTTGGTGATAGCGTCGAGGACATCGCTCACACCGGCAATGTCCCAGGCGTCATCTACGGCGTCGGCCATCAACGAAACAATCGTGAACTGGCCCGGGACGGCCCCCCCCGGGACGGCCAGGACGTTCAGGGGAACGCCTATCTCGATGAAGTTACCCGAGATCGCCGCCACTGTTGCGCCGAGGCCGATCTCCGTGAAGATCGGATCGTAGACCGCCGGGACCTGTCCGCTGCCGAAACGGGTCACGATCAGGTACTCCCACCTGGCGAGGTCGGTAACCCTGGTGTCCGAGTTCGAGCCGAGCCACTCAGAGCCGCTTCCGGTAAGGTGATCGAGATCGATGGCGATCTGGACCTGCGGCGCGCCGTCGCCCGCGGGAACGGTTATACCTGCCATCTCAACCAAGAAGTACATGTTGATCTGATCGGAGGTGATGCGAAGCTGAAGGATGTCGACATTCGATGAGTTGGCGAAGTCCGTGCGCTCATCTGCGGGAGCGTCGATCCACACGTACTCGCCCCCACCCGCCCCGTTGCGGGCGATGTGACCGAGATTCAGGCTCGCCGGCACGGCCAGGGTCCACTCGACCGGATTGCCGTCGACGATGACCGGATGCGACTTGGCCTTTTCTGGACCCAGGATCATCAAAACCATCGCAAAGATCGCGGTGATATAAAGGCCACTCGATTTCATGGCTGTTCCTCCTCGTGGTTTTTCTTTGGAACACACTTTATCAAATCTGGGAGGTGTTTCCCACCCGCAATGTCAAGATCGTGCTAACGGCTTGAGATAGCGCTCGAGCATTACTTCGAGGGCCTTGATCTCCCCGGAGAAGGAGAATGTTCCCGGGTTGAAGTGCCACTGGAGCACGAACCCCTCTAGCGCGGCCAGGATGATCGAGGCCGTGCGTTCGGGGTGGATGTCGGGCAGGAACTCCTTGCGCTCGACACCCAACTCCACAATCTGCCTGAAATGATCGCGCAAGGCGCCCTGCACATCCAGGATAAACTTTTGCACCTCTGAATGGTGAGCAGCCAAGCCCCAGAATTCGATCCACACCTTGGCAAGGGCGGCTCCGGACGGGCCGAAGGCCTGGATCGGGTACCACAACGAGGCCTTCAGGCGATCTAAGGGATCGTCAATCTCGTCCATGTAACTCTTGAACTCCATAAGGTTGGAATCCCTCAGGTAAGCCACCAGGGCGCCGATCATCTCGTGCTTGTTCTTGAAGTAATAGTGCAGAATGCCGCGGCTGACCCCCGCGGCCTCGGCCACGTCGCTCATGTTGCAGTTTTGCAGCCCCCGCTTGGCAACCGCCTCGAGCAAGCCATCGAGGATCTGCCGGCGGCGGGTATCGCCCATCCGCTTGCGTGCCATGTCGGGCAGTTTTAGTCGGACACAGGCAGAAAGTCAACCCTGACGGTGGGCCCATCGATCACAACGAAAGGCCGGCCGGCCGCTTGTCTCTCGAAGAAAGCGCCTGGGTTCACGTATACCCTATGAGGCCACTCCAGCCTCTCGGCGTGGTGGGTGTGACCCATTATTACAACGCCATCGCTTTTCTGAAGGATCGAGCGCGCGGCTCGCCGGCAGCCGGCCCTGTCCCTATGGCGGTAGAGGCGCCTGCGGGCCGGGGGCCACAGTAGAAAAGCGGCGCAGGGCAAGCCGGCCACCAGGGCCGTGTTTGGCGGTGCCGCTCCCAGCAGGCTTATCATCATAATCAACGAAAGGACACCCGCCAGGGCAAGGCGATCGAGGTACATGCGTTCGAGCACGCGCCAGGGACTGGCCATGCTCGAACTGGTCTCCGTGTCCCTCCGGTGCCTCGCTAAGACAGCCTGCCAGGCAATGCGCACGGCGGCGAGGACATACAGCATGACCATCCGAGGTGTCGCCCGGCCATGGTTTTTGATGACCCTGAGCAAAACCCTGCCCGGCGTGGCATGATTGTCACCGTGATTGTCGTAGGCCGGAATGCGACAGAGCAGGAGACGGGTTGTCAGGCAGCCCAACGGCAAGGCCGACAGGCGCTGCTTGGCCGCGGCCGCGGCCGTGTCGGGGAAGAAGCTGTTGTCCGGATCGCGCTGATGGCCGTGCTCTATGTGCAGGCCGTCCGCTTGGTAACAACGTGGCTCGAAGCGAACCCGGCCTGCAGCAGTCCCGAGCCTGTGCATCAATACCCCGCGCACCACTGGCAGGCACAGTTCGGCGTCGTGATTGCCGGGCAGCCAGATGATTTCGCCGCCGCGGGCCGCCCAGCCCGAGATAGCCTCACAGAACCCCGGAAATTTTTCGAGAGTATTGCCAAGACGGCAGGCAGCCCGGTAGCCGCCCTCACCGGCACGGCGCTCTCCGGCCACCCGATCGAGATCGAAGGCATCCCCGTTGATCACCAGTTTGCCGGCCGGGCGAGTGTCCAGCAGGCGGGCAAAATCAGCAACCAGCGCGGGATCGGATCCCGGGTGCAGGTGCAGGTCGCTGACTACCAGAAGGGTGCGTTCACTCTCTTCCAAGCCTCATGCCTTTATATGCGGCGCCTTCTGCCGTGCCCTCAGGTGCGGCACCGAATACTCTCGACGTTCATCGGCGGCCGTGGCGACGACGGGAAACTTCTCGTCTTGCTGCTCGTGTGCCCGCTTCATGCGCCAATCGTAGATTTTATACAGATCGCGACGCCCGTAAAACGGAACCTGGACACTGTGCCCGGATTGATAATCCTCTCCCGCCCAGGCACGGTCAGCCAGGACTGCATGCTCGCGGCTGTAACGCATGAGGTGATCGCGAATAACCGGGTCTTTCAAGATCGAATCCGCCCCGGGATATGTGGGCCGCGCTCCGCACTGCTGAACAACCTCTGCAAGCACCTGGGGATGATCGATTATCTTGCAGGGACGCAGGAGATTGGGGTGATAGGGCTGGCGGTTGCGAATAGTTTGGAAAAACTCGGAATCAAATATCTCGCGCAGGGTGTGATCCTTGACGTTGTGCGTGGCGAAATGGACGAAGACACAAGGCTGAACCCAGCCCTCATTGCTGATGAACGCGTAACGACTGGCCGACATGCAACCCCCGCATAGCGGGCCGTCGTTCCAGAAATCCGCCATGAAAAACGGCTTGGTCCGCCGCCATTCGAGGCTCTTGCGGCGCAGGAACTCGCGCTGCTCGGGCGTGGCCATCAGGGAAATATCGGGATCCTTGCCTACCGGCATGTAGGTGAACATCCAGCCGAACAAGGCGCCTAACTCGATGTAGTGATCCAGGAAGGCATCGGAAGCCAGAAGTTCGGTGTTCTTGCGCGTGGGCACCGCAGAGATGCCGAAGAGAACTCCGTCCCGCTGAAGATTGCGCATGGCCGCGGTCAACTTCCGATAGACGCCCTTCCCGCGGCGCGCGTCGGTCTCGGCCTCGAACCCCTCGACCGAGATTGCCGGCCAGACGTTGCCCAACTCGGCCAGGCGGCGGGAACGTTGCTCGTCGATGAACTGGCCGTTGGTGTAAACCATGAAGGTGATATCGGAATATTCCGCGAACATCTCCTCGATTTCGGGATACAGAAAAGGCTCTCCCCCGGTGACGGTGATGAAGGCGATGCCCAGATCGCGGGCTTCGTCGAGCACCTTGCCGATCAAGGCCCGCGACATATCGGTCTTCTGGCCGTAACTGTAAGCGTAACAACCCGTGCAGCGCAGGTTGCAGCGCATGGTGGGGTTTATCACCAGGGTGATGGGCGGATGATAACCCATCGCCTCGACCACCGGTTTACGCTCGAACACCATCCCCAAAAGGAAGTTGTCTATAAAGCGCGAGAAAACACTGTCGCAGGTTCTAGCCGCCACCGAAAGTCCCCAGGCAACCAACATCGGGTTGTCGGCCAGGTTGGAGTTGAGGCCGGCGAGTAATCTGGTGCCGTCAGCCCCTCCAGCGAGTCCGCTGGTGGACGTCACGGAAGCGAGCGCCCCCAGGATCTTGCCCATCGCCCTGTCGACCTCGGCTTGTCCCAGGCCGGCAACAATTCCCATCTCCCTTACCTTTTGCATCTGATCCGACACGGGCATGGACTCCTCCTTGGATCTGCAATATTGGCTGGCTAGCCAATATAACTACGGCAGGAAGCGTAAGTCAAGGGAAAAAAAGGGGAACTTGTCACACACCGTCTTACATGTGCAGAAAAGTCGTCTCAGGTAAGAGAAATGAACAGATAGAAATGGGAGCTATTCGGAACTATTTTGTCTTATTTATCTTGAATGCGTACAGGTTCCGGTCTCCGGAGGTTACGTACAGCCTGTCTCCATCCAGTACCGGATCGCTTTCGATCTTGTAACCGGTCTTGCTGGTGAAGAACATTTTGCAGGTGTTTTCACCGATCGCGTAGATATTCCCGTCCCCCTGGCCTCCGGCGAAGAAGACCAGGTTCTTGTAAAAAACCGCGTACGACACAACGGGCCCCTTGGCGCTGAAATGACACTTCTCCTTGCCTGTTTTCTGATCTAGCGCGTAGAAGTTGTTGTCGTTGGAGCCGATGTAGAGCACCCCGTTCTCCGCCTTGGGCGAACTCAGGACATCGTCACCGGTCGTAAACTTCCAGATCAGCTTTTTGCCGCTGCCTGCATCGATGGCATAAACGTTGTTGTTCTTCGAGCCGAAGTAGACTACGCCTCCTTCCACCAGGGCTGTCGAGGTGATGCCCTCCCCGGCATTGAAGCGCCACTTCAGCGTTCCGTCCGACGTTTGGATGGCGTACATGTAGCCATCCAGGTTGCCCACGTACAAGACCCCGTCCTTTACGATCGGGGCCGCATACGAGAACTCTCCCGGCTTGATTTCGGGAACCTGTTCCTTGACCTCGGCGACTTCTTCGGGTGCCTTCTCGCCGCCTTCGGCTGCTTTTTCTTCACCTTCGGCTGGCGGCGGTTCAGCCTTTTTCTCGGCCGGAAACTGCCAAATCCTCTTTCCGCTGTCGCTCTTCAGGGCATAGACGTGTCCGTCGTAGGAAGTCACGTATACCACGCCTTCAGCCAGGGTAGGATCCGACTTGATTCGCTCTCGAGCGGCAAATTGCCACTTGAGCTGGCCTCTCAGGTCGACAGCGTAGAACTTCTGGTTGGTCGCCCCAAAGAAAATCAGCTTTCCGTCACTCAGCGGGTGAGAGAAAATCTCCGCGCTGGGGGCCTGGAATTGCCAACGCGTCTGCCCGCTCTTGTCGACCGCGTGCAGCGTGCCGCTTTCCGAGCCAAAAACGATCAGATCGCCGACCACCAACGGTGTCGAGTAAAGGGGAGAGCCGACCGGAAATTTCCATAGTTTCTCGATCGGCGGGCTACAGGCGCCCAGCCACAAAACTGTGGCTGAGAAGGTCAAGATTCCAATAAAGAACTTGCTTACTTTAAGCGTTTTTTTCATGCCGTCTTCCCTCCCCGTCATGCTCGCGGGTTACGGTTTGAATCCAACACGTCTTACCAGACTGTTGTTGTTCCTGTCAATGAAATGATTTCACGTGGTTATCTCCCCTGTCCATCGCATTTGAACACAAGTTAGCCTTTTTTCCCATGCTCGTGCTAGAATAACTAAGCGAGTAAAGGTCGTCGGAGGAAATTCGTGCCGCGTCTTTTCAACATCAGGTCGATCCTGTTGATCGCCTTGGCCACGGTGGCTCTTCGGGCCTGCTCGGCGGGAACTATCCACGAAAGCTGCACTGATGGAGTTATAGTCGACGGGGAGTGCCTGCCGCTTGACTGCCCCGACCGAGTCTGTCCCGAGGGGTTCGTCTGCCGTGATGCCAACTGCATCGAGTTGGCCTGCCTGCACGTCGATTGCCCGGCGGGTACGGCCTGTGCCGCGGGCGAGTGCTACCCCGCCGACTGCGTCTGGCGCAACTGCCCCGGGCTGGGAGAGGTGTGTGTCGAGGAAGAGTGCTTGCCGGCGAGTTGCGTTGGAGTGAACTGTCCCGCCGGACAGCGCTGCGCGGCCGGGATCTGCTATCCGATCGACTGTGTAACCAAGACCTGTCCCGGCTACGGAGATGTTTGTGTCGAAGATGAATGCGTCGATCGCAGTTGTGTCGGGGTCGACTGCTCGGTGGGGATGAAATGCGCCGGTGGAATCTGCTATCCGGCCGATTGCACCCAGAACGAGTGTTTCGGCGAGGGCGAGGTTTGTATCGACGGCACCTGCCAACGGACATCGTGCGTGAATGTCGAGTGCGATTCCGACTCGGTTTGTGCCAACGGATGGTGTTACCCCAAAGACTGCGCCGATGTCGAGTGCTCTGATTTCTCCGAGGCCTGCTACCAGGGCCAGTGCATCCACGTAGATTGCATCGGCATCGAATGTCCTCCGGGACAGCGTTGCGCCCGCGGCGAGTGTTTCGATACCGCTTGCGGAAGCCAGGCCTGCGCCGCGAACGAGGTCTGTTACCAGGATCATTGCGTCAGGCTGAACTGCGTCGGAGTGCAGTGCCCGGCCGGTCAAAAATGCGCCGACGGAGAGTGCTTTCCGGCCGACTGTTTGCAGCAAGACGTCGGCTGCGCCCAGGGCGAAATATGCCTGGACGGGCAGTGCGTGCCAAACGACTGCGCTCACGTGCCATGCCCGGCGGGTGAGGTCTGTGGCTCCGACCTTGCCTGCCACCCTCAGAATTGTCAGGGGCAGGATTGCGGGCCTCACGAGCTGTGCCTGAACGGCTCCTGCATCGATCGCCTGTGCGTGGATATCGAGTGCCCGCCGGATCTGGTCTGCGCCGCGGGCTCGTGCTACAGCCCCGATTGCGGATCGCCCTGTGGCGTGGGCGAGGTTTGCATAAACGGCGTCTGTACATCCGCCGATTGCGCCGGCGGACGCTGTTGTCCGGCCAATAAGTGCACCCTTTACAACCAGTGCGCAAGCGTGGATTGCGACGGGCTGATATACACCTGCCTTTTCGACCAGGGCGCCGGCCAAACAGCCTGGAGTGAAGGCGGCACGCTTTGCACCGACGCGGATCCCTGCACTAACGACGACGTCTGCCGGGACGGCCTCTGCCGGGGTGCGGCCGTCATCTGCGACAATCCTCCGGCTGACGTATGCGAGGACGCCAATACGCTGCTTTTCTATGCCGCCATCGGTTTCTGCTCCAACGGAGTGTGCGACTATCCCGAAAACCGCCAGACTTGCGAGTTCGGCTGCCAGGGCGCGGCCTGCAAGGGCGATCCCTGCGGTCCGATCGAATGCGATCCGGGCGAGAGATGCATAAGCGGTGAATGTCATTGCGGCGGCAGCGGGCCCGATTGCTCCGCTGCGCAAACCTGTTGCGGTGTCGACTGCGTCGATGCCACAAGTGATCCTTCCAACTGCGGATCCTGCGGCAACGTCTGCGATCAGGATGAAAGCTGTGTCTCCGGCGGTTGCCGCTGCGGGGGCACGGGGCCGGACTGCTCGGCCGGCCAGACCTGCTGCGGCACGGTCTGCGCCAATCTGCAAAGCAACACCCAGAATTGCGGCAGCTGCGGTTTCGCCTGCGATTCCAACGAGGGATGCGTCGCGGGCCAATGTCATTGCGGTGGCACGGGACCGGATTGCAGCTCGGGCGAAGCCTGCTGCGGCACTAGTTGCGTTAATATCTCAAGCGACCCGCAGAACTGCGGGGCCTGCAATACCGTCTGCGATCCGGGCGAGCAATGTGTCAGCGGCACATGCCTGTGCGGTGGCAGCGGACCCAATTGCTCGGCATCCCAGACCTGTTGCGGAACCGATTGCGTGAATACCTCGTCCGATCCGCAAAACTGCGGAAGCTGCGGCAACGACTGCGGCGCCAACTCTCATTGCTCGTCCGCCCAGTGCTTCTGCAACACCGGTTTCGGCGACTGCGACGGAAACTCTTCGAACGGCTGCGAGGCCGACTTCAACAGCGATCCCGCGCATTGCGGCGCCTGCGACGGCAACTGCGGACAACACTCGGTATGCATCTCGGGCGGCTGCGCCTGCCAGACCGATTACGAAAACTGCGACGGAGACTGGGCCTCGGGCTGCGAGGCCGCCATGCTGACGGATGTGCACAACTGCGGCTCGTGCGGAAACGACTGCGGCCAGAACGCCCATTGCTCGGCGGGAACCTGTGCCTGTGACAGCGGTTTTCTCGATTGCAACTCTTCCTGGAACGACGGCTGCGAGATAAACGGTCAGAACGATCCCCAAAACTGCGGCGGATGCGGCTCGGCCTGCAACCTGCCGCACACCGCCCAGCCGGGTTGTTCTAACGGTTCGTGCACGATCGTCTCATGCGACGCCGGCTACGACAACTGCGATCCGGACATCCAAAACGGCTGTGAGACGAACATCGACGGCGATCCCAACAACTGCGGCGACTGCGACTCGATTTGCAACCTGGCGCACACGGATCAACATGGCTGCTCGTCCGGCAACTGCACCGTCGTATCATGCGACTCGGGCTTCAGTGACTGCGATTCGTCGGACGCCAACGGTTGCGAGATCGACATCGGGTCGGATCCTTCCAACTGTTCCGGCTGCGGTTTAGCCTGCAACCTGCCGCATACAAATCTGCACGGCTGCGCCGGAGGCTCATGCACCGTCGTGACCTGCGACAGCGGCTGGGACAACTGCGACCCCAACATGCAGAACGGCTGCGAGACCGACGTCACGGCCGACAACAACAACTGCGGTGGCTGCGGCATCTCCTGCGGCCCCAATGCCACATGTTCCGGCGGCTCGTGTTTCTGCACCGGCAGCTTCGCAAACTGCGACGGCGACTGGTCGAACGGCTGCGAGGTGAACACCGACAACGACCCGGCCCATTGCGGCTCGTGCGCGGGAGACTGCGGCCAGCACAGCACCTGCAGCGCGGGATCTTGCGGTTGTCAGGCCGGCTGGGACGATTGCAATTCATCATGGGGAGACGGCTGCGAGACGCAGCTTGGCACGGCCGCGGCTTGCAGCGGCTGCGGCGACACCTGCAGCTACGCCCACGCCGGCGGCGTGTGCAACGCCGGCATCTGTGAGATGGGCGCCTGCAACTCGAGCTGGTGGAATATCGACGGGCTTATTGGTAACGGCTGCGAGTGCGGCGACACCTCGGACGTATCCGGAAGCTGTTCCTCGCCCGCCTCGGCGGGCACGGTCAGTTCGGCCAATCAGACCGTCACGCGCTCCGGGGTGATCGTTCACAAGACGGGAGTCCGCGAGGATATCGACTGCCACAGTGTAAGCTACGTTGATCCGGCGCCCGGGAATGCCACATTCCTTGTCGATCTGAATCCCAACCCGGGCAACCTGGGATTGGTGGTATACCGCGGCAACTGCTCTACCATCGACTGTAATGGCTCGGACGCGGCCTTCGATTCGAACTGCTCGAGCCTCGGTACGACCTGCGGCAGCGGCAACTCGAACACGTTCATAATATGCGTCCAGGCCGCTGCGGGACAGAACAACCTGTGCCAGGGCTACACGCTCAGGCTCAGGCGCATGTAATCGTTGGCTAAATAAACCAAGACCCTTAACGTTCGATGCGCTCGAGTCCCCGGCGTGCTTCGATCGCGTAGGTCGGGTAGTCTGTAATAATTCGTTCGTAGGTTGCGCGCGCCTGTGTGAAGCGACCCAGGCGCACCTGGCAGGAGGCTTCGTCCAGCAGGGCCGGAGCCGCCATGGCATGTCGCGGCGAGGCGCTTGTGGCCTTTTCGACGGCCCGAATCGCTTCTGCGCAACTGCCCATCAGAAACATCGCTTGAAAAAAGAATCAAGCCCAGCAGTAAAAGAGTTCTATTCACAAGTAAATAGACCCACAATTGGCGGTTGAGGTATACAGATATAAACAGAAGAAAAGGGGACGGGGTATCTTTTTTA
>CAZXHT010000046.1:0-42067 GCA_964640665.1 uncultured Myxococcales bacterium
TTTGACCAACCAGCAACTCTTTTTCTCGGGAGGTGTAGTATGAACGGGTCAACGGCCTGGCCAGGCTGAAATGCAGCATTGCGAACCAGCTACCGCAAAAACCGCGGCCGGGACTGCGGGGACGAGACCCTGGTTCCACTCAGCTGTCGCCGGCGAGGCCTGTGCCAGAGTTGCCACCAGAAGCGGCGGCTGGTTTGAGAGAGGTTCGAACCGGTGTGCGAGTCCTGGTGCGACCAGGACGACATGGAGGTACGCTTCACCGCACCCTACCGGGCCTGGCCGTTGTTCGAGGCGAACGAACCGCCGGCGGCCGCCCGGCCGGCGGTCCGGGCGGGAGCGAAGGTGGGGCGCAACGATCCCTGCCCGTGCGGAAGCGGACGCAAGTACAAGAAATGCTGCATGGGGAAGGAGAAAGCAGCCGGACCGGCGGTGGAAGCAAGCCCGGAGCCGGAAGGCCTGGCGCCCTCGCCCCTGCACGAGATGGACCGGCGCTTGGCGGCGCGGTTGCTGATGTACGCGGGGCAACGCTTCGGAGACCTGTGGGCAAACCTGTTCGAAGAACTTTCCGGGGGGAACCAGGACGACCAGATAACGGGTCAGTTGCTGGCCTACCACTTCGACTGGGAGGGGAAGACCCTCTGCCGGTGGTTCATGGAGGAGCGCGGTTCGAGCCTCTCTCCCCGGGAGCGGGAGTGGCTCCTGGCCCAGCAGGAATCCTGGCTCTCGGTGCTGGAGGTGCAGGCGGTGGAGCCGGGACGAAGCGTCACCTTACGGGATTTGCTCACCGGACGCGAGAGCACGGTGCGGGAGGTGGGGGCTTCGCAGACGCTGGTGCGGCGGGACGCGCTACTGGGACGCATCGTCGACTTGCGGGGGGAGGCGCTGCTGTGCGGCAGCCACCACCGTCCGCTGCCCCCCGTGGAGGCGGCCGAAGTGGTCGAGCGGGCCCGCAAGCGGCTGCGCCTGAAGAGGAACGTACCGGCAGAGCGGCTGCGCGGCGAGAAGATCTGCATGTACCTGCTGGATCTCTGGGAGGACGAGCTGGAGGAGATCGACGACCGCTTCAGCCGGCCGCCCCGGATGCAGAATACCGACGGGGATGAATTGCTGCTCACCACCGATCTGTTCGAATTCGACCCGGCCGACCGGGAGGATCCGAACAAGGAACCCCCGCCTTTAGAAGCCGTGGAGGCGCTCCTCGAGTACAAGCGGCGGCACTACGACGACTGGGCCGACCATCCTCTGCCGGCCCTGAGCGGCCGGACCCCCCGGGAGGCGGTGGGCACCCGGGAGGGGCGGCAGCGGGTGGACGCGCTTCTGAAGCACATGGAGAACCTGGAGGCCCGCTCGCCTTTGGGGCAGGCTTTCGATTTCTCGAGCCTGCGGAGTTCCCTGGGGCTGTAGTGACGAGGCACAGGAATACCGGGGACGGAGTAGATCTAACCCAACAAGTTAGATTGAAGTAAAGAAAAATTTCGACTGTTTCGACAGTCGAAATAAAAAAAGAAGAAAAACCATAGAGGGAGCTTACGCAAATCAAAGAAATCAATGGTTTAGACTTACTCCGTCCCCATCTGCTCATCTGCTCACCTAAACTCCGAGATCACCGCCTCTTGTAGCGCCCTCTTCGTGTCCAGGGAGCCATGGTCGAATTCAAGCCCCATGCTGTACTCGAACGGGGAAGGACCCTCGCAGTGGACGCCACGGGAATTAATGCGTAACGACAGGTGGCTCGCGAGCAGCTGAAGCATCACCTCGACTGATTCCCCCTTCCAGATGGGAGCGCGACCGACGAGCAGCACGCCATCAACCGAGAGGTTCTCAACGTGGTAGGAGCCATGGAGCTTCCCATCCTTGAGCACGAAGGCCGCAGCCTTGATCTTCGTGCGCTGATTTCGTCGATGCTCACTACACGGTGATGTCGAGTTCATGATCCCTCCTGATCCCACCTTTAGGTACACGCAAGATCCATGCCCGGCGCCAACAAGAGGAACTCCTTGATCGTATTGTGACTTTCTACGCAGATGATCGGGAACCGCTGGGTCATTCCAGCCCGGCGGAGTAGCGGCTACCCACCACAGGGGCCCTCCTACGCCCTTCGGGCTACGGAGGACGGGTTGGGGTTTTAGTTGAGTTAATAAAAAACAACCGCTGGGGGTTTCCCAGCGGTTGTGCCATAGCGGGGGCTGGATTTGAACCAGCGACCTTCGGGTTATGAGCCCGACGAGCTACCAACTGCTCCACCCCGCAGTCGAGAAGGCGTATCTTAGCCGGATTGGTTTTTGTGTCAAGTGTTTTTGTTCTTTGGGCCTTGAGTTTCCCGGGATCACGCTAAATGCTTGACTGCCGACGGGGTCGGCCTTATGTTGTCCGCCGGAGGAATAATGGGATCCTATCCGAAAGTGCTCGTAACCGGCGTTCCGGGGGTCGGCAAGACCGCCCTGGTGGAGAACATCGTCGAGCGCATCAAGGGGGTCAGCGCCACCGGCTTCACCACGGTTGAACGGCAAGACAAAAAGGGGCGCTCGATTATGGTGTTCAAGAATCTGGACGGCCGTGAAGTCGAATTCGCCGTTTCGGGCAAGGTCAAGGGCAAGAAAGGCAAGCGGGTCGGCAAATACACCGTCGACGTGGACACCTTCGAAGAATCCGCCCTGGAGGCCATTGCCTTCCACCCCGAGTTCAACTTCTACATCATCGACGAACTGGGTCCCATGGAGGCGCTTTCTCGGATGTTCTGCGAGACGGCCAAGATGTTGCTCAAGAGCGACAAGGTCGCCGTGCTGGCCACCGTGGCCAAGGGCGGACACGGATTCATACGTGAGATCAAACGCTTGCCCGGTGTCGAGATGATCGAGCTCAGCGGTACGGGTCACGAGAAGATCGAAGACGACCTGCTGGTCAAGTTCATGACCTCACTGGTCAAGCGCGACGATCAATAGTCGAAGCCGGCCGTCAGCATGACGCGTCGCCCCAGGATCTCGCCGCCGTAGTTCTCACCGTCGTCTTTTATTACACCCGCCTCTTCGCGGAACCTGGCGCCCAGGGGATCGAACAGGTTGATGCCTAGATCCAGCTTGCCGCCCTGGAATTCGAAACGGTAGCCCATGTATGCCAGGATGTTGACCCGGGCCGGCATCGAAATCGGCAGCGAGGCAGACAGGATCGAGTACGGGTTGCGCACCCAGGTTTCGGCAGAGCCCACGAAGCGCGCCGCCAGGTTTATCCTGAGACCGAAAGGCAACTTCAGCCGGCCGCCCAGGACGATGCTGTAACGCGGGTAGCTGCGAAACTCCCGGTTGTCCTCTTGTACCAGCCAGGCATACCTCAGATCGCCCCGGCAAAACAGGCTCAGCTCCTGGATGAGATCGTATTCCACGCTGAGATACATCCCGACGCCGTTCGTGTCCTCGCCGACCGTGCCGTAGCCGATATTACTTGCATCGACATTGATCCGCATATTTGTCATGGCTACGTCGGCTCTGAAGCCTATCAGGTCGCGGGTGAAGGCCAGGTAGGCATCCGCTCCCAGGCGCAGTTTTTTGTCCAGCATCGTTCCGTGGTAGCCCAGTTCTACCGTTGCCAAAAACTCGTTGGCCAGATTTTCCTTGCTGATTCCCTTTACCTCGAAGAGCTCTTTTATTTCCGGAAAGGCCGGGCTGGCGTCCACCTTGAAGTTGGTCGAGGTCTCCATTATCGAGGGCTTGCGAAAGGCGGTGCCTCCGGATAGGCGCAGGTAATGCTCGCCGGCGGGATTGTAAATTATCGCCCCGCGCGGGCTCAGTGCCCAGTCGGTGCGGCTGTTCCAGTCGAAACGCAACCCGGCCTGCAGACGCAGCCTATCTCCCAGGCTTTACTCGTCGTGGATGTAGACGCCCACCCGCTCTTCCCAGATGGTGGTGTTGGGATCGACGAATTGATCTGAATGGCAGCGGGTCAGGCGCACGTCGCTTCCCATGATCAACAGGTTGCCCTTGAAGAGGTCGAGGTTGTACTGCGCTTCGAGTTGAGTGGTGTCGCCGGAAAAGTGAACTGTCGGCACCGTGCCCAGTTCGCCCAGGCCGGGATAGATCAGCTCAAGCTCCAGGTCAAGATCCGCGCGAACGCCGTACCAGTAGGCGCGCAGGCTCAGGTTGCCCAGCTTGGCCCTTGCCTGGGCGTGCGCCATGACGAACTTATCGGTGTCTATGTAGCCCAGCAGTGCAAACAGCCGCCCGTTGCCCGTGCAGATTCCGCCGTCCAGAGTAAGGTTGCCGCCGGGCAGGTCTATGCGGGCGGCAGCGTTGCCGCGCATTGTCTGCCTGGCCCGGCTGTCCCGCACCATCCAGAAATCGGCCCGATTATACCCCATTGAAGCCTTCAGGGCCACGGGTCCGATTGCCCCGCCGGCTATTGCGTTCGTCCTGAACTCGCCATGTTCGCCGGCGGTAACTCTTGCCGTTGCCCGCAGCTCTTTGGGGGGATCGCGGGTGACGACGTTGATCACCGCCGAGACGGCGTTGGCCCCGTAAATGGCCGAATTGGGGCCGAGCACAATCTCGATGCGTTCGATCTCATCCAGGCCGACCGGCAGCATGGCATAGAAAGGGGCGACGAACAGTTCGAGGTTCACCTCGCGCCCGTCGAGCATCATCATCACCCGGTAGGTACCGCGTATCGCGGCCGTGGGATACATCGGGTCGAACTCGTAGACGAATACCGCGGGGTAGCGGCGTAAAAGGTCCATCAGATCGACTGCGCCGGATGCCTCGATCTCACGGCGGGTGATGACGATCACCGCCGCCGGGCTGAAGCCGGTCTTCTGCTTGTGCTTGGCGGCGGATAGGACTATGTCCTGATCCTCGAGTAGCGCAAACTCGTCCTCGAAGGCCGAGTCTTCATCTTCCTGGGCATGGGCCGGGCCGTGAAACACGAGCGGCCACAACAGGCAGACCGCCAGGCCGCACCTGAAAAAGCGTAACAATCAACTCTCCTTTCGATTGCAGCCCAATTGTAAACGGTGACGGCGCCCGTATGTCAAGAATACGCGCTCAGTATCGCAGGCGGGCGGTCAGCATGGCCCGGGTGGAGATGATCTCGCCGCCGAAGCTGGATCCGTCCTCGACGCGAGGATCAATAGTCGAAGGCGGCAGTCAGCATGATGCGCCGGCCGAGGATCTCCCCGCCGTAGTTCCCACCGTTGTCCATCAGCACACCCGCCTCCTCGCGGAAGCGGGCGTTCAATGGATCGAACAGGTTGACGCCAAGATCGAGTTTGCCACCAAGGAAATCGAAGCGGTAGCCGATGTTCGCTAAAAGGTTGACTCGCGCCGGCATATTGACCCGTACCGAGTGCAAAAGGACAGAGTACGGGTTACGTACCCATGTGTCGGTCGAGCCGACAAACCTTGCCGCCAGGTTGATCCTCAGGCCGAAAGGCAGGCTCAACCGGCCGCCGAGGACGACGATGTAACGCGGGAACTCGCGGTACTCATCGTTATTCCGGTCCACCAGCCAGGCATACCTCAGATCGCCCCGGCAAAACAGGCTCAACTCCTCGATGGGTTCGTATTCCGCGCTGAGATACATCCCGACGCTGTTCGTGTCATCGTCGACCGTGTCGTAGCCGATATTACTTGCATCGACATTGATCCGCATATTTGTCATGGCTACGTCGGCTCTGAAGCCTATCAGGTCGCGGGTGAAGCCCATGTAGGCATCCGCTCCCAGGCGCAGTTTTCTATCGAGCATCGTTCCGTGGTAGCCGAGCTCGACCGTTGCCAGAAACTCGTTCGCCAGATCCTCCTTGCTGATCCCCTCGACCTCAAAGAGTTCTTTGATTTCCGGAAATGCCGGGTCGGCGTCGATCTTGAAGTTGGTCGAGGTCTCCGTGATCGAGGGCTTGCGAAAGGCGGTGCCGCCGGACAGGCGCAGGTAGTGCTCGCCGGCCGGGTTGTAGACAATCGCCCCGCGCGGGCTGAGCGCCCAGTCGGTGCGGCTGTTCCAGTCGAAACGCAACCCGGCCTGCAGGAGCAGCCTGTCTCCCAGGCGTTGCTCGTCGTGGAAGAACACGCCCACCCGCTCTTCCCAGATGGTGGTGTTGGGATCGACGAATTGATCTGAATGGTAGCGGGTAAAGCGCACATCGGCGCCCAGGATCAACAGGTTGCCCTCGAATGGCTTGAGGTTGTATTGTACCTCGGCCTGCGCGGTGTCGCCGTTAACATGAATGGTGGGCACCGTGCCCAACTCGCCCAGGCCGGGATAGATCAGCTCGAGTTCCAGATCGAGATCAGTGCGCAGGCCGTACCAGTAGGCGCGCAGGCTCAGGTCGCCAAGCGTGGCCCGAGCCTGGGCGTGCGCCAGGACAAACTTGTTGCTATCGATGTAGCCCAGCAGGGCGAACATCCGCCCCGAGCCCGCGCAGATGCCGCCGTCCAGGGCCAGGCTGCCGCCGGGCAGCTTTATCAGAGTGGTTGCGCTTCCCCTCATTACCTGCTTGGCGCGGCTGTCACGCACCATCCAGGAATCGGCTCGATTATATCCCAGAGAGGCCGTGGCCGCCACGCCGCCGATTGCCCCGCCGGCTGAAACGTCGGTGCGAAGTTCGCCTCGTTCACCGGCGGTGAGCCGGGCGCCGGCGCGCAGATCTTTTGTGGGCACGCGGGTGACAAGGTTGATCACGGCAGAGACGGCGTTGGCCCCGTAGATGGCCGAGTTGGGGCCGAGGACGATCTCGATCCGTTCGATATCGGCCAGGCCAATCGGCAGTATGGCGTAGAATGGCGCGACGAAGAATTCCAGGTTGACCTCGCGGCCGTCGATCATCATCATCACCCGGTAGGTGCCGCGTATCTCGGCCGTGGGATACATCGGGTCGAACTCGTAGACGTCCACCGCCGGGTAGCGGCGCAAGAGATCCATCAGGTCCACGGCGCCGGAAGCCTCGATCTCACGCCGGGTGATGACGATCACCGCCGCCGGGCTGAAGCCGGTCTTCTGCTTGTGCTTGGCCGCGGAGACGACTATGTCCTGATCCTCGAGCAGGGCGAACTCGTCCTCGAACTCGGAGTCGTCCTCGCCCTGGGCACGGGCCGGGCTTTGAATCCCGAGCGGCAATAACAAAAAGGCCGTAACGTAAACCCCGAGCAAACGCAACAAACTTCGCTCCTTTCGACAATATCCCGATTGTACCCGGGGTATACGCCCGAATGTCAAGAATACGCGCTCAATATAGCAGGCGGGCGGTCAGCATGACGCGCCGGCCTATGAGCTCGCCGCCGTAGTTGGATCCGTCTGGAGTGAGCACGCCGGCCTTCTCGCGGAAGCGACCCCCGAGAGGAAAAAAGAAGGAGAAACCCAAATCGACCTTTGATTTTGCGATCTCGATCCGCCGGCTCAAGGCGCCCAGCAGATACATACGGCGCGGTATTTCTAAAGGAATGGAGGCCGACAAGATGCTCTCGGGATCACGGATCTCGTCATAACGTTCATCCACGAAGGTGCAGGCCAGATGGGCGGTCAGGCCGAAGGGCAGGCGCAGGGTGCCCCCGCCCGTGGCGAGAAACCTGGGGGTACCCATGTCCCGGCTGTTGTCTTCGACCAGGTACTTGTGACGGAAGCTGCCTCTGAAAAACAGGGTCAGTTCATCCAGGGGATTGCCTTCAATGCTGAGCTCGACCCCGACTATATTGAAGTCTCGACCTAAGTTGTCGAAGCCGATACGACTGTTCTTCAGATCGATGCGGTTGAAATTGTCGTATTGAACGTTCGTGAAGAAGAAAATCCAGTTCCGGTTGAGGCCGAAGTAGACATCGGCACCCAGGCGGAGCGATTTTTCAAGTAGCGAACCCCGGTAGCCCAACTCGATCATGGTCATGATCACGTTGGCCAGATCCGGGTTGCCGATCCCGTAGTCCGGGTCCTCGAACAGGGTGCCTATTTCCGGGAAGACCGGGTTTTCGTCGACCTTGAAATCGCCGTGCGTCTCGAGAATGGTCGGCTTGCGAAAGGCCGTTGAACCCGAAAGCCGCAGGAAGTGTTCACCGCCCGGGTTGTACACCAGCGCCCCCCGCGGGCTGACGGCGGGATCGGTCGTGCTGTTCCAGTCGAAGCGGGCGCCGACGGTCAGGAGCAACTTTTCGGCGAACCTGTGCTCGTCATGCAGGAACAGGCCAAAACGGTATTCCTCGATCTCGGGATCGACCATCTGATCGGTCCGGAAGCTGACGAATCGGAAATCGGCCCCGGCAATCAGCAGGTTGTTTTCGAACGGCTCAAGATTGTACTGGGCGTCCAGGTGAAAGGTGTCTCCGCCCAGATCGACGGTGGGGACCGTGCCGAGGACGATATCCGTCCCGGAGAGCTTGAGATCGATGTCGATATCGATCAGCACCCTGACAGCGTACCAGTAGGCTCGCGTCTTCAGGCCGCCTGTTTCCAGCTCGGCCTTGGCGTAGGCCGCCAGGGACTCTTTATAGTTCATGTACCCCATCATGCCGAAAGCGCGCCCCCGACCCGACATCAGCCCGCCGCTGACCTTCGCCGCCCCGTCGGGGAGGTCCAGACGGAGCTTGAGATTGGCTCGTTTCAAGTCCTTGGAGACCCGGTCCCGGTCCATCCAGCTGTCGGCCCGATCGATCCCGAAGGACCCCTGGACGGCCACGGGACCGACGCCGCCTCCCAGGATGCCCTCGATCATGGTGGTTCCGTGCTGTCCGGCGGCGACGGATAGATCCACGTTGAAATCCCGGCCGGGCCGGCGGGTGACGATATTGACGACCGCTACCACGGCATTGGCGCCGTACAGCGCGGAATTGGGCCCGAGCACGATCTCGATGCGCTCTATCTCGTGGAGTCCCACGGGAATCAAGACCCAGAAGGGCTCGGCGAATATCTCCAGGTTGAGCTCCCGGCCGTCGAGCATCAGCAAGACGTTCTTGGCGCCCCGGAGTTCGGCCGTGGGGTAGAACGGATCGAACTCGTAGACGTGAATCGGGGGATATCGCCTGAGCAGATCGATCAGGGTCGTTGCGCCCGATTCCTCTATTTGCCTGCGGGTGATGACTATCACCGCCGAGGGGCTGAAGCCGATCTTCTGCTTGTGCTTGGCAGCGGTTAAAACGATGTCTTCTTCCTGCAGCAGGGCGAACTCGTCCTCCAGTTCGTCGTCAAACTCATCGGCGACAGATGGCACCGGGACACACAGTAGCAAAAGCAGCATGAACGTTATTGGCGCAGAGATTTTCACGACACCCCTGATCATACAACTACACTCCGCGAGATTGGCGTCAGGATACTACAGGCGGGCGGGGAATGACAAAATATTATTTAATGACGCCCTGTGACCTGGTCAGGTCTTGATTCCAAGCCGCTTCAGTATGAAGTCTATGCGTTTGGGCTGGACATCTTCGAGTTTCGCGGCCAGTTTTTTCTCGATGCCACGACCGATCAGCGGCAGCTTGATCTCGAGCCGGCCGCTTTCGGTCATGCGACAGGCTTCGTCTCCCATGGCATCAACCCGGATCAGACCATCGATCTCGACGTTGCGGCCGTGGTCGATAAAATAGCGGTTCCAGTTGCCGGTCATGTCGCTCATGTTCCAGTCGTACAACACGGTGGCCCTCAATGGTTTGCCGTTGATGACGGCGCCCATCAGGCCCCAGCCGGGATCGAGAAGCTCGATCTTCATCTTGACCACATCGGCGGTCCTGCCGATTTCGTTGGCGCTGGCCTCCAGGGCGCCGAAGCGCAGGGCCATGGCTTCCTGGAAGGCGGGTGTCCTGAGCAAGCTGAACAATTTTACCGGAGGCACCGGAAACTCGGAGCTGAACTCGAACTCGTGCATTCAACGGACAGTTTCTTCGAGACGGGCGATGTTGTCAATATGCTGAGATTTAGTGAAGATGTCATCCGTAGCGGTTAGAATGAAGCGCCGGGAGGAGCATGAGCAGGGAGCATCCAGATTTTGTCGGCCGCGCACGGGCCGAGGGATTGCGTTACGGCGAGGACGCCTGGGTTTTTTTGCGTGAGTTGGGACAGAATGCGCGCGATGCCAAGGCCTCATCGATCGACATACGCACATCCGGGCATCAGGGCGTCGAGAAGCTGGTCTTTTCCGACGACGGCGGCGGGATGACTTTCGAGCACGCGCGCCGTTACCTTTTCAGGCTGTATGCCTCCAGCAAGGATGACGATCCACACTCGGCCGGCTGTTATGGAGTCGGCTTCTGGTCGGTGCTGCGCTTCGCCCCCGATCTTATCGAAGTACACTCCGTGTGCGGCAAAGAGGCATGGGCCGTGGAACTAAGCGCTGATCTCGAACACTCCCGGCGGATCAGTTGCAACAGGCGCGGGCAGGGAACCAGCGTGGTGCTCAGAAGACAGGCCCGGGCCGGGCCGTCGATCGAGGACCGGGTCGCCTCGGCGGTTTCGCGTTATCTGGCGCATCTGAGGACGGCCGGGCGCAGGGCGCGGCCGCTGCCGGTCTCGTTGGACGGCAGGCGGATGGAGCGTCCCTTCTGGCTGGAGGGATCATGCGCGCTGGCTTTCAAGGACGGCCCGGTTGAGGGCGTGGTCGGCTTCGGCGAACGGCCGTCATACGTTCTGTATGCCAGGGGATTGCCGGTCAAGAAGGGCGATTACATCGACGAACTCGAGGGTCGCATCCGCAAGCGGCGGCCCCACGACGAGCGCGAGGGGGCCTGCCCTGTGTTCTTGCTGTGCGGCAACGATCTCGATGTCGACCTGACCCGCATGACGGTAGTGCGCGACCAACGCCTGGACGAGTTGCTGCGCACCGCCCGGCGGCGCTTCGACGAGTTGATCAGGCGCACGATCGACAAGGCGGTCGGCCGTTCGCCGGCCGGGCGGCTGTGGGACGGCCTGACCGGCGTTTGGCGCTCGCTGGGTGCGCTGCCGCGCTGGACGCGCTGGGCGCTGGTTGTACCGGGCCTTCTGTGCCTGGGTTGGCTGCTGGGGCTAGTGGCGTTCGTGGCCGGTCCAAAAACCACAGGAGGCGCGCCAGGCGGACGGGTGGTATGGACTTCGTCGCGCGCGGCAGGCGCCATACAGGCGCCGTCGGCCACAGGTCGGCAGATCCTGCAGCCGGTTTTTCAGCCGCAATCGCTCGAGCGCATTGAGGTCGGCACGGTCACCACTCCGGCGGCCGAGCCCGGCTGGGCCCTCGAATATCGGCCGCCACGGCCGCTGCTTTTCAGAATCGCCGCCTTCGAGAACTTCGACCTGCATAAGGGATGGCTTCCGGTCGGCAAGGGCCGCGACTGGCGGCCGCCTGTGAAGACGCAGGCAGGAAAAGAGACGACAGCCATCAGTTTGGCCATACAAGGCCGGCCGGGCGGCTGGCTGATTCCCGTACCAACCGGCTACGAGGCCTTGGCAGGCAGCGCGCGAATCGGCCAACGGCAAATAGCGATCGAGTTCAGCCGCGAGGGGCTGCTCAAAGCCTGGATTCCGGCTGACATGGAAAGCGGCGACGGGATGCTCAGATTAGACTACCGGGTTGTACGAAGCAGGCGACAGATCGAGGGCGGCGCGGCCGGGACGGGCGCTGATGAATGGGCCAACTGGCCGCCCGAGATAGAAGAAATACTCGAGGACGCGTCTGAGTTGCCGTTGCCCGAGCGAATTGATTGCCTGACGGCAATGGTAAGGCGGATTGTCGATTATGACGGCTCGCGGGAGACGGCGCTGGCTTACGCCGCTTCGAGACAAACTGAATGGGTGCGCAAGGTTATCGAGATCGGCTACGGTGATTGCGACGTGGTCAACGGTTTACTGGCCTTGGCGTTGCGCGAGACGGGCGTGCCGGCCAGGCTGGCGATCGGCCTGGTGGGGCGCGACGGCAGGGTCTTGCCCGGGACTCATGCCTGGGTGGAAATCGATGACGAAGGGCTGCGTGCAATCGATGCGACCGTGGGCATGCCGGAGCGCTCGGGCCATGTTCCGCAGGCGCCGCCGGCCGCGGCAAGTTCGCATATATCCCCTGCGCGCCAGCAACGGTTGCTGGTAACGGCTATATCGGCGGGCGCCTTTCTGCTGCTGGTAGCGGCGATCGTCCTGGTCTATGCGCGAAATTCCACCAGAAAACTCAGGATTACCAAGAGCACCTCCGGGCAGCGTGAACTCCTGGCAAATCTGGCCATGGACGCCGTCAGGCGCCCGCAGGCTTGGCGTGATATTCGGGGTCTTTGGCAGCGGCGTTTCATCCCCTGCCTGGGTGGAAAGCACGTAAGCCTTCAGAAAATCGCCAAGCTCGGAACGCGGGGACGGCTGTTCGTCGGTGAGAAAGACGGCCAACTGGCTTCGCAGGCGGTAAACAGGGGCGCGCTGGTACTGGACGAGTCAGACGAGGCTTTTCGTGACCTATACCCGCTATTACCCAACGCGCGTTACCTCGAAGAGATCGAGCGTTACAAACCGCTTCCGCCCGGCAGCGGTCCCGCCTGGGAGTTACTGGCGGAAGTGGACGAATTCCTGGTGCGAACGCGGGCGGGAGTACGCTGCCGGGCCACGGGCGGTCTTTCTGACAGGTTGTATCGCGACATCGATCTTTCTCCGATCAGGCCGCGAAACGCTTCCGGCTGGTTCCGGCGTTTTTTGGCCGTCAACCTGGAGCATGCCTTGTGGCAGGTGCTTGGCGGTGTTTACAAGACAAGTCCGCGACTGGCCGTCTGCATGGCGGCAGATCGCCTGGCACTGAATTCGTGGTTGCTTGCCGACCAGGCGGCGCGCTTGCGGCGCCTGGCCGCCAAGCGGGCGCTCGACGGGAGAAGGCGATGAGCGATGCCATCCTGGGGGTCGACGTCGAGGCCGAGATCGTCAAGCTCTCACTGGGCAGGCTCGAAAGCCGCGCCCACGTCCCGCTGGCGCTTGCGCGCCTGGCAGCGGCCGGGCGCGCACAGACGGTCAAGATCGGCCTGAGCCGGCGTCGGCTCGAGCTCTGGCACGATGGAGAGACGCTCGACCGGCAGATTATCGAACTGCTCAGCGTTGTGCTCGATCGCCGGCGCAGCGAATGGGTGCGACACGACGCGCTCGGAAAGATCGAGTCGGCCGGCATGCTCGATTTGCTGGTCGCCTTTACGCCGGCTGTCGAAAGAACCAGGCTCGAGTTGGGTGAGCCGCGGTCTTTGGTGATCGAGTTCGAGCGCCGGGGACTGGGATTGCGGGTCGGGCGCAAAGCCGGTATAAGGGGGACGCGCCTTACGGTGCATGGCAAGCGTCCCGATGCGCGTCGTGAGATTGACGAGTTGCAAAACTCTTGTAGCTATGCGCGATTCAAAGTCGAGTTGAACGGGCGGCGTGTCGATAGCGGACCGCATCTCGTAGACGTGCTTGCTGAGATGCGTTATTCGGACGAGCGTTTCCTGTGTCTTGTTGGAATTCCACGCAGCGGTCTGGTGGCCACGACGCGCATACTGCATAACGGCGTGCTGGGTGCAACTATCTGCAAGAGTCCCCCGGACGGAATGGTGTACGAGGCTTTAGTCGAAATGGAGGATGCCGGCGACGGCCGGGCCGCGGTCAGCTTCGCTCACCGGTCGGCGGCCGATCTGATTGGCAGGGCCACAGGCAAGATCGACCAGATGCCCCCGGCCGATCGCGAACGAATCAGGCGCCTGTTGTTCAGGATGGTTGCCCGGGGGTCCGGGTTCGAGGTGCTGGAAGGGGCGCGCCTTTTTGTAACCTGCGCAGGAAAACGGGTGACGGTAGAAGAACTGCGCCGCTCGGCGCTGGGTCGGGTCGTGCGGGCGGTGGCTCCCGGCGTCCGCTTTGAGCTTTTCGACATGGGATCGGGCACGGTCTTTATACTGGATGAGGCTGACAGGGCATTTGTCGAGAAGAGCATGTGCCTGCTGGTGCGCGAGCCGCCCCGGCGGCCCGTCGAGCGGGCGATTGTCCGGCTGTGGAGGCGCTGGCGGGAGAAGGCCGGATCCTGGCGGGCGCGTATCGCCGAACGCCTGGCGGGCGGCAAGCTGCCGCGGGAGGAACTCGGCAGGCAAGAACTCGAGTTTCTAGAACGGCTCGACGGCTTGCTGCAAGCGGGCCTGGCGCCGACGCTGGGCGCTAATCGGGCCGAGTTCAGAAGTGGAAGAATCGGCGCCAGCAGGTTGGTCGAGGACGACGGCCAAAAGGTCTTATTGCTGTCGCTCGGGCACCCGGCGGTCAGAAGAATGATCGAAGCCGTGGCGCGCGATCCGCGGACGCTCTACGCAGCGGCCGTGTCTTTAGCCGGCGGTAAAGACGCCTTCGGCACGGCACGTGAGCGTGTCGAGGGTCATTTCATGGGCACCCAGGCCGGTGGATGATAATTTTTCTTGTTCTGAAAACTGTTTTTGAATAATGTTCCCAAAAGCTTATCCGGGAACGTATCTTACGGGGAGAAGACTGATGACGGTCAAGGTAAGACAAATTGACTCGAAGGCCGATCGTAAAAAGTTCGTCAAGATGCCCTGGAGAGTGTACCGGAACGATCTGCGTTGGGTGCCGCCGCTTCTGGCCGACAGGCTGGAGACGATCGATCCGCGTAAGAACCCGTTTTTCGGGCATGGCCAGGCGGCCCTGTTTCTGGCCGAGGGAGAAGACGGTCAACCGCTGGGCAGAATCAGCGCTCAAATAAACACGCTGCACAACGAGTACCACAAGGACAAGACGGGTTTTTTCGGCTTCTTTGAATGCGTCGATGACGAGAAGGTATCGGGGGCGCTGCTGGAGACGGCCGAGGGCTGGCTTACGGAAAAGGGCTGCGACAAGGTACTGGGGCCCGAGAGTTTCTCCACCAACGAAGAGGTCGGGATGCTGGCCGAAGATCGCGAGGGCCCGCCGATGATCATGTGCAGCTACAATCCGCCTTACTACACGCGCCTGGTCGAGGCCGCCGGTTACCAGAAGGCCAAGGATCTCTACGGCTGGTTTTACGAGATCGGCAAGGTGCCGGAGGCGCCCATGCAGGTGGCCGAGGCCGTAAAGAAGCATCCCGGCCTGACCGTGCGCAGGGCCGATCCCAAGAACCTCGAGAGCGATATCAACATCGTCCGCGACATATTCAACGCCGCCTGGAGCAAGAACTGGGGCTACGTGCCCTGGACCGACGCCGAGGTCAAGCACTCGGCCAAGATGATGAAGATGATCATGATTCCCGAACTCACCGCCATCGCCGAGGTGGACGGCAAGCCGGCCGGAATGATGCTGGCCTTTCCCAACATCAACGAGGTCACCAAGGATCTCAACGGGCGCTTGTTCCCGACGGGCTTTGCCAAGCTTGTCTGGCGACTGATGCTGGGCAGGTACAAGTTCAAGGGAGCCAGGTTATTTCTGTTGGGCATCAAGCCGGAGTTCCGCGGCAACGTGCTGGGAGGGCTGAGCGTGCTGCTCTACGTCCGCGCCCACCGGGCGGCGCTGGAACTAGGCATGAAGACAGGCGAGACGGGCTGGACTCTCGAAGACAACAAGAAGATCAACGCCGGCGTCCAGTTCATGGGTGGACGGCTGGGAAAGATCTACCGCGTCTACGGTAAAGACCTCTGATCAGCGGAGTCTTTTTTCTTCTTTTCAGGCTGAAGAACGCGTCGGGCCTGTGCCCGCAATAGCTGAAAGCATTTGGCGCGTACGGCGAGTTCGGCCGGGATTTCGAGTTCGATACCCAGGGCCCGATCGGGCGACTCGTAGATGGCATGGTAAATGGCGTAAAAGCTGAGCACCTTGCGCACGTAGCGGTTGGTCTCTTGGTAGGGTATCTCTTCGATGAAGGCGTCGAGAGGCAGCTGGCCGCGCTTGGCCAGCCAGCGGTAGACGGCGGGCTCGCCGGCGTTGTAGGCGGCCAGCATCAAGGCCGGCTGATCGCAAAAATTATGCAGCAGCTCCGCCATGTGGGCCGAACCGATTCTGATCGAGATCTCGGGCTGCAGTAGTTTCCAGAAGCGAAAGCCCCGCAGCTTGATGCGCCGTGCCGTGTTGTAGGCTGTGCGCCTGATAACCTGTGTCAGGCCCAGGGCCCGGGCCGGCGAGCGCGCGTCGGGGCGAAAGGCGCTCTCGGCGCGCATGATGGCGAAGAGCAGCGCGGGAGGCACGCCGGGGTCGCGGGCCGGGCTCTTGACTATGTCGTAGAAGGCACGAGGGTAGGCGAGCTTGGCGTCCGACAGGGTGGTTCCCCGGGCGGGGCCCGGCAACCCGCCCTCCCAGGCGACCGGCGCCGACCACAACGAGCGGCTGTAATCTCCCAAAATAAGCCACAGCATGGAAGCCACGCGTCGATCATCAGGGGCCAGGTTGGTGCGCGGCAGACTCAGCAGGGTGGCCCGGGCTTCCAGTGGCAGGTTCATCTGCAAGTAAGCGGCGGCGGCCGCGACCTCGGGATGCAGCGACTCCAGCGCGGGCTGGGACGGCTGCCCTTCCCGATCGCCTTGCTTCCCGGTCTTTTGAATCGCGCCCAGCGCGAAGAGTCTCTCGCGAGCCATGAGCGAGTAGAAGTCGTAAGGGTGCTCAGCCGCCAGCCTCTCAAAATCCGCCTTGGCGCCTTTGCCGTCACCGAGAATTAGTCGGGTTCTTGCCCGCCAGTAGCGCACGCGCTCGGTGAATCGGCGCGTATCGAGCGCGGCCGAGGTGGATTGATTGGGTTCGGGTCGGTCTTCGAGCTGGTTTGCGTCGTCGGTGTCTTCGTCTGTCTCGGTATTTTCTTCGGGCTCCGGTTGATCGTCCGCGGACGCGTCACCACCGGCAAGTTCCTCGGCCAGGCCGACCAGCAAAGACTCCACTGTTCGGGGGGGCTCCGCCTTGTTCGATTCAGAGGAGGCCAGCAAAAAGTCGAGCCAGGGCAGAGCCTTTTCGTGATCACCGGAAAGGATCGACATCCAGGCCAGGCCGAAGCGGCTGTGGGCGGCCGCCCGGCTGTCGGGACGCTTTTCTATGCACTGCATGTAGGCGCGCTTGGCGGCGACGTCCTGGCCGCCGCGCCTGGCCAGGTCGCCGGCCAGCGCCTGCGCCCACGAGGCTGCCTCGCTTTCGGGCCATTCGCGAGAGACCTCGAGGCAGGCATCAATGGCGGCTCGCGTGCTGCGCCTGGCAAGCAACCCGGCCAGGTCCACGCCCGCGCGGGCGCGCAATTCTGAATCTTTTGCCTTGCGCTTGACGCCTGCGAGCAGGTTGCGAGCGGTTCTGAACCAGCGGTAGCGAACGGCCACTTCGGCAAAGAGCAGATCTATCCGGCAGCGGACGTTGTTGGCGCTCTTGAATGGGACCAGCGAGCGGATGCGAATGAACCTTCTGAGATCCTTTCGCCCGCGCGGCCTTTCGATGATGCGCCTGGCTCTTCTCAGCAAAGCCTCTGGATCCGCGGGCTTGGGTCTGACGTGCGCGGCGGCAAGCGCGCTCAGACGCTCGGTCGCCTTGAGCCCGGCGGCAGTGCCCGGCCAGAGCCTGGCGGTAAGGCGATACCAGCCGGCGGCCTCTGAGAGGATCTTTCGATAGATTGCTCGCTGTTCGCGCCCCTTTTTGCGCCCAAGTTTTGAAGCCAAGCGCGAGAGACAATTGGCCTGTTGCAGACGGGCGGGGGGCTCGGCCCTTTTGCCTACCAGGAGATCGGCCGTTTGCGAGGCCAGGTTGCAAGCCTTGTCGTCTTCGCCCGCGCGCAGCAAGTCGGCGATTTGCGCGCGGCGCGCCTGGAGCCCGAATCTGCCCGAGAGCGGAACCAGGGCGAGCAGGCCGCGGGCCTTTTCGTGGTTGGGCTTGCCCGGCCTGAGGTTGGAAAGAAGCAGATTCGCATGATACCAGGCGATGTGCGAGGCAAGACCCGAAGGCAACTCATTAGCGGAAAGATCTTCGAGCGCCTGCAACGCCAAGACGCCTTGTCCTTCGCGAATCAGAGCGAGAACGCGAAGGAAGTTGAGCGCGGCTCCTTCTTCCTTTCCCGGTTCACCTTCTTCCAGGGCGGCCTTTGCCAGGCGGGCAGCCATGGCCGCCCTTCCTCCGGTAAGAGCACCGGCGGCCTTGAGCGCCCGGGAATCGTGAAGCAGGGGGGGCAACAGGTCGTCGTCCTGCGCGCCGGGCGCGCTCGCGGACACGGTCAAGAAAAGAACGAAAGCCGGCAGGCGAACAAGCCGATATAAGGGTTGAAAGGTCAGGGGATGACCTCGAACTCGCGCCCGACTTTATCGAAGATATCGAGCGCATTTACAAGTTGCTCGCGAGTGTGGGTGGCCATGACGCCCAGGCGCAGGCGCTCTTTCTTGATCGGCACGCCCGGGTGGACGACGGCCGAGGCATAGACGCCCAGGTTGAGCAGGCGGCGGTTCATGCGCAGCACCTTCTCGGTGTCGCGGATCATGATCGGGATCACCGGCGTGGCCGACTTACCGGTGTCGAAGCCCAGGCCGGCCAAGCCGTCGAGCATGTAATGCACATTCTCCCACAGGCGCGCGTGCCACTCGGGCTCGGATGCCAATAGATCTAAAGATGCGGACACGGCGGCTACCAGCGCCGGGGGGATCGAGGCGGAAAACACGAAGGGCGAGGCGTAGTGGCGTAAAAAATCTATCAACTGGCTGTCGGCGGCGCAGAAGCCGCCGACAGCGCCTGCGAACTTGCTGAAAGTGCCCGCGATGACGTCCGCCCCGTCGGGCATATCGAAGTGCTCGAGCAGGCCCTTGCCGCCTTGGCCCATAATTCCAAGCGAGTGGGCCTCGTCTATGCAAATGGTCACACCGGCCGGGCGGCAGATCTTTGCAATGCGCGGCAAGGGAGCGATGTCGCCGTCCATCGAGTAGACCGAGTCGACGATCAACATCCGATGGCCGTCGACCTTCGAGGTGCGCTCGACCAGGTCTGCCAGATCATCCATGTCGTTGTGGATGAAGGTGCGTATTTTACAGCCGGACATGGCGCAGCCGTCGATTATCGAGCGATGGTCGAGGTTATCGAGTAAGGCGATGTCGCCCCGGCTCATCAGGCCCTGGATGGTGCCCAGCAAGGCCTGGTAGCCGCTGGCGAACACCATGGCCGACTCGCTGCCGTAGTTGCCGGCAATCTTTTCCGCCAACTCCAGGTGCAACCTGGTCGTCCCGCAGGCCAAAGGCGATCCGCCGATGCCCAGGCCGTAGTCGGCAAGCGCCCGCCTGGCCGCCTCGATTACCTTGGGGTGAACCGAAAAACCCATGTAGCTATTGGAGATGAAGTTGATGCACTCGCGGCCCTCGACCGTGATCAACGACCCGCAACCGCTGGTCACCTCGCGCTCGTAGGTGTCCAGGCCGGAAGAGCGCAGCATCTGCAGCAGGCCGAGCTGGCCCTGGATCTTTTCGCGGTATCCGCTCACTCGACGTCCTTGGCGATATCGCAACCTGCCCTGGCGCACTCCGCCGCGGCAATACGGCTCGCCAGCCGGTTGCGCTCGCAGCCCAGCCCACCCAGGCTGCTTTCGATACGCCGGCCGTAATCATAGGCTGCCAGGCGGGTACACATCAGCATGTCGTCGGTCAGTTTGTCGCGGGCCAGCTCGCCCTGGGCCCGGGCCAGGTCGCACAGCATCAGGTAAAGGCCGCAAGCGGCGTCCGCGATGCGGCGCTGGTCCATCTGGTGGGTGAACACCTTGAGTCCCAGGCGCTTCTTGTGTCCGGCGACGGATGTCGAAAACAGCTCGAAAAGTTCGTCGAACCGCCCGCCGAGCTCGCCGAGCGGCCCGGACAGCAGGGGCCGCAGGGGAGGCGTTTCGGCGAGGTAAGCGCTCTTCCAGGTCAGAGCGGCCGAGGCGATGTGAAAGCGCAGCAACTCGTTGGCTCCCTCGAAGATGCGGCTGATACGGCAGTCGCGCATCAGGCGGGCGATGCCGGTGTCCTCGATGAAACCCGAGCCCCCGTGAAGCTGAACGCTGTCATCGGCGATGCGCCAGGTGGTCTCCGAGCAGAAGACCTTGGCCACCGACGATTCCCAGCCGATCGAGCCGGGTGATTCGTCTTCGAGGCGGGTTGTCAGCCGGATGACGTTTTCCATCGACTGAATCCCGCATCGCATCGTGGCGACCATCTCGCGCACCATGCCGAACTCGCCGATGATGCGGTTGAACTGCCGCCGCGAGGTCACCTGCTCGAGGGTTTTGGCGGCGGCCTTTTTGGCAAGGCCGATGGAGCCTGCGGCCATCAAGGTGCGTCCCCAGGAAAGCACCTGGTTGAGGTGATCCAACCCGCGCGAGGGCGTGCCCAGAATATGGTCTCGGCCCACTCGCACGTTCTCGAAATGCAGCGATATGGTCGAAGAGCCCCTGATGCCCAGCTTGTGCTCCTCGGCGCCGCGCTCGACGCCAGGCAGGTCGAGCGGCACCAGGATCATGCTGTGTCCCCGCCGGGAGCCTGCCAGGCCGGGAGTGCGGGCGACGATGGTGGCAAGCCCGGCCAGCCCGCCGTTGGTTGCGAATATCTTCGAACCGTTGATGACCAGCTCGTGGCCGTCCTCGACGGCGGTGGTCCTGACAGCGGCGATGTCGGAGCCGGCCTCGGATTCGGTTACCGGAAAACAGGCAATCTTCTTGCCGCCGGCCAGGTCGGGCAGGTAGCGCCGCTTGAGTTGCCGGCTTCCGAGATGACAAAGGCCCCTCAGTCCAAGGCCGGAGTGCAGGCCGATCATTACACCAAGCGAGCTGTCTGTGCCTGTCAGGGCTTCGATCACCCGGCAGGCACCCTTCATCGAAAGGCCGGTTCCGCCGAATTCGGCAGGGATTGTGATTCCGAACAGGCCCATCTCGGCGGCTCTCTCGATCACGACAGCGGGTATAGCAGCCTCGGCGTCGATCCTGGCGGCATCCACGTGTTTTTTAGCAAAGCGGGTTATAGCGTTGAGCAACAGGTCGATCGTTTCGCATTCTTCATCATCGCCGCCGGCAATCGTGGTCAATTTTGAAATTTCATTGAAGTTGCCGATGATCTTGGTGAACGGATTGCCGGGCGCGCTCATCAGAATTGCACCGTGTTAAGCTCGCGGTCGGCCTGGCGCAGGTGTTGGCGGGTGCCGTAGAACTCGCGCCACAGGTAAAGATATCCCTGCTGCAGTCGCTCGGCGGTCATCTTGGCCGGCCTGAAGACGACGTTGGAATCGTTGTAATGCTTCCAGCTGCGGTCGATGATGCGCTCCTCGGCGATCATCTTTCTCCACATGGGGGTGCCGGGGTAGGGGGTGGCGACGGCGAACTCGGCGATGTTCAACTTGCTGTCGTCCGCGAAACGAAGCATGCGATCGAAGGTGCCCTCGTCGTCGTCCTCGTTGCCGACCAAAAAAGACAGGTAGGGCTCGATCTCGTGGTCCTGGCATCTTTTGACGCAGGTTGCGGCTTTGGCGATAGCTTCTGTATCGCCCTGCCCGAAGGCCCGGCGCGTTATCGGGTCGAAACCGCCAACCAGGTAGAAGCGGCTGACGCCGGCCCGGCGAATCTGGTCGAAGATGTCATCTTCGATATTGAGAAGCAGTGGAATCGAGGTTCCCAGGTAGCTGAAACGGATATTTTCGGCCTCGCGCCTTGCGGCCACGGTATCGAGCAGCTTTCTGAATCTGCGCCGGGCGCCCGAGGCGAAGATTAAGGCCGTGTCCTCGGTCAACGAGCAGCGCTTGCCGGCGGCGGTAAAGCGCCTCAACGTGCCGAGGACGTATTCTTCCGGGAAATGCCGGATCTTTTTGCCCATGTATTCCGGCAGGACGCAGGTGTCGCAGGCGAAGGGGCAGCCGCGCGAGGTCTGCAGGGGGTAGTCGTCCGGAGCGAAACTCTCGTCCTCGGCATCCAGGTAGAGATCGACCCGGGGTAGGGGAAGGGCCGCCAGATCCACGGGAGTCTCGGCCTGGTAGACGGGCCGCAGTTCGCCCGCCAGGACGTCACGACAAAGGCGCTCCCAGACGGGTTCTCCCTCGCCGATGACCAGCGAGTCGAAGTGACTGGAACATTCCGCCGGCATCATAGTCGGGAAGATCCCCCCGGCCACGACCGGCTTGCCGGTAGAGCGGATGCGATCGGCAATCTCGAAGGCACGGGTGGCCGCCGGGGTGAAGAATGACAAGGCGTATAAATCGGCCTCGGGCAGGTCTTCAATTACAGGGTGGATACGGTCATCCACGAAGGCGAACTCGAACTCGGCCGGGGTGCAGGCGGCCACCGCGGCGATGCCCAGTGACGGCGATCCGATGTATTCGTTGCAGGGGACGCAGTCGAGAAGCTCGGGATGAGACTGGGCATGGCGCTCGAAGGCAGGGTAGATGAAGAGGATCTTCATCCGGCCCGGCTCGCCTGCATGAAGCCGTGAAGCCGGCTGACTACATCCGAGACGCTTTCTACGTCCATGACGTCTTCCACGTCCAGGTCGAGTTCGTAGCGATCGCTGATGCGCGAGAGCAGCTCCATGCTCTGAAGAGAGTCGAGCCCCAGGTCTTCGCGCAGCCTGTCGTCGTTGTCGATAGTGTCCGGGTCGAGGCCCGCGAGTTTCGATAGAATTTCAACGAGGTCCTTCCGGATCTGCTCCTGGCCGATTACTTCCACGTGTTCCTCCGATTGTCTGCGGCAAAAATGAGGTAAGAAGCTAGCACGCCGGATGCAGCGTGTCAACACACAAGTGCTTGATTATTCACAACTACCGACCACGGCGTCAGTTTTCATGAGTAAAGGAGCCCAAAACCTGAGAATCGGGTCGGAATTCCGACCGAAACACAGATTAACCAGTCAGCTTGAATAGATTGTACAGACTTCCTGGCCGGCAAGGGCCTCGACCTCTTCGGGCTCCAGCCCGAGTTCAGCCAGAATCTCGGCCGTGTGCTGGCCGAGGGCCGGGGGGGGCAGGTTTGGCTTCCGGCAACCGGCAAGCCTTAGTGGCGAGGCCATCTGGGTGATCTTTCCCGCCGCGGGGTGATCCATCTCGAGAAACATGCCGCGGGCAGTAAGTTGCTCGTCTACAAGCACCTCTGATCCATCTTGCACCGGCTCGACGCAGGCGTCTACTTTCGAAAAAATCTCGATCCACTCGCTCTGGTTGCGTCCGGCGAAAGCGTCTGCCAGCTCGCGCTTTACCTCCCGCCCTTCCTCGCCCAGGCAGGCGCCCCGATCGCGCAGTTGGGGACAGCCGAGCGCATCGCACAGGGCTGCGAAAAACTGCGGCTCGATCGCCCCGGCGGCCATGTGTTTGCCGTCGGCGGTTGCGAAGATGCCGTAGCCGGGCAAGCCTCCGGCAAGCGGCGCCTCCCCGCGCCCGGGTGGCTGTTCGCCTGCCAGCACGTTCTGCATGGCGAGCAAGGTCGTGGTCAAGACCCCGTCGGTCATCGACAGGTCGAGCCACTGCCCCAGCCCATGGCGTTCACGCGCAAAAAGCGCGCCCATGATGGCAGCCAGCGCCTGCCAGCTACCGCCGCCGACGTCGGCAATCTGGACCCCGGGCATCATCGGCGGTCCGCCCCGCGCGCCGGATGCGCCCAGCACGCCGGCCCGGGCGCAATAATTGATGTCGTGACCGGCGCGCAGCCTGTAGGGGCCGGTCTGACCGTAGCCGGAGATGGAGCACAGGATGATATCGGCCCGCGTCCGCTTGAGCTCGGAATACGCGAGATCCAGCCGCTCCATCACGCCGGGGCGAAAGCCCTCGACGACTACGTCGCTCAGGCTGACGAGATCGAGAAACAGCTCCCGTCCACGCGGAGACTTGAGATCGAGCGCCAGCGATCGTTTCGAGCGGTTGAGTGCCAGAAAACCCTGGCCGATCCCGTTCTTCAAAGGCGGCAGGTAGCGCATCAGGTCGCCCCGGGCGGGATCCTCGACCTTGATAACGTCCGCGCCGAGATCGCCCAAGATCATGGTGGCCAGCGGACCAGGATAGAGGCGGGTCAGGTCGAGGATGCGCACGCCGGAAAGCGGCGGGAGTGTTGCGCTCATGGTTTTTTCTCTTCGCCTGCGCCGAGGGCCGGCGGCACCAGGGTAGAAACCGCCTTGGCTGACAGCTTTTCGAGCGCCCGCTGGCAGGCGGATTTGTCGTCTTGCCCCGCGGCCGCGATGCTTTTCTCGAAGGTCATGAGGTTCTTGCCAGTGGCGAGTTCGACGACCTTGATCTTTCCCGAGGCCTTGCAGAAGACGAAAGAAGAGCTTATCACGCGGGTGATCTCGCTGGTCACGCTGCCGTAGACGAGCACGTCGGCGTGGTTCTTGGTGGCCTCGGGGGCCTCGTCGAGCGTTTCGGTCTGCGCCAGGTCGTCGGTCGCCGCATGGGGATCGATAAGCAATAGACCGCGCTCTGCGAGCTTGCGGCCCAGGCTACTGCCAAGGCCTGAGTGGGCCACCCTGCGGCCCAAGTGGCTTTCCTCGATTAAAATCATGACCCGCCTGGCCGCCTGGCCGGGTGAGAGATAGGCGAAGTGCGCGCTGCGGATGGGCTGGTGTTCGAATATGGCCCGGTATCGTTTATCGGCGGTGTCGAGACCCGCCCGCCGCAGCACCTCGTTAGTGTCGAGCACGACTGATATGAAACTCTTGTCGTGCTGGACGACGGCCAGATTCTGAAAATTGGCAGAGCAAGTGCCGACGTCCGAGGTGACGGCGCCCAAGGCGTCTTTCTTGCCTGGCGGCAAGAAAATCAGGGGCAGGTTTACTACCGGAAATCTCTCCCGGCCTGAGACCAGATAGGCTCCGACGACCAGGGGCAAGGCCAAACTGCCCTGGGCGTCCGCTCTCTGTCCATCGCCGCTGATGGCCACGAGCTCGATCGAACCGAGCAGCTTGCCGATCGAGTCGAGCAAATCAGAGGCCTGCGGGCCGCGCGGCGAGGGAGGCGCGCCCGCCGCCACCGCGGCCAGCAGAACGCGAGCGCCTTCGGCCGACGAACGGGCATCGAGCGCGCGCAGGTAGTCTAAAAGCGCCGCGCTCGGATCGCGCGTCTCGGACAATGCGATCGAGGCCTGCCCGGCAAGATCCGAGCAGCTGTCTTCACCCTTGCCGATTTCTCCCGAAAGCTTCTCAGAAATCTGCTTACGATCGACCGACACAAGAACCGCGTTGCGGGATTTATCTGAGCTGCTCCAGCGCACGGCCACCCGAGAGTCGAGGCTTTGCACCGGATCGGTGCCTGCCTCGAACCAGGCCGGGCCGTTGTGTTTGCCCTTCCTGGCTTGACTCAAAGCCGCAGCGAATTTTTGATCGAGAACAGTCGACAGATCAGCACGGGCTTCTTTTTCCGCCGCCTCCAGGCTGATGCCCTCGCCGACTCCGACAATGTAGCGGGCAGGCGGGTAGGACTGGTGCTGCCTGCTGACCATCCAGGCCGGGCGTCCGATGCGCGCATGCATGCAACCTGCGGCCAAGAAAACCATGGCATACAGTGCCAGGTGCGCTGGAACCAGTTGTCTCTTCATGAAAAACAAGCGTATCGATCGAAAGTGGATCTGTCAAACACAGCGCCTGCGGACGGCGCCTGCCTGAAGCATGAGCACCAACAGCGGCCACGAGGTTTCAGGCAGCCCGCCGGATGTGTTGCAGCCGCCGCCTTTATTGGGCAGGCACAGGCCAGTCTGGCAACTGCGCCCGCTGCCGCAGGTGGTTCCCTCGGCCAGGTCCTCGTGCGCGCAGCCCGTGGCCGCATCGCAGCTGTCGGTGGTGCAGGCGTTGACGTCGTCGCAATCGAGTGTTTCACCTGCCCGGCAACTGCCGGCCCCGCAAATCTCATCGCCGTTACACAGATTGGAGTCGGCGCAGGGAGTGCCGTCGGCGATATCGGTGTGTTGACATCCTGTTGTTGCGTTGCAGGCATCGTCGGTGCATGGGTTGTCGTCGTTGCAATCCAGTCCGGCCCCGCGCGAGACGCATTTTCCGGCTTGGCAGTTGTCGTCGCCGTCGCAGACATCGTCGTTGTCGCAGTTCGTGCCGTCCGCCACCGGGGTGTTGACGCAACCCTGGCCGGAGACGCAGCTTCCGGTAACGCAGGGCACGACAGGAACGCACTCGGGTGTGACGCCGTCCGAAACGCAGACGCCCGCTTGGCAGCTTTCGAAGCCGTTACAGGGATCGCTGTCGGGGCACGGCTCGCCATCCGCCGACGGGGTGCACAGCCCCTGAGTCTTGTCGCCCGCGCAGGTCATGCAGGGCGCATCGCAGGCGCTCTCGCAACAGACGCCGTCTACGCACAAGCCCGAGTAGCACTGGGCGGGGTTGGTGCAGTCTTGCCCGTTGATGGAGAAAGAGCCGATGAAGTCGTTTATCCAGATTTCAAAAAAGTCGACCTTGGTCGCGCAACCGTAGTTTTCGCAGTTCACGTCGCCGTAGGATGTGATGCCGGCGACGTATTCAACCCCGGCGCGCTCGATAAAAGCCGGCCCTCCGGAGTCGCCGCTGCAGGTGCCGCCTTCGCCCCTCGAGTGACAGATGGTATTGGCGCCAAGAGGGGTACCGCCTGTGCCGGTGCAACCGCCCGAGGTCGTGCAGATATCCCAGAGCGGCAAGGTGATAGTAAGCTTGCGTCCCAGATGATTGTTCTCGTCCTTGCCGAAACCGACGAACTCCACCGGTATACCGATGTCAGGTTGGGTGATGGCCAGGTCGGCAGGCAGGTGCGGAATGGGCTGGATGCCGGTGGGCGCCGGCGCGGTCATGCGCAGCAGTGCGATGTCGTTTCCGATGGTAGTGTAAAGGTCTGGATCCCAATTTGGATGGTAGATGATCTCGCTGACGTAGCGCTCCTCGAAATCGCTGCTGTCGAAGCCGAAATGCACCAGGTATTGCCCCGGCTCCCAGCCCTCGGCGCAGTGCGCCGCGGTCATCACCACGGTCGGGGCGAGCAAGGTGCCCGAACAGTAGTAGACCCAGCCGCCGTCGTGGGTTTCTGTGAAAACGACAGCCCGGTGTTCTTCCGAGTGATCGGGTATCCCGTTGATGATGGGAATCGTCCGGTTCTGAAGCATTCGCCGCGCCTCGGGCCCCTCGCAGGCCGCGACCTGCAGACAGACGAGACAAACTGCGGCCATGAAAAACGTTCTCGAGTTCATCTGAATCTCCTTAGGGTAAGCACCAGCAGCAGGAACAAGAACGGCAGCAGCGGCAGCGAGGATTGTCGGC
This sequence comes from uncultured Myxococcales bacterium, assembly GCA_964640665.1. Classification (GTDB taxonomy): domain Bacteria; phylum Myxococcota; class B64-G9; order B64-G9; family B64-G9; genus DATKYQ01. The sequence continues at coordinate 27,053 of CAZXHT010000046.1, forward strand.
GGTCATCGGTCACGGTACACCCGGAGCCGCCTTTCTTTGGCAGGCACAGACCGTCCTGGCAACTGCGGCCCGAGCCGCACGGGGTGCCCTCTTCGAGCGCGTCGTTTATACAGCCCGACCCGGAATCGCAGCTGTCTTCTGTACAGGAGTTCTGGTCGTCGCACTCGAGCGCCGTACCATGCAGGCAGGCTCCGGCCTGGCAAGTCTCGTCTCCGTTGCAAAGATCGTCGTCTGCGCACGATGTGTCGTCGTCGACGTTGTCGTGCAGGCATCCGGAGACGGAGTTACAGCTATCCTCGGTGCAGACATTGCCGTCGTCGCAATCGAGAGAAGCGCCGGACGGCTCGCAACTGCCTTCGTTACACTGGTCGTCACCGTCGCAGACATCATGGTTGTCGCAGGCCGTGCCGTCGGCGATTGGGCTGTAGACGCAGCCCTGGCCCGTGACACAGGCCCCGCTCAGGCACGGGCTGTCTGAAGTGCAATCAGGCGGGACGCCGTCCGAGGTGCAGGCGTTCGACAGACAGCTCTCGGACCCGTTACAGGGATCGGAGTCCAAACAGGCATGGCCGTCCGGAGCCGGCAGGCACTGGCCTTCTTTCTTGGACAGGTCGCAGGCGTTACACGGCTCAGCACAGGCCGACTGACAGCAGAAGCCGTCAACGCAAAAGCCCGAGTTGCATTGCCCGGCCGAGACGCACGAATCGCCGAGATCCTTGGATGTACCGATCACGTCGTTAATGAAAGCCGAAAAACCGTCGACCTTGGTGCTGCAGCCGTAGTTGCTGCAGCGCCAGTCTCCGTAGGAGGTGATGCCGGCCACGTACTCGACGTCGTCGCGGACGAAGAAGGCCGGGCCGCCGCTGTCGCCGCTACAGGTCCCGCCGTCGGCCATCTGGGCGCAGAAGCTGTAGGGAACCATACTGGCGGGACAGCCGCCGCTTTCGCAGACCACGTCGATGTCGCCGCTGACGTGCAGCTTTCTGCCCAAGTTGCCGTTCTCGTCGAGGCCGAAACCGACGTACTCAACCTGGGAGCCGACGTCATCCGAAGTGATGCGCAAGCTGGCCGGCAGGGGAGGGATCGGCACAGCCCAGCCTGGAGCATCGTCCGCCAGCACCAGCATCGAGATGTCGTTGGGTATCGGGACGATCGGCTGGTAGCCGGGGTGCGGGATAACGCGAGAGACTCCGCGCTCGGTCATGGTACCGACGACGTTGCCGAAATAGACGGTTGCGTCCTGCGGTTCGATGACGTCACCCGATTCGGCCACCACGCAGTGGCCGGCCGACAGCACCACGTTGGTAGCGATCAAGGTTCCCGAGCAAGACCAGGCCCCGTGCCTGCTGATGACCTGCAGGTAGATCACGGCCATGTGCTCGGGCGAGGTATCGGGTTGCCCATTGATGATCGGGCAGGCTGAACTTTCCAACTTGCGGGATACATCCGGCGACTGGCAGCCGGCCAATAGGCCGAGAGTAAGAAAAAACACTATTGCCGAATGGATATTCTTCATCTGCGCTCCCGTGATGGTCAGGCACACATACTAGCCGATTGTCACAAGAACGCGAAAGGGAAAAGTTCGACCTGTCAGGCCAAACCGGCGCAGCGCTGGACGTAGAGGAGGATGTTCTTGCGGTCTACCGCCGAGATGTCGACGAATTTCAGGGCTTGTTTTTCGAAGAACCCCTGAATCTTGCGCCTGACCACCCGGCAGCGGGCCCGGATGATCTCTTTACATCCGGGCAGGGTAAGCTCGATGACCGAATCGTGCGCCCGCGGACGTTCAAGGCCCGAGGGGCTTTCGATCATCAATCCATCCGCGGAGATGTCGGAAAGAAGCGGGATGAAGTACTTGCCGCCGGTGGTCTCGCCGACGAGCAGGTTGACTGTGGCCCTGCGAAATTTTCTATTCTCGGCCTTTTTCATAACTCCCTCCTTTGTGGTAATATATCCTACATGTAGGATATTATAGCACACAACGCAGGTCAAGTTTCTTGCGAAAGATATGGGGACGGAGTAAGTCTAGTGCCCTGGAAATATGGGGGAAGGAGGCAAATCTCGAGATGAAGACAACGGGCTGGAAGATCGACCCGGGAGTGAAAAAATGGCTTGCCGCGGACGAGGAGGGTGAGCCCGACGAGGTGGCGGAGTATCGCTTCGACCACTGGCTTGACGACGTGCTCGAGAGCCCGAAACTCGTACGCCTGGGACGAGTGCTGGTCGACCCGAGCGTCATGCGTGCCAGATTCAGCTGTGTTCCCGAGCGCTGTGCGCCCTGGTCGGAGCGCGGGCGGTATAAATCCTGCTGCGCGGACATCTACGTGCCGGTCACACCGGCCGAGCGGCGCCGATTGTCCGAAAGACGCTCAGCGCTTGCGGCCCACCTGGCCAGGGCCGAGCCGCGTCTGCGCAAGCTGCTTTCAGGCAAGGATCTTGGCGATTTCTACCTCGACCAGGACGGCGATGCGCTTTCGCGCCCCGGGGGACGGTGCATCTTTTCGCTGAAAGACAACCAGGGGCGCCTGCGTTGCCGCCTGTACCGGGTGGCTAAGAATGAGGGCATCCCGGTGACGGAGATACAACCATTCACCTGCCGCATCTTTCCGCTGGTGCTGGTTCACCTCGACGGCGGCAAGGTTCTGCTTACGGTGCTCAACCGCAAAAACTGCTCCGCCTTCGAGTCCTATCCGCCGGCACGCTTTCCCTGCCTGGCCGACAAGTCGCTGCCGCCGCTGCTGGAGTCGATGTCCACAACGCTGGATTGGATCTTCGGCCCCGGCTTCGCCCGTAATTTGCGCCGATTGACACAGCCCGGGCAGCATTGTTAAACTGGCGCCTGTTTTTGAATATAGTCGGGAAGATCGAGTGTTTTTTCGAGGAGGCGCTGTTTGGAACGTATTCAGGTGATTCGCGGAATGCGGGATATCTTTCCCGAGCAGGCCCGCTGGTGGCGGCGCATGGAAAGCCAACTGGCCGCATTTCTCGATCTTTACGGTTACGGCGAGATCCGCACTCCGATTCTCGAACAAACCGGTCTGTTCAAGCGCTCGATCGGCGAGCAGACCGATATCGTCGAGAAGGAGATGTACACCTTCACGGATCGCGACGGTGGATCGCTGACGCTGCGTCCCGAGGGAACCGCGGCCGTTATCCGCTCGTACATCGAAAACAGCGTCTGGCAGCGCGAACCGGTCAGCCGCCTGTTCTACCTGGGGCCCATGTTCCGCCACGAGCGCCCGCAGAAGGGCCGCTACCGGCAGTTTTCGCAACTTGGCGTCGAACTCGTCGGGGCTTCGCAGCCCGCGGCCGATGTCGAGATGATCGACATCATGGTAAACAGCATGGCCGCCATCGGCCTTGTCGACACCTCGCTCGAGTTGAATTCGCTGGGCTGCCCGCAGTGCAGGCCGGCATACCGGAAAAAGCTTCTCGACTATCTCGACGATCACACCGAGAGCCTTTGCGAAGACTGCCTGCGCCGTAAGCAGACCAACCCCCTGCGCGTGCTCGATTGTAAGGTGGAAGGCTGCAGACAGATTGCCGGACAAGCCCCGCGGATGCTCGATTCACTGTGCCCGGAATGCGCCGAACATTTCGCACTGGTTTGCCGGGGCATCGAGAGCATCGAGATCCCCTACAACCTGAATCACCGTATGGTGCGCGGACTAGACTACTACTCGCGCACAACCTTCGAACTTTTAGCCCCCGGCCTCGGGTCGCAGAACGCGGTTGCCGCCGGCGGGCGCTACGACGGGCTGGTCGAACACCTGGGCGGGCCTTCCATTCCGGCGGTCGGCTTTGCCGCCGGGCTGGACCGCATCCTTTTGCGACTTCTGGAAACCATTGCCGATCCTCAGCGACAGCAACCCGTCTTCGTGGTCACCAGGGGAGAGGAAAGCTGGCTTTCCGGCCTGGGAGTTTTGCGGGCGCTCAGGAGCGCCGGTATCGCCGCCGGGTCCGATGTGCGCCGGGGAAGCATGAAGGCGCAGATGAAGCGGGCCGACAAAGCGGGGGCTCGCTTCGTGTTGCTGCTGGGAGAAGACGAGATCGAGCGCGGAGTGCTGACGGTCAAGGACATGGCCGCGGCTGTCGACTCACCCGACAAACAGTTCGAAATCCAGACCGGCAAGGTTGTCGTGGAACTCGTCTCCAGGTGGGCGGCGGACGCAACCCACGAGGCGCCCCGATGAGATTTTACAATAAAATTGCAATAGTCGCTTTTGCTCTGGCTGCGATCTCAACGATCGCCGCAGCCGGTGAGACCCGCAAGGGCGGGCAGGCTCCCTTTTTCTTCATGGGCAGCTATAACCCCGATGCCTGCGGCATAAAGCGCGTCTTTCTCGACCGCCTGGTCGGCGCGAAGGCCGACCCGCCCAAGAAGGCGCTGCTTGTGAACTTCTTCGACATCGATTGCAAGCCTTGCCGCAAGGAGTTGCCATTTTTGCAAGAGCTGTACGAACGCTACAAGGACAAGGGCCTGATGGTGCTTGCCGTAAACTGCGACTACCTGCCCGAGAAGATGGCAGAGGTTGAAAAATTCATCAGCCAGGCGGGCTTAAGCTTCCCGGTTCTCAAAGATCGCTTCGGGGCCCTGCGGCGCAGGTACGGCGTTACGAACTTCCCGACCATGTTCATCCTTGACGGCCGGGGCGTCATCGCCGACATTCGAGTCGGGTACAACGAAGACAAGATGCCTTTTCCGCTGGCGGACGTCCAGCGCATGCTGGGGGTCGCGCCGAAGCCCTCAGTAGAGAAATGATGGCGGGTCCGTGAAGGAGGACGACAATGAGGGGCACGAGAACGATCATGGCGATAATCGCCGGCTTGTCTCTGGCGGCCTGCGCCGGTCAGCGCGCCGCTTCCAACGCTACAGTGACTCACGCGCCGAAAGCCGACACGCAAACGGCTGCCGTAAAGCTACCGCGGGTGATAATCAAGAACTTCTCGGTCAGCGGTATCTCCAAGGATGAAGCTTCCGGGATTGCGGGCAAGTTCTGCGTGGACGTCTCGAAGTCAAAGAAGATCGATCTGGTGTGCGCCGATGATCTCAAGAACCTGTTCGAGCACCAGGAAGACCTGATCAGGTTCGGCGCCTGCAACGAGCAGGACTGCCTGGCCAAGATGAGTGCCCAACTCAAGGCCGACTACATCGTCCAGGGATCGATCAGCAAGGTGGGCGAGGCATTCGTCTTCAACGTCAACCTGGTCGAGGGAGCCGGAGGCACCGTCAAGACCCGCATCTCGGAGAACGTGGCCTCGGGCAAGGTTGAAGACCTGCTTGTGACCGCAGACTCTATTGCCGTAAAATTAATAGCGGAGTTTTGAGCTTCACTGCCCGACCGTGGCCGGGTCGGGGGATGACAGGCCGTGGCCAAAGACGCCGCCGAGTACGGACGGGTCCGCGGTCCCGGCGGTTCCCAGCCCTTGGCTGCCCCATATCATCCCGGCCGGGATGGGATCGACGCTGGTAGTGCGGTTGCCGGCGGGTCCGAAAAGCAACTGGCGGGACAGGATCTCGCCTTCGTCGCCGGTGATCGTCTGCAGTCCGTTGCGCAAAGCCGTGCGGCCTTGTTCGATTTCCGCCTGCAACAGGGCTGCTATTTGGCTGTCGAGACGGATCTTGAAATCCAGAAGCCGGGTCTCGGACGGGCAGGAGGGGTTTCCGCGCCCGCGACCCTTGTTGGCGGAGTACTGCCGTCGATCTCGCCGGCCCTGCATGCGGTAGATCACGGAAAGGGCGCGGTAGGGACAGGGATACTCGGCATCCCGGCCGACAGATTTTTCAAGAAGCTCTAAAGCCCCTGGATAGTCGTTGACCATCAGCCGGCTCATCCCTCCCAGGTAAAGCCCCAGGGCAGCAGAGTCATGCGTCGCGAAGTTACCGAAACGGGATCGTTCCCGTTCGTTCGGCAACACGCCCACGTCACCCAGAAGCTTATTGAGCACATTCCTCTCGAGTTCGAAGATCTGCTTCGAGTCGCCCTCCGTCTTGGAATCTCTGAGAAGCGAGAAGGGCTCTGGGTTGAAGATTTTTATATCGACCCGAACCTCTTTCTCGAAGCCCTTGAGAAAACTCCCCTGGACGACAAGCCCGGCGCCGAGCGCCCTGCCGATCTCCTTGGCGGCAGCAGCCCGATCGTCGTGGTTCCAGCGTATGCCCCGCAGACGCATGGCCTCGATCGCCTTGTCCGGGCCGATCACCCAGACCAGGTCGAGTTTGGCAAGGTCGCAAGCCAGCATGCGGGCCAGCGAGCGGCCAAGAAGAGCGTAGTCCGGGTAGACCTCGGGAACATCGAAGGGTAAAACCAGCAAGGGCCTTGGCAGGCCGCTTTGATCGAGCAGGCCCTTCTCGCGAAAATCATCGATGCGTTCCTCGACGGCCTCCCTGGTAAGCGCCGAACGGGAGTTGCTCATGCGCGTCAGGTGAGCCTTGAAGACATCCGTCAGCCGGTCGTCCGGATAATCCTTGATCAAGCCGTCGAAGACGGCCATGGCTCGCGCCTGCCAACCGAGATGCTCTCGGGTGATCGCCAGATAGCGCCGGGATATTCGATCGGAGCGAAGCAACTCGACGGCCTTTGCCAGCTGCTTCTCGGCCAAAGCCTCGTCGCCAAGCTCGAGGTAGCTCAAGCCCAAAGCCCGCCGGGCCCGGCCGTCTTCCGGATTCGTCTTGATCGCCTCGGAAAGAAGACGCGCGGCGGCCATGTGTTTGCCCTGGCGGGCGAGTTGCATTCCGGTGTAGGCCGGAGTGCAGCCGGATAGCCCGGCGCCGAGAAGAAAAATTGCGAGTGTGATAGGGCTGATGCGTTGCATGGCGGACTCGCTCAGAAAATCATCTGGAAGCGGACCTTGAAGAAATTGCCCTGGATCAGATCGGATTCTCCGTCGCGGTCGAAGTCCGGGGCGCCGTTGGAGTCCAGTTTCTTGGAGTCATTGACGATCCACATCTCCACTCCGACATTGAAGCCGCGGGTGATCGACTGCCGGTAACCGAAGACCAGTTCGCGCACGATCCCCTGCTCGCCGATGCCCCATGCGTTCTGGGCCTCGATCTTACGATCGAGGTAGCCGTATGAGATGAACGGCCCGCCGCCGGCGCCGATATTCAGTTGCTGGGAGAGCTCGATCCACCAGCCGAAGGGCTTGCGCTCGCCCAAAAAAGGCTGCGGGTTTTCGGGGTGGTTGGGGTCGTCGAAGCCCGCGTCGTCCAAATCGCCGATTACCACTTCGGCATATAACTCTGTATCGCCGAAGAAGGAGCCGGCGCTCTTTTTCCAGATGATTCCAAAATCGAAGCCGTAGTCTTTCCGGCGCAGGTTGTATTTTTCGTGGAAGTTGATCCGAGCAAAGTGGTCATCGGGTTCATAGTATCCGGCGTTTTCGTAGCTGTCGATGCGCAGGCTGTCCTCGCCGTACATGAACGAGGCGCCCAGGCCGATGATTCCGAAGTTGTCGATGTTGAAGGCCAACCCGACACGACCCGAGTAGAGAAACAGGGTGTCATCGGGGTTGCGTTCCATGATCGCAAGCGACGGCAGTATGTGGAAGTTGCCGGCGCTCAGATCGAAATCGACGCGCAGCCCGTCGCCGCGGAAGCGGCGGTAATCGGTGGCCTGCAGGTGGTACTCGGGAAAATCGGTGAAGCTCCCGCCGAAGGGGTTGCGCACACGGCCGATCGAGAACTGGATGAAATTCAGCTTGTAGTAGCCCCAGCCTTCGAGCAGCGCCGGGGTCGAGAAGGTATCCGGTTCGGAGCCGGCGCCGGTGGCCAAAAGCGCCCCGTGAAAACCGGCCGACTCACCGCCGAAACTGCTGTCGAAGACCAAAGTCAGCTCTTCGAATCCGAGTTGCAGGGTCTTGTCGGGGTCGTCAGCCGCGCGGGAGGGGAAAGAGCGCCGGAAGCTGGCCGGGAACTTGTGGAACAGCTTCGAGTCCGAGGCGATGAAGGCGAACTCGCAAACCCCCATCAGGCGCAGGTTTACAGGCGACAAGATCGGCGAAAGAATCGTCTCGGTCTCGGTCTCGGGCACCGTGTCGGCAAGCGCGGCCGTGGTCGCAAGCATCAGAGTCGCCAGGATAATTGTGGATTTTCTAATCATCTAAATTCTCCGTAAGGTCAAGTTGCAAAAACTTCTGCGATCATTCGTATCGAGAGCCGGGAAAAGGTTGAAGCTGCTTTCCAAGCTGGCCGGCGGCGCTCGAGCCGAATAGCGGCTCACCGCCGTCTACCCGGAGTGTCGTGCCGGTTATAAAGCTCGCCGCCGGCGAAAGCAAGAAGACAACGGCTGCGGCAACCTCGCGGGGAGTGCCCAGTCTGCCCAGCGGGATGTAGCCGGCCGAATCGAGGAAAGTCTTTCTGAACTCGGGCGTGTAGTTATCGACGCCGCTCGATAAAATTACCCCCGGCGCCACGGCGTTGACTCTTACGCCCAAAGGCGCCCACTCGAAGGCCAGGCTCATGGTCAGGTTGGCGACCCCGGCCCTCGATGCCCCGGTGTGCGCCATCATCGGAAAGCCGTTCCATATCTGGGCGATGATATTGACAATCGAGCAGGAATTGCCGCCGGCTATGCCCTTCGCGACCACGGCCTGGGAGACCAAGAAGGTGCCGGTCAGGTTCGTCTCGATCACAGCCTCCCAGCCTTTCCTGGATATACTCAGGGCCGGGGAGGGGAACTGACCGCCGGCGTTGTTGACCAGCGCATCGATGCGCCCAAAGCGCTCGCTGATGATCGACAATGCGCTCTCGATCGACTCCCGGCGACGGATGTCGCAGGCCACCGTCAGAACACGCCCTGGTGCATCAATTTTATCGAGGGCTTGCCGGCCGGCGTCCAGGTTGGTCTCATGGCGGCTTGCGATTACCACATCGGCGCCCAAAAGGCGCAACTCTGCGGCGATAGCCAGGCCGATGCCCGTCCCCCCGCCGGTCACCAGGGCGACCTTGTCGGAAAAGAGCCCCTGGCTGTAGATAGACGGTTCGCGGAACATGTTTTCCCCCATGGCGCTACGAATCCAACTGCCTGGCAATAACCTCGTTCATCACCTCGCGCGTTCCGCCGCCGATGTGATACAGGCGGATGTCGCGGTAGAGGCGCTCGACCAGGAACTCTCGCATCCAGCCATAGCCGCCGTGCAGCTGCACAGCCTGGTCAACGACGCGCATGGCCATGTCGACCGCCGCGTTCTTGGCCATGGCCACCTCCTTGATCAGTGCGGCCCCGGCCGCAACTTGGCTGGCCAGGGCGTATACATAGGTGCGGCAGACGTCGATGCCGGTGGCCATTTCGGCCAGCTTGTGCCGGTTGACCTGAAATTTATTAACCGGGCGGCCGAAGACTTTTCTGTCTTTGGTATAGCCTGCGGCCTCATCGAAGGCCATCTCGGCCATGGTCACGGCCTGGGCCGCCAACAGCAGCCGCTCGCCCGCGAAGTTACGCATCAGCACCGCGAAGCCCCCATCGAGATCGCCTATCAAGTTGTCGGCCGGCACACGCACGTCTTCGAATACAAGCTCGGCGGTGTCCGATGCGTGCCAGCCCATCTTTTCGAGTTCGCGCCCCACGCTGAAGCCCGGACGTCCTTTCTCGACCACCATAACCGAGATGCCCCCGGCGCCTTCGCCCCCCGTTCGAACGACGGCGGTGACGAGATCCGCCCGGGCGCCGGAGGTGATGAATGTCTTCGAACCGTTGATGACGAACTGATCGCCATCACGCACCGCCCGGGTCTTGATGCCGGCCACGTCCGATCCGGCATCTGGTTCTGTGACTGCTAAAGCGGAGATCCACTCGCCGGAAAGCACCCGCGGAAGCCAGCGCATTTTCTGTTCTTGGCTGCCGGCATTGACAATCGGCGGCAAGGCGATGGCCAGCGAGCCGAGGCCGGCGGCCAGGCCGGGAGAACCAGACCTGGTCAGCTCCTGGCTGAGTATGACGGCGTGCAGCATGTCGCCGCCGCAGCCGCCGTACTTCTCTTCGAATCCCACCCCCAGGAAACCGGCCGTGGCGAGTTCGCGGTAAAGCTCTCGTGGAAAGGTCTTGCCCTTTTCCCATTCATCTACATGAGGCTTGAGGCGCTGGCTAACGAAGCGACGCAAATGATCTCGCAGCAAGCGATGCTCGTCGGACAGGAAAACATCATCGGCCAAACAACCCATCTCCGGTTCCTTGAAAAAACAGTGCCGAGGACAGGATTCGAACCTGCACATGGTTACCCACACCAGACCCTGAATCTGGCGCGTCTACCAATTCCGCCACCTCGGCACCGCAAAAAGCAAAATACTAAAAGTGCGATGGGCGGCAAATCTAGAACGGGTGGCGGACAATAGTCAAGGCTTTTTGGGCGGAATTGGTGCTCGGGCTTGACGATGTTATAGCATGTTGTCGTGATGCGCTTGATGACAATGGTGCTTATCCTGATTTGCGGCTCCCGGGCGGCTGCGGGCCCCGGGGGAAATTCCGCGGGGCACATCCAGGAAGCTCTCTGGCGCGGCATGGAATACATGATTCGCTCGGCCTCCGATCCGGTGAACTTCGAGGAGTATGCCTCCGACTACCTGTTCTTCTTTGCCGATCTTTCGCGGGCTCCCGATTCGTGGCTTGGTTACCGTGCCAGGCAGGAGGGCCTGCGACTGGGTGAGATCTACCTGCGGAAATACTTCGATATCGACGACGCCGACGCGATCGTCGATAGCGCCTCGGCCCTGTGGGCACTGGATGTGATCGGTATGGACATCGAGGCCCCGCAGGTGTTGCTGCGCGGGGCGGCGGGGCGCTTTGCCGCCGTCGACTACTGGGGCTTCGATCCCGCAAGGCGTGAGGCTCCCGATCTCGACGAGTTGATCGACCTGTTGATCGGCTTCCACTTTACCGATCGTATCGACGCGGGCGTTCCCGTTAGCTTTACAGAGGCGCTGCTCTACGTGCCCTCCGTCGAGTACCTAGACGACCAGGAGATCGGCGGCGATCGGTACGTCGACCAGAACAACCTGGTGACCCACCTGGTCTATACGCTGTCCGGATATGCCTCCTGGCTGCTCGATCCGGCCCTGGTGCCGCGTGAGCTCGACTACATCCGCGGCTGTTTCGCCGCCTCCCTGATGTGGGCCGACCCGGAGACGCTTTCAGAGTTTACAGACAGCCTGCGACTGTTGGGCTATGGCAGAAGCGACCCTGACGTGGCCGCGGGCACGGAACTACTTTTGGAACTGCAGCTGCCGGACGGAAGCTGGCAACCTGTGGAACCCGAGGACGAGTACGATCGCTACCACGCCACCTGGTGCGCCATGGATGCGCTCAGAAACTACGGCGCCGCCGAGGTCGAAGCCGGCCCGCAAGACGATCAGAGTATCCGGCTGCTAAGTCAATGGGCCCGGCAGTACAAGCAAGGCCTGCCCATCGATCCGATGCTACGGGTTACTGTGAAGGCAGGGACGCCATGATCGTTAGAATCGTGATTTATCGGGGCTGCTTGGTGTCGGCGGCGCCCTTCTCGCGCCTCTTGGGCGGTGGCACCTCGCCGTTGTCCGGAACCTTGATGGCCGGCGGGAAATCACCGTCTCGATCAATTGGCGAGAGCTCGCCGATGTTCTCCACGTAGACCCGGGTGCGCCCCCGGAAGGACCATGCCACGTTTCCGTTGTACTTCCAGCCCAGGAACTTCGATTCGCCCCCCGAAACTGTGGTTACCAGCAGGGTGTTGTCCTGGTTGCCGAAACCCAGCGCCTGGCCCCTGGTCGTTTTCTTGTCGCCCCGATCGGGATCGACCGGAATCCATCCGTAACCGGGCAGGAAGATCTCGACCCAACGATGGAAGACATTGTCCACGTAAGCGTCGTCTCCACGGGTGACCACTCCGCCGACGTAACGGGCCGGGATCCCGGCCGCAACGCCCGAGCCTGCATGGGCGCGAAAACAAGAGGCAACAGCAGAAAAAGACAGCGTTGCGATTTATACGTGCTCATGAGCGTCTTCCTCCGGACAGCATTTTACCTTCTTTCGTTCGGACGTCCTAATTGATTTTCTGGCGATCATTCTGCAGACGCCAACTCGTTTATTCCTTAACGCCAGGACCCGAGTAGTCTTATATCATCATCGCAGGCTCGTCCCGTGGGAGGCGATGAAAATGCCGCGCCGTATGATTATGCCCTTTCTTGTTTCTTGTAGCATTCATGGGCCAGTGCGCCTGCCAACCCGGCAGACCTTGCGAAATCATCGGCCCCGAACCCCATGCTTTTGAAAAGGCCGGGCACATCACCGGATCAGCTTTTTTCTGTTTCAGGTTAGCTTAACCTGCTAAGATTGCACTGTAACGCCATGGCTGAGATCAACGGCACCTGGGGATGTTGACTTAGTTACATTCGAGCCGTTCTTGGAGGATGAACCATGAAGTGCCTATATATTGCAGTGGGCATTGCATCCATTATTACGGCGTCCTGCGGCCGCTCCGCCCCCATCCCCTGCGCCGACAAGTGTCAAAACCCCGGCGACACCCGCTGTAGCGGAGCTGTCCTCCAAGTCTGCGCCGAGACCGAAAAACGCTGCATCAAGTGGCAGGACTGGGTCGACTGCTCCTACTACAACCAGGCCTGCAAGGTATCCGGCGGTGCCGCCAAGTGCTCCAGGACCTGCTCCGACGCCTGCACTGCCGAAGGCGACACACGCTGCGACGGAACAGTCATCCAGACCTGCGCTCCGGGCGAGAAAGGGTGCCTCGGATGGGTCAGCGGCACCGACTGCTCGGTCTACGACGAGGTTTGCGACATGGAGGAAGGTCAGGCTCGTTGCACGGTCGTCTGCGAGGACGAATGCACAGACCAGGGCTCCACGAAGTGTGGCGGCACCTTCATCCTTACATGCGCCGTTAACTACTACGGCTGCTTTTATTGGGAATACGGCCGCGACTGCGCCGACTCGGGCCTCATCTGCGACGACACCGTCGGCTACGCCTATTGCGGCCCCTGCATTCCTGACTGCTCCGGCCGCCAGTGCGGCCCGGACCCGGTATGCGGCCAAAGCTGCGGTACCTGCATGGGGGCAACAGAGGTATGCAGGTTGGATACCGGCATCTGCGCGGACGTTTGCGCCGGAAAGGAATGCGGCACATTCGAGGGAATCTACTGCGGAGCCTGCACGGGTGCGACTGAGGTTTGCAGAGAAGTGACAGGCGAATGCGAAAATGTGTGCCAATGGCGCGAGTGTGGAGTCACCGAAGGAATCGATTGTGGTACCTGTCCAGGCGATGAAATCTGTCTGAATGGGCAGTGCTTCACGCCTGTCTGTGATGGAGGAATGTGCCAGGTTCCGGCCGGCACGTTCATGATGGGATGCAACGAAGAAGTTGATGCGTTCTGCTATACAGACGAGTACCCATACCATGAAGTCTACTTGGATGCTTTTGAGATAGACATGTTGGAGGTAACTCAGGGGCAGTATTATCTTTGCGTTCTTGATGGCGAATGCGAAATCCCGTTCTCATACTTCGATCCAGAAATACTTCCAGATTACCCGGTAGTTGCTATCACCATCGATGATGCAAGGAATTACTGCGAATGGTCTGGAAAGCGGCTTTGTACTGAAGCTGAGTGGGAGAAGGCAGCCAGGGGAACCGATGGTAGGAGGTACCCTTGGGGTGATGATCCCGCAAGTTGCGACTACGCTGTAATGTATGATGGAGGAGCTGGATGTGGAACTAGCTCTTCAATGCCCGTTGGATCAAAGCATCTGGGAGCGAGTCCATATGGAGCCCAAGACATGGCTGGAAATGTCTCAGAATGGGTTAGTGATTGGTACTTGGAATCTTACTACCAGTCGTGCGCTTCTGGATGTAGCAATCCCCAAGGGCCAAATTCCTCAGATGTCCCAACGCCCAGAGATAATGTATCTCGTGGAGGACACCACCAATCCTACGCCAGAGATATTCGAGTATCAGCCCGTGGGATACTCTCATATAAAAACTATCTTCTTGGTTTCCGCTGCTGCAGGTAGGTATCGGCATTTAACCTATGGCACGTTTGCTTTCACGGTGTCGTTAATCGGTGACCGTCGAAGAAACTCAAGTTGGCCTCGACCGCTTCTATCTGTGTTCTCAGTTCCTCGCTCATGTTCCGGATGCTAGCAGCTTCGACTGCACTGCAAAAGTGCCTCATGGCGGGACAGCCTCAGAGCGTTCATACAAGGCGCATAGTGGATCACAGGCATAGCGTCACGGCCAGGTGGTCGGCGTCGACCAGCATCTGGCAGCGCAGCGGGCTGGGGCAGTCTGCGTCCGTGCAGCAAAGGTCCGAGCAGATTCCCGACATGCACAGGTTGCTCTTGCAGTCGCCGTCCTGGCTGCAACCCGAGCCGGCCAGGGCTTGACCCGTCCAGTCGGCCGGGAAGCAGCCCTTGGCGAATCCCGGCGCGTTGGGGTCGCCGCTCTGGATGCGGCCGCAGGCCCAGCCGGAGGGGCAGTCGGCCGAAGAGCAGCATCCGCTCGAGCAAACACCCGAGTAGGCGTCTACCCCTATGCAGATGTTGAATGCACACCAGTTGTTGCCTTCGCAATAGGAGCCGATGACGCCCAGGCCCGGGTCGAGGAAACAATAGGCGCGCATGATCCCAGTCTCGTAGTTGACGCTGCAGATCGAGGCATAACCGCAATCCGAGTCTGTGGTACAGTCGCTGGTGCAGATGCCCTGGTTCTGGTTGCAGATCATGCTGTGGCAGTAAGGGTTGTAGACGGCCTGGCCGGAGCAGTAGTCGCCGTACTCTCCGTGGCCGACGTCGATCGACATCCCCAGAACCTGTGTCAGCAGCGACTCCGAGACGCAGAACCAGGCACTGGTCACCTCGGTGCAAGACCAGTCGGCGGGACAGTTGGCGGACGAGCGGCAAGGGCTGAGGCAGACAGAGGGCTCGGTGATCGAGACGCAGTTTCTGTTTTGGCAGTCCGAGTTGCTCTCACAGGGCGAACCGTCTGGAACCTGGCCCTGTTGCACGACGCACTTGCCCGCCTGGCAGGCGTAGCCCG
>CAZXHT010000047.1:0-200 GCA_964640665.1 uncultured Myxococcales bacterium
CTGACCGAGTGGCTGACGCTCATAGAGGCGCTGGCGTTGGGGCTGCACGGTTCGTCGCTGATAGGATTCTACTCGCTTTCGCGATCGCTGTTGGTCAAGGACGAAGCCTACTTCGATGAGTTCGATAGGGTTTTCGCCGAGCACTTCGAAGGTGTAGTGGATCTTTCGGCAATCGAGAAGGATGTTTGGGAGTGGCTCGA
>CAZXHT010000047.1:210-41683 GCA_964640665.1 uncultured Myxococcales bacterium
GAATTCCATCCAGCCCTACCAGCTCGACCCGGCCCTGAGGAAAATTCTCGACAGTGTCGACGTCGAGCGCCTGCGCGAGCTTTTCGAGCAGCGCCTGCGCGAGCAGACCGAGCGCCACAATGGCGGCAATCGCTGGATTGGCACGGGCGGCACCTCGCCCTTCGGGCACGGAGGCTACCACCCGGGCGGAATACGCGTGGGCGGGCAGGGTCGCTTCGGCTCGGCCGTCCAGGTGGCCGCGGCCCGCCGTTTCCGCGAGCATCGTCACGACCTGGTGCTCGACACGCGCCAGCTCTCGGTGGCCCTGCGCAAGCTGCGTGCCTTGAAGCGCTCTGGCCTGGACGAAGAACTGGATATAGACGGCACCATCGACAAGACCGCCCGCGCGGCAGGCGAGCTGGAGTTGGTCTTCAGACCCGAGCGGCGCAACGACCTTCGCCTTTTACTGGCCATGGACGTCGGCGGCTCAATGGAGCCTTACCGTCACCTGGTCGACCTGCTTTTCTCGGCGGCCCACGCCGCGCGGCACTTCAAGCGTTTCGACCATGTCTATTTCCACAACTGTGTCTATGGCGAGGTCTACAAGGACGCGCTTTTCCAGGAGGCGATCCCGACCCAACGCCTGATCGAGCAACTGGACGCCGATACGCGCCTGGTGCTGGTGGGCGACGCCTACATGTACCCGGGCGAGCTGACCGATCGCTACGGGGCCATACAATGGGACGATCGCAACGATACTCCGGGCTACGTCTGGCTCGAACGTTTGGCCGAGCGCTTCAAACACTCGGCCTGGATAAATCCCATGAGCGGCCGCATGTGGCACGCGCCCTCGGTGCACCTGATACGCAACCTGTATCCGATGGTAGAGCTGACCATCGAGGGAATAGAATCGCTGGCTGGAGAACTTGGCAAGTGACGATTATGAGCGAGTAGTGACGGGGTAGTGGTTGAACTCAGTCAATCTTCCAGTTCGCGACCCGTAGCGATGGCACCCGCTTGAATTCAGACAGATTGTTGGTGACAAACCGCGCCCCTATGCTGATTGCCGTGGCCGCAATGAGTAAGTCCATCGGCCCAATGAGATTTCCTTTTGAAGAGAGAATCTGCTTGATGCGGCCGAACTGCTGAGCGGCTTCGTCGTCGAAAGGAACTCGCTGAAGAGGCTCCAGGAAAGTATTGACACGCTCCTGGTTCTTTTTTGGCCGCGCCGAATGTAACGCCCCGTAATGCAGTTCCGCGATCGTGATGGCCGAAGTGCCGACCAGGCTCCTCGGCACCTCGCGCAATCGTCGCTCAATGCCGGGTGCCCGGCCGTTGAGCAGGTATATGCAGACATCCGTATCCAGCAAGTACATGCGCCTACTCTATATCCGGCCGTTCGGCCTGCCGGCTGCCGGCTCGAATGTCTTTCAATATTTCATCCGGGTTCCTGCCGTCCTCCCAGCTGCCAAGCACCTCAAAAAAAGATTCCGGGAGCTTGTCGTCGAGTTGCTTCAAGATAACGTTCCGCACCCATGCCGATCGACTCATGCTGCGCCTGCGGGCCGCCTGGTCAATCCGCTTCGCGGTCTCGTCGTCCAAATACAAAGCCAACTGTGCCATCTTGCACCTCCCGGGCTATATTGCAAATATATACCCAAATATATTCTTAGTCAAGAGCAGTTGCAGCTTGCCGTCAGTTGTCGTTGCGCATATTCTGTTTTCATGCGTGTGCTCTTGCTCAATGCCCGCCTGTCTGATCGCGGGGGCGCCGATCGCTGGCTGCTTGGCGTGCTGGCCCGCCTGCAGGGAGAGGTCGAGACCCTGCTTGCCGTTGGGCACGTTCGAAAAACGCTTCCCGACATGGTGCGCGAGCGGGTTGGAACATATCTTGTCATCAAGGGGCTCGATCGGAGCGGACTCGGCCGGCCGGCCGGCCAAGCCACACTCGCTCATCTTGCAAAGACGATAGGGCGCTTCGCACCGGACGTGGTTCATGCAAACGACATCGTCGATCCGGGCCTGCTAGAGATGATCGCCGCCACCGGTCGGGGCATGTTAACGGTACAGGACCATCGCTTCTTCTGTCCCGGGCGCGGCAAGATAGACCCCGCGGGCGTCGCCTGCCACGAGCCCATGGGAGACGGCTGCCTGCGTTGTTTCGATGACCAGGATTACGGGCGCACCATGCTCGAACTCACCAGCAAGCGTCTTGCGGCAGCGGCCGGAATGAGACGCATCACGGTTTTATCGCGCTACATGTCACACGAACTAGTCACGGCGGGGATGGCGGCGGAGCGGATTGTGTGCATTCCTCCATTCGCAGACAATCTCGAAACAGCGCCCGGCGGCGATCCGAGTCACGATAAACTGCACCTGATGGCCGGGCGCCTTTCAGAACACAAGGGTGTCAGGGTTGCGCTGGAAGCGGCCGAAAGACTGAGTTCGAACCTGCCGCTGGTGATAGCCGGTGCGGGCCCACTTGCTGAGGAGGTGTCTGCGCGGGCGTGTACAAGCAAACGTGTGAGCTTTGTGGACTGGGCAGATCGCACGGAACTCTCCCGCCTGCTGGGCAGTGCCCGCAGCCTGTGGCTGCCCAGCCTGTGGGCCGAGCCTTTCGGTATCGCCGGGCTAGAGGCTCTGGCCTCAGGTGTTCCGGTGATCGCCTCGCGGGTGGGCGGGGTGATGGACTGGCTGGTGGACGAACAAAACGGCCTGCTGGTAGAGCCTGGCTCTGCGCAAGATCTCGCCAGCGCGGCCGACCGCCTGGCGGCCGATCCGGCCCTGGCCCGCAAGTTGGGTAGTGCAGGCAGAAGACAAGTACGACGTGGCTTCGATCCACAATGCCAGATGGATCTTCTAATGGAAGCCTACTCCCTGTTCAGAGCCCCGAGTATGTAACTATACCAGTTCGACCTCTTTCGAACTGTGGTTTTCAGTCTCGACGAATTTGGCGTTTGCGATTCTTGCCTCTTGCGGTGCCCTTGATTGCCCGGGCGGGGAGGGGATCTTCGGGCCAGGCGTGCTTGGGGTAACGGGCGCGAAGCTCTTTTCTTACTTCGGGGTAAGTGCGTAGCCAGAAACTTTGCAGATCAGTAGTCTGCTGTACCGGACGTCGGGCGGGTGACAGCAGTTGCATCAGTAGCGGGACTTGGCCGCGGGCTATCCTGGGTGTTTCCGTCAGGCCGAAGACCTCCTGCAGGCGCACTGCCAAGATCGGCGATCCGCCGGGCTCGGTGGCGGGGGTGTAGTCGATGCGGATCTTGCTGCCCGTGGGCACTCGGATGCTTGTTGGAAACTCGTCGTCGAGCAGCTTCTGCAGCTTTTGATCCAATCGCGTTTTCATCTCCTTGTTCCAATCGATGCGCGCAAGCTCTGCAAAACTGCTCTTTCCCCGACATAGATCGGGAAGCCAGCTCTTTAGTCCGGTATCACTCACATCCGGCCAGGACTTCTCGGGCATTACGCGTCTTGCAAGATACAGGCGGGCGCGAAGCTGCAGGCCTTTTTTGTCTGGACGAAAGATATCTAAAAAGCGCGGACCGGCTTCTTTTGCCAGGGCCTCCGATATCAACTTGGGGTCGACCGGCAAGCCGAGGTGGCGGTTGAGTTCCAGGCCGTGAAAAGCGGTCGTGCGCACGCCGACGACGGCTTTCTTTTTCTCGTCGAAGATCGCGCCCTGGCTCGTCTCGAGCTGGCCAGGAAACTGATCGGTCAGCATTTCTAACGTTACCTTGCTGGCCTTGCGCACCAGGGCACGAGAACGCAGCCCGCGTTTGCCGGCGGCGGCCTCGATGGCGACGAACAGCTCCGCGTTGATAACAGAGGATTCACGGGCCAGGCGCACACCAATGCCTCCCACCATCACGGCTTCGTCACTATTGGCGGCCCGCCTGCGGCACAGCCTGTCGGGATAGGCGGACAGCAGCAGCGACAGAAGCTGGTCTGCGGTTGCATTCCGCCGGGCTTTCTTGGCGGGTATAGTGACAAGTCTGAAGATCTGATCCCTGGCCCGCCTGACCGCCGATGCCGCGGCCGGGTTCAGTCCCATCCGCCTTGCCGCCCTGGCGTCGAATCCCGCTTGTTCCAGTTTTTCGAGACGCTCCATTCTCCAAAGCACGTCAGAGTCGCCGCTTCCGGGCGGCTCATCGGCCAGGATATCCCGCTCACCCAGAAGGGCCGCCAGAAGCGCGCCCTGGCGCATAAACCCCATCTCGGCCGCATGGAGAAGCATGGCCGCCACGCGGGGATGAGCCGGAATCGACGCCAGCCGCTTGCCTTTTTCCGTGAGCTTGAAGCCCGGTTCTTCCAGCGCACCGAGCATGACCAGCAGTCGTAGCGAGCTTTCCAAAACGGCGGGCCGGGGAGGCTCGAAAAAGTCGAACTCGCGAGGATCGCCGGGATGGAAGGCTATCACGGCCAGCAACAGGCCGGCCAGGTCAAGCCTGGCGATCTCCGGCTGATCGGCCGCGGCTAAGGCCCGCTGCTCGGGCAGTGTCCAAAGGCGCAGCACTCGTCCGGGTTCGGTCCGGCCCGCGCGTCCCGCGCGCTGTGCGGCGCTTTGCTTGCTGATGCGGATTGTCTCCAGCCGGTCCAGGCCGCTTGCGGGATCGTGACGCAGTTGCTTGCACAGGCCGCTGTCGATCACCGCGGTCACGCCGGGGACGGTCAGCGAGGTCTCGGCGATATTGGTCGAAAGGACCACCCGGCGTTCCGATCCCGGGCGCAGCACTCGGTCTTGCTCCTTGGCGGAAAGCGCGCCGTAAAGCGTTAGCACCTGTGCATCATCGGGCAGGGGCTTGCTGGTCAAGTCTTCCCGGGTCCGCTCGATCTCGGCGGCGCCCGGAAGAAAAACCAAGATGTCTCCTTGCCGATTCTCTCGCAGCACGCGTCTGGATGCGGCCGCGGTCTTTTCCTGCAGCAGACGCCGATCTGCCAGCTTGTCATACTCGATTTCGACGTCAAATGGGCGGTCTTCACCGCTGACCAGCGGACAGTTGCCGAGAAAGCGGACGATCGGCTCCGTCTGCAACGTTGCGGACATGACCACCAGGCGCAGATCATCACGCACAGCCACGAGCTCGCGGCAAAAGGCCAGGGCAAGATCGACATGCAGCGAGCGTTCGTGAAACTCGTCCAGGATGACACAGGCCGTGCCCTCGAGGAGCGGATCGGACAAAAAACGCCGCGTAAGGATTCCCTCGGTGACCACCAGGATACGGGTGTCATGCGAGGTTTTCTCGTCGAAGCGGATCTTGTAGCCGACCGTGCGACCCACGGGCTGGCCGAGGTTGTACGCCATCCTGGCCGCGGCCGCCCTGGCCGCCATGCGACGGGGCTGAAGCAGCACGATCTGTCCGCCCCGGCAGATTCCCGACTCGAGAATGGCCGGGGGTATCCCGGTGGTCTTGCCTGCCCCGGCCGGAGCCGTCAGCACCACCGCCTGTGACGATCGCAATGCGTCTAAGAATTCGGGGATGACGCGATCGATCGGCTGCATTTGCGCGTGACGCTGCTCGCAGCGTCAATTAGGCACGCAGACGCCCATGTTGCCGCCCATCAGGGCACAGGTCCAGTCGCCCAAGACGGCGCAATCCGAAGGCTGGTAGCATGGCACGGCGCACCACTGGCCGCCCTGTCCGTCGGGCAGGATGCACTGGAAGGGTCCGGGGCAGGGGAAGATGGCGCTGCACATGCGGCTGCAGTAGCCCGGGTGACTCTCATCCAGCGGCAGGCACATCAGCCCCGACGAACAGCCGTCAATCAGGCTGCAGGCCTCGCCGAATTGGTTTGAGCCCTGTGGCAGGCAGTAGCCGGTCGTGCCGTTCTGGCCGGGATTGATGCAGGTGCCCCCCATGGGGCAGATGCCCATGGCCAGATCGCAAGAGAAGATGCAGTTTTGCTCCGGGTCCGATGTGGAACTCTGGATGCAGAACATGTCTGGCAGGCAGCTGCCGCTGCACTCGTCGAGGTAGCCGGGATAGTTGCTTTGGCACAAGTCGCCCGGCAGGCAGACGCTGTAGCCGGCGGCCAACTCGCGGCAGCAACCCTGGGGAAAATCGATCGCGCAGTCGTCCGGGCTGTTGCAAGGGTACGAGCACAAGCCGTCGGTCGAACCGGGGTACTCGACACAGGCATAGGCGGCGCTGTAGTCGGCCGGGCAGCCGATGTAGAACCCGCAAGGTTCGCCGGCCCCCTCGCGGTGACCGTCGTAGACGCATTGCCCCGCCGCGTTGCACTGCCATCCGGCCTGGCAGGTGCCGCAGCTCTGGCCGCAGACGGGGTCAGGACCGCACTCCCGGCCCGTGCAGTCGACCTGGCAGGTGCCCGAGACAGTCAAGTGGATGTAGTAGTTTTCGATAATGCCGTAGTCGGAAAACTCCTGAACCTGCACGTAGTAACGACCGGCCGGCAACCCGGGCAGGTCAATGCGTGAGAACATGTCATGGCCGCTATCATCGTCGTAGGCGATCTGTGCGCCGGTTGCATCGTATAGCCACATGACGGTGTCGCCGTACGATCCTGTGAGTTCGATGACGATTTCTCCCTCTCCATCCGTGCTGAATACCCACCAGTCGTCGTCGCCCGAAGGGCACAGTGAGTGAGCCATGGGCTCACCGGAGAAAATCGGCGTCGCCTGCATCATATAGTCATTCGGCTCGTAAACGTCCGGTTGGCAGTCCTGGTAGGGAACACACTGGCCCGAGGCGAAGTCGCAACGGGTTTCGGGCGGGCAGGATTGCGGCGGGCCCCATTCGAGGCAGGGATCGTTATCGTACTGACCGCAAGGGACGAATGTCCATTCGTCCCAGCACTCGTTCATTCCGTCCTGGCACTCGTCCTGGCAACCACCGCCGACGCACTGGCGGGCGTCCTCCGAGCAGCGCGTATCGCGCGGGCAGCGCTGGGGCGGCGACCAGTCGGCGCACGGGTCCTGGTCCCACTGTCCGCAGGTGATGTACTCTCTCCCGCTGAGACAGATGAAATCGCCCCAGTCGCAATCGTCGTAACACCCGTTCGAGCAGCGCCCGATGTCCCAGTCGCAGTAGCTGTCGGGATCGCAGAACATGGGAGGGCTGAACTCGGTGCAGCCGTCACCGTCGAAATCGCCGCACTCGACGTAGGAAAAATCGTCGTAGCAGTAAGACTCGCCCCAGAAGCACTCGTCCTCGCAGCCGCCCGAGCAGCGACCTGTCGCCTGGTCGCAGAGGGTTCCTTCCAGACAGGGCTGTTTCGGGCCCCATTCGGTGCAGGGGTCGCCGTCGTACTCGCCGCACTCGCTGTAGCTGTAGGCGTCGGCGCAACGCGACTCGCCCCAGTCGCACTCGTCGAGGCAGCCGGGCCTGCAGTGGCTGCCATCGCAGTACATGTCGGCGGGGCAGGTGCCACACAATCCCCCGCAGCCATCATCACCGCACTCCTTGCCGTCGCATTCGGGGGTACAGCCGACGCAGGCCCCCTCGACGCAGTGCATACCCGTGGGGCAGGGCACGGGACCGTTCCACTCGAGGCAACCGTCTCCGTCTCCGTCCTCGCAGGTTACGATTCCGTTGCCCGAGCAGACCTTTTCCCCCGGGACCTTGCAGCGATCTTCGCAACCCACGACACAGCGGCGCTGGTTGTCGCAGTGGTAACCCGTCGGGCACGTGCCGCAGGAGCCCCCGCAACCGTCCGGGCCGCACTCGGCCTGCTTACAGTCGGGTGTGCAGATCAGAACGCACTTGCCCGTCAGCGGATCACAGGCGTAGCCTTCCTGGCAATCGACGCCGGCGCATTTTTCACACAGCCCGGCTGGATCGGCGACGCCGTCACAGTCGTTGTCCAGCCCGTCCCCGCAAAGCTCCGCGGCCCCGGGATGAACGCCGGCGTTGTTGTCGTTACAGTCGTCGCCCGCGCAGTTTGTGCCCAGGTAGCCGTCTCCGTCCTGATCGCATGTCAGGCAAATGCCCTGGTAGCAAATCTGTCCGGCCAGGCAGTCGCTGTCTGAGGTGCAAACCCCGCCGCTATTCTGGCAGACACCGGACACGCACACGCGGCCGTGCTTGCAATCTGAATCCGAGTGACAACCGAAATCATCGAGCTCGCCCCCGCCGCAAGCGGCAAGAGATAAAAACAAGAATGGACTGCAGGCCATCAACACTCTTCGCACACTCTTCATCACAAACCTCCACTCTTGCCCGGCATCGGGCCGGGCTCTCATCATCATGGCTTCGCTTGAGTCTAGCAGTTCCGGCAGGAAATTGGCAAGATCGGCCCGGTGTCGCTCAGCGCTCGAGGTAGCGCGTCGTGAAGTAATCGTCGGGAACGTCGAGCCTGAGCTGGACCTTGTCCATCTTGAGTTCCGAACGGCGCCCGTTTTGCTTGTTGACCATGATCATGTGCATCGGTCGGTAGCGGTGCTTCTTGGTGTCGATCTCCTTGATCTCGGGCGCGTCGAGCACCTTGTGCAGATCGCCGTCCAGATCATAGTAAATCGACTTGCGCATGGTGTAGCCGGCCTTGCCGATGTAGCTTGTCTTCTTCGAAAAGCCGTTTTCCTCGGCGATGTCGTCGGTTTTGGGAACCGATTCGATCACCCAACAGTCTACGCCGCCGGCTTTCTCGCTCTTTAATATTTTGTGCTTGAAGTCCTCCACCACCGGCGGGGTGATGTCGGCGTAGGTGAACTCGGAGCCCATGAAGCTCTTGGCCTTCTCCGAGGCGACGATACGGCGCGACTTGCGCAAGGCCGGCAGGTAGAGCCACATGTCGTCGGTTTTTTTCTCGTAGTCGTAGGTCAGAAGACCGGTGCCCTTGACGTCGGCCGGCGTCAAGAACTGGATCAGGCGCTTCTCGGTGGCCCCGTCGTCGTAGAGCTTGCTGACGGTGGCGGTCTTGCGCACCCGCTTGTTGCCCCGGGCATCGTAGATGATCAGGTTGGCCACCGCCTCGGCGCCGTCGAGCTTTATCGCCTTGAAGGCCCGGTGCATGATTTCAACTGCGGTAGGTTCGGCGGCGCTTGCCGGAGCGGAAGTCGCCAGGATGGTCACTGTCAATGCACAAAACAGTATTTTTTTCATTTTGTCCTCCTCGGGATCATGAATTTTCAACCTTGACGCGCCCGGGTTCAAGGAATTTCGGGCGCAGGATCAAACACACGGCCGGTAGCAGCCATAGCGCACCCAGCAGACAGGTGCCGATCGAGACAATCACCAGGAAGCCGAAGAACTTGACCGGCATGAAGCTGGACGACAAGACCACCACAAAGCCCACCATGACGCTTAAAGCGTTGAAAACTATCCCGCGCCCGGTGGTCGTCAGTGTGATGCGCACTGCCTCGGCGGGATCACGGCCTGCCCGGCGCTCGACCCGGTAGCGCCACAGGAAGTGGATGGTGTAGTCCACACCCACCCCGATCATGATCGACGAGAGCATGGCGGTGGCGATGTTCAGCTCGATGCCCAGGTAGCCCATCAGGCCGAACAGCAAGAGCATCGAAAGAGACAGCGGAATTACAGCCAGCAGGCCGGCCACCACGGAGCGAAACAGAAGCATCACCAGCAGGCTGACCAGCAGCAACGAGAGCGACAGGCTGACGACTTGCCCGTTGATGATCGCGTCGACCAACTCTGAGAGAAGATCGACGAAGCCGCCCACCAGTGGGAACATGCCCTGGGGACGCTTTTTCAGATTGGCGTGGATGAACTTCATCACCCGCTTGACGGCCTCGGTGCTGAGCGTGTTGATGCGCGCGGTAAGCTGGGCGTGCTGGTAGTTGAAATCGACCATGCGCTCGAAGTCCTCTGGATCGCCGGACATGGAGTAAAGGAGAAAATATTGCGCCACGGCATCGGCCGAGTCGGGGATGCGGTCGGGGCGGGGATCGTCGGTGTTCAGCACGCGATTCATCTTGCGCACAACCTTGGCGACAGAGCTGGTCTGGCCCACCTCGGGCAAGGCACCGAGCTTCTTCTCGAAGTCGTCTAGCTCGGTCAGCAATTTGGGATCCTTGACGTTGCCGCGGGCCACGATCGAGACTACTCCCGAGCCGCCGAAGTTCTTGTCCACCAAGGCAGCCGAGACGGCAACCGGCGCGTCCTTGTCGTAGTAGTTGATCGGATTGGTGTCCACTACCAGGAAATCGATGCCGACGCCTACCGCCGCCGAAATCACGACACCCATAACCAGCAAAGTCTTCGGGCGCCGGATGACCAGGGCCGCCATCGACGCCAGCATTCTTTCGAGGATGTGTTTCTTAGCGCCGCTAGTGCTGGTGCCCAGCACCGGGCGCGCGCGAGGCAATACGGCTAGCACGGCCGGGATGAAGGTCAGGCTGGCCAGCAAGGCGAAGGCCACTCCGGCGGCCGAGAGGATTCCCAACTGCTTGGCCGGGGTGACGATATGGCTTAGCAGGCATAAAAGCCCTGCGATAGTGGTCACGCCGGTCACCACCACCGGCGAGAGCAGCTCGTTTATGACTTTCTTGGCCAGCTCCTGCGGAACGAGATCAACGCCGGGGAGGTTTTCTTCCTGGTAGCGCGCCATTATATGTATGCCGTAGTCGTTGGCCACGGCGATTAAAATCACCGGCAGGATCACGGTGATCATCTGGATCTTCCAGCCCAGCAGCGGGATCAGCCCCATGCTGAACAAGATGGCCATGACCACGACGATAAAAGGCAGCAGCACCCCGCGAAGCTGCTTGAAACACAGGAAAAGAAAGACGAGCATGATCAGCAGGCCGATCGGTAAGAAACGCTGCATGTCATGTTTGATGTCGTGCCCGACATTCACGCGAATGTAGGGCATGCCGGCGATGTACAGCTTTTCGGGGCCGGGGATGTCATGTTCCAGTTGTCTCATTTCTTCCAACGTCGGCTCGTCTTCGGCGTCGGCCTCGAGCAGGCCGATGATGGCCGCGACCTTGAAATCTTCCGAGACCACGTTGCCGTAGACAAGCTCGTTGTCACGCAGCTCGGCGCGCAGCTTCTCACGTGCTGCTTCGGTCTTCGGGATGCGCTTGACGGCCGGGTCGACCAGAAGCCGGTCGCCCTCGGCGCGGATGTCCTTGAGCGTGAACAGGCTCAGAACCCGGTCGACGCCCTTGATGCGCTCAATCTTCTTGGCCAGTTTCTTCATGCGTTTGAGCGTCGCTGCCGAGAGCACGTCGTCGGCGGTCATCACCAGCATGATCATGTCGGTGCCGCCGAAGATCTTTTCGATTTGATCGATGTGAATCCTGGCCCGCATGTCGGGCGGGAGCTGGTTTTTGACCTCGGGGTCGATCTCGGCGTTCTTGAGCTGTAGGCCGAATAAAGCGCTGACAGCCAGAAAGACGATCATCACCGGCCAGCGAAAACGGATGACTGTATTTGAGAATGCCTGCAGCATTGTTTGTCAGTCCTTTCTGTCCGAAAGTTCCGCGGCGCCCGCGCGCAACGCGCCGTACATGACCAGGTCGGCCAGCTCGTCGGCGAAGTTCTCGTAGAAGGCATCGTCGAAGCTCATGCTGAAGACGCTTTCAAGCACCGGACGCAACAAAAAGTGCGCCGAGAGCGCGCCCATGACGGCCGGGCCGTAGATCTCGGGCCGGATGTGCGCGCGAATCGCCTCGGGCAGCAACGGCAGGAAGGTGCCGGCGAAGACCGAGACGATCTTCATCACCCGATCGGCCTTGAACTCGACGATCCCCGGCAGGTCGTGGGGCAGCTCGGTGATGGCCACCCTGACCAGTTCGGGGTTTTTCCTGAAGAAGGCGATGGCCGCGCGAAAATGACGGCGCACACGCAGTTCAGGCGGACCGTCTCCCCCCAGCGTGTCCTTGGCGATGGCATGCATCCTGGTGAAGAAAGCGTCCATCAGCGACTGAAGCAGGGCTTCTTTTGAGCCGAAGTGATAGTTGACCATGGCCAGGCTGACGCCGGCCTCGGCGACAATCTCGCGCAGACCCGTGGCCGAGTAACCCTTGCGGGCGAACAGGCGCGTGGCCGCCTGGGCGATGCGTTCCTTGACACCGGGTTCGTTATTTTCACTCATGGCCGGATCTCAGAAATAGGCTTTCAGCTCGACGAAGCCCGCGCTCTGGAGCTCGTCGATGGTACCGAAGAGGGTCTCGTCGGGGCCGCCGTAGATCTCGCCGCCGACAATGGCGGCAAGCCCATCCGCGATGTCGTAGCTGACCATCGGTCGCACGAGCCACTCTTTTGTGCTCAGGTTGTAATAGCCGAGCATCTCCAATGTCAGTGTTTCATGAAGAAGCTGCCAGGCGATTCTGATCGTGGCCGCGTGCGAGATGTGCTCGGTTTGCGATGCCGTCATGCGCGTCTTGCGTTTTATCTCGGTGCGCGCCGCGCCCTCGGGATCTTGCATGATAAGAGCCAGTTGCTCAGGGGTGGGCGTCTTGCCCGCGGCCAGATCCAACAGACCGGTCGGTTCGATGGCCTCCCAGTCGAGCACCGTGCGGCCGACGTACTGGACGATCAGCGACACCTCGCCGAAGTCGTGATCGACGCCCAGCACGTACTGGAGTTCCGGTTGCGGGATGTACTCGGCGTCGTCGTGTTGCACGGGCCAGTTCAAGGCAACCTCGCCTCGCAGACCAAGGAGATCGCCGATGGTGGTCGCGAAATCGGCTCCCACCACCTGGTGCTGGTAGGGGCGAAAGCGAATCGCTACCTTGGGCCCGCCGCTTTCACCTGCCAGCGTGAAGCTTTCGAGTTCGATGCCCGGGAAGGTCGAGTAGCCGAACAGGTAGGAAACAGAGAAATCGATGCCCGGCAACTCGACGTTCAGACGGGTGGCCAGCGTACCGTGCTCGAAGTCCGCGTCGGGATACGCGGGATCCGAGAAGCTGATTGGGCCGGGCATTGAGAAGACCGGAAAGTGCGAGGGGGCATAGAAGGGTAGGTATATGAACTCCCAGCGCAGAGGGTTTACGTTGATTGAAGTCTTGAGCACCAGGTTGGCTCCGCGGCGATCGTCCTCGTCGGGAGAGCGCACCCGCATGTCGTGCGGGGTTAGGTTGTCCGTGGGGTTGAAGGCGTCGGCCCGGCCCCAGACGATAACCTGGTGGCCGAAGCGGATGTCGATCGGTCCGAGGTAGAGATCGACAAAGGCCTCGCGCAGGCCGACCGTGCCGTTGACGCCGGCCCCGTCGTACCCCTCGCGTGCGCGGATCTCGGCGCGCCCGTTGCCCCAGTCGCCTAGCTTGACCTGCAACTTGGCGGCCGCTTCTCCGAAGCCGTTTTTTATCTCGGTCACGTCCCGGTCGGGGACCTTGCCTAGGTAGAGATCGCCCCGCACGTAGCCCGAAAGCTCGACCGGCCCGGTCTTGGCTGCCGTGGCCTGACTGTCTTTGCCGGACCCTGATGTGGCGTCTTCGAACAATCCTGCCCTGGCCCTGGGGGCGAATTCAAAAATACCCAGAAGCGCGACGGAAAGGAGTGTAGATGACCAGATTCCTGTAAACGAATGTTTGAATTTCATCGCAAATCACCTTGCCATTAGTGCAACTAGTCCAATGAAAGTACAAAATCAGGCATTGTCTATCAAACGTTTGTTTGGATATCAAGGACTATTTTTGGGATGGTGTCTTGGCGTTGCGGTCGGCCCGATGGCAGTAATTGACTGTATTTCAGTAACAGCCGAACAGCTGTGAGCAAGTCTGGCTGCCCGAGCAGCACTCTTGCCCATTGCTGAACGACAGGCAGGTGAATCCCGGCGGCGGGCACTCGCAAATCAGGTCGGTGCCGCAGACGGCGCCAGCGCCGTAGTGATCCTGGCAGTCGCACACTCCTCCGCAACTATCGTCGTCGCAGTGATATAGAGTGTAGAAACCATCGCCGCACGAGGGGCTGCAGCAAGATCCCTGGTAGCAACTCTGGCTCGAGGTGCAGCAGGTGTCGCCGCACTGGTCGTAGGCGCATTCGCACTGGCCGCTGCTATCGTTGCAGGCCTGGTTGTCTCCGCAACTCCCGCAGGTGCCGCCGCAGCCGTCCGGACCGCACTCGCGCCCGCTGCACTGCTTGTCGCAGCAGATGCCGGCCTCGGTGCATCGTTGGCCGAAGTCGCAACTGCCGCAGATGTCGTCGCAGCCGTCGAAGCCGCATTCTTTGCCGACGCAATCGGGCTGGCAGATGCAGGATCCGTCGATGCACAGCTCGTTGTCGTAGCAGCTTCCGCACTGGTGCCCGCAGCCGTCGGGTCCGCACTGCTTGCCGGAGCATTGTGGCTCGCAGCAGTCGCCGGTTTGCGAATCGCAGACATCTCCGTCCGCGCAGCAGATTCCGTTGCAGTCCGCGAAGTCACACACGCAATGATTTTCCTCGCAGTGCTCGTCGTTGGCGCAGGTATCGGTGCAGTCCCCGCCGCAGCCGTCGGAGCCGCACTCCTTGCCTGCGCACGACGGGGTGCAGGTGCATACGCCGCCGATGCATTGGTCGTTGGGCAGATCGCACTCGCAGGTGCCGCCGCAACCGTCCGAGCCGCAGGTACGGGCCGGACATTCCGGCGTGCAGCACTGGCCCGCGTTGCAAACCTGGCCCTGGGCGCAGCAGACATCGATACACAGCACATCTTCGCAGATACACTGGTTGAAGATGATCGGGTCGCAGTAGCTGTTGGGCGGGCAGTCCTGATTGTCCCATTCGAGGCACGGATCCTCGTCTATATCGGTGCAGATCTTGACGTAGGATGAGTCCAGCCACGAGCAATCTGTGCTGCCCTCGGCGCACTCGTTGCTGCAGCCCGAGGAGAAGACGCACTCGCTGCCCTGGCAGACATAGTCGGCCTGGCAGTCTAGTTGCAGGCCGGTGTCGGACACCCCGTCGCAGTTGGTGTCCAGCCCGTCGCAAACCTCGGGGATGAACTGCGGGCCGTACTCGGCCGGGGTGCAGGCCTCCCACTGGCCGGCCACACACTGGCTGGCCGGATGATGTGAGCCCGCGCAGATGCCTTCGGTCAGCTCACAGGCCGTGAGCACCAACTGAGGATCGCCGGCGTCGGTGCGTCCGTCGCAGTCGTTGTCTGTGTCGTCGCAGATTTCGTCGCCGCTCGGGACACAGGCCTGCTCGCACTGGCCGCCGACACAGTCCTGTCCGGCCGGGCAATCCCGCTCTGATTCGCAGCCGGGGACGCACACCTGGTCTACACACAGGTTGCCGAGAGGGCAGTGATCCTTGGTGATACAGGGCACGCATGCGCCCGCCACGGTGTCGCAAGCCGGAGTCGGGGGTGAGCAGTCGTCATCTGTGGAACACACGAAACGGCAGACGTTCTGCAGGCAGACTTCGGAGGCGTCGCAATCGTCGTCAATCAAGCATTCTACACAGGCGCCGTGCTCGCCCTGGGATTGGTCGCAATGCAGATCGCCGGGGCAGTCGCGGTCGGAGTTACAGCCGGTGACGCAAACATTGGACTCGCACAGGTGCCCGATCGGGCAGTCGTCGAGAGTCAGACAATCGACACAGGTGTGCGTATCCGGGTTGCAGCGCCCGTCGGGGCAGTCGTTGTCATCGCTGCAGCCCGGTGTGCAGGCGTGTCCGCTGCAGATGTTGCCGGTCTGGCAGTCGTCGTTTACGTTGCACTCGACACACTGGCCGGAATCCGGGTCGCACACCTGCGGGAAGCACTGCGCGTTTTCGTCGCAGTAGAAGGAACATTCGTAATCCAGGCATGCATAGCCCGCCGGGCAATCGTTGTCGTCGATGCACTGGGCGCAGGTTCCATAGTCTCCGACGTCCGTCAGGCAGGTCCAGCCGTCGGGACAGTCGCGGCTCGAGCGACAGCCGGTGACGCACACGTTTTCGCAGATCTTGCCCCGTTCGCAGTCGTCGTCCGTGGTGCAGCCCTGGGGCGGCTGGCAGGTCATGTCGCGGCACTCGTATTCCGACTGGCAGTCGGGGTCGTCCAGGCACTCGACGCAGGTGGCGCTGATCTTGTCGCAGCGGGGAAACGGATCGTTGCAGTCGTCGTCTGTGGCGCAACCGACGCGGCACTGGTTGTCGGCGCAGCGCTCGCCGACTGCGCAGTCGCGGTCGACTATGCAGACCACGCACCGGCCCGACTCGGTCTCACAGCGCGGAGTTGGCGCCGTGCAGTCCGCATCGGAGGTGCAGATGCTCTGGCACTCGTTGTCCAGGCAGCGCTCGCTGGTCGCGCAGTCGCGGTCTTCGATACATGCCACACAGGTGCCCGAACCGGTCTCACAGCGCGGGGTGGGGGCCGCGCAATCGGCGTCCGTGTCACAAGTGGTCTTGTCAACGCACTTTTGATCCTGGCAAATCTTGCCGTCCGGGCAGTCTGAGCTGCTTGTGCATTCGGGTTGGCGCTGTTTAGCCGAACAGGCAAACAGGGTCAGTGCCAGACAGGCTAACAGGGAAGTGTACAGAACCGTGATCATCTTGCTCATGGGTATCCTCCGACAAGCCGTTCATCGGTTCATATGACGGAGACATTCACAGAAATACCGCAAATAATCAAGGCGGGCGGGATCACCAGCAGCGTCACGCCGGGGGCGGTCTGGAGTTGCCCTCCATGAGGATGAACTCCTTGAGGAACCGTCTGAGCATAGATTTCTGTCGCTGGCTGCATTCGTCAAAGAGCACCGCCGCCCCGGCCGAAAGCGACAGTTTGCCCGCAGGGCAAGGCACCGTGCGCACAACCCGGCCTCGCAGTTTCAATACCTGTCTGCTTACGGGGTGTTCTATCTCGATGCCTAGCTTGGTGCCGGGAGACGGCGGTTCGTAGGCGTGAACGAAAACTCCCCGGCTGGAGATATCCCTGGTGAAGCTGGCGCTTTCGTGCTCGCCGTCGCTGTACGACACCTTGACACGCCGCTTGAGGCGCGCGCTGCGGCGCATGCGCAGCCCGCCTGAAGCAGAAGGCCGCGCGGGTTCTGCGTTGGCTACCCGCCGCAGCATGTGATCGAGAATGGCCTGCTTGCCGTCCGGGTTGGTCATCAAGAAACGCAAACCGATGCCCGGAGGCATGTCCGGCAGGTGGCGATCGTTGACACGAACGACGCGAGCCACGCTGCGCAGTGGGGTTGCTTTGCCCGGGATGTCGAGAACGACCTTGACACGCTCGCCTTTCTGAATGAGGTGATCCGTCTCAACGTAGAGCCCGCCGGGACCGAGGTCGGTCGTGGGAAGCTCGAAGGAACCCTCGTCGTAGACGAAGGTGGCCGGCAAGCGGCTGTCGAGACGCGTGTACTGCCTGCGCTCGAGCAAGTGTGCCCGCAGGCTGTCGTTGACCAGTTCATAGATTGTAGCCTTCTGATCGTAAGTCAACTCGACGAACTCGACGCCCATGCCGCGCCGGCCCGAATCGGCGCCGGTGCCGGCCCAGGCTACCCGCCCACGAAGGTCGAGAGACAATCCGCGCTCGACAAGGCGAATCTGCAGATCGATCGGCGAACCGACAGCCAAGGGCTCATCGGTGGCGATGAACAACCCGCCCTCTCCCAGCGTAGGGACGTAACGATCCCTGAGTTCGTTGCTTGTCCAGTAACGGGCGCTCAGTGAGACGGGTACTCGCAGGTGTTCGCGTCGCTCGGTGCCCTCGGATGCCTGGTGTTGAAAGAGCACCTGCCCGATCTGTCTGTGCAGCTCACGACGGCGATCCAGATCTCCCCCGCCGTCCGATCTGCTTGGTTCAGATCCTTCGAACGATTCAAAAGCTTCCAGCAGGCTTCGATATACCATCATGCCCCCTCCAATAAGGTAAAAATCATAACACTGACAGGAACCTTCGGGTCAAGCGAAAAAAATGACGCCGGGCGTCGATGTTTTTTGGTCTGGTCGCGCCGGCCCGCAAGGTGTGGTAATATGGCAAAAAAGAGGAAGGTGATCATGAAAAGGATCATATTGGTTTTTCCGGTTGTTGTTGCCTTGGCGGCGATGGCTTGCTCGTCGGACAAAGGAAGCCCCGCTTGCCTGCAGGATGCCGATTGCGACGACGGCAATCCCTGCAGCGTCGATCTTTGTAGTGACGGCGCCTGCGCCTTCGAGCCGGCCAGCGGCGCAAGCTGCGACGACGGCAATGCCTGCACCCGTGACGACCAGTGCCTGGATGGTGTCTGCTCGGGACAGCAGATAGCCTGCGACGACGGCAATCCCTGCACCGACGACGGCTGCGACACGCAGGCCGGTTGCGTTTTCGAGCAGAACACGGCGACCTGCGACGACGGCAATCCATGCACCGAGCCGGATATCTGCAAAAACGGTGCCTGCAAGGGAGGGCCGAACACCTGCCAGTGCCAACAAGACGCCGATTGCGCGCCTTACGAAGACGGCGATCTGTGCAATGGATTGCTGCACTGCTCGGGCGGGTACTGTGTCATCGACGCCAACAGCATCGTCAAGTGCGATCCGTCTTCTGACACTGCCTGCCGGCACAACACCTGCGATTCCGCAAGTGGCCTGTGCGGCCCGGTCGACATGCCCGATGGAACGGCATGTGACGACGCAGATTCCTGTACTTCAGACGACGCCTGTTCTGCAGGCGAGTGCACGGGCGTGCAACTCACCTGCGACGATTCCGACGCCTGCACGGCAGATGCCTGCGATGCCGCCACGGGCTGTACGCACGAGGCAATCTCCTGCGACGACACCGACGCCTGCACGACAGACGCTTGCGACGCCGCAACGGGCTGCACACACGAGGCAATCTCGTGCGACGACTCCGACGCTTGCACGACAGACACCTGCGACGCGGCCACGGGCTGCACGCACGCGGCGATCTCGTGCGATGACTCCGACGCCTGCACGACAGACGCCTGCGACGCCGCCACGGGCTGCACACACGAGGCAATCCCGTGCGACGACTCCGACGCTTGCACTGCCGATGCCTGCGACGCGGCCACGGGCTGTACACACGCACCGATCTCGTGCGATGACTCGGACGCCTGCACGACGGACAGTTGCGACGCTATTGCGGGCTGCGGCCATGCGCCGATCTCGTGCGACGACTCGGACGCCTGCACGGCGGACAGTTGCGACGCTGTTACGGGTTGCACGCACGCGCCGATCTCGTGCGACGACTCGGACGCCTGCACGGCAGACAGTTGCGACGCTGTTGCGGGCTGCGGCCATGCGCCGATCTCATGCGACGACTCGGATGTCTGCACGACTGACAGTTGCGACGCTGTTACGGGTTGCACGCACGCGCCTGTCTCTTGCGACGACTCGGATGTTTGCACCACCGACGGTTGCGACTCACTCACGGGTTGCACCCATGTCGCGATCTCGTGCGACGACTCGGACGCCTGCACGGCTGACAGTTGCGACGCTGTTACGGGTTGCACGCACGCGCCTGTCTCTTGCGACGACTCGGATGTTTGCACCACCGACGGTTGCGACTCACTCACGGGTTGCACCCATGTCGCGATCTCGTGCGACGACTCGGACGCCTGTACGGCGGACACCTGCGACGCCGCCACGGGCTGCACGCACGCGCCCGTCTCTTGCGACGACGGAAACATCTGTACCGATGACTCTTGCGATGTCAACCTGGGCTGCCTGTTTGCAGACAACACGGCTGCATGCGACGACGGCGATGCCTGTACCTCGCCCGACACTTGCTCGGGCGGCATGTGCCTGCCTGGCCCGGACATCTGCGGCGGGACGGTGACGGTGATGGTCTACATGTCCGCCGACAACAATTTGGATCCTTTTGGTCTCGACGACTGGCAGGAGATGGAATCGGCCAACGTCGACGATGCCGCCTGGCTGCGTGTTTTTCTGCTGATTGACCGCGAGCAGTTTAGCGCCTGGAGCGATACGCGCCTGTACGAGGTCCACAACGGAACCAGCACCGAGTTGGATGGCCCGCACCTGGGCATCACCGCCGGCGGAAGCGATAACGAACTCAACATGGGCGATCCGGCCACGCTTTCGAACTTCATCATGGACGTCAAAGACACCGTCGGCGGAGGCAGTTACTATGTAATCCTCTGGGATCACGGGGACGGCTGGCGCAGCGGTATGGCCGACGATCCCGGCTTTGTTCCCAAGATGGTATGCGATGACGAAACCAGCGGCGACTGGCTCTACACCCAGGAGATCGGGACGGCCGTGGCCGGCCAGGGACTTTCGCTGATCGGCATCGACGCCTGCAATGAGGGCATGGTCGAGATCGCCTACGAACTGCGCAACGACGCCCAGGTGATGGTCGCTTCCGAGGAGATGGAGCCAGGCGATGGCTGGAACTACCAGGATCTTCTGGCCCAATTCAAGACCGAGGCCGGCCCCAATCCGCGGCTCTTCGGCCAACTGGCGGTCGATACGTTCATGGACTCGGCTCCCTATGCCGACATGACGCTGGCTTCGTATGACCTTACGAAGATGAACTCGCTGGTTGCGGCCTGCGACTCGATGGCAACGGCCCTCGACGGCTGGTCAAACCTGGCCTTCCGCCAGCTATGCAACGACAACAGCCTCGAGTGGTTCGGTATCCTGTGGGGCTTCGATCCTTACCTGAGCGATTTGATCCAGCTGGCCACGGTCGCCAAGACCAGGGATCCCGCCAACGCCGCTGCCTACGACGCCGTGATAACGGCCACCGGGCAGGTTGTTCTCTATGAGCGCCATGACAGCGATCACCCGGACGCCACCGGTATCTCGATATATTTCAAGTGCAAGAACGGCGCCGATCCCGAATACTCGTCGGCCAACCTGCGCTGGGCGGCCGACACGATCTGGGACGAGATGCTGCACGCCCGCTAGTTGCCGTCAGGGATTGCTTGCGGGGCCGGCGCAGACGGCCAGGCCGCCCGCGGCGCTGGAATGGGAAGAGTTCGCAGAGCTACTTGTCCCGCTTGGCGGCGCGTTTTTTGTCCTTCTTCGCTTTCTTCTCCTTGGGAGTGAGCTTCGGCTTGTTCTTCTTGTCGTCCCTCTTCTTCTGGTCTTTGTTGGCCATAGGTTTGCCTCCGTGTCTTTATTCTTTTTCTATATGATAACTCTTAGCTTTGCCACCTGAGCCTGTCAACGATTTTGGCTGTGTGAATTTTTCCGCCCCGGGCTTGCCCCGACAGCCTGCGCATATTCCACCATTGTACACGCCCCGATCTTCACTGGTGTGAAGCATAGATTCCTGCACGGACAATAGGTAAAGCGGTAACTTGTCCGGATACCGGACACTCGTTCGCTGGGCGGCCCGGTCGACATGCCCGATGGAACGGTATGTGACGACGCAGATTCCTGTACTTCAGACGACGCCTGTTCTGCATGCGAGTGCACGGGCGTACAACTCACCTGCGACGATTCCGCGGGCAGGCTCGCAGCAGCGCCAAGCATGCCAGCAGGCAGATCAGACTATCCGAGATTCCACGGCTAGTGCTGCAGCCGCAGCCATCGGCGGGGTGTGATGGCTCGGGGCCCCCGTCTTGCTCTTGCCTGCAGTTGCCTTCACGGCATACCAGGTCATCTGCACAATCTACGTCATCCGAACAACTGTCCCTGCAGCTATTCCCACCACAGTAATAAGGCCAGCAGGAATGCAGTTCCTGAGGACTGCAAGCGCCGGTTCCATTGCAGAATCCTGTTTTGGCCTCGACTCCATTCTCGCATCGGCTCTCCGCACACAACACTTCAGGCCCCGGATAGGAGCAAGACTGCCTGTGGCTGCCGTCACAGACCCCGCCGCATGGAAAAATACCTACACACGCTGGCCGGTCACCGTGCGGGGCTCCCTGAACCGAAACGCAAGTTCCCTCCGCGCCCGGCTCGTTGCAGGCCTCGCATTGTCCCTGGCAAGTCGAATCGCAGCACAAGCCATCCACACAGTAACCGCTTTCGCACTCGCCGGCCTGCTGGCACGGTTGCCCCGGCGCGAGCGCAGTCAACCAGACGCCATACGCCCTCACGAGCGGTTCCTCCTGTTCATCGTGCAGCTTGCTGTATGTGTAAAGCCATCGCCCGCGTCCGTCAGACGAAAGAGCGTTGTGCCAAGCCGGAGCAAACCAGTCCTTTTGCACATCGGCCACCAGCAAAATCGGTGGCATGTCCAGCGCCTGCCCCTCCCGTCCTATCCTGGCCGCCCTGACCCTCCACAGATCCGGTTCGTATTCTTCGAGCCAGGCAACCAGGTGTCGCCCTGTACCCCCTGCAGCACCTTGCAAATACATTTTCCTGGCCTCTTCGCCGATGTGAAATCCTTCAGGATCGAGAACTTCGCCATCTGGCTCGACACGCGCCCCATCAATCCTGGACTCGTTGTCGACCCAGGCTACCAGGAAATTCTCACCATCCCAGGAAATGATGGGCGAGCCATGGTAACCCTCCGTGGGTGACAGTTGGAAGCCTGTTGGATCCAACACCTTGCCGTCATCGGACAGCCTTGCGGCATGCACGGTGCAAAAGACCGAACACTCTGTCCAGGCCAGCAGGAATCGACCGGCGCCCCAGGATACGGCCGCAGAAGAAGGATTGGCGCTGGAATGCCTCACCTGGACCACTTCCTCGGCGGGAATATCCGTCTCCATATCGATGAATACCGCCTGGACATCGCTATCGGTGACCTTGGGAACCAGGCAACGGGAAGACCCGCATGCGACCGGCACTCCGCAGTCACCGGAAAAGCGCCGGGCCTGATCGATTGGGATGCCGTCTGCTCCTAACCGGGTCATGAACGGCTCTTTGTTCTCGCTGTAGTTGCGCCAGTCGCACCAGGTGAGGAGGTATCCGCTTACGTTCCGGCTGAGGCGGGGCTGCATCTGTTGCAATGGTGCAGCCTCCAGCACCGCCGCCGGAGGCGACACGGCCACCGAGCCCGGCGAAATGTGCCGGCCCACAATGTCCATTCCTCTTTCTCCTCGACCCTCGGACCAGACGGCAAGGAAATTCTCACCGTCGAATACCGCGCTGGGTTTGAGCTGGTTGGAGTGTCCCAGCGATAGCGGGTAACCCAGGCGATCGGAGACGTTACCAAAAGCATCCACGCGGGTTGCATATACATCAAATGTAAGATTGCTGCTCATTTCCGTCCAGGTCACGAGAAATTCGCTACCATCCCAGCAGGCAGCCGGTAAGAACCTGTGGAACCGGCTTCCCGACAAGCCGATAGTAGGGTCAAAGTGGTTGAGGAATCCATCCACCAGAGCGCCCATGATCTTTCCGGGCGAGTTGGGGGTATTGTCCCAACTGACCAGGCAAATCGCCGACCCACAGGCGATGTCCGGATTTGTTGAAGTGACGTTATCAAGAGTCGCGGGAAAAACATCAAGCAATCCCAGATCGGGTGACACGCGCATGGCCAGGATGCCGTCGAACTGCTGGAAGATAGAAAGATGACCCGCGAAAACAAGCAGGTAGTGTTCTCCCGTCCAGGCCACTCGAGGACCCGCGTTGATTTCCCCATCTATAAGTGCAATACCCCCCGCATCCAGTACCTCGCCTCGCTGCTCGATGCGAGCGGCGCGGACTCCGTTTTCGTCCTTCCAGAAGACGACATAGTGCTGGCCATCCCAGCCCACGTCGATTCCGGAAAGGCCGGGAGCCGGGCCGGACACCTGCAAGGGTGAATCGTCCAGCATCGAGAAATCCGTGTCAATCCGCTGTATGAAAATCCCGTTGCCGATATCCACCCAGGCCACCAGGTGTTCCTGTCCACTCGATGCAACCGCGTGCTGGCCTGCAAAGCTTGAAATCCTGGAAAGCGTGATGGTTTTTGGGACCACAGGTCTGGCAGCAGAGTCCAGCATCACTGCTTCAATCATTGCCTCGCCGAAATTGTTGTCTGTTGACTTCAAGGCCAACAGGTAATACGTTCCGTCCCAGCTCAGACGTGGCTGATGGAGATACCTGTCAAACATCGGTTCAGGAAAGAGAATGGGGATACCTACCGGATCAATTACCTCGCCGCCGGTCCCGAACCTGGTTCCGTAAATGGCGCCGACGAACAAACGGGAATCCTCCCAGACGACAAGACCTGTACCATCTCCCCAGGCAACGTCGGCCACCCACTGCGGCATGTCGGCATTTCCGTACCACTGAAGTGCCAGGTCAAATTCTCCGGATACCAGAGGAGTCGCTTTGGCGAAGGACAGTGTGATCAAAATGAATGCCGCGATCAACCTGATTTTCACTTTCCCCTCCTCTCCAAGGAATACCAAGTATAAATGCAGCATTCAATTGGTTTATGAGTAGTCTCTGGCCTGGTTTTACGCGGGACCGTCTTCTCTGTTCTTCCGTGTCAGGGATTGCTTGCGGGGCCGGCGCAGACGGCCAGGCCGCTTGCGGCGCTGGAGTGGGAGGAGTTTACCTTGAGCACTTCTAAAAAGAGCGTCCGCGCCTCGGCCACGCGGCCCATCTTCAACCTGCACCAGGCCAGCCCGGCTTTCATGTCGACAACTGAAGGGTAGCGCTCGACCAGCAACTCGTATACCGGAAGCGCCCGGACGTAGTTGCCGCTCATGTACAGCGCGTAGGCCAGCTTGCTGTTGGCGGTATAGTTGCCGGGATCGAGCTTCAACACCTGGCGTGCGGTCTTGGCCACCCGTCCCCAGGCGGCAATTCCGACCAGTGGAAGCAGTTTTCCCAGGAGAGGCTCTACTGCCTTGGGCTTCAGCCCGACCGCCCGATCATAGTACTTGACCGATTGCTCCGACTCGCCCTGCAGGTAGAAAAGCCAGCCGACGCGCAGGTTGGCAAAGTAGCTGTCCGGTTCACGGCGCAGCACCGTCAACACCTTGTTGGCCGCGGCCTTCACCTTGCCGGCCGATTCGAGCGCGTACGAGTCACGGTAGAGATTCGGTATCTCGGTATCGGCGCGTGAAGTCGCCGGTCCGGCGGCCAGCGCGAATAGAAATCCGGCGACCAGGCTGTTTCGTATTGCAGGCATTGTTTTCTCCTTTTAGAAAGTAGTTCTGAGCCCGAGATAGCCGCCCAGGTAGCTGGTCTTGATGTCAACGTTCATGATGTCTTGCCCGAACTGGCCATAAAAACCGAGTGCCAGACCCAACTGCCGCGCGAGCGTCACGATCAGTTCAGCATGGAAGCCTAGACGATACAAGTCGAGCGTGCCGAGGGGGATCATCGTCTGGCGGTCGATCCAGAATGTGCGCCCACCACTCCAGGCCGAAAGCTTGATATCCCAGGCCGCGGCCAGACGCCAGTCGATCTGAAACTCGAAAGACAAGTGGTTCGATCGATCCAGCGGACCATTTTTCTGCACCAGGTACTGCAGGCCGCCGATCAGCGACAGTGAGAGTTCCTTTATCGGCCTGAAGACTAACTCGGGCGAGGCCTGCCAGATCTGCAGATCGCCCGGGTCCGACCAGGCGCCCCCGAGATTGAGCCCCAGCCAGCCGAAATCCAACTGGAAGTATCCCGAGATCGTATTGGCCGAGCCGGCCCCCTTGCCGAGCAGGCGGTTGTAGGCCAGCTGAAGCCCCAGCCAACGGTAGTGCAGTTGGATCTGGGGGTTTATATTGTTGCGTACAATGTATGACCTGTGGTTGGCTGGCTGCGGCATCCATGGCGGCGGCTCGGGCGACCTGGTCCAGGTGTATGTGCGGTTGTACTGCACAGAGAGGGTGAGAAGATCCTGGTAGTTCAAATAACCGAAGAGGTAAAATCCCAGGGAATGACTGTAGATGCTCGAGCCGAGATAGCCCATGCCAGTGAAGTAGGCGCTGGCGCCGAAGTCGGGCCGGCTTCCGATCTCTTTCTTCAGGGTGTCGCTTGCGGCCGTGTCGTTGTCTCGAAGCTGCATGCGCGCTTCGAAGCGTCTATGTTGCCCGAAGAGCGCCCAGGCAAGGCCAAGGCGTGCGTCCGGGTCGCCGGGAGCGGCCGCCAGGACCCGTTCGTAGTTTTGGCGGGCCTTACGCAATTTCCCCTGTAGATAGCGGACATAGGCCAGGCGCTTGAGCGCCCAGAGGTTCTCGGGATTTTTGGCGATGACTTTTTCGCACAGGGAGGCGGCCGTCTCGTAATCCTTGCGTTCTATGGCCGTAAGGCTCAGGCCCAGCATGGCCTCCTCGGAATCGGGAGACAGGCGCCGCGCCCGCTGATAGAGAATCTCGGCTTTCTCGATTTCCCCGCACTGGTAGAAGTTCCAGGCGGCCTGCAGACAGGCAGGATAGGCGCAGGCAGGTGGTTTCTCTGCGGCCGCGGCGGGAAGCACGAGAAAGATCCAACCGAGCAGGATCGTTTTGAACCAGACCCGCTCAGTCCGTCGCGACGATCTGTGATAAGTGAATCGATTGTCCATTGGCGTAATCCACTTCGATGCGAACGGGTCCGAGGATGCGATCGAACCACATGCGCCCTGTCGCAAGCGTTTTTTCCTGTCCCCCGGCTCCGTTGTCTGCGAACCTTTTTTTCAAAACCCGGGTTTCGATCAAGTGGGCGTTCGTCTCGGCCTTGCCCAGCCCGACAATCTCCCGTCCCCGGTAGGTCGTTCGGCTGATCGCACGGTATGGCTCTCCGAATGGACGCAGCAGGTCGAGCGCCAGGCGGCCGGCCGTGCCGGTAAACAACTCGGGCGGCAGGCGATCCTCCCAGGCCAGGCCGGCCAGGCGGCACAGCGGGACGCGGGGGACGGCCAGCAGCAACGCCTGCAATTTGCCCGCAGCGCTTCCCTCGAGTTTGCCAAAGACGATCTCGCGCCCGCTGTTTTCGAAGTACAGCTTCTGGCCGCTGCTTGCGTCCTTTAGAAACAGATATCCCAGGAAATCGACGTCCACCTCCCACTTCAGCGCAGGATCCGGCTCACCCTCGATCGCGAAGAGGTAACGGCGGCCGATGGCCATGCCGAACGCCTCGCGCACCTCGTCCCAGGGCTCGGGGAGCGCGATCGTCTCTCCCTTACCCGGATTGCCGACCGGGTGATACGATTTATGTTTTCCAACCAGGCGAACATATCCGGCCAGCACGGCCGGCAGGGTGGGCGAACCCGGCTCGGGACCGATCTGCGCCTGCAGGTGCAGGTGGGGCACGGATGAGCGCCCCGAGTTGCCGCAGCGTCCCAGGATTTGCCCGCGGCGCACGTGATCGCCCGTGGCAACCTCGAGGCTGTCCTTCTTCAGGTGATAGACGCCGGAATACAGCGCGCCGAGGTGCCAGAGCACGACGCAGTTGCCCCAGTTGTGCTCCCGGTCAATCGTGCCCGGCAGGTTGTCCTCCAGGTGTTCGACCGTGCGTACGACCGTCCCGTCGGCCGGCGCCGTGACCGGCGTGTCGAAGACGTAGAAATCGTCAGCCGCCCCGGCAAGATCGCTGTCCGTCTGCCTGCCGCCCTGGTCGATGACGAAATCCCAGGCGTGCGACCAGCGCTCTTTGTGGGTCTCTTCCCCGTCCGTCGATTGGCTGACCAGGCGCTCTCCCAGGAAGGGCGGCTCAAGTCGCACGTGCAGTGGATGCGGCGCCCGCATGGCGATGCCGCGGTGATGGCGCAGGTTGTCCTCGGGCCGCCACACCAGCAGGCTGACGAGTTGAAGCGATGGGTGGCGGCTGTTGAACTTCAGGGCGTAGACGAACAGGATCACCGTCAGGTTGTAAGGCAGAGCCAGTACCGGGACGCCGAAGGATGACAGAATCTGGTGCGATCCCGCGGCCACTAAAGCGCTTACCGCGGCCGCCACGGCCGCCAGCAGGTAAGCGGGCCAGGCCGGGACGAGAAAGACGCCGCCGATGGCCACTGCCACCAGGATGAAGTTGAACCCGATGAAATCTGAGCTGACCTCGGCCAGCGATCCGCCCAGCGACAGGTAAACCGCGGCGCCCGAGGCGAAGCCGACCAACGACAACAGGGCCGATATACGCGAGAAGCAGACCAGGATCACAAAGATGATCATTCCGGCCAGGCTGCTCACCTGGAAGAGCGTAGCGCCCAGCGAGCGGAAGAAGGTGTCGAGAAAAGGCGGCAGAGCGAAGACGTCGAGCCAGCGGGCCAGGGAGATCGGCGCGATGCTGATCTCGAGGTTGGCGAATCCACGCACGGCCAGAAATATGAGTATGGTGACTGTCACGAAGGGCAGGCTCATTGCCGGCAGCCCCGTCAACGAACCGAGGAAGTTCTTGATCACCACCGCCACGACCGCCACCAGTGCGCCGGCAAGAACCAGGATCACCAGAAAGGCGAGGTTGAAGCTGAAGAACAGGCCCAGTGCCAGGCCGACCAGCATGCCGTTCAGGCCGTGGTAACCCGATTCGACTTTCTCTGAGGGAATTCCCATGGCCAGCACCGCAACGATGGAGATCAGGCAGCAAGCCAGACCGGCCAGACCCTGGAGCGGGTAGAGAAAGGTCAATGCCAGCAGCAAGGCACCCAGCAGGGTGCTGTCCGAGAAAAGCACCTGCGAATACGAGTGCAACACCGCCCGCGTGATCCGGTGCCGATCGAGTGCCGATCCGGATTTACCCGGGCTAGTTACGGAGATGGAACTCAAGGCAGTTTCAGCCTCTCGGGCAATCGCTCACGGGTGAGAATATCGTCGATAGTTTCGGCCTCCCGGATCAGTTCATGGGAACCGTCTTCGCCCACCAGGACTACGTTGGGCCGCATGCGGATGAACTGCATCCACTGAGTGACGTTGTAAGCGCCCACGGGATGAATCAGGAGAATCTCGCCTTTCTCCACCGGTGGCAGCATGACCGAGGGCCTGACCACGTCGATGTTCATGCACAGCGGGCCGTAGATGATCACCTCTTCCTGCAGGCCGTGGATCTCGCGGATGGTGGATACCTTGTGCTTGTACCAGAATGATGTGAACAAGACGTTGACGCCGGCGTCTATCACCAGCGACCTGAGCCCCGAGGGGAGTCGTTTCTCGGCCACGACCGTCGTGGCCATGAAGCCGGCCTCGTCGATCAGCGCCCGGCCTGTCTCCAGCACCAGCCCCGGTGAGCGCCCGTCCGAAAGCCCGCGGCTCATCGCACCGCAGATCTGCTCGGCATACTGGTTGAGACTCGGACTGACCTCTTCGCCCGGCAGGTATTGCGAATGCAAGGTATTGGTTGATGCAAAGCCACCGCCGATGTCGAGGTAGTCGATCGATATCGCGAAACGTTCCTTGAGGACGTCGGCCAAGTCGAGCAACTTGCCCACGGCCACGGCGTAGGCCCGTGGATCGAGGATGAAGGTGCCCAGGTGCAAGTGCAGCCCCTCGAGGCGCAGGCGCCCGTGGTTCGCCAGGCGGCGGGCGGCCTCGACGGCTTCGCCTGACTCGAGGTTGAAGCCGAAGCGATCCCAGGAGGGGTAGATGCCGGCATCGAGATTGATCCTGAGCGCTACCCGCGGTTCGATTTTCAACTCGTCGGCGATACCGAAAAGAGTTTCCATCTCGTCGAAATGGTCGATGTGGATGCAAGCTCCCTCGCGGGCCGCCAGGGCCAGGCTTTCTCCGGGCTTGTAAGGGCCGTTGTAGAAGATATCGGCTCCGGCGACGCCCAGGCGGCGAGCCTTGTCGTACTC
This sequence comes from uncultured Myxococcales bacterium, assembly GCA_964640665.1. Classification (GTDB taxonomy): domain Bacteria; phylum Myxococcota; class B64-G9; order B64-G9; family B64-G9; genus DATKYQ01. Next base: position 29,581 of record CAZXHT010000047.1, read on the forward strand.
GAATTCCGAGACCACCTCGGCCAGGGCGCCCTCCTGGTGAAAGATCGAGCAGACGGCGTTCAGGTAGTTGGTCTTGTATGACCAGCCGAAACGCACGTCGGGGTAACGTGATGAGAAAACCCGCTTGGCCTCGCGGTACTTGGCCCTGATGGCGCGTTCCGAGAAGATGAACAGCGGCGAGCCGTATTCTTCGACCAGCGACTTGACCGCAACGCCGTCGATATCCTCGACAGGCTTACGGGTCGAGCGTCTCCCGAACTTGTTCATAAGGCCGCTGACCTGCATGACGATGGTGGGTTTCTCCCATGGCTCACGGGTCATTTTTTGTCTCCGGTTGTGTGTGTTGCAACTCTCCCAGGGTCGTGATCGACTCGAACTTCGCAAGATCGGTGATCAGGTCCATCGAGTAGCGCACGAAAATCTTGCCGACCTCGAAGTCGGGCGCCACGGTGACCTTCTCGCCCAGCGCCAGGGCGACAACGGCCGCCGGCAGGTTGACGCCGGCCCCGACGGACAGGTAGGCCCAGGCGGGGAAGCGGGGGTTGATCTCGAGCAGGAAAAGTTCACCGTCGGAGCGCCGCCGCATGACCTCCAGTTCGAGAGGTCCGCGCCATTCGAGCTTGGCGATTACGTCATGGGACATATTTATCAAGCGCGGGTCGGTGACCGTGATGCCGGCCCAGGCCTTGCCCTTGTCGGTAAGGTACATCTTGCGCATCGGGACCAGGCCGACGGTGCCGCCCTTGCCGTCTCCGACGGCGACGACGTCGTACTCCTCGCCCAGGATATACTCCTGAACGACTATCGGCAGGCCCCAGCGATCGCGGATCTTGTTGAAGTAGAGGACGGCCTCCTGGTAATTGTGAGCGATGTAGGCCTCATAGAACTGCCCCTTGATCATCACCGGGAACCCCAGCGACCGGCAAAGCGAGTCGAGGCGCGAGAGATCCGCGGCGCTGTCCGAAAGGGGAACGTTTATGCCGTGACGCTCACTGAGTTTCTGGAACCTGGTCTTGGAAATCTGGGCCAGGTTTTCGTCCGACGGCAGGAATGTCTTTATCCCCAGTTCGGTAAGTTCATCGCGCATCTTGAGAATGATTGGCATCTCGGCGTCCAGGGTAGGCACCAGCACGTCGAGGCCGCACTTCGAGTGGATCTCGAGTAGGCGCGTACGGAAGGATTCTTCCCCCTCGGACGGGTAGGGGATCAGAAAGGCATGGTCGACGAGATCCTCCATGTAGACACCCGGCTCGAGTGCGTCATAGGCCAGCCCGACGATCCGGCAGCCGGAAGCGTAATGTTCACGAATACCGCGGATGACCGGAATCCCGGGCCCGGGGCTGTCGTGCGCGTTCAGGCCGGTGACGGCGATTGTCAGGGTTGTCATGTTTCTAACACAACCCGAGGTCTTTGATGCGGAAGACGAAGTTTTGAAGCTCCCGCTGAGCGGTCTCTTCCTCGACTTCGAAGTGTTCGGTCAAGGCCGTGACGATCTCGTCCTGGCCGCGGTCTTCCTTGAGCAGATTGAGAATCGCATAACCCGTCCGATTGGTGTTGAAGGTATGGCCGCTGACGGGATCGAAGATGAAGCCCGTCTCGCTGACGGCCAGGTTACGCAAGCGTCCGCTATCGAGGTTTTCCAAGCTCACAGACCTCCAGTCGTCATTCCAGCCCCGGATACTACCAGTACCCCCGCCTATTTCCAATAGACCCGTGAAAGACCCTGACAGGATACATCCAGCGCCGCAAACTGCGGGAAAAAGTTACTCGAAAAAGTTACTCCGTCCCCATTTCTTCAATCAGTAGCCTGAATGGTTTGGAAGCGGAGTCCGCCCGATACGTGGCGATATCTGAACCGGAATTTGTCAGGGTTCGAGGCCGGGAAACGCCTTGGCCCTGATGCGGCGGATGAGTTCGTCGCGAAATTGGCGGATTGTTTCTGTATCTTCGTCCGCGATGAGAACCCGACTCTCCTCGACCGGGATCCAGGAGAGTGAGAGTGCCAGGGTGTCGGGCGATAGTCCGGCGTCCTTCCTGGCCGCGTCTTGATATGCTTTGTCGAAGTCGATCCCCGCCATAACCAGGTGGCGCAGGTCAACCAGATCGCGCACCTCGCTTCGCGACAACAATGCCGCAACCTTGTTTGCGGCGATTTCGCGCAAGGAGTCGATTCGAATCCTGTCCTTGACCTCTACGGGTGAAACTCGCGGCGTCGCGTCTCCGACGATGTCGACCTCGCACTGTTCGTCGCCGCGTTTCACAAGCAAACGCACGAAAGCAGGTGTCGTACGAATCCTTGTGACCGCGGCTCCAAGGTTTTTTGCGATCGCCTCGGCACGATGCGCAGCCTCGTTGATATCGGCATCGACCGGTCCAAACAGATCGACATCATGGGTTTGTCGGTGGCCCAGGTAGTAGCCGGCGAGCGCCGCGCCGCCCGTCAGCCAGAAGTGTTCTTCACCCTCGAAGAAGGCCTCGATCAACTCTTTCTGCAGCTTTGTCAGTTTGCTATGGAATGAGCCCATCTGCCCGCCAGCCGTCGATCATGAAGTCCCAACGCACACGCTCCCGGCCGAGTCGTTGTCTCAGATCGTCCCAATGTTCGAGCACTTCGCGCAGACTTACGAAAAGCCAGACATCCGCGTAGCGAGCATCACGGAGGATCCTCGCAGTCCAGTACAGCCAGGTTGCCTGATCTCCATCTCGCAGCAGCCGGCGTAGATCGCCGACGGTCAAGGTCGTGTCCCACAAGAAGTAGGGTCGCACCTCGTCACGATCGAGCCGGAGCGACATCTGCGGAGCCGAGTTGCTCATCATGTACACAATCATGGCATGGGAAAGATCAGTCGGTCAAGCCGAGGTGTGCGGCCTATAAGACACTCGGTTGACATTTTCGGGGGCGGGTTCGAAAATCTCCGTATTCTACGTGCCCGTGAAGGTGTCCGAGATGAGCGTCGCCTTGAGCTGGATTCGATCTTGTTGTATTGCAGGCGTACCAGCCCTGATTCTGGCCGCCTGGACAAGCGCTGCTGGCCACAAGCTGGGAGCCGAGAATCCCCGGGACAACAGCACCTGGGGCAGCAACCGCGTGCAGCTCGAGGCCGGCGAGTCGATCGGCCCCGGCCAGACCAAGACCTTCGAGTTCAGCATCAGCGCGCCGGCGACGGCCGGAATATACGATTTTCAGTGGCGCATGTTGCAGGAGAGCGTCGAGTGGTTTGGGGATTTTTCCGAGAACGTAGTAGTAACGGTGGGCTCTGTAAACGTGATCGTATGCGAGGCGGCCCGGGCTTTGGCCGGGGTCGACTCGGACGCCTCGGCCGCCATCCAGGGCTGCATCGACGCAACGCCCACCGGTGAAATCATGGAGATTCCGGTCGGGGTCTTCCGCATCGATCATCAGTTGCAGATCAACGCCCGCCCGATCACCGTGCGCAGCGAGGGCCGCGACGCGAACCAGCCCAAGTGCGCCCTGGATGGCCACGACTGCGCCGTGTTGCGGGCCTCGGCGGCATTCGGCGACATGCTGGGTATCCTGCAGGTGCTGCAGGACGGCAGCCTGGTGGATCACATCGTGCTCGATGGCAACAAGACGGCCCGGGCGGGAACTCCGTCGGGCCAGCAGTGCGCGGCCTATAGCAACGCTTACGGCTACAACCTGCGCATGGTCTGTAACAACTGTGTGCTTTCAAACAGCGTTACCAAAAACGCCCTGTGCGGCACCGGTTGCGAGGTGACCGGCGTGCGCGACAACGTTACTGTCTTTCGCAACACGGTGGCCTACAACGGGGTTCACGATCACGAGGGCATGTGGTCTGACGGCATCACCGTGCACGACGCTGCGAACTCCAGCTTCACCGAAAACGAGATTGTCGACAATACAGACGTCGATCTGATTTTCGGCGGTTGTAAAAACTGCCTCATCCAGAACAACCTGCTCTGGCACACGGACGCCTTCACCGGAGGCTCGTTCGCCGCTCTGATGCTGCACGCCTGGCCGGACGGCAACGGCGGCAACGGCACCAGCGGCGACTTCACCGGCAGCGACACCAGCGGCAACTCGATCGACTGCGGCTCACAACGGCGCTGCGGCTTCGGGCTCTACCTGGGCTCGGACGCCTGGTACATCACCGATGTCTTCGGCGGCGCGGTCCACGACAACGACGTGCAAAACGCCCAGCAGGGCGTGCTGCTGGACGACGTGCACAACATGCAGGTCTACAACAACCCGGTTGGCAACCCGGCCACCTTCACGACGGCCTCATGCGGACCGAAGTTCACCCACGCCTACGGCATAGGCACCCGCTCGCACGACATAGACACCTCGGCCGACACCCTCGGCACAAGCTATACCAGCGTCGACTTCGACGGCTGCGTCCCCAATTGGTGGAATCAATAAGAAGCTGGAGACGATCCTACAATAATAGCTGACATTTTCTTAGAAAAATGGCATACCATCGGGCGGTTTTTCAGAGGAGGTGTTCAGATGAGCGAGAAGATCGAGGCCGCCAGAGCCTGTGTACTAATCAGGGGAAAGCCGGACACGGATCTGTTGCCGTGTTTCGAGCGGCTGCGTAACACAGCCGGGGTGCGCCTTTGCGACGTCGTTATCGGCGATTGGGATATGCTGGTCGTTTTCCAGGCGCCCGACCGTAGCGCAGTCGATCAGGCGATCGAGCGCAGCCTGCAGGCAGTCGATGAGATAGATGATTACGAAGTCCATCATGCGGAGAATGCAGGCCTGGAGGCGGACCTCGATTCCTTCATCAAGAAGTACGAGCAGGCCTATGTTCTCGCAGAGATCGACAGCTCGCGGCTGGAGTCATTGTATGCCATGTCCCATTTCAACGAGAACACGGTTTGCTGCGAGACGAGCGCCGAGGGCGCCCTAGCCGTGCTTCTGATGCAGGCTGGGACCATCGAGGAGATCAAGAAATCCATTGCCCGTCTGCAGATCCTGCCGGGCGTGTTGCGGGTGGTTACCCTGCAGGTCGTCGAAATACTGGATGATGCACCGCAAGGCGAGGAGAAGATGACCAAGGTCGACGCCTTCGGGGTGATGCTCTGGAGGCGCCACGCAGAGCCTGGCATGTTGATCCCGCTCTTGCAGGCGTGCCAGGACTCTAACGGTTATGTTACCAAGAAGGCCATCGAGCAGATCGCCGAGGCGACCGGCACAGGCGTTGCCGAGATCTACGGGGTGGTTACCTTCTACAAGCAGTTCCGCCTGACTCCCCTGGGCAAGCACATCGTCCGAGTCTGCCAGGGGACGGCCTGTCACGTTATGGGGGCCGATTTCATCGCCCAGACCGTCGAGGAGGAACTGGGGGTGATCCCGGACGAGACCACCGGCGACGGGCTGTTTACCTACATGGAGGTCGCCTGCCTGGGGTGCTGCAGTTTGGCCCCGGTGGTGATGATAGATGATCAGGCCTACGGCCGGCTGACACCGCAGAAGCTGAGGACCGTTCTGCGCAGGTTTCGCCGGCAGGAAAAAAGCTCGCAGGCTGCCTGAGATGCGGCAACTCTGATTCGGCAGGAGGTTCTCATGCGTGAAGTCCTTGTAGGACTAGGGTCGTGCGGCATCGCCGCCGGTGGACTGCCCGTGTTCCAGCGTTTCGAAGAATTACTGGATCCGGACAAGGACGAAGTCAGTCTGAAGGAGACCGGTTGTATCGGCCTGTGCTACCGCGAGGTATTGGTGGAGGTCGTCGAAGATGGGCGCCGGACGCTGTATGGAGAAGTGACGCCCAAGAAGGTGGATCGTATCGTCGAGGATCACCTGCGCGGCGGATCTCCGATCGAAGAGTGGCAGGTTGATAGGCAGGAGGCCTTGGCCAAGCAAAAACGCGTCGTACTCAGGAACTGCGGCGCGATCGATCCGGTCGACATCGACGAGTATCGGGCGAGAGGAGGGTTTGCGGCCCTCGAGAAGATGCTTTCCGAAATGAGCCCCGAGCAGGTAATCGAGACAATATCCGAGTCGGGTCTGCGGGGGCGGGGCGGGGCCGGCTTTCCGACCGGAACCAAGTGGCGCTTCGCCCATTCTGTCAAGGATGAACACAAGTATATCATCTGCAACGCCGACGAGGGCGATCCGGGAGCCTTCATGGATCGCAGCGTGCTCGAAGGCGACCCTTACTCGGTGCTCGAGGGCATGGCCATCGCGGGTTATGCGATCGGGGCCGAGAACGGCTACATCTATGTTCGAGCCGAATATCCCTTGGCCATTAAGAGGTTGCGCCTGGCCGTGGCGGCTGCCGAGAAGCATGGTTACTTGGGTCGCAAACTTCTCGGATCGCAATTCAACTTTTCGATCCGCCTGAAGGAAGGTGCCGGGGCCTTCGTCTGCGGCGAAGAGACGGCTTTGATTGCCTCGATCGAGGGCAAGCGCGGCATGCCCCGGGTGCGCCCGCCGTTCCCGGCGGTGTCCGGCTTGTGGAAGCATCCGACCTGTATAAACAACGTCGAGACCTTGGCCAACGTACCCTGGATCATCCACAAAGGCGCCGAAGTGCTCAATACCTTCGGGACGGAGAAATCCAAGGGCACCAAGGTGTTTGCCTTGGCCGGCAAGGTCAAGCACAGCGGCCTGGTCGAGGTTCCCATGGGAACCACTATCAACGAGGTGATTTACGACATCGGCGGCGGCACCACCTCGGGTGGGCCCTTCAAGGCGGTGCAGATGGGGGGGCCCTCGGGCGGCTGCATTCCGGCTTCTCTCGGCGACACACCGATAGACTACGAGCGCATCACCGCCACCGGGGCGATCATGGGCTCCGGCGGCATGGTGGTCATGGACGAGTCGACCTGCATGGTTGACGTGGCCAGATTCTTCTTGAGCTTCACGCAGAACGAGTCGTGCGGCAAGTGCACCTTCTGTCGCATCGGCACCAAGCGCATGCTCGAGATTCTCGAACGCATCAGTGCCGGAGACGGCAAGCCGGAAGATCTCGATACGCTGGCCGATCTGGGTGCGCAGATCAAGGAAAGCTCGCTGTGCGGCCTGGGCCAGACCGCGCCCAATCCGGTTTTGACCACGCTGCGCTACTTCCGCGACGAGTACGAGGCACACATCAATGACAAGAAGTGCCCCGCCAAGGTCTGCCTGGCCCTGGTCGAGTTCGCAATCGATCCGGAGACATGCAATGGCTGCGGTCTGTGCCTGAAGGCCTGCGAGTCCGATGCCATCAGCGGCGAGAAGAAGCAGCTTCACACGATCGACACGCTCAAGTGCGTCAAGTGCGGAAAATGCTTCACTGTATGCAACCAGGGCGCCGTGTTGAAGAGGTGACGGAATGACTTCTACGAGCAAGGAAAACAAGACAGCCTCGCCGGTTGAGCTGACCGTCAACGGCAAGAAAGTGACCGGGCTCGCCGGTCAGACCATTCTCGAACTAGTCCGCGAGCAGGAGTTGGATGACATTCCCACCCTGTGCCACGATCCCCGCCTGGAGCCCTTCGGCTCCTGTTTCCTGTGCGTGGTCGAGGTCAAGGGGGCAAGGACTCTTTTGACTTCCTGCACTACCCGCATCACCAACGGCATGGAGGTTGTGACCAACAGCGACAAGATCCGCAAGGCCCGTAAAACCGCGCTCGAGCTGTTGCTGTCCGATCACTACGCCGATTGCCTGTGCCCGGCACAGGAGGCCTGCCCGGCCGGCGTCGATGTCCAGGGTTACCTGGGCTTGGCGCGGCTGGGTTACTACACAGAGGCCCTGCAGCTGATCAAGAAGACCAACCCGCTGCCGATCGTCTGCGGCAGGGTCTGCGTGCGCAAGTGCGAGGTCAACTGCCGCCGCAACCTGGTCGACGAGCCGGTGGGCATCAACATGGTCAAACGCTTCGTAGGCGAAAATGACAGCGGCCACCCGGAGCCGAAGCCCGCCTCGGGCAAGAAAGTGGCCATGGTCGGCGGCGGGCCGGCCGGTCTGACCTGCGCCTACTTCCTGGCCCTCGATGGTCACGCGGTTACGATATTCGAGGCGCTGCCCAAACTCGGCGGCATGCTGCGCTATGCGATTCCGGAATACCGCCTGCCGAGGAACGAATTGGACAGGGACATCGACGGTATTCTCTCCCTGGGCGTGCAGGTCTCGTGCGGCAAGAAGCTCGGTGAGGATTTCACCCTGCAGAGTCTGCGCCAAGACGACGGCTTCGACGCCGTATTCCTGGCGCTGGGCGCCCCGTTGGGAAAGGCAATGAGGGTGCCGGGCGAGGACGCCGAGGGCATCGAGCCGGCGCTTAATTTTTTGCGTGATACCGAGTTGCATGGACCGCGCAAGTTGCACGGCAAAGTCGTCGTCGTCGGCGGGGGCAACTCGGCCGTGGACGCCGCCCGCACCGCGGTACGCAGCGGGGCGGACGAGGTGACCATCCTCTACCGCCGCACCCGCAAAGAGATGCCCGCGCACCACGAGGAGGTGGATGCGGCCGAGAAAGAAGGCATCAAGCTCGAGATGCTGGCAGCGCCCATAGAGGTCATCAAGGACGGCTCCGGGCGGCTCGCGAGCGTTCGTTGCGTCCGCATGGAGTTGGGCGAGCCCGACGACAGCGGCCGGCGCCGGCCCGTGCCGATCGAGGGCTCCGAGTTCGATTACCCGTGCTCGTTCGTTTTCACCGCCATCGGCCAGGCCAGCGATCCGGCCGCCTTAGAACCCGAGCCGGAAAGCAGTTGCCCAGACATGGGACGCTGGGGCAACGTCGAGGCGGACATGAAGACCATGGCCTCAAGCATCCCCGGCGTCTTCGCCGGTGGCGACCTGGTCACCGGCCCCGCGGTCGTCATCGACGCCATCAGCCATGGCCACTTGGCCTCAAAGACAATCGATACTTATCTGAAGGAAAGCCGTATTGCCGAACCTTCGCACCGGTTCGCGAGCCGGCGGGAGGCTTTCGGCGAGATCGACGCGCGCCAGTACGCACATATCGAGAAAAGCGCTCGGCACACGATGCGCGATCGCGACGCCGCAGAACGCACCAGAGATTTCAAGGAAGTGGATCTGGGTCTTTCAGAAAAAGAGGTTGTCGACGAAGCCTCCCGTTGCATGCGCTGTGGCTGCAACGCGCGCTTCGACTGCCGGCTGCGACACTACGCCACCGAGTACGATGTGGATCTGGGATCCCTGGCCGGCCAGGTCCGGCGCCACGAGGTCGACGACAGCCATCCCTTGATCACGCTCGATCCGAACAAGTGCATTCTTTGCGGCCGTTGCGTGCGCGCCTGTACCGATGTCTTGGGACAATCGGTTCTGGGCTTTACCGGCCGCGGTTTTCGGACGACCATCAAGCCGACCATGGGCAAGTCGCTGGCCGAAAGCCCGTGTATTGCCTGCGGAGCATGTGTCGAGACCTGTCCGACAGGAGCTCTTACCGCCAAGCTGCCTTCCGGGCGGCAAGGTCCGTGGAAAACCGAGCGAGTCACCTCGGCCTGCGGTTTCTGTTCGTTGGCCTGCCCGCTCGATCTCAACTTCGCCGCCGACGGACTGCTGTGGGCGACCTCCCCCGAGGGCTCGGGCCCGGGAGAGGGAGACTTGTGTGTCAAGGGCAGGTTCGGAACCGGGCTGGTCCAGAGCACCGACCGTATCCGCAAGCCGATGGTTCAGAAGGACGGGAAACTCGTCGAGTGCGGCTGGGACGAGGCTTTGTCCGAGGTGGCCCGCCTGCTCACAAGCTGCGTGGAAAAACATGGACCGCAGTCGCTTTGCGTCCTGGCCGCACAGCGCATGACACTCGAGGACAGCTACCTGGTCGGCAAGTTGGCTACGGACACGCTTGGAACCGAGATGATCGGGAGCTACAACCAGATCGCCCACGGCGGGCCGCGCCGGGACCTCGACGAAATTTACGGCCACACCTCTTCGACCTGTTCCATCGAAGACATCGACGACGCCGATCTGGTCGTCGTACTGGGCGCCGATCCCGACCTGACTCATCCCGTGCTGGCCATGAAGCTGCGCCGGGCTGCAAGAGCCGGTGTGCCCCTGGCGCTGATCAGTTCGAACAGGACGAACCTGGTTGGCTCGGCCGATGTGTGGTTGAACCCCAGGCGCGGGACGGCCGGAATCCTGATGGCCGACGTCTTGCGCAGGTTAATCGCGAGCGCCCGGGATCTGAATGGAGCGAAGAGCGAAATCGAGACATTCGACAAGTCGTTGAAAGAGGCTCTGCAAAAAGAAGATCCAAAACGCTGCGGTGTCAGACCCGCCAAGGTGGATCGACTGATAGATATGCTGCAGGGCGCCAAGAAAGTCGTGGCCATCTACGATCTGGACGAGAGCGCCGAAAGATCCACAGGCGATCTGGCGCTTCTTTCGCAGATGTGCGTCTTGACCTCCGGCGGACTGTTGCTGTTGCAGGCAGACTGCAACGCGCTGGGAGCGGAGCTTGCGGGAATGAGGCATGACGCGCTTGCCGGCGGGATCTTGTCTGGGAAGATCTCGGGCGCATTGGTCATGCTCGAGGATCCCCTGGAGGATCCCGAAGGACACTTGTCGGCCGATAAACTCGATGCCCTAGTAGTGGTCGATCATCGCCTGACCCGCACAGCCCGGGCCGCGCAGGTCGTCCTGCCGGCCGCGACGCTGGCCGAGACCACAGGGACGCTGGTCAGCTTCGATCACCGCCTGAGAAAGATCGAAAAAGCCGCCACGCCGCCGGGCGGGAAAACGATCGGTCAACTGGCGGTCGATCTGTCACGAGCCCTCGGGCGGCCTGTTCCCGATAATGGTCCGGAAGATATTCGCAGGGATATCTTCGAACATCTCGGAATATCACCCGCAGATGCTGCCCAAGCATATCAGGATGGCGTCTGGCCCGCTTCGCCGAAGGCTTCCGGCCTCGGTAGCGCGGGCACCTGGAAGGTCGATCTGTCATCGAAGATCACCATTCTGTCTCGCCGATCATTCGTAAGCATGGACGAGATTCTGTGAGATCCGCGCCGGTCGGCATCAGCGCCTGCCTGCTAGGCCGCCCGGTGCGTTACGACGGCGGCCACAAGCGGGAAGCCTTGCTGGCCGACGTGCTTGCGCGCAGCTTCGAATGGGTACCGGTCTGTCCGGAATCAGAATGCGGCCTGGGTGTACCCCGCGAACCCATGCAACTGGAAGGAAGTTTGCATGCGCCCCGCCTGGTGACCATCGAGACCCGTGTCGATCTAACCGAAAGAATGTTGCGCTGGGCCCGACTGCGGGTCGGACAACTCGAAGGTCAGAAGCTTGCCGGCTTCGTCTTCAAGTGCCGCTCGCCAAGTTGCGGCCTGCGACGGCACAAACCGCCGCCCGTCTTCGACAGCCGCGGCCAGCCTCATGCGGCGGGCACAGGACTCTTCGCCCGTATATTCGCCGAGCATTTCCCCCTCCTGCCGCTCGCGGATGAGGAGAGCCTGCGTGACCCGGCAGCCCGCGAGGAATTCATCGCCCGCATTTTGCGTACCGCTGGGTGATAGAGAATAGGGACAGCCAATTGGAAAAAAGAACGCGAGGCTTCTCGCCAAAACTCTTGATGTCAGCTACAAGGTGTTTCTATGAGGCGCTTTGCTCGCCGGTGACTCCGAAAGGGTCCAAGACATGGACCTGGCCCAGCCCCCGCCGGCGATGCTTGGCCATCGGGGCAGGGGACGGCGCGAAACCAATCCCCCTATTAAGCCCGGGGGTCCGGGGGACCAGGGTTCATCTGGTGCCGGACGAATTCTCTGGTGCCGGGGCCCCCGGCCGCCGCGTGGATTACGGCAACCTTTTGGCGGGCGGGTCAAATCGTCATTCGTGTGTTATGTGCAAAGACCTTGCATGCATACTACGGAGGTGGCATTGCATTGCTGGCCGCACTGGAACATGGCGCCGTCCAGATTGTCGCAGATCAACTGCGAGTAACAGCTCGAGATGCAGTTAATGGTTGGGTCAGTAAGCAACGGTATTAGGGCGGTCTCAGTGTTCGCTTTGAAATCGGTTTTACACTGCTCTACTGTTACCTGGTCAGCTGGGCACGGCTGATCTGGAAGATGTACGGCATCGACCCGCAGATATGTCCCAAGTGCACCATTGCGAACCAGGTGCCGCAAAAACCGCGGCACCATTGCGAACCAGGTGCCGCAAAAACCGCGGCA
>CAZXHT010000048.1:0-41057 GCA_964640665.1 uncultured Myxococcales bacterium
GCTCAGAACAGCGAGGCGACCGAGGCGCGGGCGGCTTCGAGATAGGGCGTGGGGTAGAGACCTATGGCCATAACGAACAGCAGGCAGATGCCCACGGCTATGGCTATTGGCATCGACGGGGTGATCTTGTCTGTCGCTTGGGCTTCTTCTTTTTGCATGTACATGTAGACTGTCACGCGCAGGTAGTAGTAGGCCGAGATCATGCTGTTTATTACGGCCACAATGGTAAGCGCTATCAGGCCCTGGTCGACGGCCGACTTGAACAGGTAGAACTTGCCGAAGAAGCCGGCCGTGGGCGGAATGCCGGCCAGCGAGAACAAGAAGACCGCAAGCACTGCGGCGGCGGCCGGGTGGCGACGGCCGAGTCCCGTGTACTCTTTTAAACTGGTACCCGAACCTGAGTGCTCGAAATAGGCTACTAAAGCGAAGGCGCCCACCGTCATGAAGGTGTAGGCCAGAAGATAAAAGACTATCGCCGCCGCTCCGTCCTGCATGCACAGCAGGCCGATTATCAGGTAGCCCGCGTGAACCACCGACGAGTAGGCTAAAATGCGCTTGACGTCCTTCTGCACCAGGGCCACCAGGTTGGCCACCGTCATGGTCGCTATCGCCAGGCCCTGCAAGATCGTGAACCAGCCGGCCGCCTCGAAGCCCGCGTCGCCGACCCTCAGCTCGGGCAGTGCCACGTAGAGCACCCGCAGAAGCGCCGCGAAGGCGGCCGCCTTGACTCCGGTGGCAAAAAAGGCCGTCACCGGAGTGGGTGAACCCTGGTAGACGTCAGGGGCCCACATGTGGAAAGGCACCGCCGAGATCTTGAACACCAGGCCTACCAGGATGAAGACCGACCCGATTATCAACAGCGGGTTTTCCGTCCAGGGGGCGCTTCCGGCAAGCCTGGCAATCGCAGTCAGACTTGTAGAGCCGGCCGCGCCGTAGAGTAAAGCGATGCCGTACACCAGAAAACCGGTGGCGAAGGCGCCCAGGATGAAATACTTCAAGCCCGCCTCGGCCGAGCGCGGGTCGCGTCGCGACCCGGCCGCTAAAATGTAGGCCGGGATCGAAAGAGTTTCGAGGCCGATAAAGAGCGAGACCAGGTCGGAAGCGCTTACAATCAGCGAGGCGCCGCCGGTCGCGAACAGCAACAGGGCATAGAACTCTCCGCGCGCGGCCACGTCCTGCTCGTCGGGCATGCGGCCCATGGCGATTAATACGGCCAAAGCCGCAGCCACGGCAAAGATGATCGACAACACCCGGGAGAAATCGTCGGACACAACCAGGCCGAAGAAAGCCGGGTAGGAGGCGCGGCCCATGTTTACAAACGACACCGCGAACATGGCGCCGAGGATTATCAAGGCGAACAAGCCCAGGAAACGGCGCGATGAGGCCGGCTTGTAAAAAACGTCCAGCAAAATTACCAGAATGCCCCCGCCGGCCGCCACCAGAAAAGGCAAGATGGCCGTAAGGTCGTTAGCGGTCACCATGGCGGACCTCCTCGGTCTCACAGGCCAAAAGCGAGCGCGCCGGATGACCGGCTGCCGGATCGCCGGACGCCTCGGCAATGTGTGCCCGCTCGCGCACATCTGATACGAAGCTGTGAATCGATTTCTCCATGCGTCCTAAGAAAATGTTGGGGAACAGGCCGATCAAAAAGATAACCAGGATCATCGGTACCAGCACGAAGGCCTCGCGCAGCGAAAGATCGGCAAGTTTCTGATTGGCCGGGTTCTTGAGCGGTCCGAAGAAAACCCGCTGAACCATCCACAGCATGTACACCGCGCCGAGGATCACGCCCAGGCCGGCTACCGCGGCTAAAATCATACCGGCCAGCGGCGAGCCGAAAATGAAAGGCAGGGCGGTGGAGTTGAAAGTGCCTATCAGCACTAAAAACTCGCCGACAAAGCCGTTGGTGCCCGGCAGGCCAATCGCGGACAACGTGGCGATCATAAAGCAGGTCGCGAACCAGGGCATCTGCTTTGCCAGTCCGCCGAACTCGCTTATCTCGCGCGTATGCCGGCGCTCGTAGATCACGCCCACTAAAAGGAAGAGCAGCCCGGTCGAGATGCCGTGGTTGACCATTTGCAGCAAGCCGCCACTCGCGGCCATCGGGGTCAAGGCAACGATGCCCAGCATGACGAAGCCCAGGTGGGCGACGCTCGAATAGGCGATCAGCTTCTTGACGTCTTTTTGTACCATGGCCACCAGCGAGGCGTAGATGATGCCGATCACGGCCAGCACCGCTATGACAGGAACGAACTGGATGGCCGCCCGCGGAAAGAGCGGAAAGGCGAAGCGCATGAAGCCGTAGGTGCCCATCTTCAGAAGCACAGCCGCCAGGATGACGCTGCCGGCTGTCGGCGCCTCGACGTGGGCGTCCGGCAGCCAGGTGTGGAACGGGAACATCGGAACCTTGATGGCGAAGGCCAGGGCAAAAGCCGCGAACAGCCATAACTGCGTGCCGGACGAGAAACTGGTCTGATAGAGTTGCATCAGATCGGCCGTGAAAATGCCCGTCTGGGCGTGGTGGGTGAAAAAGACGACCAGGATAGCCACCAGCATCAGCACCGAGCCGAACAAGGTGAACAGGAAGAACTTGACCGCCGCGTAGATGCGTCGCGGGCCGCCCCAGATGCCGATCATGAAATACATCGGAATCAGCATCAGTTCCCAGAAGACATAGAACAGGAAAACATCCAGCGCTAAAAAGGCGCCCAGCATTCCGACCTGGAGCAACAGCACCGAGAACATGAAGCCCTTGACCCGCTCGCCGATCGCCTTGTAGGTGGACAATACGGCAATGGGTGCCAAGAAGGCCGTAAGCAGCACCAGCAGCAGGCTGATGCCGTCCACACCGAGGTGGTATGAGACGCCGATGCTCGCGATCCAGGACCAGTGCTCGACGAGTTGCGCTCCCGCGAACTCGGGCTCGAACAGGAAAAAGGCCGCAAGCGCCACAGCCAGATCGGCCAGGCAAAAAACCAGGGTGAAGTTACGAACCAGCTTGGGGTTGTCGCCTGGAATCAGCAGCAGCAGAAACGCTCCCAGTAGCGGCAGCCACAAGAGAACAGAAAGAAGCGGGAATCCGGTTGCCATTACTCATCACCTCGCTAAAGGATTCCGGCCACGACGGCCAAGTAGAGCAGGATGGCGGCTACCCCGGCGAAGAGCCAGAAGGCATAAGCCTGAACATTACCGCTCTGCAACCTGCTGCCCACGCCGCCCACGCCGCGCACCAGGCGCGCCGATCCGTTGACACCCAGGCCGTCAATTATGATCACGTCGACCACTCGCCACAGAAAAACCGAGAAGTAGTAGATCGGCCTGATGACCATGAAATCGTAAATCTCATCCAGCCAATACTTGTTGTAGACCAGCAGGTACAAGGGACGCCATCTGTCGGCCAGGCGATCGGGTACTCCGGGACTCTTGAGATACAGCGCCCAGGCCAGGAACAATCCCAGCAATCCGACGGCAACGCTTGCACCGGCGGCTCCCCATTCGGCCAAGTGCGAATGGGCGAAGCCGCGGACCACAGCGGCTGCCTGTTGGGCCGCTCCCAACACCGGATCGAGGAAATGCTCGAAGCCGTGTATCCCGAATAGAGAGGCGCCCACCCAGCCGCCGATTAAAGCCAGCCCGGCCAGGGCGGCCAGCGGCCAGCTCATCACTTTCATTTCGTGATGCACGTGGACCCCGGGAGACAGGCGTGACTCACCATGGAAGGTCAAGAACACCAGCCGGAACATGTAAAATGACGTTATCGCCGCGCCCAAAAGCCCCAGGATGTAGGCGGTCAGGTGCACCCAGCCGGCGGCCCAGCCGGCATTCGAGCTCGTCGACAACGCCTGCCAGAGGATCTCGTCTTTTGAGAAGAATCCCGAAAAAGGCGGGAAACCGGCGATGGCCAGAGTCGAGATCAGGAAGGTCCAGTAAGTCCAGGGCAGCTTCTTGCGCAGTCCGCCCATCTTGGTAATGTCCTGCTCCCCGCTTAAAGCGTGAATCACGGCGCCCGAGCCCAAGAAGAGACAGGCCTTGAAGAAGGCGTGGGTCATCAGATGAAAGATACCGGCGAAGTAGGCGCCCACTCCGACCGCGACGAACATGTAGCCGAGTTGGCTGATGGTGGAGTAGGCCAGTACCTTCTTGATGTCCTTCTGGGCGATGCCGATTGTGGCCGCGTAAAAAGCCGTCGCCCCGCCCACCAGAGCGACGATGGCCGAGGCCGTGGGAGCCATGGAATACAAGAAAGACAGCCTGGCCACCATGTAGACGCCGGCCGTGACCATGGTGGCGGCGTGTATCAGGGCCGAGACCGGAGTCGGGCCTTCCATGGCGTCCGGCAGCCAGACGTAGAGTGGGATCTGCGCGCTCTTGCCCGTGGCGCCGATGAAGAGCAGGATGCAGGCGGCGGTGGCCAGCCCAGGGGTGATAAGGCCCCCGGCGGCGCCTTGGGAAAGTCCGTCGATTGACAACGTGCCCGTCGCGCCGAAGAGGGCGAACATGCCGATCAGAAAGCCCAGGTCGCCGATGCGGTTGACGATGAAGGCCTTCTTGCCGGCCGCGGCCTTTGCCGGGTTTTCGAACCAGAAGCCGATCAGCAGGTAGGAACACAGCCCTACGCCTTCCCAACCGACGAAGACTACAGGCAGGCTGTCGCCAAGCACCAGCACCAGCATGCTGAAGACGAACAGGTTGAGATAGGCGAAGTAACGCGAAAAACCCGGGTCGCCTTTCATGTAACCGATCGAGTAGATGTGAATTATGAAACTGACTCCGGCTACCACCAGCACCATGACCACCGAGAGGGCGTCGAGGACGAAGCTTACCGAGACCGAGAGGCCCTCGACCGCGATCCAGGAGTAGACGTTATCCACCAGGCGCTCCTCACCGTGCGAGGCGAAGATGCGCAGGCTGGCCCACAGGCCGAGGAAGAAGGCGGCGCCCACAGTCGAGCAGCCGATGGCCGCAACCAGCTTGTGCGGCAGGCGGCGCCCGAACAGGCCGTTTATGATTGTGCCTAAGAGCGGCAGAAGAGGAATCCACAAGAGCATCGAGGTGTGGTAGTCCATCGGCCTTATCCTCTCAGCGCGCGGATTTCATCGACGTTTACGGTCTTGGTGTGCCGGAACACGGCCAGCACCAGGGCCAGTCCGACGGCGGCCTCGGCCGCCGCAACCGTAATGACGAAGACGGCCAGGCCGTGGCCGGAGACATCGCCCAACTGGCGGGCGAATCCTAAAAGCGCCAGGTTGGCGGCGTTTAGCATCAGCTCGATCGACATCAGGATGACGAGCGCGTTGCGTCTTATGAGGACCCCGGCGATGCCGATGGCAAAGAGCAGGGCTGACAAGACCAGGTAATGATGTATGGTGATCATGACTGTCTCCTCACCAGAGCCTCTTCTTGGCGATGGCCACGGCGCCCAGGATAGCGGCCAGCAACAAGATCGAGGCCACCTCGAACGGCAGCAGGTAAGGACCGAAAAGCAGCCGCCCGACCGACTCGACGCTGCCGTAACCAGCGTTTACCTGCGCGAAGCCTGCCCCGGCTCCGGAGACGCCCGCGGCGGCGGTCACCAGCTTGAAGCCCACCCAGGCCAGGAGAATGGCGCCTGCGATCTTGGTGGCCGTCTGCCGTGGTCGACCCAACTCTTCGGGCGCCAGGTTCAGAAGCATGATGACGAACAGGAAAAGCACCAGGATCGCCCCGGCGTACACCAGCACCTGGATCGCGGCCAGGAAGTGCGCATCCAGCATGGCGAACAGGGCTGCTAAGCAAAACAGGTTGGCAATCAGGGCCACGGCGCAGTGGACCGGATTTCTGAGAACGATGACCAGCAGGGCCAGGCCCGTAGCCAGCCCACCAAACGCCCAGAAGAGCACGGCTTCGGCCATGATCAGCGCGCTCCTTTCTCGGGATGAAGGGGATCGAGGAGATCCTCAAGTTTGAACTGCAACTGCTCCCGGGTCTGGTCGGCCAACTCGAAATCATGGGTCATGTAGATGGCGTCCTCTGGACAGGCCTCGACGCACATGCCGCAATAGATGCAGCGCAGCATGTTGATCTTGAAAGAGCGCGGTCGCTTTTCGATCGCCGGGTCTTCCGACTCTTCAGCCTCGATCTCGATCGCGTCCGGCGGGCAGGCCGTCTGGCAGCAGAAGCAGGCCACGCAGACCGGCGAGCCGTCGGGACGGCGCCTGAGACGATGCCGGGCGCGGAAACGCTCGGGCATTGGCCTGCGTTGCTCGGGGTACTGGTAAGTGAGCATGTGCCCCGGCTTGAACCACGAAAGCAACGCGTGCTTCATGGTGATGCCCAGGCCGCGGGCGATCTCGAAGACGTACAGGCGCTCCCACCAGTTTTCGGGCGGGCGATTAATCTTGACGACACCCATCACAGCCACCCCGCGAGCACCAGCAAGCTGGTAATGCCGATGTTGAAAAGCGCCAGTGGCAGCATCACCTTCCAGCCCAGGCGCATGAGCTGATCGTAGCGGAACCTGGGCAGCGTCCAGCGCACCCAGATAAAAAGCCAGAAGAAGAACAGGAACTTGACTACCAGCACGCCCAACTGGGTGAACATCCCGGCCAGCGCGGCTATCCACTCAACCCCGGTGTTCGTCCAGTAGACGGCGGCCAGAGCGATGAGCATGAGGGCAATGCCTGCAAGGATGACCGCGAAGATCGTGTTGCCCCGGGTAAATACCTTTCTTTTTAGCCGGCTGGTGTCCCAGGCCAGTAGCAGGCAGAGCAGGGCCGCGGCAATCATCATCCAGGGAAACAAGGTGGAGTAGGGGTGCGCGCCGAAGATTTCCCCTGCCCAGGGAATATGCCAGCCGCCGAAAAAGAGTACCACGATCAACACCGCCGAGACGGCCATGTGAACGTATTCACCCATGTAGAACAGGCCGAAGCGCAGCGAAGAATACTCGGTGTGGAAGCCGGCCACGATCTCGCTGTCGGCCTCGACCAGGTCGAACGGAACCCGGTTGGTCTCGGCGTAAGTCGCGGTAATGAAGATAATGAAGGCCAAAGGCGCCTGGAACAGTCCCCAGTGCAAAAGAGAGCCTGCCTGGTCGGCCACCATCCCGTCCAGCTTGACGGTGTCGTAAACCAGGATTAGAGCCACCACCGCCAGGCCCATCGAGATCTCGTAGGAGATCATCTGGGCGCCGGCGCGCAGCCCGCCCAGCAGCGAGTACTTGTTGTTCGACGACCAACCGGCCAGCGCCACTCCGTAGACCGCCAGCGACGAGATGGCTAAAATGAAGATGATCCCGAAGTTGAGATCGGCCACCTGCAGCCGGAAAGTCTGGCCGAAGAGCGTGAAATCTCCCGACCAGGGGATCACGGCGAAGATTGTCAAGGCCACCACCATGACGATCATCGGCGCGACAGCGTGCAGCCACTTGTTGGCGCCGGCCGGAACGACGTCTTCCTTGACGGCCAGCTTGACCGCGTCGGCAATGGCCTGGACCAGGCCGTAGGGGCCGCGGCGGTTGGGGCCGGGGCGGCGCTGGATCAAAGCTGCGCCGCGCCGCTCCCACCAGGTGTAGACGGGTATCCCGAACAGGGTCAACCCGTAGGCGACCAGGCCGGCCATGATGGCCCAGAATAAGTTACTGGTCAGTATCGACTGGATCCACTCTGGCATCGGGATCCCCTTCTTCGCTTGGTTGACTGTCTTGGTTGTCCGGCTGTCTCTTCATTACTCCCATCTCGGGAATCGCGGCCGGGTCGATGTCTTCGTATCCGGATACGCCTCCGGCGATCTCACTCATGATCCCGGCGGCCGAGGCGTAGCTCCATTTTGCTCCCAGCAGATTGGCAAGCTCTTGCGCCGTCTGCCAGGCTGAGCGACTTTGACCGGCGGGCTGTATGGCCTTCGAAAGCCACTGCACCCGGCCGGCTTCGTTGGTGAAGCTGCCGTCTTTTTCGGCGAAGCTCGCCTCTGGAACCACCAGGTGAGCCCGCTCACTGGTCAGGTTTCGATGACTTGCGGAGACCAGCAGGAAGTCGAGGTTCTCGATCGACTCGGCAACGCCGGGATCGTCTGTGAAAGCTGCGATCGGATCTTCCGAGAACACCAACAGGACCCTGATCTGTCCGCTGGCCACCGCGTTAATCAGCGCCCGGGCATCCTCGGTGTGATCGCCGCAGGTGAGCATGTCCGATGCCCCTTGCGAATTTGGATTAGTGTCCTTGCGGATGAACCACTCCGGCAGCGGACGTTCCAATGGCCCGAAGGGGAGATCGTTCCTCTCGCCGGCGACGCAGGCCAGCCAGTTGGTTCCGATCACCTCGCGGGCCAACTTGCAAAGCAGGAAGTTGTCCTCGTTGGTGAGCCTGGGCGAGATCAGCAGGCCGATCTTGTCGCCCTGGTCTTTGTCGAGATAGGCCTTTATCTTGCCGGCCGCCTCTTCGATGGCAGTAGGCCGGGTGGGCTCGAGGATGCGATCCTCGGCCTGGATGCGCTTGATGCTCAGGCGCCCGGCGTTACACAGCCAGCATTGGTTGACCTGATCGTTTTCGGCCGGTGTCATGCGCAGCACGCGCCCCTGGTATGTCCACAGGTAGGCGTTGCATCCGCGGGCGCAGCCGGCGCACAGGCTGCGCGTCTTTTGCATCAGCCAGGAGCGCGCCTTGAACCTGAAGTGACGCGAGGTCAGCGCACCGACCGGGCAGACATCAACGATGTTCATCGAGAACGGGCTTTGGTAGGCCTTTTCGAGATAGGGCCCGACGGCGGTGTGGCCGCCGCGCTCGGACAGGCCGGCTT
Organism: uncultured Myxococcales bacterium; assembly: GCA_964640665.1. Classification (GTDB taxonomy): domain Bacteria; phylum Myxococcota; class B64-G9; order B64-G9; family B64-G9; genus DATKYQ01. Next base: position 8,776 of record CAZXHT010000048.1, read on the forward strand.
CCTCGCTCCCGGCGATATCGCGCAGGAAACGAATGCAGCGCGTGCAGTGGATGCAGCGGTTCATGTTGCGGGTGATGTCCGGGCCGACATCGAGGCGCTCGAAGGTGTGCTTTTCCTCGGTGAAGCGGCTTTCGGCCTGTCCGTACTCGAAGCAGTAATCCTGTAGCTCGCACTCGCCGGCCTCGTCGCAGATGGGGCAGTCGAGCGGGTGGTTGATCAGCAGAAATTCCAATATCGCCCGGCGCGCCTTGACCACCTTCTCTGACTTGGTGCTGACAACCATGCCGTCGCGCACCTGGGTTCCGCAGGAGATCTGCAGCTTGGGCACCTTTTCGATCTCCACCAGGCACATGCGGCAGTTGCCGGAGATCTTCAGTCGCGGGTGGTAGCAGAAGTGAGGAATGTCGATTCCGTTCTCACTAGCCACCTGCAGGATGGTCTGACCCTCCCGGGCCTCGATCTCCAGGCCGTCTATAGTTATCTTCGGCATCGCAGTCGACCCGTCCTTGTCAGTGGTTCTTCCATGGGTAGGGAATTGGTCCGATCGGGCACTTGCCCTGCCTGATGTGTGCTTCGAACTCCGGTTTGAACTTGGCAATGAAGCTCCTGACCGGCATGGCGCAGGCGTCGCCCAGCGGGCAGATGGTGTTTCCCTGGATGTTGTCGCAGATGTCCGAAAGCAGCTCTATATCGCCCTGGCGGCCGCCGCCCGCTTCGATGCGCTCGAGGATCTTGTGGATCCAGGGAACACCTTCGCGGCAGGGGGTGCATTGTCCGCAGGACTCGTGGGCGTAGAATTTCGCCAGGCGGGCGATGACGCGCACCAGGCAGGTTGTCTCGTCCATGACGATGATCGCCCCCGAACCGAGCATCGAGCCGATCTTGGCCAGCGAGTCGAAATCCATGTTGACGTCGATCTCGTCCGGGGTGAGCACCGGTGTGGAAGAGCCGCCGGGAATGACGGCCTTGAGTTCGTGGCCCTCGCGGATTCCGCCGCAGACGTCGTAGATGATCTCCCGCAGCGGGGTGCCCATCGGCAGTTCGTAGAGGCCGGGCTTTGTGACATGTCCGGAGACTCCGAACAGTTTGGTGCCCCCGTTCTTCTCGGGGCCCAGAGCGGCGAACCACTCGGCGCCACGGTGTATGATCTGCGGCACGCAGGCCAGCGTCTCGACGTTGTTGACCACGGTCGGGCCGCCGAACAGGCCGACCACCGCCGGAAACGGCGGCTTGAGCCGCGGCATGCCGCGGTGTCCCTCGTTGGACTCGATCAGCGCCGTCTCCTCGCCGCAGACGTAGGCGCCCGCGCCGGGCTGAACCCACATTTCGAAATCGTATTCCGAATCGAGGATGTTCTTGCCAATAAGCCCTGCCTTACGCGCCTCGGCCAGCGCTTCTTCCAGCCTGGCAATCGGCAGCTTGAACTCGCCGCGCACGTAGACGTAGGCGGCGTGCGCGCCGAAGGCGTAGGCAGCGATGGCGGAGCCCTCGATCAAGGCGTGGGGATCGAGCTCCATTAAATAGCGGTCCTTGAAGGTTCCCGGCTCGCCCTCGTCGGCGTTGACGCACAGGTACTTCGGTTTTTCGGATTCCTTGGGGACGAAAGACCACTTGACCCCGGCCGGAAATCCCGCTCCGCCGCGCCCGCGCAGGCCGGATTTTTTGACTTCTTCGATGACCTCTGCGGGCTTCATGGCAAGGGCCTTCTCGAGCGCCTTATAACCGCCGTCGGCCCGGTAGCCTTCAAGTCGGTGGGAATCGGTCACATCGAAGCGGGCCGTGAGCACCTTTTCAGCCATTGTTCCCGGCCTCCTTGTCGCGCGCTTCGAGATCGGCGAGGATCTTATCGACTTTCACAGGATCGAGATTCTCGTGGAACTCGTCGTCGACCAGCATCACCGGCGCCGTGCCGCATGACCCCAAGCATTCGACCTCGCTCAGCGTGATGCGCCCGTCAGCGGTCGTCTGGCCCGGCTCGATACCGAGTTTCTTGGCCAGGCGATCCCTTAGGTGCTCGGCGCCCATCAGGCTGCATGAGATATTGGTGCAGATCTCCAGGCGGTGCCTGCCGAGCTTCTCTCTCCGGAACATGGTGTAAAAAGAGGTCACCCCGTAGACCCTGACCTTGGGTAAATCGAGGCGCTCAGCCACCCAGTCCATGGCCGCCAGCGGCAGCCAGCCGATGTCGTCTTGAACCTTGTGTAGCACCGGCAGCAGGGCGGCCTCCTTGACGGGATAATGGGTGACGATCTCGTCAATGGCCGTGTTGGTGGCGGCCTGCAGAGTGATTTCTTGTTTGCTCATGTCGTTCACCGGTCAAGCTCCCCAGCGATAATGTTCAGGCTGGCGACGATTGCGGGCAGGTCGGCCAGCAGGCGGCCTGTTACCAGCCTCGGCAGGGCCGAGAAGATGTAGTAGCAGGGAGATCTGACGGATACCCGATAGGGCTTGGCGCTCCCGTCGCTTACGATGGTGAAGCCCAGTTCGCCGTTGCCGCCCTCGCTGGCGTCGTAGCAGATGTTGCCCTTGGGGGCCTTGGGGCCGTACATAATGACCTCGAAGTGGTGGATCAGGCCCTCCATCTGGTTGTAGACGGCCTGCTTGGACGGCAACACCACCTGCCTTTCGCCTGTGTTGACCGGGCCGTCGGGCAGGTTGTCTATAGCCTGCTCGATGATGCGCGCCGACTGGCGGCACTCCTCGACTCTGACGAAGATGCGGTCGTAGGTGTCGCCGTGCTCGCCCACCGGGATGTCGAACTGCATGTCGCCGTAAGCCAGGTAGGGGCTGGCCACTCTCAAATCGTGTGCCACGCCGGTTGCTCGCAGGCAGGGCCCCGTCCAACCGTAGGAGAGAGCCTCTTCCTGGCCGATGGCGCCGACGCCCCGCGAGCGGTCGTTGAAAATGCGGTTGGCAGCCAGAAGCTTGTCCAGTTCGTCCATTTCCCGATAGACCTCGGGCAAGAACTGGCGCACGCGCTCTTCGAAACCCTCGGGCGCGTCGTCCGCGAGCCCGCCGACGCGGGTCCAGGCGGACATCATGCGCGCGCCGGTGACGAACTCGATAATATCGTAGGCCTTCTCGCGGATGTCCCAGGTGTACCAGAAGGGTGTCAGCACCCCGATGTCGACGCAGTTCGGACCGATGGCGGTCATGTGGTCTGCGATGCGCGAGATCTCGGACATGATCATGCGCAGGTAGACAGCCCGCGGGGGAATCTCGATTTCAAACAGTTTCTCGCAGGCCTGGTGCCAGGCGCAGTTGTTGATCACCGTCGAGCAGTAGTTCATGCGCTCCATGATGTTGACGCACTGGTTGTAGTTCCAGTCTTCGGCCAGCTTCTCCTTGCCGCGGTGCAGGTAGCCGATCTCGGTGTCGCACTTGGCGATCGTTTCGCCCTCCAACTCGAGCAACACCCGCAGCGTGCCGTGGGTGGCCGGGTGGGCGGGGCCCCAGTTCAGCTTCATGCGTTCGGAGTGCAGGTCGAGATCCGCGCCGGCGTCGATATCTCTTGGAAATGGTTGCATCGCTCTGGCCGCCTCACTCTTGCGGGAAGTCCTGGGGATTGATCCCGTGGCGCGGGAAATCCTTGCGCAACGGGTGCCCCTCGAAGCCTTCCCACATAAGTATTCGTCTGAGATCCGGGTGGCCGAAAAACTTTATCCCGAACATATCGTAGATCTCGCGCTCGGCCCAGTTGGCGCTGGCATAGTGGCCTGTGGCGCTGGGTGCCGCTTGCCCCTCGGCCAGCGCGATCTCGAGAAAAATGCGCGTGCGGGTCGAGACCGAGTACAGGTTGTAGATCAGACTGAAGCGCTCGGCCGGCCGTTCGCGGCCCGCGTTGGCGGGCCAGGCCGACCAGTCGATAGCCGTCTCGTGCGCCAGCATCTCGAAGGGAGTCTCGCGATCGTCGCGCAGCGCGCCCAATGCCTTGTGCAAGGCATCCGCCTTGATGCGCAAGACCACTCCACGCCCGTCTTCGAGTACCTCGATCAGCCCGTCTGCGAGGGCTGCGGACAAACGTTTGGCAGCCTGCCTGGCCCTGTCGATCACAGCTACTTCCTCTCTCCGTGAAGGATACGCGATTTGGGTGTCTGTCCGTGGCCGTCTATCCCGCGCACCCAGAACTCGCGCTGGCGTTCCTTGGAAGACAGCACCCCGGACTCGCGGCCGATCTGTTTTTGCAGCTCGAGCATGGCGTAGACCACGGCCTCGGGCCGCGGCGGACAACCGGGCACGTAGTAATCGACCGGGATGATGCGGTCGATGCCCTGCAGCACAGAATAAGTGTTGAACATCCCGCCGCAGTTGGCGCACGAGCCCATCGAGATGACCCACTTGGGCTCGGCCATCTGGTCGTAGATTTTTTTCAGCACCGGAACCATCTTGTTGACAATCGTGCCGGCGACGATCATCAGGTCGCACTGGCGCGGCGAGAAGCGTACGAACTCGGCCCCGAAGCGGGAGATGTCCGTCTGTGAACTGACCATGCCCATGAACTCGATAGCGCAGCAGGCCGTCCCGAAGGGAATCGGCCAGAGCGAGTGCATCCGGGCCCAGTCGACGAATCTCTCGAGTGCCCCGGGTTTTTTCATGTCGCGCACCAGGGCCGCGGCCTCTTCCAGCGAGCCCGCGACGACCTGACTGGACGTGTCAATTGGTGTGTCTTTCACTCCCACTCCAGTGCTCCCTTGCGCCAGGCGTAGACCAGCCCGACGACCAGGATCAGGATGAAGATCGCCATCTCGAAGAATCCGAACAGGCCCAGTTCGCGGAACAGCCTGGCCCAGGGGTAGAGGAAGACGGCCTCGATATCGAACAGGATAAACAGCATGGCCACCAGGTAGAAGCGCACCGGAAAGCGCGCCCGGGCCGTGCCCTCGGGCTCGACGCCGCACTCGTAGGGTGTGGTCTTCTCGGCCGAGGCGTTACGAGGGCCGAGGAAACGAGAAAGCCCAACGAAAACAACCGCGATGGTGCCGCCCAACGCCAGCAGGACGAGAACAGCTCCGTATCCAAGCATGCCATGCACCTCCGATCCCGCGTTGCCGTGAGTTGGTTATTAGATTTGAAAAGAGATGTCAAGCGTCGCTTGCGCCGGTCACCGGCAGGATGCTAAAACCCCACCCGGTAGACATGGGAGAAGAATCTCACACGAATCATGTCCATATCCATGGGGCCGGCGCCGGCAAGAAACTTGGCTGGGTGATACTGGCCAACGCGGCCATCACCGTGACCGAATTCGTGGCCGGCATGATCTCCGGTTCGCTGGCGCTGGTCTCCGACGCCGGGCACAACCTGTCGGACGTTTTGGCGCTGATTCTGGGCTACGCCGGCGAGCGGGCCTCCCGGAGACATCCGACCGCCCGCTTCTCGTTCGGACTGAGACGGCTGGAGGTGCTGATTGCCTTGGCCAACGCTCTTTCACTGGTGGTCATTGGAGTGTTGATCGTTTTAGCGGCTGCGGAGCGTTTTGCTGAGCCCGTTCAGGTGCAGGGCGGACTGATGCTTATAGTGGCGCTTGTGGGACTTTTGGGAAACGCCGTCTCCATTCTGATCCTGCATCGCCATCGCCGCCAGAACCTGAACCTCAAGGCGGTCTTCTTGCACCTGCTGTTCGACACCATCTCGTCGTTGGCGGTGGTGGCGGTCGGGGTGGTGATCTTGTTCAGGCCCTGGTACCGGCTGGACCTGCTGGTCAGCCTGTTCATTGTTTTAATGATGGTCTGGAGCTCCGTGAGCATCATTTCAGAAGCCGTGCGGATTTTCTTGCAGGCGGCGCCCGGCTCTATCGATCCGCAAGAGGTACGCGGGGCCATTCTGTCGATCGAGGAAGTTGAGAGCATCCACGGCCTGCACATCTGGTCGGTCAGTTCGAACGAGGTCTTTCTGTCCTGCCATGTGTGCACCCGGGAACCGTCGCTGGACACCAACCAGGTCATCCTGTCCATCAACCGGTTGTTGACCGAGCGCTTCGGAATCGAACACAGCGCCATCCAGGTCGAGACCAGTCCCATTTGCTCAGGCGACGGCAATGGCAACTGCTGCCGCTGAAGCGCTCATGCCTAATCAGGCGTTATCACAGTTAAGCATGGCCCTGGCGAGCCAAATTCTTCGCCCGGGAAGTGAAGACATGGTTCAGGCAGGGCTCGGCCGCTTTGGAAAAAGTGACGGTAATCGAAGACGAGATACAGCAACCGTTTTCCAGGGAGACCTGTAATGAAGAAGAACGGGTTGCGCCGTTTGTGCAGGACAACCCGTATTACTCGACTGATCTGTAACCCGCTTGGAAGCCCCGCTCGATCTCACGGAACTGTCTTCACAATAGTTCGGATCCAAGATAACATTACGCACTGAAGTGGCAATGGGCGTGTCTGCGCCCTGGGGATCGACAATTGACAAAAAAATTGAAGCTCTTTTGGGCATTTGTCTTTTTAAGCATGTTCCTTGCGGCCTGCGAGCAAGGTAAGAGCGCGCCTGCCTTCTTCTGCCCGGCGGGTGACGACCTGACCGTTTTCGTCGATCCGATGATCGGCGCCAGCGGGTCCGGCAATGTGTTCGTCGGCGCCAGTCTCCCTCACGGTATGCTGAAGCTCGGCCCGGACAGCGTGGTGGATGCAGGCGATGTGGATGCCTACGAGTACGACAGCCAGCGTATCGAGGGCTTTTCGCATACCCACCTCCAGGGCCCCGGCGGCGACCACAACGGCTACAGCCAGATTCTTCTCATTCCCACCACGGGGGATCTTGCGACCGAGGAGGAGAATTACGCCTCGGCCTTCTCGCACGATAACGAGCAAGCCGAGGTGGGCTACTACTCGGTTCTGCTTTCCGACTACGGCGTGCGGGCGGAGCTGACGTCCACGGCCCATGCCGGCTATCATCGCTATACGTATCCCGCCAGCGATCAGGCTCATGTTCTTATCGATCTGGGTCATTCTCGGGGAGGCTCCACCGGTGGAGAAGTTCAGATAGTAGATGACACCACCATTCAGGGCTTCGGCCAGTACAACGTCTTTCCTTACTTCGATCTGGCTTTAAGCACGGACGAGAAGAAAACAGGGGAGAGCTGGGTCTACTTTTTTGCGCGTTTCTCGAAGTCGTTTGACTCGTACGGTACTTTTAATGAGAACGAGGTCTCGCCCGGATCCGCGTCCGAGTCGGGAGCGAGAATCGGCGCCTTCGCCGACTTCAAGACCGCCGCTTCGGAGGTGATCGAGGTGAAGCTGGGCATCTCGTTGGTGAGCGTCGACCAGGCCCGGCTCAACCTGGAGACGGAGTTGTCCTCGAAGACCTTCGACCAGGTGCGGGCCGAGGCCCGGATCGCATGGAACTGCAAGTTGGGCCGAGTCAATCTGGAGGGTGGCAGCGAAGATCAGAAAAAGGTTTTCTATAGCGCGCTCTACCACCAGATGCTCGCGCCTGCCGACTATACCGAAGTTGGCGGAGTGTTCTTTTCCGGAGCGGACGGGGTGGGCACGCTGGTTCGGAGCCAGGACCAAACGCGTGCCTGGCACTACTACACGGACGACTGGTGCGGTTGGGACACATTTCGCACCTCGCGGCCGCTTTCGACCTTGATCGAGCCCGAGATAGTCTCAGACGTGGTGGCCTCCTACCTGCACGTCTTCGAGCGCGGCGGTTGGCTGCCCAAGTGCACCTGGCAGGCCACCGGGATCTCGCGCGACATGACCGGCAACCCGGGAGTTCCGATCGTGGCCGACGCCTTCGTCAAGGGTTTCCGCGACTACGATCAGGACAGCCTCTGGGCCGCCCTTTACAAGAGCGCAACCGAGGACGACCTGGAGCATCTCTACTCGAGCATCTGCGGCGTACTGAACATCGGCACGCCCCCCGAGTACGTCGAAAACGGTTTCGTCTCGCACCACTGCGACACGCTCGAATCGGCCTCGATGACCCTGGAGTATGCCTACGCCGACTGGTGCACCGCCCAGGTGGCCGCGGGCCTGGGCAAGTCGCAGATGGCGGATCTCTTCGGACAGCGGGCTATGAACTATAAAAACAACTTCAACCCGGACGTCGGCTTCATGCAGGGCAAGAACCTGGATGGAAGCTGGGTGGAGCCCTTCGATCCCGCAAACGGAGATCGAGGCAACGACTTCTGCGAGGGCAATAGCTGGATCTATACATTCTTTGTGCCGCACGACCTGGAAGGATTGATCGAGTTGATCGGCGGCAGGCAGGCCTTCGAAAACAAGCTGGACGCATTCTTCTCAGGCGGCTATTTTGAGCCCGACAACGAACCCAGCTTTCATATTCCCTGGCTATACAACTACGCGGGCGCGGCAGCCAAGGCACAGCAAATAGTTCGCCACACTTTGCAGACAGAGTTTTCGGCGCAGCCCCGCGGGCTCCCCGGCAACGACGACGCCGGAGCCACCAGCGCCTGGTACATCTTCGGAGCCATGGGCCTCTACCCGTTGACGCCGGGGCAAGCAAGATACCAGGTCGGCAGCCCGCTCTTTCACAGAATCACAATTCAACTCAACCCGGCATACTGCAAGGGCAAGACCTTCATCATCGAGGCTGCGGGCAACAGCGAAACAAACGTCTACATCCAGTCGGCCGAGTTGAACGACAAGCCGCTTCAGCGGTCATGGATCACTCACGAGGAGATCACCGGGGGAGGAACCTTGCGGCTAATCATGGGACCCGATCCGTCCGGCTGGGGATCCTGACAGGATCGCGCCCGGCGGACCTATGACTTTTCGGGATATTTGAACCCACTGGTCTTCTGGGCCAGGGCGTGCAGCTGCGCCACTTTGTCTTTAGGGCCTACGACCACTAGCGTGTCTCCTCTGCCCAGCGACTCGGCCGGGTCGGGGAATCTGCTGCCCCGCCGCCGGTTATGAACCGCGTAGACTACCACGCCGAAACGGGCGCGTAGATCCAGCTGTTTGAGGCTCTTCCCCAGAAGCATGCCGCTAACGGGAATCTCGCTTTTCACCTCGCCGACGGTCAGATTGACCCGCTCTTCGTATTTTTCGTCCGGAGCGCCTTCGGAAAAGCGCACCACCGCGTCCCGCCGCAGCACCTCGCGGTTGTACAGCGCTATGGCATCCGCCTGGCTGATCCAGCCGATCAGGCGCTGGTGGGTGTCGGTCACCGGCAACTCGTCAACATGGTGGTGGCTGAACATCGAGATGCAGGAGTCCAGGGTGTCATCCGGCGAGGCGCATTCGGCAGTCGGCTGCATCAGGTCGGCCGCCAGCAGAAGATGGCGCAGCGTTTTCTCGTCCCGGATGATGTTGGTCACGGTGTCGACGGTTACGACACCCAGCAGCCGGCCATGCTTGTCTGTGACGTATTGTTGGTGATGCTCGCCGGAGAGCACCCGCTCGATAATGTCGTCGAGCGCTGTGTCGGGCCGCAGCGTCCTGCCTGGCTTGTGGGTTAAAGCGCTGACGGAGGTGCCGGACATGATCTCCGCCTCGGCCCCGGCCGTGAAACGAGCGCCCCGGCGGACCAGCTTGAGAGTGTAGATCGACTCGCTGGACAGTTTTGTGGCGATGAAGTGCGAGAGAATACAGGCCAGCATCAAAGGCAGGATGATGGTGTGTTGATCGGTGAGTTCGAAGACGATCAGGATGGCTGTCAGCGGAGCGTGAGTAGTGGCCGCCACCAGCGCGCCCATGGCCACCAGCGCATAGGCGCTGGGGCTGGCCACGAGCCCGGGCGGCAGCAGCCAGTTGACCAGGATGCCGAAGGCCCCGCCCAGGCTGGCGCCGATGAACAGGGAAGGCGCAAAGATTCCACCGGAACCGCCGGAGCCGATCGTTGTGCCGGTAGCGAAGATCTTGGCCCCGCCCAGGAGCAGCAGGAAACCCAGGAAACTCATGTTCAGCGGAAGCTGGTTTTTCTCCCAGGTCAGTACCCGCTCGATTTGCTCGTAGCCGACGCCCATGACGTGAGGCAGCCAGATAGCAATGATTCCGACCAGGGCGCCTCCCAGGATTGCCTTGAGATATTCCGGGATTGGAATCGCCGTGAAGATGTCTTCGACGGCGTACAGTCCCTTGGTGAAGGCCACACCGGCAACGGCGGCCAGGGCTCCGAGCAGTACGTAAAGTGGAAGCTCCCAGGCGCTGACCAGATCGTAGGGCGTCACCTGGAAGGCCGGGAAATTGCCCAGGTGGTACCTGGTGATCACGGTGGCGATCACCGCGGCCACCACCAGGGGGCTGAAGATGCGCACGTTTCCCTTGCCGACGACCAGGGGGCTGAACGTTTTCACCGTGCCGCGTCCCAGGATGATCTCGACGGCGAAGAGCACGCCGGCGATTGGGGCGTTGAAAGTGGCCGCAATTCCGGCGGCCGTGCCGGTGGCAACCAGGATCTTCATGCGCTCGCTATGAAACCCAAACAGTTGGCCTACCGAAGATCCCACCGTAGAGCCGATTTGAACGATGGGCCCCTCGCGGCCGGCCGAGCCTCCGCTGCCGATGCTGACGGCGCTGGCCATGATCTTTACCAGGGCCACCCGTGGCCTGATGCGGCCGCCGCGGCCCGTGCAGGCCTCCATCACCTCCGGCACGCCGTGTCCCTTTGCCTCGCGGGCAAAAAAGTAGATTAGCGGTCCCACCAGCAGGCCGCCCAAGGCGGGCGGGAGCACCAGCCAGTACCAGGGCAGGGCGGCGAGCCGATCGAGGCCGATACCCCCGGGAAAGGCGAAATGATTGACCAGGCGGATCAGGTATCGAAAAAGAATGGCGCCGTAGCCGCCGGCGACCCCGACGATGGCGGCGAGCACCAAGAGAAAAACGCTCGGGCCGCCCAGCGCTCGGGAAAGCCAGGCCCCGACCCGGGCGCCGAGACTTAAGCGAGCCGCGCCCGGGACTAGTTGGTCTCCGTCTGTGAAACCAGTGTTGTCTTCCAGTGCCAGATCCTCCCGAGAGGCATTATTCTCCAAACGCCCCCGCGCGTCAAAGCCGAAATCATCAGAACATCCACTCGGTCTGGTAATCCAGCGCCGGGACCATGCACAGGAATTGCACTGGCTGGTCACCCGGGTTGCTGTAGGCATGGGCCACTCCGGCGGGGATGTAGATGCAGTCTCCGGTTTTCACAACGTGCTTCAGTCCATCCAGCACGAGTGTCATGCTGCCCGCGATCACCACCTGCTCGTGTTCAAGCACGTCGTGTCTGTGCATGGGGATCTCGCCGCCCGGGTCGATAGTGAAACGGCGAGTGTAGAAGTTGGGCAGCCCGTCGTCGGGCCCCAGCAAGACCTGCAAGACCGTTCCGTGGCTGTTGGTGACGGCTTGTGCCTCGACTTCGTCAAAGTGCCTGATGATTGGCTTTTCGGGCATTGCGGTTGCTCCTTTCTATTTGGGGCAGTCAAACACCGGGATAACATATCGGCTTGCGGGGATATTGGCAATTTGACTTGTGCGTTCATCGTGTACATTCTTTCTGCCATGACAAAGCCCAGAATTTTAATCGAAGGCGTCGGCGGAATAGGCGGGGTGGTGGCCGCCCGGCTGGCCCAGGCGCACTACCATCCCGTCCTGGTTGCCTCGAACCCCGAAATCAGCGCGGCGATCGAGATGCAAGGGCTACGGGTTGCGGACGGCAAGGAAAACTTCAGCCAGCAGGCTGACGTCTACACACGCCTGGACGAGTTGCCGCCCGAAAGCCGTTTCGACGTGGCACTTCTGTTGATGAAGGCCAATTCGGTGATCGAAGTCGCCCGAGCCACGCTGCCCTATCTCGATCCCCAGGGCTACCTGGTCACCTGCCAGAACGGCATCGTCGAGGACGCCGTCGCGGAGGCGGTCGGGGCCGGGCGGGTGGTCTCGGCCATCATCGGCTGGGGCGGAACGATGCACGCTCCCGGAGTATACGAGAAGACCGGCCCGGGCGCGATTCACTTAGGCGAGTTGGATGGGCGCCTGAGCGACCGGGTAAAGCTGCTGGCCGGAGCGCTGGGACGGATCTCGCCGGTCGACATCAGCGACAATATACGCGGTGCGCTGTGGTCCAAGCTGGCGATCAACTGCGTCATCACCACCCTGGGTGCTCTGACCGGCGAGACGCTGGGGCCGATGCTGCGCGACCGGCGCGTGCGGCGCGTTTTTTTGGCGGTCTACCGCGAGGTGATCGACACGGCCGCGGCCCTGGGCATCAGGCTCGAGCGTATAGCGGTCAGCCCGAGATTGCTCTATTTGCCGGCCCGGGCAGGACTTCTTCGGCGGCATCTGAAAGATCTATTGGTCCAGGTGATCGGGCGGCGCTATGGCCGCCTGCGTTCGTCAATGTTGCAAAGCCTCGAGCGCGGCCGCCCGACCGAGATCGATTTCCTCAACGGATACGTCGTCGAGCAAGCCTCGCGCGCAGGAATTGATGTGCCGGTCAACGCCGCCTTGGTGCGCATGATAAAGGAAATTGAGGCAGGCCAAAGACCGCTTCAGATGAGGAACATCGACGAGATCATCGCAGGTCGCGGGGCCTCGGCCCCCGCTCTATAGTTCGATCAACTTCAAAATTTCCTTGAATCCCTGAAGAACATTCTCGACATAGTCTTTGTTCGGGCTCGGTTGCGCTACCTGGAATTGACCCAAGAGGTTTGCCTTCTGCAGGAGTGGCGAGATGCTGCGGGTTAGCGCGTATAGATCAGTTGCAAGGAGTTGCTCGCTGGTACTCCGCTGCAGCGTATCATCAAGGAACTGCCATATTTGCTCGATGACACGGAAGAACGGTGCCCAGCTAATCCACTGGCTGCCGCGCAGCTCTTTCAGCAAGGTGCTCTTGGGGCTGTACAGGTTCTCGCTTCCCCACTCCCATAGTTGCAGAAGCCCGGATAGACGCATTTCCACGAGGGCGTTGTATATCGTACGCTTATAGTAATAGGTTGCCTGCGCGATCTCCGCGGCTCCCGCGCGTTCGTGCGTCAGAAGATAGGTCATGACCTCGGCCCGGGAGTTGACCCCGAAGAACGCGCGCAAGCGCATCAAGAGATTGGAAAGCGGCTCGGGATCGAATATCCGGGTGTTCTTTCGCAGCCAGATTTTGTCACGCAGGAATCCATGCATTTCAAACAGCGGGTCGGGCTTCTTGATGATCGGTAACGGAGTTCCGTCATGAGTTCTAAACAGTGGTTCGGCCTCGGGCGGCGCCGTTCCGGATTCCATCAGGCGTCGCCATTTGACTCCGGCCTTGACGTCGGTCATCCATGCCCCGACGGCACACAATACCGGCAGCCCGGCGAAGCTCTCGTATCTGGCCATGTTCTTGAGACGTTGAACGTGAACTAGCCGCTTGTGCAGATTTATCCAGTCCAGCATTTCGTCGAATAACCGAGCGTCAAACCGGCCCAGCGAGCAAGTCAACAGAATCAACGCCTCCGGATCGATGATGCGTGCGTCACTGGAGGCGCTGTGCCCCGGGACACCCAGGGCGGACCACTGCGACCACAGGAAGTCGAGTACCTTGTCCAACAGTTCTCGTCTAAATTCTGTCAGCAACGTTTTCATAACCCAGCTGCTTAAGCATCGAGACCATGATCTGTTTGAATTCCTCAGAAACATCATGCGACATCGCCCAGCGCGCGGCTCGTTCCAGTTCCTCGTCCGACGGCTTCAATGCCTTCAGATCGGCAACATGATAGCCTCCGCGATCCACTGCCGCGTACACTTTGAAATGGATCTGATCAACGCGGCCGGCCCAGTAGACGGTCAGGTGCGTGCCGAACGATTCTCTTCCAAGACGAGAAGCAAAACCATCTGGCAATCCCATGCGGAACAAACCACCTTCGCCTTTACTGGGGCCATTGTTGAACCAGTTGTCCATGAGTCCGAGAACCGGAGCAATCTCTCGGGCGGCGTTCAAGAGGTCCTCGGGCAACGGATCGGGATCTTCGAGATGCTCGTTGGAACCTACCAGGGCGATCACGTCCACGTCCTTTGTGGTCCTGGGAACAAGGTCAATGGCAATCAGCGCCGAGCCTCCACAAACAACGACGGAAAAGGGACCAGCTTCCTTCTGTGCCAAACGGGCATCCAGAAGTTTTATGCCTTGTAAAGCAACGACTTATCAAGCTTGTTGGCCATTCGTGTATCATGTCTTATACACTAATAATGTATAACATATATCACAAGCTGTGACATGTCAACTTCCAGAAGCATATTTGTTTATGGACCTGGATTGCGACAAGGCCGTCGTCCGGGTTGCCTGCCGGAGGTGGCCTATCGTCAGTGGGTCTTCAGCCTTCCCAAGGCCGTGAGGGTGTACTTCCGATTCGATCGGGAGCTTTTCAGGGGCCTGTCACGGATCGTGATCGACGAGCTTACCCGTTACATGCGGGAGGTGACCGTCCCCGTTCTGATCAGCCCCCGACGATCACGCCGAAAGTAGGGCTCGGTGAGAACGCGCCGCCGCAGTCGCAGGGCGCCGAAGCGGAAGTGTTGATGCGCAGGCGGCCGCTGCCGCCCCCGCTGCCTCCGCCTCCGACGTAGGGCTGATCGGGATCGCACATGTTGCGGTCGGTTGCCTGGCCGTTGCCGCCCGGTGAGTCGCCGACACTGCCCAGGCCTCCGTCCCCGCCCTCGATGGCGCCGTACAGGGCACAGGAGGCGCCGTCACGACCGGCCCCGCCGGGCGCTGGAGTGCCGCCGGCCGAGGCGTCGGCCCCGTCGCCGCCGGTCGCGCCGCGGTTGTTGCCTCCCCCGCCTCCGCCGCCTCCATGGGCCCGGAAAGATCCCGTGAAGGTCACCTGCGGCGCCTCCAGCAAGACGCCGCCGCCAGATCCGCCCCCGGCGCCGCCGCAGCAGAACTCGACCGTGGCGGAGTCGCCTCCCTTACCGCCGCCGCCGTTTGAGATGATGCTTCCGCTGATAATTATCGACTCTACGGCGCTTATCTGCAGCAGGCCTCCCCCGCCCCCGCCGAAGCGCGCGCCGCAGCCGTCCTGGCCGCTCTCGCCGCCTGCAAGCGGCACGAGCTCGCGGTTGCCGCGTGCCGCGCCGCCGCCGCCCCCGCCGGTGCCGAAGCTGCCCCCGCGTCCGCCGAGCCGATTGGATGCCTCCTCGGGTTGGGCAACGTACCCAGGGCCGGGACGCTCGCGTGCGGCGGACAATTCGATGTCTCCGCCGATGGTGACCGAGCCGGAGGCGAATACGGCCAGGGCCGGCGCGCCGCGTATGCTCAGAGAGCCTGCGACATTCAGATCTCCGAGACGGCAGACGCAGACGTCCGGCGAGAGTGTAAGGGACACGAGTTGGCAATCGCCGAGTTGCGAGGCGGCCTTGCAGTCGCTCTCGGTGTCGAAAGAACCCGAGGCGCTCTTTGATGGACCGGAGTCCGGCAATTCGCCCAGGTCGGCCGCATTAGACGGCACGAGCCGGCAGCAGCGTGTGCCGCAACAGCCCATCAAGCCGCAATTGACGCTACAGTTGTTTTCGATGCAATCGAGCTTATCCGCGCTCGGCCAGTAACCCGTGTTGCACTCGCAGTAGGGCTGGTCCTGGTCGTCCGTGTGACAGCGCCCGTGGCTGGAACAATCATAGGGCCGGCAGGGATCGGTAGTGCCGGGGAGGCACTTGGTGCCGTCGGCGCTGACCGTGTAACCCTCCAGGCATTCGCACAGCGCCTGACCGTCCACGACGCCGCAGCTACCGTGTCCGGAGCAGTCGATCCCCTTACAAGCATCGTCGCCACCGCCAGAACCGCTGCAGCCTGCGCCGAGTGAACAGGTAAAACACAATGCCGCGAAAATCAATGCCGAGCGCATGGTATTCTCCCCACTGACAGTGGAACCATTGTCAGTGGTTCGCCGGCTAAAGTCAAACCGGGATGGACGACTTTCCGACAGGGTGCTTCCCGACTACCTTAATTTCTTCTTGCCGTCGATAACGTAACGCCGGTGGGCGTCGAGGATGCTTTTTTTCAAGCGGATCGATTTCGGAGTGACCTCGACCATCTCGTCTTCCTTGATGAAGTGGATGGCGCGCTCCAGGGTCATCGGCCTTACCGGGGTGAGGATGATGTTCTCGTCCTTGGCCGCTGCCCGGATGTTGGTCTGCTTCTTCTCCCTGCAGGGATTCACGTTGATGTCGATGTCTCGTCCGCGTTCCCCGATTATCATGCCTTCGTAGACGGGGTTCCCGGGCGTGATGAACAACTCACCCCGGGGCTCGAGGTGATACAGGCCGTAGGCCACCGCCCGGCCCCGGCGATCGGCGACGATCGATCCCGAACTGCGGGTGACGAAATCCCCGCGGTATTCCTCGTATCCCAACAAGAAAGAGTTCATCAGTCCGGTGCCCTTGGTGTCGGTCAAAAACTCGTCGCGGTAGCCGATCAGCGATCGCGAGGGGATGGAGAATTCCATCCGGATGCGGCCGCTACCGTTGTTGACCACGTCTTCCAGCTTGCCCTTGCGGGAGAGCACCTTTTCGGTGATTACTCCCTGGTGGGCCTCCTCGCAGTCGATCACCAGGCGCTTGATGGGCTCCATCAGCTTACCGTCTATCTTTTTGATGATCGCCTCGGGGCGGCCGACGCACATTTCGAATCCCTCGCGGCGCATGGTCTCGACCAGGATGACCATCTGAAACTCGCCGCGACCCTTGACGATGAAGCTGTCCTGGTTGGAAGGAGCCTCGACCTTGATGGCCACGTTGAGCAGAGTCTCCTTGTGAAGTCTCTCGCCAATCTTACGCGCCTGGACGAACCTGCCCTCCTGGCCGGCCATGGGCGAGTTGTTGATCGAGAACCGCATCGAGACGGTGGGCTCGTCGACGCTGATTCGCGGTAACGCCTGCGTATCGTCGCCGGTGCAAATAGTGTCTCCGATCTCGACGTTTTCGATCCCGGCCAGCACCACGATCTCTCCGTAATCGATCTGTGTGGTCTCCTTGCAGGTCATGCCCTCGTATACCTGGAGCTTGGAAACCTTCAACGGCCGCGGCATGCCGTCTTTTCCCAGGCAGATCAGGCTCTCGTTGTGACGGGCCGAGCCGTTGATCACCTTGCCGATGGCCAATCGTCCGACGTAGTCGGAATAACCGAGGTCGGACACCAGCATCTGGAAAGGCTTGTCGGGATCGTAGGCCGGGCCGGGGATCTCCTGGATGACGGTGTCCATCAGGGGATGCAGGTTTTCTCCTTGGTCATCCAGTTTTTTCTGGGCGATTCCATTCCTGCCCACCGCGTAGAGCAGCGGAAATTCGAGCAGGTCTTCGTCGGAATCGAGATCGATAAAGAGATTGTAGATCTCGTCGAGCACTTCCGCCGGGCGTGCGTCCTGGCGGTCGATCTTGTTGATGACGACGATGATCTTCAGCTTCGAGTCCAAAGCCTTTCTGAGCACGAAGCGTGTCTGGGGGAGCGGACCTTCGGATGCGTCAACCAGCAAAATAGCGCCGTCGACCATGGACAGGGCCCGCTCGACTTCGCCTCCGAAGTCTGCGTGTCCCGGGGTGTCGATGATGTTGATCTTCACCCCTTTCCATCTCACCGAGCAGTTCTTGGCCTCAATGGTGATGCCCCGCTCGCGCTCCAGATCCATACTGTCCATCAGGCGGTCCGATACGACCTGCCCTTCACGAAACATCCCGCACTGCTTGAAGATGTTGTCGATCAGCGTGGTCTTGCCGTGATCGACGTGGGAAATAATAGCAATGTTCCTTAGCTTTTCGTTTGTCTCCAACACGGCACACAATCTCCCTGGTGTCTCAACGGGGGCAGACACTATCCGACAAGCACAGGCAATGTCGAGATCTTTACGATAATCACCGACTCGGGTAAGATTGCCTCAAGTATTTGACTTCTGCATGGAGGTGCCAGCGCATGACCCGCGTGATTTCTATTTTCCGGGCGCCGCAGATCCTGTTTTTCCTGGGAGTTGCACTTGCTGCTCAGCCGGCCCGGGCGATTGACTACCTGGTCGGGCCCGGACAGGCCCTTGCCGAACTCGATCAGGTCCCCTGGGAGGCGCTTTCCGCGGGCGACCGGGTGCTCGTCCACTGGCGGACCGAGCCTTACCGTGCCAAGATCATCCTGGCCGTCGAGGCCTCGGAGCAAAATCCTTTCGTGCTCAGCGGCGTGCCTGGAGTTGGGGGAGAGTTGCCGGTGATCGACGGGCGTAACGCCGTAACCCGTGCCGGGATAAACTTCTGGAACGAGAATCGCGGGGTGATAAAAATCGGCGGGGCCAACAATCCAGACTGCGATCTTCCCGACTGTGTGCCCTCCTGGATAACCGTTGAGAACCTTCAGGTGCGTTCCGGCCGCCCGCCCTACCAGTTCACCGGCCGTAACGGTTTGGCAGACTATGTCGAAAACGCCGCCTCGGTGTATGTCGAGGTCGGCCAGCACGTCACCATCCGCAACTGCATACTCAGTGATTCGGGCAACGGCCTTTTTATCGGTGTCAACGGCGGCATGACCCAGGATATCCTGGTGGAGGGGAACCACATCTACGACAACGGTATCGAGGACAGAATCTATGAGCACAACAGCTATACCTCGGCCCGCGGCATCGTCTTCCAGTTCAACCACTACGGGCCGCTCAGAACGAACTGCCCCGGCAACAACCTCAAGGATCGCTCGGCGGGACTGGTCGTGCGTTACAACTGGATCGAAAACGGCAACCGCCAGCTCGACCTGGTAGACGGGGAAGACAGCCAGGCGGTTCCGGACGATCCCGCCTACCGCAGCACCTTTGTCTACGGCAACCTGCTGGTCGAGGCCGACGGGGAGGGCAACAGCCAGATAGTTCACTACGGGGGAGACAGCGGCGATACGTCTATCTATCGCAAGGGAACCCTCTACTTCTACAACAACACGGTGGTCTCCACCCGCGGCGGCAACACGACGCTGTTTCGCCTGTCGACCGGCGATGAGCACTGCGACTGCCGCAACAACATTGTCTATGCCACAGCGGGCGGATCGCGCCTGGCCCTGGTGGCTTCGAACGGCGTGCTGGACATCTCGCACAACTGGTTCGATACGGGCTGGGTCAAGTCGCATGACAACTTCTCCGGGTCGATAAACGACGACGGCACGAACCTCGACGGCGCTACACCTGGCTTCGTAAATGAGGCCGTACAGGATTTCAAGCTGACGGCATCTTCCGCAGCCGTCGACGCAGCCGGGCCGCAGTCTTCAGGAGCACAGGCCAATCCTGTCTTGATGCAATACGTTGTACACCAGGCAGGCGAGACGCGTCCCGACGACGGCGCGCTCGACATGGGAGCCTTCGAGTACTGCCCGCCGGGAGGTTGCAATCCTGTAGACGGCGAGCCTGATGGGACAGCCGACGGAGGCCAGGATGCCGGGCAGGGTGATGCAACGCCGGATGCCGGCCCGGACGCCGGTGCCGACGAGATCAGTCCGGCAGACGGCGATGGCACGGGAGGGGCAGACACAACGGGAGGCGACCCGACCGCCGGCCCCCAGGGCTCGTGCGGCTGCGGCGACAGCACCGCGGGCAGTTGGCTGGGTGTGCTGCTCCTGATCGGGTTTTGCCTGCGAGCCGGAAGAAGATAGTTTTCAATTGTTGACAATGTGATGCCACTTATATATGCTTAAATATGACATCAACTGGAGGCATCATATTGAGAACAACTATCAGCCTGCCCGAAGGATTGCTGGAAGAGGTCGAGAAACTTACCAATGCCCGCAGTCGTCGCGAGGCCCTTGTCATTGCGCTCGAGGACTATATACGCCGTCAGCGCCTGCGGCGGGTGATCGAGGCCGCGGGAACATTGGAGTTTGAGCTTTCTGCAAGGGAAATCCGCGGTCGATCCAATCGGCGGCTTCAGGGCATCGAGGAACGGGATTCATGATACTGGTTGACACATCGGTATGGATCGATTTCTTCCGAAAGGTCCATCAATCATGGAAGGGCGAGTTGATTGGGCTGATGGAATCCGAACGGGTCGGGATAGTGGCTCCGGTTGTGGCTGAACTCCTGTATGGCGCGAAGGGAGACAAGGAGCGTTCCAGGGTGCTGGATCTGGCACATTCCGTGACCGTGCTTCCGACAGGACTCGACCAGTGGATCGGCGCCGGCAAGTTGGGCCGCAGCATGCAAAACAAGGGCCTTACGTTGTCGATCGTCGACTGCCTGGTAGCCATGATGGCCCATGAGAAAGATACACCACTCTGGACGCTGGACGCTGATTTCGATCCGCTCTTCGACGACGGCACCATCAAGCGTTACCAGCCGGAGAATCCTTGATCGACCCTGGCACCTTCTCCCGGGGGAAAATAGTGCGTATTTCCGTAAGTTGTATGTATGAAATTGCATAGATTCATTTGCCGTTCTCTTCTTGTTTTATCGGTCGTCTCTTTTACAGCTTGTGCCAAACGGGCAAGTTTGCCGCCGGTTATGCCTGACCGGCTCGACTTGCAAGCTCTAGCCGCAAAAATTGAACCCGGCCCGCTCGATTCGCTGTTGGACAGCATGCCCGGCTGGCTGGAGGCTTCACTCGGCAGCGGCGACAAGAAGTATCACCAGCCGCAAAGTTTCTACGACCAGGCCAAACAGATAGTCGAGGACTGGAAAGACGATATCCCCAAACTATCACTCGACAACGTCAAAGTGATTATCGAACTGGTGCGCGGCTTCTTGATCATGGAGCGCTACGCCCAAAGCGGGGCCGAGTGCAACCTGGACTGCCTGACCGTACGCGCTACAATATACAACACTCTCGATGTGCCCATGTTCGCAGACCGCGAAGGGTTCTTCGGCCAGATTTTTTCCTTCATGAGTTCAGCCTTGACCGACGACATTTTGACTCAGGGCCAGGCCGGCGAGCTACTCAACTTCGTTCATGAGGTCTTTTCCAAGGCCCGGCTGCACCATCGGCGGTTCGCTGCCAAGATATTGCGCCAGGCCCCCGAGAGTGAACAAGCCGTCAAGATTCTCTACCAGCTCAGCGGCCGGGCAGCCGCCAAACAGGATTTCGATCGAGCGAAGCTGCTCTATAACGCCGCCATGCACCGCACTCGCGAACCGATCACTTATGATCGCTGGTTCGCCCTGGCCGGGCACTGTTATCGGGCCTTCGATCCGACTTGTGGTGACAAAGCCCTGGCCAATGCAAAATTTGTATTAGGCGCCGAGATCGATGACGAGCAGAAAGAGACAATCAAGACAATCGAACAAGCTGCAGCCTGGGCCGATCATCTGCAGGAGAGGAAAACTGTATCTTCACTGGAAGCCAAGCTGAAACGGGCCGGACTAACGTTTGATTTGGGACGCACCAAAGAGGCCGGGCAAATGTATACACAGCTCAAAAAAGACCATCCCAACGACGCCCGGCCGTATACCGGCCTGGCGAAAGTAGCCTTGAGCAACAATCTGCACACCGATGAAACCGTTCGATTGATCAGGCAGGCCGCAAACCTGGACAACAAAGACCTCGAATACTATCAGGTTGCGGTCGGCACCGCCTTTGGAACTTTTCTGAAAAATGTTCTTGGGCCGGGCTTGAAAGACCCCGACCACCTGTTGGAGTACATGCAACCTTTTCTAAAGACCATCCGCACAGACATCGACGGGCTGGCCGAGTTCGATCCCAAACGAGCGGCCATCCTGGCCTTGATGGTTGACACCGGCACTTCAATGATCGTGGTTTCCAAGCAAGAAGACAATCCCGATCGCCACAAACTTGCCCTGCAATTAGTGAAGAGTGCTCTCAATGAGGCCGAGCTGTTGAAAGCCAAGTACCCTGGCGAACCAGACATCTATCGTATGATCCTGTTGCTGACTCGTCTCCTGGATGATAAAAAACTGGCCTTCTCACTGGTTGTTGCAGAACCACCGGCCGGCGTCGAAGAGCGAAACGAGTTGAATACGCTGCGAGCCCAGGTGTTGTACATCTTGATGATTGACTTCAACGATTCGACCCGGTTGCCTAAGCTGCGCGCCCTGGTTGAATCGCTGCCTAAAAGCGCGGAAAAGAATTTCGTAACAGCCAGCTTAGAGGCGGACGTTCTCGCCCTGAATGCCCGTCAATCGCAAGATAAGGCTGTCTGGGCCCAGGTTGAGCAGGCGTATCGCAGATTGTTAAATCATTGCGAATCAGAGCATTGCCCGCGGTTGCAAAACAACCTGGGCGTGGCCCTTTACGAACAGGGTAAAGTCGCGGATGCACTGTCTAGCTGGAAGGAATCGATCAAGGCTGGGGCCAAATATGAGGCCGCGAACATCAACTGCCTGATAGCCAAGCCGGCCGGGGAAACGACGGCCAAACTGGATGCCTATGGCCGCGAAGCCGGGCTGATAGCCTTGCGATACCAGGCCCGGGCCTGGGCAATCCACCGGTCCAGTCTCGACAAACAAGAGGTAAGTCGTCGGCTTAAAGAATTAGAAAAGGAACTATTCAGTAACCCATTCCTGGGTCAGCCGGCCAACGGTTATCTGGGCATCGCTATTGATGGAGCTTTACAAGTCAGCTTCGGCTACTCAACTGTCGAGCACCTGCTAATCCAATTCGAAATCAGTCCCAGTGCCTGGCTGGTGTTGCCCTCGCCGATTACCCAATAGCCAGCACGTCATTCGCTGGTTAAGTGTGCTGCTGTGGAAAATGTGATATATTTTTCCTATAAGTCCCAAACGCAGATGAACATGACTGAGGAGATGCCATCGTGAAGATGAAATCGATGTCCTGGTTGCCGGCCGTGGTTCTGGCCCTGGCTCTGGCCGCCTGTGGTTCCGACACTGCGGGTTGTAAAACCGACAACGATTGTCCGGGGGGCTACTGCCTGGACGGCGTTTGCCAGCCGTTTGCGGACAGCGACGGCGATGGAGTGTCCGACAGGCAGGACAACTGCCCGCAGATCCCCAATCCCGATCAAGCAGACTCCGATTCCGACGGTATCGGTGACGCCTGCGACCCCTGTCCCCAGGGAGACGACGTTGACTCGGACGGCATCTGCGACGTAGACGACAACTGCCCGCAGGTGAACAACCCCGGCCAGGAAGATTCCGACGCCGACGGCCAGGGTGACGCCTGCGATCTCGACGACGATAACTTCCGCGACGGCGAGCCTGTCGATTCGAACTGCGCCTATATCCCGCCCCGGGCCCAGTTCAATCCCTTCGAAGAGGGTGGCTGGTACGGCGGCGGCAGTCTGCCGGAGAAAGATCAGGTCATGTCCACACCGGTGATAGTCAACCTCAACGACGACAACGGAGATAGCCTGGTTGACACCGAGGACATCCCCGACATGGTTTTCAACTCCTTCAGTGTCTCCGGCGATCCACCCATCCTGGGCTCGGGGGTACTCAGGGCGATATCGGGCGACAACTATTCCGAACTATGGACGGTTGACCCGTCGGTAGTGAGCACCGCTCCGGCGGCCAGCGCCGCCGCCGGCGACATCGATGGAGATGGTCTGGTGGAGATCGTTACTCTGCGTTACCAGGGCGGGCTGGTGGCCTTCGAAAACGACGGTACCCTGAAGTGGTCATGCGCCGACCTGGGAGCCTCGAACTGTGTCGACTACGCCGACCTGCACGCCGGCAACGAGTGGGGCGGGCCGGCGATCGCCGACCTCGACGGCGACGGCAGCCCCGAGATCGTGCTCGGGGCTGCCGTCTACAGCGCCGATGGTGTGCTGTTGTGGCAGGGGCAAGACGGTATCGGCGACAACGGAGTGGGGCCGCTTTCCGTGGTGTGCGACCTCGACCGCCAGGGCGGCGCCGAGGTGGTCACCGGATCCACCGCCTACCGCGCCGACGGCAGCGTCTGGTGGCAAAACGGCCAGCCTGACGGCTTCGTGGCCGTCGGCAACTTCGATACCGACGACTACCCGGAAATAGTAGTGGTGGCCGACGGTACGGTGCGCCTGCAGGAGCACGACGGCTCGCTCATCTGGGGTCCCAACCTGTTGCCCGGCTCAGGCCGCGGCGGCCCGCCCACGGTGGCCGACTTCGACAACGACGGCGAACCCGAGATAGGAGTGGCCGATCACGACACCTACGTGGTGTTCGAAAGCGACGGCAGCATCAAGTGGTCGCAGCCCACCCAGGATCATTCCTCATCGGCCACCGGCTCGTCGGTGTTCGACTTCGAGGACGACGGTTGGGCCGAGGTGGTTTACAACGACGAGACCACACTGCGCGTCTACGACGGCCAGACCGGGCAGGTGCTGTTCGAGGCTTCCAACTCCTCCTTTACCGCCTACGAGTACCCGGTCATTGCCGACGTCGACCGCGACGGCAACTCCGAAATCATCGTGGCTGCCAACGACTTCGCCCTGGGCCAGAGCCGGGGCATCCGCGTTTTCGGTGACGTTTCCGACAACTGGGTGCGCACCCGCCGCATCTGGAACCAGCACAGTTACCACATAAGCAACGTCGACGAGAACGGCGCCGTCCCGGCCGCCGAGCCAGAGGGCTGGCTGTTGTACAACTCCTACCGCCAGAACGAGTTGGCCTCGGGGGAAGGGCAGGCCACATCAGCACCCGATGTGGCGGCTTCAGAGCCCGGCGCCGGCCTGACCGGCTGTCCGGACTACATGGTGTTGTGGGCCTGGGTGGGCAACCGCGGCGCCATCGCCATGCCTACTGGGGTACCGGTGTCTTTCTGGATGGGCGATCCCGCATCGGGCGGTACACTGCTGGGAGTGGCCCTCACCACACAACCGCTCGAACCCGGCCATGCCGAGCGGGTGATGTTTACCTGGCATAATCCCCCCGCCGGACAGCACGATGTCTGGGTACTAGCCGACGACGCCGGCAACGACCAGGGACTGGTGGCCGAGTGCGGCGACGACGGCAACAACAGCATCGTGTTGACCTCTATCGGTTGCCCGTAAACGAGCGTGTTTTTCCGCGTGCCGTTACAAGAGGTTTCTTCTTCAATAATGCCCGTTGTCCAGATCCCGGCCTGACACAATTGTCGCCCTTGGCGCGACAATGAGGCCAGGGCTGCTAGTCGTCGAAAAAATGTCCGGTGCCGTAGACGACCGGATATCAAATGCTATTGGCGATTGCCGTGCTTGTTTCCATCTGCTGGCATGCAACTTGCTGTGATCCGCATCACCGACAACCTGTAGAATGTGAGGAGGTCGCCGATGAGACCGGTGCGTCTTTGCGGAACGATAGTAGTGTGCCTTGCGGCGGTATTTTTTCTTGGAGGTTGCGGGGCAGGGGCAATGGGAGACGGACCCACGCCGCCCGCGCCCGACGGGGGAGCGGACGGCGGGGACGGGGGGACGGAGTGTGTAACTGACTCGGATTGCGGCCCGGGGCTTGCCTGCGTCGGCGGGCGATGTATAGCGAAGCCGGACGGCGGTCCGGCTTACGACGCCGGGCCGCCGGAAGACGAGCACATGGTGTTCGGACAACCCACGGCCTCTTTGCACTACGTCTTCGTGGTCAACACCACCCTGGGCACGGTGGCCAGGATCGATCCCGGAACGCTCGCCGGAATCGAGGTGCACTCGATCGAAGTCGGGGCGCGGCCCACGTCGCTTACGGTCATGCCCGGGACGGACAATGCCGTCGTGCTGTGCGAGGGCTCGCGCTCGCTATCGATCATCGAATCGTCAGCGCAGGCAGACACAGTGACCAGCGTACCGCTGGGCCAGCCCTACAGTTCGCTCGAGCTTTCACCCGACGGCGGCTTCGCGCTGGCTTTCTTCGACCAGAGCGCGGAATGGACCGACCCGGACAACGCCGCGTCCAAGATCGCCATAGTCGATCTTGGTGCGGCGCTTGCGGGGCGCGAGGCCGTCTACGAGTATGCGGTCGGCTACAGGGTTACCGACGTATGTTTCGACGGCGGGCCGGATTCGACCCGGGCGCTGGTCGTCTCGCGAAGCGAGATAGCGGTAGCCGACCTGGGTGCGCTCGAGGCAACCTGGATTTTACCCCGGGTGTGGATCGACAACCCACAGGCCGAGGATGTCGGGGCTCGCGAGGTACTCTGTTCGCCGGACGCGCGAACCGTCCTGGTGCGCACTATGCTTGCTCCCGAACTGACGGTGGTCGACATCGAGGCCGGGCTCTCGGCGCGCCTGCCGTTGCACGGGATTCCGACGGACCTGGATCTCTCGCCGGACGGTTCGAAGGCTCTGGCCGTCATGCGCACGGAGAGTATCGTGACCCGGATTGACCTGGCTTCCGATCTCGCGCCCGTGGTCGAGATAGACGGCAGGCGCTACGTCGATCCGGACGGGGACGGAGTGCCTTCGGCGGATGAATACACGCACATCCAGGCCCTCGACTCCGAGGGCCTGCCGCTGGTTGTCGGGCAGGCCGAGCTTTTCACCGGTGGGCGGGGCGGGACGGCGGCACTTTTGTACACCAACGTCGCGCGGCGCGAGGAAGTCAGCCGGCTCGATCTCGACAACATGCAGATCGAAGACCTGGGGCGAATGATCAACAAGCTGGTCGACAGCATCGTCGTCGCGCCGGGTGGTCGCAGCGCACTTGTCCTGCATCGCGCCGAACCGAATTCGAGCGATCCCGATCCGCTCGAACGGGAGATCGACGGCCTTTACGGCTACACGCTGATCGATTTGCAAACAAGAGCGACATTTCAGCAAGTGACCGAGGCCCCGCTGGGACCGTTGGCGATAAGCTCTTCGGGTAATCACGCCCTGATCACGGTTTTCGACGACAAGCTCTTGGTGAACGAACTTCACGCCATCGATCTGCGCCGCCTTACGCTGCAGATGGAAAGCGTGCCGCTTCAGGCCATGCCGCGCAATGCCGGCACGCTTCCGGGAAGTGAGATCGGCTACGTGGACCAGGAACACCCCTACGGCAAGATAACTTTTGTCGATCTTGACAGCATGCTCAAGCGGGCCGTGACCGGCTACGAACTCAACGCGGACGACTGAACAGGGAAGGTGTGTCATGACTAGAACCTGTATTGTAGCACTTCTGTTTTTCGCTGTGCTGGTGCCCGCGGGTTGCGGTGGTCGGCGGGCGGTCTATAACGAGACGCTGTCCGTGGCCGGGCCATTCCCGGTAACAGGAGGGCTGGTCTATCTCGATCGCACACTTGACCAGATTATCAGGCTGCGGGTATCCGAACGGGAGACACTGATCGACAGGATGGCCGTGCCTCCCGGGCCGCGGGCGGTGGTCGAAGCGCTCGATGGGCAACAACTCGCCGTGCTGTGCGACGACGAGTCGGGCCCGGGCGTGCTGCTTCTGCAACACGATTCGTTGCAACAGCTCGCCTGGCTGCCGTTGGGCGAGAGCTTCGACCGGCTGGCTGTGGCTCCCGGTACGGCTTTTGGTATCGCCTATTTCTCCGCGGCGGCCGCCTACACCTCGAGCGGCATCCGCAACCTGAACCAGGTTCAGGTGATCGATTTCGCCGGTCAAACGACGCATCCGCCGCTGATGCTTTCCACCGGGGGACAGGTCCCGCGGGGGATCGACTTCACGCCCGCCGGCAGCGGCGACTATGACAACATAGTCGCGGTCCGGGTGGACAACGGCCTGGTGCTTATCGACATGTCGCAAGCATCCTCCGAACCCCTCTGGGTGCGCTTTACCAATGCGCCCGGCGGGTTGTCGGTGCCCTCCGAAGTCGTTTTCGGACCATTCACGGGCTCCGGCGGCTACCTCTACGTGCGCCTGCAGGGCACAGACGACGTCCTCTCGGTTCACCTGGACCGCGCCGGGGGCAGGCTGCGGCGCAACATCAATTTCCTGAACACGCCCACGGGAAGCCACCCGGCGGATCTGCTGGTCGTTTCCGGAGACGATCTGGACGACAAGGTCTTCGCCGTCTTCTCTTCCACGTCGGGCTCTGCGGCGCTTCTGGACGCCAATTCGATCCAGACTGCCGAACGGGTCTTCTCATTTTCCTCTCAGGTCGACTCGGCGAGGATTCTAAGAAGTGAAGATGGCCTGCGCGAACTGATAGCGGTCTACAAGGAAGGTCAAAGCGGGTTGTTCGTTGTCGATCCGCTGACCGGCGAGCAGGAAACGATCCAGCTGCAGGATTCCTTTTATGCGCTGGACGGGCCTGACGGTGGTTCGCACTTGGTTGTCTTTCACGAAAAGACGGGAGAAGGCGCGATGCCCGGATTGCGGGTTATAAGTCTTACCGTCAACCCCGCCTCGGGGAAACTCTCACACCAGGTTGCGACATATGCCCTGGAAGACCGGCCCGCGGGATATGTATTTTCGGGTGACGTGATGTTGGCCGTATTGGAGGCCGGACCGGTTGCATTCAGGCTCGAACTTTCCACCGGGGCTTACCGGTCGATGGAACTCGATCGGGATCCTCTGGGAATGGGACTGGTTCCCGGAAGCGGAATGAGCTACGTGCTTCACGCTCATCCGCTGGGGAGTCTGACGCTGATCCCACTGCAATCTTTCGATGAGGCGAAGGCCTGGTTGTTCGAAGGTTTTCTTCTGCAGGGGCTTTTGGATCCCCGCTGAGGGAGGTATGTCATGCGATCTTTGCGGATTATTGCGGCGGCGTTCTTGTTGCTTGCCGGTTCGGCCGAGGCCCGCGAGTTAACGCTCTCGATTTGCGGGACGGGGCAGGTAGTCGCCGCGCGCGAGTTCGATCCACTATCGAGCCAGGACGTCCTCGGCCTGGCGCACGTCGAAGCGGGAATTGAACTTCCGGAACTGCTGCCCGGGCTGAGCCTGGAATTGGCATGGGAGGGCGGCACCACCAAAAACGATCTGTTCGCAGGCAGTGCTCCCTGGCTCGAAAGTCAACTCATGATTCATGGGGCCGTGCTGACGGCGGCTTGGCGCCTTCCTCTGTTTTCCTGGCTGCAGGCGACGGCCCGGGCAGGCATGACGCTCGACTTCGCCAGGCTCAGGTTCGAGAAAGACGGTCAGACCTATCTGTCCGACTGGGCCAACGCCCGCATGGGGGTGACCGCGGCCCTCGGCGCCGAACTGGTTTTGCCGCGCAACACCTGGCGGCGCTGGTTTGGGTTGGATGATCTAGAGGGCAACCAGGGCTTCACATTGGGCCTGCGGCTGGAAGCCGGTTGGAGCTATCGCCAGGGCTTCGCTTTCGACGAAATGGCGCCGCCCGGATCAGGCGATGAAGGATCCGACATCGAGCGCATGCCCGTCGACCTGGGTTCGCTCGACCTGGACGGTTTTTTCTTCCGGGCCGGTTTGGTGGCCTTTTTCTGAACTACTAACCCCGAAAATCTTCGCGGAACGCGATGATTTTTGAGTTCAGCGCGGTTTTTTTGGTTGCGGTTGATGAGCCGCGCTGAGACAGGGCGATTTCCAAACTGCTTGGCGCAGGCGGTGTTGTACGGTTATCATGCGTTCAAATGCTCGCCGCGCTCGCATCGCATGTGTGGATCATCATACTCGACCTGTTGTTGCTCGGGGCAGCCGCCTGACCGGGCCTTTGGGTGCTGCCGGCAAAGCGCCGAATCTCAGCGATCGAGTCGCTGGCGGTTGCCGTCGCCCTGGGCTTTTCGGGCCTGAGCCTGTTTGTTTTTGTCCTTTCCGCCTGGCACGTTCTTGCGCCTTGGTGGCTTGTGTTGTTCATCTGTTTCCGCTGTTCTTAGAAAAACTGGGCGCCGGTGATCTGGGACATGATCTGCTTACGAACATGTTCGCCTGGCTTAGATCTGTCGGCAGGGGGCGCGGCTTCGGTTCGAGCTTCTTGGCTCTGTGGAACGTGTTTTTCGAAAGCCGGGACGGAGTCGAAACCGCATTCCTCGGCAAGCTCTCACCCTTGCCTGTGGTCATGTTCGCCATGGCCTGGATACGCTGGCGCCGTAAGGCGCTGGCCCGGCTGCTCGCTGACATGGGAATCGAGTATATCGTTGTCAACCATGACAACCTGGAGGCCATAGAAAGCGTCGCGGGCGGCAAGCGGCAGGGTTCCTACGGGAAAAAGCACCTGGCCGGGATCGCCATAATCAAGCAGTTGCTAGCGGAATATTGCCATGAAGAATACCGCCACCAGCGCGTGGCCGTATACCGCATCATGGATCGACCGCCCGCTCGGTGAGGTCAGGTCGATTCGTTCTCTTGTTGGGAGTGCATCATGAGAAAGGCTTTTTTCCAAAGCTCGACGCGCCCGCGCCCGTAAACGTCCTCCCAGGCCTGCAACATCTGCTCGAGCGGAACGTCGGCAAACGCGCCGTACTGGCGGATGTACTCCATGTATGCCCGTCCCTTTGCGTCACGGGGCGCAAAGAGCGCGTCGCTGTGACCGTCGAATTCGACCAGCGGGTACTCGTGCTTCGAACACAGTCGGTTGTCGAATGAGGGCACGACCTTGACCCAGTCTTCACGAAGAAGCATCTCGACGTAGCAGTGGTAGGTGAAAAGATCGGTGCCCATCAACTGGGTCATCTCCTCGGCCGCGCGATGGTTTACTATGTCTGCGAACAGCAGCCGAGTCGGAATGCCGCTGGCGCGAGCCAGGGCGGCCAGCACCACGGCCTTCTGAACGCAGTAGCCGTGCCCGCGCTCGATGATCGCGCTTGCGCGGTAGTGCTCAAGCAACCAGAAGGGATTGTAGAGGCTGTAGGCGATCTCGTCGCGCACCCACAAAAACAGGCGCCGGGCTTGCTCGTGGACGTCTTCGGCGTCACCCGCAACCCGCTGAGCCAACTCGCGCACCTGTGGGTGATTGCTCTCGACTGATGCGGTCGCTTGCAGAAAAACACGGGATTCGTCCATGCTCTTCCTCCAGGGCGCAGAACCTAGCATGTTTTTCAGTGAATGCCATTTTTTCGCCGTCCGGCCCGGACAAAGGATTCACCAAATTCAACACGGGAGAGGGAGAGGTATCACCGGTATCGCCGTTTGATCCGTCCGCGCCGTCCGCATCGACTAAAAAGCACCGAGACAAAAAAGATTTGACTACTACTTGTCCTGTTGCTATAATATCTTTTGATATGCACGAACTCGCCATGGCACAAGCGATTCTTGATGAGGCCCAGCGACAATTGAAGGCCAACAAAGCACATAAGGTGCTCGTCATACGCCTCCAAATCGGTGAGTTATCGACTGCCATGCCCGAAGCGTTAACCTTCTCCTTCGAGATTATCTCCAAGGACACCTGCGCACAGGGTGCAAAGCTGGACATCGCACGGGTTCCTTGGCGCATTCGATGCAATTTTTGCCATAAGGAGTATCGAGTACAAGATCATCTGGCACTATGTCCGGAATGCAACAGCGTAGGCGGTGAAACGATTTCTGGCAAAGAACTTTTAATAATGGAGATGGAAATAGAATGACTAGAGTAAAAGTGATAGCCGATATCCTGGAATCCAACACTCGGATAGCCAAGCAAAACGCAGAAATTTTCAACGAAGCCGGTCTATTCGTGATAAATCTCATGGGTTCTCCAGGCGCGGGCAAGACTTCTCTTCTCGAATGGACAATTACCTCCCTCCGTGAGCATTTGCGAATCGGGGTCATCGAGGGCGACATCCAGAGCAGCATCGATGCGGAGCGTATCTCGCGTCTGGGTATCAAGGCGGTCCAGATAAATACCGGCGGAGCGTGCCATCTCGACGGAAATATGATCCGCCCGGCCCTTGACGATTTCAACCTCAAGGAGCTCGATCTGCTCATCGTGGAAAATGTCGGCAACTTGGTCTGCCCTGCGGAGTTTGAGCTCGGCGAGGATGCCAAGGTAATGCTTCTCAGCGTTACCGAAGGCGATGACAAGCCTCAAAAATATCCGCTCATGTTTCAACAATCCTCGGTGTTGCTTGTCAATAAAGTGGATCTCCTGCCATACGTGAACTGCTCAGTGGATGTAATCGAAGAGCAATCTCGATCCCTGAACACCGGGATGGAGATCTTCCCCGTCTCCTGTAAAACCAGTGAAGGTCTCGATGCCTGGTCTGCGTGGCTGATAAAGCACGTTGGTGAGAAACGTGGCGCCTGTTGAGAAACATAGAAGCATTAGAGTCGATATCAAGGGGGTGGTCCAGGGAGTCGGCTTTCGCCCTTACATTTACAATCTCGCAGTCGAACACGGGCTTTCCGGGTATGTTGCCAACAATTCAGACGGCGTCGAGATCGAGGTCGAGGGCTTATTGAAATCAGTGGATGCATTCCTGGCGGAGCTTCCTGCACGCAAGCCACCCCTATCGTTCTTGTCTGACCTGAAGGTTTCAAACATACCCGCGCGAAGTGCGACCGCCATGGATATCCGTCCCAGCCGATCTGTAGCAATGCGAACTGCACTAATCCCACCCGATATCACAATCTGCGAGGATTGCCTGCGTGAGCTTGAGGATCATGATGATCGTCGCTACGGCTATCCTTTCATCAACTGTACTAATTGCGGACCTCGCTACACCATCATCGACGATATTCCCTACGACCG
>CAZXHT010000049.1:0-40862 GCA_964640665.1 uncultured Myxococcales bacterium
GTTTTCAATGCCGCAAAGGCAAACCAGCCCCTCCAGCTCGCACACTGCGGCCAAAGCGGGATCCATGCCCTCGGATATCTCGAACTCGTCCGAAAGCCCGTCGCCGTCCGAGTCGAACAAGGATGTATGGTCGCCGAACAGGGCGCCCTCGAATGTGACCGACTCTATCGCGGTAAAGCAGCCGCTGTCGTCGCCATCGGAGAGATCCGGATCCTGCCAGTAGCGCAGGCCGTGGATGGCTATGGCCAGGTGCCGGGTCTCGAGTTGGGGAACGAAGTAGAAGGTCATGCTCGTTCCCGCGGGCACCGGCACGTCGACCAGGCGCCGCTCCACCCGTGCCTGGCTGAGAAGCGCTCCCTGCCCGAAGTCGGGGTTGGTGATCAGATCGTCGCTCTCGTAGGCGATGAAGTCGAAGGCCAGTGGGAACTGCGACGCCCAGCCTTCCCGGGCGATGATGGTGATTTTGTAGATATAGGCCGTCTCCTCGCCGGCGCCGAGATTGTAAGCCAGCATGTAGGTGTCCTCGGGGTACGCTGCCGGCACAGGGAAGGGGCCGGGCGCCCCTCCCTGCTCGTCGCTGAATCCTCCCAGGCAGCCGGCTAGATCCTCGGTGCACGTTCCGGTGCCCGGATAGGGAGCCAGCGGCTCGGGACAGCCGAAGCAGGCGCTCAGCTCAGAAGGATCTGTCAGGAACGCGCAGTCGCTCTGGCTCCAGGACGAGCCCCAGGAATAGCCGGCGGTCTCCTGCGGTGCGACGTAGCAGCCCGCCGTGTCGTCCACCAGGCCATCGCAGTTGTCATCCAGCCCGTTGCAGACCTCGGGCTTTCCGCTGCCGATCATCTGGCAGTCGAGATAGCCGTTGAAACAGCGCCAGGTGCCGGCATTGCACTCATCTGCGTGCGGCACGCCCGGCCACCAGTAGGCCTCGGTGCAGTGCTCGCCGACGTCCGGCAGATCGCCCTCGTCCACCAGGCCGTCGAAGTCGTCGTCCATGCCGTTGCATACCTCCTGATGGGGAATGTGCTCGGGCAGCTCGCACATGGAATCGTGCTCGTCGATCTCTCCGTCGCAGTCGTTGTCCAGGCCGTCGCAGCCGAAGCCGAACTCGTCCTGAGGCTGGCTCGGCTGGCAGACCCAGTCGCCAGCCTGGCAGATTTCGTTGTTTCCATGGCGGCACTCTCCCAACGCGGAGGTCGCGGTGCACGACCGAACGCGCACCATGGGTCCCCCGCGTAGTCCTTCGTCAGTATGACCGTCGCAGTCGTCGTCCTCACCGTTGCATACCTCAATTCCCGGCTCCGGGGCTGTACAACCCATCCATTGTCCACTTGTGTCGCAATGCTCGGTGCCACTTCCGCAAGGTGTCGAGCAGTCACGCGTCAGATTTTCGTTGATTGAACCGTCACAGTTGTTGTCCACAGGGTCGCACTTTTCTGTCGCACCAGGATTGATGCACCTGGCACATAGATGGCAAATGACCCGATCGCAGGCAGCAGGGCAGAAAGCCTGGCATTTTGAATTGTCGTCTGTATTGTCATCGTCGCAGTCGGCTAATACAGGCTCGCCGGTCGTGGTCCGCGTCCCGCAGGTGGTATAGGTGTCACCGTCAACATCGAAATCTTCATCAAAAACCCCGTCGCAGTTGTTGTCCTTTCCGTCGCAGACTTCAGTTTCATACCAATTAACTTCTGGATCGTTTTCGTCACAGTCATGACCACCGCATGCTTCATCAGGATCTCCATCGTTATCGCTGTCCTTGGCCACTCCATCACATATTCCATTAGTGCAATTATCGTTCATGGTGCACAGGTCACCATCGTCGCAGGGCGTGCCGTCGGGCATGGGGGGGTTCGAGCACAGGCCGGTCGCCGGATCGCACGTTCCCGCCGTGTGGCATTCGTCGATGGCCGTGCATGTTACCTGATCGGAGCCCATGCAGCTTCCCGCCTGGCAGGTGTCGGTCAGGCTGCAGGCGTTGTCGTCGTCGCAGGGCGTGCCGTCGGGTTCTGACAGGTAATCGCAGCCGGTGGAAGGGTTGCAACTATCGTCCGTGCAGGCGTTGCCGTCGTCGCATACCTTGCCCAGCACGCCGTAGCCTATGTACGCCCAGACGCTGTCGCTGTCGTAGCCGCCGACGCCGAATATGTACGGCGGCATGTCGGGCGGCGAGTCCTCCAGCTCATCATAGGGTACCGTGAGCAGCAGCTCCCCGCCGCGGTATATCTTCAGCGTCCTTTCGGCGGGGACTTGCGAACTCCTGTTCACCACAGCCTGGTAGTTGGCCGGCGAGAACCAGTCCACGCCGGAAGCGCTGTATGCCCCCCCGCCGGCAACCGGAATGAAGATATTTCCTTCCGTCGGATCGCCGCCCGTCCAGGCCAGGAATCCCTTGCTGCCGTCGTTCACCCCGAAAGCCAGATAGCTGAAAAGCATTGAGCCGGCCCTGAAGCGCGTTATGTAGGTATTGACCGAGACGCCATAGCCGGATGCATCCGCCAGTGCAAGCGCCTGCCGGTAAAATTCCAGCGAGCCTGCGCTTTCGTAGGTGTCGATGTGGAGGTTCACCCAGTCGCTGTACCAGACCGTCCCCGGATCGGCGCTGTTAATCTCCCATGCCCCGCCCGGGTAGGTTTGCGGGTCGGTGGATCCGTCGTAGAAATAGGACGCCGCCAGCGGCTCGCCCAGGCAAACCCCCGCCGCCGAACAGCTATCGCCGGCGGTGCAGGCGTTCCCGTCGTCGCAGGGCGCGTTGTTGGGCGTATAGTAGCAGCCCCCCGCGGGAGCGCAGCCGTCGTCGGTGCACGGGTTGTCGTCGTCGCAATCGAGCGGCGTACCCCCCTGGCAAATACCCAGAGAGCACCAGTCGTCGAGGGTGCAGGCGTCGCCGTCGTCGCAGGGCGTGCCGTCGGGCTCGTTCATGCCAATGCAATGGCCACCCAAGCAGAGATCCGCCATGGTGCATGTATTGCCGTCGTCGCAGGGAATTCCATCGACAGGCGTGTGCAGGCAGGAGCCCGTTACACAAGTGTCCTCGGTGCACTCGTTGCCGTCGTCGCACGAGTCGCTCGCTTCCGGCTCCTGGTCGGTCAGGTCGTCGCAGTCGTTGTCAAGCCCGTCGCAGACTTCCGTCGGTGATGGAAATGGAAATCTGAAATCCAGTACATAGGTGTTGTTCGCCGGATCCGCGTCCCCCGCCGTGTCGATTGAAGCGCCCACTTGAAAATCCACCAGGAGCTCGGGATCTGTGCAAAATCCAGGACAGATTTCCGGATTGACCAGTCTCCATTTCATTTCGAGACGCCCGCACTCTCCGGCAGCCAGGGGGTCGACCGAGCAGGTCAAGATCCTGCTGCCGCTGTCCGCGCAATAATCGCAAGCCGGGGGGATGCAAGAGCAGGCGGCGGGGCCGCTGACGTAATCGAGCAGCCTAGGAAGCTTGACCGTGATATCCGCGGAGTCCGAGTCGCCTCCCAGGTTGCAATAGGTGACCACTCCGTCGCATATGTTGCCGGGGTAGACACCGCTCCTTGCGACATCGATCACGAAGTCGTGCGTGCCGGACGGCGGACAGTCGTCTGCGGGCGGAGTCCATGTGTAGTTGTTACCGTGGCCTTGGCTAGTAAGCAAATTACCCTGGGATCGATCTATTCCTGCTATCCCGGCAGATATGCCAAGATTCTCCCTGAAGGGAATCAACGGCATCATCTCTCCGGCCCGCTCTCGCTGGGAAAGGACGG
This sequence comes from uncultured Myxococcales bacterium, assembly GCA_964640665.1. Taxonomy (GTDB): domain Bacteria; phylum Myxococcota; class B64-G9; order B64-G9; family B64-G9; genus DATKYQ01. Next base: position 3,738 of record CAZXHT010000049.1, read on the forward strand.
TATGGTAGTTGGTCACGGTTCCCGTCGGCGTTTCGTGCGATGTTCGAAACAGGACGCCGTTGATGTTCCTGTCACCCGTAATCTCCAGGAACTTGCCGTTTCCAATGAAAACGAGCGGAGAGAAAAAATTCTGGCCCCACTCGCCATGCGATCCGGCCGGAGGCGGTATTGCAAAGTAGCAGCCGCTCAGTCCTACAAAGTCGAACATATCGTCATATGAAGTCGATCCGAGAGCCATGGGCATATTGCTGGCAATGTAACCCTCTCCCGTATAGAGGAGTTCTCCACCTGTGATCGTAGTTGTTTCGAACGAATCGATCTTCAAGTTATTTACGTGCGGTGTAGGGATGTTCGCGGCGTGGCCGACACGGGCAGCGAAAAAGAAGTGCAGACGATCATCGATCTTTTCCAGACTGATAGCACCACTATCACCAAACCATGTTTCGTTGGCGTCGCTGCTGCTGACTTTCACTCTTATACTCGGATCGCTCGGATCGAGTTCATTGTAGGTCAGAGTCATGGTGATTGGGGTACCGGGCGGAGGAATGTGGTTATAATTGGGATCAAGGGGGATAGAACCAAGGTTCATGGCTGCATTGGGGACGCGATCGTCTTTGATATCCCATATATCTACATTGGCATAAAATACGGAAATCAGCGCTCCAACCGTTCGACGAGGTGCCTGGTCCGACATCGTGCTCACGCCGAAAAGAACCTGCCGGTATCCCGATCGCCCGTTGCCTTCCCTGAATTTCAGTATTGCCTTGAACGATTGGGGTTCCAGCCCGAATCCGTGCAGGAAATAGACGCCCTCCTGGTCGTCGGCCACGTCCGTTCGCAAGTAAATGTGCAGAAATCTGTCCGAAGGGTCTAGCGGATCCGCATCCATGAATATCCGCCGGGGACCTTCATGGAACCACTTGTATATGAAAACGTGCCACTTGTTGAATACGTCCTGCAAAGTGCTGCCGGGGTCGCTGAAGTGGTAATCATCCTCCTTGTCGGTGTAACCAACCAAGTTCAAGGTCGGCGGATCTAAATACCCCGGTGCCACGTCCAACAGGGCGTGCTCGCAACCGTTCGACGGATCGCCGTCACAGTCCTCATATCCGGGTGGACACTGCGCCCGAGCCTGGCAAGGTACCAGTACCAATGAAACCACGATAATATGGGAAAACCCAAAAGCCAGAGTCGTCAGGCTTTCCCGCATCAATCCTCCGGTCTTCGATTTGAGACAGGACATGTTGTCCCTCCCTTGAGGATTTCGTGTTTCCGAATAAAAAAGCCGCCTGCCAGATGGCGCGGCGACTCTTGAGCGTTCCTTCCATGGTCCATCTTCGGCAGCCTCTATCTCAACGCTTTACGCTCCATGGTCACCCCTCGATTACTATTATTCGGATGGCGAACATTAGCTCTTTATTAACGAAAGTCTACCACAGAACCGGGAATCTGAGTACCCCCCCAAAAAATAATCGACAGATCTGTACAAATGAGTCAAGTTTGGAAGATCAGAGCGACTCGGTTAGAGCCTCTTGTCCCGCGCATTTTCGGGGGGGCCGAGTGATTCAACGCGCCTCGCGGATATAACCGTTGCGGATCAGGTGCAGCAAGGCCTGGTAGGTCTCCAGGTCGGGAAGCACGCTCTCGTCCAGGACGCTGTCGACCCTGCCGTGGTTGTGGACGTCCTGGAGCACGTCCAGCTGATCGGACTCCAGATCTCTGAGTACCGGCGATAGCGGGCTTGCCAGTTTGAAGCGAGCCGTCGGATCGGGAAGCTGATCCTCGATGCGCGCCAGTTCGTCCATCGCGCGCATGGCATCCATCAGCAGCCCCTCGGTGCTCTCATCCAGTTCCACCATGAACTTTTCGTCGGAAGGTCCTGTCAGTTCGAAGAAACCGCTCTCCCAGCCGACCAGCCGGCAGAAGGCCTTCTGCGGCCCGATCTCGTGTCGGTTGTCTATCGAGGCGTAATAAATCTTTCCGTTGCGCAGAAATATCTTCCCCTCGTGCTCGTCGCCGCGGACCACCATCACGCCGCTCTTCTTGCTGGTGGAAAAAAGCTGCAGCAGGTCGGGGATGGGAACCTCGTCGATGCGACCGGACATCGGGCTCGACGAGCGCGCCTTGCGGGCGGCCACCTGTTCCATCATCGAGCGCACCTCGGCCTCGCTATACGGCTTTTCTTTCCCCGCGCTGGGTTCGACGGCCATCAGCTTCAAAATAGAAGTGCCGATCAGGATGCGATCGCCCTCCTTGATACGGGTCTTCTTGACCTTCTCGCCGTTGACGAAGGTGCCGTTGGTCGAACCCAGATCTTGTATCATGACCCGGCTCGTGCCGGTAGTGATCTTGGCGTGCTTGCGAGAAACCATGTCCTCGACCAGAACCATGTCCAGGTCGGAACTGCGACCGATGACTATTTCACGATTGGGCCTGAGCGGGAACATGCCCCCCTGGTACTTGCCGGAAATGAACCTGAGAGCAAAGCTCGTGGGGCTTGACGAACCGGTTGTATCGGTCATCGTTCACACTCCAGGAATAGCGCCTGTCTTGTTGCTCAATGCCATGTTACCACCACCCGTAGCTTGGGGCAATTTCATACCTGCTTGCCTTCGGCTACCAGGTTCAGGTACATCTGGCAGCTTTTGTTCTCCGGATCGAGCTTCAGAGCCTCGCGCCACTCGCCGGTCGCCTCGGCTAGCTTGCCCATGGAGTACAACGTCACCCCAAGGTGAATGTGGGCGGCAACATAGCCGGGCCGGTCTTCGAGTATACGCCTGAACTGGGCCACCGCATCCTCCTGCAGGCCCCGGTCGCGGAGCGCCTGGGCCAGTTTCAGGCGGATATCAACGAAGGCAGGTCCCAGCTCGAGTGCACGGCGAAACTCCGACGTGGCCTGCTCGTATATTCCTGCGGCCTGGTAAACGTCGCCTATCTCGGCGTACATGTTGGCTATCTTGCCGCGCACGAAGGGATCCAACTCTCCCGGGCTGGCCCTCGAAGCGGACAGTGCCTGGTTGAAAACATCCTTGGCCTCGGCGTAGCGGCCCAGATCGTTGTAGGTGACCGCCAGGTTGAGCGATGCCTCGGTATAGCCCGGGTTTATTGCCAGGGCACGCTCGAAGTGTTGCTGCGCCTTCGAGAAAAGACCACGGTCATGAAATATGACTCCCAGCATGTTGTGGACGTCCGCGAAGAGATCATTCTTTTCCAACACTCGCGTCAGATAGCTCTCCGCCCGTGAATATTCCCGCTTGTGGTAGGCGTCCCTGCCCAATTTCAGCAGGTCTCTCGTTTGTTCGTCCATCATTTTCCTCCCGAATGGGCGGGGTGGCCGGGGTCGGTCATACTTACCCCAAGCCGCCGATGATGCGCCAGAGCGAACCTTCCTTCTGCAACATGATACGCTCACGAGCCCTGTTTTCGATTTTCTTCCCTTCGGCCTTGGTAATCAACAGAAACGATTGGATCACCCTGGCCCGGTTCCCGCCCACCTCAATGTCGAGATCGTTTACGATCAGTGCCTGCATGCTAACTGCTGTCAGATCATCCCGGATGCGCTCCATCAGTGCCGCCTTGCCTCCGACCTTACCCTTGTATTCGGCCGAGATCAGGCGGGCCAACCTCTGCGGCGCACTGTCTTCCAAGGCAATCCGGCGCTGGCGCAGTGTTTCTATGATGCCGCGCAACTCGAGGAAAACACCCGAACCAATGACCGGCCCGGAGCCGGTCTTTGTAAGCTTCAGTCTCTGCGGCCCCGAGTAGCGCAGCCCCTTGCCTTCCACGACTAGGTGGGCCGTGATGCCGTCCGGCCGCAGAAGCACATCCTCGTGTTTTACGGCTAGGGACCCGTAAACGACGAACAGGTGCCGCAGATCGTCTTCCAGGTGGCCCGGCCCCCCGATGTCATCTTCGTACTCCGCATCGAGATATGGCATTATCAGGCCGGCGTCTTTCTTGGCACATCCCTTCTCGATAGCGGTGAGGACCCGCGCCGGGGTCAAACGCCGCTCTGCCTGGCAGGCAACGATGAAAAGCCCCGCCGCAAGGAGGGTGCCTGTCAGCCGGCTGCTCACTTCGGCTGGCTCCCCGCCTTCTGCTCTTGACGCTTGGAAAGTACGGCCAGCAAGTCCTTGGCGTCATCCGAGTAGTCGCCCTTGGGAAAACGTGACAGCAGCTGCTGCAGGCTGCTTCTGGCAGCGCTGTATTCCTTTAGTTTTGCCTGGGCCTCGGCCTTGTAGTAGAGCGCCTCCTCGTCGAAACCAACCCCGGCGTAGATCGATAGAATCCGCTCCGCGCGCCAGAGCACCCCGCGAAAGTGGCCCCGCTTGTGGTAGAACTCCATCAGGTAGCGGTTTTGCTCGGCCATCCTGACCAGGCATTGTTTGAGCAAATCCTTGGCCTCGGCTGCATTCTCGTGGTTGGGAAAACTCTGCAGGTAGCGCTTGATCTCCCGGATAGCCTTCGCTGTCTCGGCCTGATCGAGTTCGTAAGCCGGCGGCGTGATGAACCAGTCATCCGGAATCCTATTGAAATAGCACAGGCCGATGCGAAACATGGCGTAGGGCATCTTCTCGTTCCGCGGGTGGAGCTTGATGAAACTCAGGTAACTGTCGGCCGCCTCGAGGTACTTCTCCTGACCGAAGTAGCAATCGGCCATGTACAGGTCGGCCCTGATCGCGTACTTCGAATAAGGGAACTTGTTCTTGACGAACTTGAAAAACTGCAAGGCCTCGGCGAAGTCCTCATCGTCGTATGCCTTTACCCCCTTGATGAAGTTTTCCTTAGAGCTCGTGCGATAGCCTACCAGCTTTTTGTTCTCGGGGCCCGAGGCGCAGGCGACGGCCAGGCAAAGCCCCAGGCACAACGACGCCGACAAGTATTTTCTCATCTCCAGCACATCGACCTCCACGCGGCCGCAGCACGTTAGCACGCCCCGCGAATATCAGTCAATTACGGAAATCAGATCGCGCCAATCTGCGAGCTGCGAATGAACCCCTCCACGCCGTTGGCCAGGCGCACCCGATTGTATTCGCTTATTTCGGAAAGCAACCTGACCTTCAGTCCCTCGTGGACCTCCATGAGCACCTTGGCGCTGTGCTCGGGTCCTTCTCTAAGCGAACTGGTCGCCGCAACCACAATACCGTGGTGAACTTTCTCCTGGATATAAACACGGCTGGAAAAAAGCAACCCAAAAACGAGGGTCAACGTAAGAACCGGTATATTGATCCAGAACAGCAGTCGCCGCGACGATTCACGCCGCGCAAGACGCCGGCCGATTGCCAAAATGAAGGTCAGTAGGTAGAACGACAAGAACATCCAGGTAAGCCGGTCGACGGCAACGCCACGCACGAACCCATGCCACAACGGCTCGCCCACGGCCCCCTCCTTCGGCATTACCACGCGATCGACCAACTCTTTACGAACCATGGCCAGGTTGGAAGCGACCGCGCTATCTCCCGGGTTCATCAGCAGCACTTTCTCGTAGAATAGTACTGCAAGTCCCTTGTTTCCGGAACGGAAATAGGCATTGGCTAGGTTGAAGTCGAGGTCCGGATTGTCTACCCCGGCCTCGAGAACCTTGCGGTATTCGCCGACGGCCGTGGCATAGTCTCCATCCAGGTAGGCCTGGTTGCCCCTGGAAAAGTGCGTCAGCAATTTCTTGGCCGGCCGGGAGTCATCTTGCGCCGGAGAAACAGGGGCCGCCGTGAGACACAGCAAGATCACACCGATGCACGAGGAAAAGCGTCTCATAGCGCCTCCCCTGCGGGCCTGATCCGCTCGCGTTCGAGCCTCTTGACGATCTTGCGCACTCTATCAAGCGATTCGAGCATCTGCTCTCCGCGCAAGGTGGCGGGGGCGAAGCGCCCGAAATCGCAGTTTTCGGCTTCGGCGGTGAAAACCTCTGTAATCTCCCGTGGAACACCCATCTCTTCCATGCGTCGAGTTAGTTCGGTCACCGTAATCCCCTGCGCCGCGAGGCCGCAGCGGGCCTCGACTCCATCCAGCAGCACGGCCTTGATCTCCGAGTAGAATTCGGCCGCTTTCCCGGCGGCCGCGAGCTGGCCGGCCCTCTTGAGGTGGCGCTGACCCCGGGCCCATGCCCGGCGCATGCGGTTGCGCGCTGAATCCGTCCTGCCGCGCGCTCTTACGAATGCTACCGCCAGCACCAGCAGGTAGACGATCAGGGGGACCGCCAGGAGGGGGACGAATAGTGAACTCTTGTAGAAGGGACGCCCGAAACTTTTCAGCGAACTCTTGTAGCGGATGGGCTTGAAGGCACCGGCCAGGATGTTGATCTCGTGCCCGCCGCCGGCTGCCGCACTCGGCCCGGTCGCCTGGCTTGCGGCTACCTTGATGATCTCCTTCTCGGTCTGCAGCGTGCTGTACTGGCCCTCACGCGGGTCGAAGTAAGAGAATGTCAGAGACGGGATGACCAGTTCTCCGGAGGTCAACGGCACCAGGATATACTCGAATGTCTTTGATCCGCTGACCGCGCGGCCACGCTTGGAAACCTTCACGTCCACGTTGGGATCAAAGGTCTTGAAGTGGGGCAGATCCGGAAGACGGGGCGGGCGTACGCGTTGAATGGCGCCGCTGCCCTTCAATATCAGGGTATAGGTGACGGGCTGGTTCAGGCCGACCGAGTTTGAATCGACGGAAGCCGAGAGAGAGAAACGCCCGACGTTGGAAGGCTCGAAGCCGGCGGGCCGCCCCGTGGCGGGAAGATCGAGCACCTTGATCGTGATGGGCTGCGTGTGCAGGGTGCGCACCTGTGAAGGAAAGAACGGCGAGGTTGATGCCTCCACCTCAACTTCGATCGGTCCGACCACGATTTCGCCCGGGCTCAATGGGAAGAGAGCCTTCCGATCCAGCATCTTGTACTGGTACAACTCGCCGTTGATATATTTTTGATCCGTCCCGGCCTTGGAAACGTCGCTATCGACGCTGAAGAAATCATCGAGTTTCGGCCAGCGGATCGTGGCGATTCGCGCGCCCACCTTGGAAAAGATGCTAACGCTGACCGTGACCTGCTGTCCTTCGACGGCCACGTCGGACCCGGCCGAGGCGCGCACAAAGATATCGTTGGGTCCGATCTTCTCGCGCCTGGGAAACGAGTCCCGCGGCGTGTGGAAGAAATCGTCCCAGTCGTCGCCGAATTGAGACGGAAAGCGCCGCCCGAAGGGCGAAGTGCGCCCCGCGGAAGGCCGCCGCCGGGCTTGCTTGACCACGGTTATGTCAATGGGCTTGGTCGCGTAGTTCTTGCCCTTGAATTTCAGGGTCGCCGGACCGATCCGGGTCTTGCCTACCCGGGTCGGTTTGAGAACGTAGATGAATTTCTGGATCTTCTCGTAGTTCTGGCTGCCGCCTGAAAAAGAGAATGCCAGGCTCTCTTCCCGGCTGGTGCCGGTGATGCGCAGAGTGCCGGTGCCCGCAATCTTTACACTGCTCGACGAAACAGAGTCCTTGGCGCTGACTGAAAGCGTCAGGACGACGTTTTCCGGCAGCCCAACAGTGGTTCGATCGACGGACGCCGAGAAAGAGACATCATTGCTTCCCGCGCGGCTTTCTCCCACGGGGACCATGATCGACGTGATCACCAGGCTGATCACCTGAATGTAGCGTCGTTGCATCGGGCCGCCCTACCAGTCCTTGTCGACTTTCTTACCGCGGTACTTGGGCATGACGAACTTGTACATCTGAAAAGGTTTCTCGTTGTCGCGCATGGCGTCCAGTAACGCCTGGGCTTGTTCGTGGGTCAACTTGCCGGCTTCGCGACGTTCGTCCGGGGGCGGGGTCCCGGCGGGCTGTTTCTGGGCCTCCTGTTGTTGCTGCTGCTGTTGCTGCTGAGCCTTCTTCTCGTCCTGCTTGGCCTGCTCCTGTTTTTCTTGCTTGTCGCCGTCGTTCTTTTCCTTTTGACCCTTCTGATCCTGTTGTTGCTTCTGTTGCTGCTTTTGCTGCTGCTGTTTGTCTTGCTTTTCCTGAGAGTCTTTTTTATCGTCGTCTTTCTTGTCGCCGTCTTGCTTGTGCTCGTTCTTCTTCTGGTCGCCCTTCTTTTGCTTGTCCTTTTCGTTTTGTTTCTGTTTCTGGCTCTTGTCGCCTTGCTTGTTTTTCTTGTCCTTATCGTTTTTTTGCTGCTGTTTCTGCTGTTCGATGGCCCGGATGGCAATCTCCAGGTTGTAGCGCGCATCATCGTAGCCGGAATCGATCTCCAAGGCACGCCGGTAGTAGGATACGGCGTCGCGGTAGGCTTTCTGGGCCAAAAAGGTATTGCCGATATTGTAATAGTTGCGTTTCTTCAGCCCGGGTTTCTTGAAGCCCATCGCCCTCAGGTATGCCTCGCGGGCTTCCTTGGAACTGCCGAGCTTGAACAGGGCATTGCCGCGATTGAAGTGGACGCGGGGCTCTCCGGACACTTCATGCTCGGCAGCGTCATAGGCTTCGATGGCTTTTTGGTAGTGCTGGTCTTTGTAGAGCCGGTTGCCCTTGGCAACGTTTTCCAACTCGCGTGAGAACGGATCGAAGGCCGCTGCCCGGCCCGCCGGCAGCATAAGGCCCAGGAAGATTCCCAAAGTCAGGATACTGGCCTTCATGACGCCCTCCCCGGGCGCACTTCCCTGCGGGAAGGAATGATCGCCGCCGCCAGGAGAAGGAGAAAGGTGAAGAAGACGAACAACTGGAATTTATCTTCGTAAACCGACTCTACCCTCGACTCGAACTCCGACTTGTGCATGCGGCTGAGCATATCATAGATCGCCTCGAAGCCAAGATCGCCGGCGGCCGAGTGGATGTAGATTCCGCCGGTAGCATCCGCGATGGCCCGTAGCGTACTCTCCTGCAACCTGGTCATGACGGTCTTTCCCTCCTTGCGCAGGTACTTGCCGTCCTGGCCCGGAATCAGTTCACCGATCTGCGTGCCTATCCCGACACAGTGAATGATCACGCCCATGTCGCGCAGCTTGTCTACCTCTTCCTCGTAACGCCCTTCGTGGTCTTCGCCGTCTGAAATAATGACCAGGACCTTGGATCGCGAACCGCCCTTCGAGTTTATGAACATCTCCCGGGCCACTCGAAGCGCCTCGGCAAAGTTGGTGCCGCCGACCGGTACGGAGCCCGCCTGCATCGCCCGTAAGAAAAGCTTTGTCGCGGAATAGTCGGAGGTCAGGGGACATTGCACGAAGGCGGTGCCTGCGAAAGCCACCAATCCGACACGATCTCCCATAAGATGATCAACCAACCCGCTCACCTCCAGCTTGGCACGCTTGAGGCGATTTCCAGCCCGGCGCGATGATACGTCCCTGGCCAGCATGCTCTTCGAAACGTCCATGGCCACTACCACATCCACGCCGCGGCGCTTGACCAGCTTGGAGTGGGTTCCGAACTGGGGTCGGGCCAGGCCTAACACCAGGGCGACCAAAGATAGGACGAGCAAGACCAGTCTCAAGATCTCGCGCTCCAGTGAATACTCGGGGGCCAGGCGAGCGAGCAAGGCCGGATCGGCCGCGCGTGCCGCCGTGCGCCGGCGGCGCAGCAGGGCCGCGATTCCACCGGCCATGACCAGCGGCACAACCAACATCCAGTAGAAATATTCCGAAGCGGCGAAACGCATCGTCCCCGGCTCCTTGGCCTTGCGACTAGGGAAATCTCCTGAAGCGGGTCCAGCGCAGCATCAGTTCGAGCAGCACCAGAAGCAGGGCCGGCAGGAGGGCCAGTTGAAACACCTCCGTGCTGCGCGTGAAGCGGCCCGGATCCATCAGGCGTGTTTTTTCCATGTGGTCCAGTATGTCCTGGAAATCCTCCTCGAGCGCCTTCTCGTCCGTGGCGCGGTAGAATTTGCCCAGGGATTTTTTTGCAATTTGCTTGAGCAACTCGGGGTTGGTGCGAATTTCAACCTTGCGATAGGCCGGCTGGCCGAAAACATCGCGCCCAACGGGATAAGGCACCAATCCGCCCTTGCCCACCAGGATCGGAAAAACCCTGATCTTCTTTTCATGGGCGACCTCTGCCGCCTGAAGCGGCGCCACCTTGCTGGCGTTGTCGTCTCCGTCGGTCAGAAGGATGATCACCTTGCTCTTGGCCTCGGATTTCTCGAGCCTGTTTATCGAAATCATTATCGCGTCGCCGATCGCCGTGCCGTCTTCTATGACTCCGGTCTTGACCGCCTGCAGGATGTTCTGCACCACCGAGTAATCGAGGGTCAACGGGCATTGGGTGAAGGCGTTGGAGGCGAAGACCACCAGGCCCAGGCGGTCTTCCTTGCGCTGGCGAATAAACTTCGAGATGACCTCCTTGGCGCCGTTGATCCGGTTCTTGCGCTCGCGCGGCCGGGCGACGGGTGAGAAATCGACGGCTCGCATCGAGGTCGAAACATCCAGTGTCAGGACCATGTCCATGCCCTCGGCGAAGACGTCGGCCTCGGTTGTGGCCACCAGGGGACGAGCCAGCGCGAGCAGCACCAGGCAGATGGCAAGCAAACGCAGCAGGGGCACCAAGTGCCGCAGCGGGGACGGCCGCCCGGCGGCGACCGCGGCCGGCGCGGCGGTGGAGGACAACTGCATCACCGGCCATTGCCGGCGCCTGTGCCAGACGGCAACCGCGACCAACAGCACCGCCAATGCCAGCAAGGCAAGCCCGGCGCCGACCACTGGGTTTTTCAAAGGATCGGAGGGACCCGTAACCAGCGCCTTAAAAGCAAGCGCGCATCCACAGACAAGCAGCACGCTTGTAAGCAGCAGGACGGCAAGCGTAACCTTGCGCACCCTCCCCGAATCTTGGAAAGCATCGCCCGCGTCAGCAGCAAGACGGCGCCGGCGCGAGAATGAAGCCGCCAGCAGCAGCGGGACGGCCACCAGCAAGGCGAGCATCCAGGGCGAGTCGAGGTGAAATTCGGTCAGGCGGATCATTTCGCGCCTCCAGCCTGGCCGGCCCTGGTGGCCGCGATCAGCGAATATGCGCCGTCAATCGCCCGGGAAGCCATCTCGTCGCTGGCTCGCGCCTTGGCAAACTTGACCAGATCGGCCTCCCCCAATAGTTGCCCAAGGAGCCGGTGGTCGAGACCGGAAGTGGGCCGGTCGCGCAGTTCTTCCAGCAGTTCGCGGGAGGTCAAGTCGAGCGCGAAGAAGCCAAAGCGGTTTCCCAGGTACTCGCGCACGGTGTCTGACACGCGATCGAAGTACTCGTGCTGGCGTCCCTTTCTGAGCAGGTCGTCGGTCACGATTTTCTCGAGCTTCTCGATGGCGATCTGGTCTGCCGGGCGCTCCAGTGGCAAATCTTCGTGTCGGGCCTCTACAGCGCCGGAAGTGCGTCTCAGTCGTAGCCCCACGGCCGCCAGGATCCAGAAAGCCGCCAGGCCCAGCAGTACAAGCAGGCGGTAGTCTCTGACGATCACCGCAACCGGAGCGGCCACGTCGCGCGCTTCGGGCTTTTCCACGCCCATAAGCACGCTTTCGATTTTCACCTTGACCGGCGGGACCGTGACTTGTTCTCCATCTCCGGCGGCCTCTTCACCCGCGTCCAGCCCGCCGTCCGTGGCGGAATGTACCAGGCTGAATCCCGGCACCTCGATCTCACCGGTCTTTTCGAAAGTCGCGATCTCGATCTTGAAAACCAGCAAGCCCTTGTCATCGACCTCACCTGCGCCGCGGTCGAGCACGACAAACGGATCGAGATCCAGCCGGTCGGGCAGGCGCAGTACCCCCTGGGGGGCACGAACCTCGATCGACAGTGTGATGGGTTCACCCAGCTTGGCGGTCTGCGGCCGGGCCGTTACCGAAACGGCCGTCCGGGGAGTCGCCTTGTCTTTGTCCGGACTCGCGGCCCCGGCCCCGGCCGGGTCCAAGACACACACAATCAGTGCGATACCGAGCGCATATGCCGAGCCGCCGAGCTTCATCTCATCCTCTCGGCCCGTCTCTTGAAGAACATGACCAGCGGACGCAGGTAATCCTTGTCGGTGTACAGCTCGATGTAGTCCATGCGCAGTTGGTTGAACAGGCGTCGCTGTTCTACGCGCTGTTCCTCCAGAAGCCTGCCGAACTCGAGCCGGGCGCGTCGGGAGCCGGTATCGAAGAGCAACATCTCGCCGGACTCGGCGTCCTGGAAGGCGGCAATTCCCACGTTGGGCAGTTTGATCTCCAGCGGATCCCTGAGTACGATCGACACCAGGTCGTGGCGGCGGTTGGCTATCTTCAGGGCAGCGTCGTACCCCGTGGCCATGAAGTCGCTGAGTAAAAAAGCTACGCTCTTGCGCTTGGTGACCCGGGAGAGAAATTGCAAAGCGGCCGAGATATCGGTGCCGCGCTGCTGCGGCTTGAACGACAGAACCTCGGAGATCACCCGCAGCACGTGTTTCTTGCCCTTCTTGGGCGGCAGGAACTTCTCGACGCGATCAGTGAAAATGACCAGGCCGACCCGGTCGTTGTTCTTGATGGCCGAGAAGGCCAGCATGCCGGAAATCTCTGCCGCCAGCTCGCTCTTGAAACGCTGCCGCGTACCGAATGACTGGGAACCGGAGGCATCCACCAGGAGCATGACCGTCAACTCGCGCTCCTCGATGAACTGCTTGACGAACAGATCGTTCATGCGCGCGGTGACGTTCCAGTCGATCACCCGGATGTCATCACCGGGCTGGTAGGGACGCACCTCGTCGAAGACCATTCCGCGGCCCTTGAAGACCGAGTGATACTGACCGGCCAGCACGTCGTTCACGGCCCGGCTGGTCGTAATCTCGATCTTGCGGATCTTCTTGATCAGCTCACTGGTCAGCATGGTCTATCGAGCGCCTCGCCTTCAGGCAATCACGGAGAAGCCAGGTTGTCGAAGATCTTCTGAATAATATCCTCGCTGGTCATCTCCTCGGCCTCCGCCTCGTAGGTGGGGATTATGCGATGCCTGAGCACGTCCATGGCCACCGACTTGACGTCTTCCGGGGTCACGTAACCGCGGTGTCGCAAGAAGGCGTGGGCCCGGGCGGCCAGGTTGAGGTAAATTGAGGCCCGCGGGCTGGCCCCGTACTCGATCATGTCGTTCAGTTCTTCCAGACGGTACTCGGCCGGTCGGCGCGAGGCAAAAACGATGTCGAGGATGTACTCGTTGATCAGCTTGTCGACGTATACCTCGAAGAGCAGGCCGCGGGCTCGCTTGATATCCTCGACACCAATCACCTGCGTAGCCCCGGGGGGCTCTGCCGCGGTCATGCGAGCCATGATCTCGCGCTCTTCGTCCTTGGTGGGATAGTCCACCTTGACCTTGAGCATGAAACGATCGACCTGTGCCTCGGGTAAGGGGTAGGTGCCCTCCTGCTCGATCGGGTTCTGGGTAGCCAGGACGATGAAGGGATCCGGCAGAGGGTGTGTGCGATCGCCCAGGGTGACCTGTCGCTCCTGCATGCACTCCAGCAGGGCCGATTGCACCTTGGCCGGCGCCCGGTTGATCTCGTCGGCCAGGATGAAGTTTGCGAACAGCGGGCCCAGCTTGGCCGTGAACTCCCCGCTGTGCTGGTTGTAGACCATGGTTCCGACCAGATCGGCCGGCAGCAGATCGGGCGTGAACTGGATGCGCCCGAAGCGGGCATCGATGCAGTCCGCCAGGGTCTTGATGCTCATCGTCTTGGCCAGGCCCGGGACGCCCTCGAGCAGCACATGGCCGTTGCACAGCAGGCCTATCAAGATGCGCTCGATCATCGCTTTCTGGCCGACGATGACCTTGCCCACCTCTCCCACCAGGCCATCGACGAAGGCACTTTCCCGCTCGATCTTCTCGTTAATTACGCGAATGCTTTCCTCCATATCGCCTCCCAGCGCGGCGCCGCCGCGACCAGATCATCACCTACTCGAAAACGCCCGAATACCACAAGCGAACTACGTATTACAACCATCATCTGCCGGAAGTTATTCCAAAACCGAGGCAAACCGTTCTGGCCCAACGGCGCGGTTTGACATCTTCTGCCTATAAGGTTATGAAAATGGCATGGGGATTTTCGGGTGGGGACCAACCCGGTGGGAAGGGAGATGAGGAAAGCATGGCGATCGACGATTCAAGCCTCGACAAAAGAGTTATCCAAAGATCGTTGACGAAAGGCGACATCACCAAGAAGGAGTATGAGCGTTACCTTGGGGCACTCAAGGACATGAGCGGCGAGTTGGAAGTTTGCGAGGCCAAGCTGTCGCGCCTTTCCGGGAAACTGCCCACCAAGGTCATGGATGAGGACGACGAACTGTGACGGAAGAAAACACCGGTTCTCGTGAGAAAGCTTCAGCGCTTTCCTTCACCGCCTTCGTTCTGTCGCTGTCGACGGCGGCCCTGCAGCACCTTGGCGAGAACCTGCCGGGCATGGACAGCGAAGAACCCTGCCGCAACCTGGAATTGGCCCGTCAGACCATCGACCTGCTGGAGATGCTGCAGAAAAAGACGCACGGCAACCTGAGCGAGGCAGAGGGTAAATTGCTGGGAAACGTTCTTTTCGACCTGCGCATGCGTTATGTCAAGGCGGCCCAGGAAAGCGGTTGTCCGGACAGCGATAGCCCGGCCGATAACCCGGAGTAAACACTTGGCGCGAGTGCCCGATTGCGCGCTGCTTTTCTTTCTGTGTACGAATATCGTGCAGGCGGACGGTTGCCGGAAGCCCGCACCCAACCCCGCCGAGAGCGCGCCCGTGCCCCTGGTGCAGCACGAGCGCCTGCCGTCCTTCGCCGCGTTGTTCAAAGACGTCGGGGACTCTGTCGTAAACGTCTCGGCCGCTCATTCCCTGCCGATTCCGGAAGAATCGCTTCCTAAGCGCGAGCGTCAGATTCTGCGCGCCCTGGTTCGCTCTCTGGGCTCGGGCTTCGTCTTCGACGCCGAGGGACACGTGGTCACCTGCGGAAGCATCGTTCAGGATGCCGAGCAAATCGATGTCATCCTGGCCGGCGGCCGCCACGTCGAGGCACGCCTGGTCGGCAGCGACGATCTCTCCGACCTGGCGGTCCTTTCGATCCCGGCCGAAGCCGCCCCGGCGCCTCTGCCGCTGGGAGATTCCGGCGCCTTGCGAGCGGGCGACTGGGTGGCCGCCTTCGGCTACCCCTTCGGGCTGTCGCACAGCATCACCGCCGGCATGGTCAGCGCCATCAGGAGCGCCGGAGAGATGAAGTCCTCACACGGCCTGATCCTCTCGGACGCGGCCATAAACCCCGGTTGCAACGGCGGTCCGCTGGTAGACACTGCCGGGAAAGTAGTCGGCATCAATCTGGTGCCGGGTCAAATCCAGGGAGGCATGGGCCTGGCCATTCCCATCAACGACGCCAAGAGTCTGCTGTCCATATTAAAGCAAGGCAGCATACCGCGCCGTCCCTGGCTGGGTATCTCCGTCCAGTACGTGGACGAGAAGCTGGCCCGCTCGTTCGGCCTGCCCGACACGGCGGGCGCCCTGGTGACCCGGGTGCTAGCGGACAGCCCGGCGTCCCGCACCGGTGTCGAGCGCGGAGATATAATAACAACTTTCGCCGGCCGGTCGGTGGAGGATCCCCAGGCGCTGATAGAAGCAGTCAGGGCAACGGCCACCGACCAAAGAGTTGAGATGAACATCTTCCGCAAAGGCAAGTGCAAGAAACTCCGGATCACCCCCATAAAGACGCCGTACCTAGAGGCACAAGAATAGACAGCAATCGGCGCCCCAAATTTCCTGGATATGCTATAATGCCTCGCGTGGGGAAATCATGAGAGAAGCTCGATTCCAGTTCCCGGCGTTGGCGGGCAAAAGAAGGGCAAAAGGGGAAGGGCAAAAGGGGACGTTGGTACATTAAGAACATTAATTCATCCAATCCCGCTCTTCGGTCCAAATTTTCAGCAACTAATAGTATTAATGTTCTTAATGTACCAACGTCCCCTTCTATTCTTCTCGAACCGGTTGTCTGACCAGCGACTGCACGCCGGTGCTGCCACAAATTAGATCGATATTAAGCGCCTTTGAAGAAAGCGGAGAAGCGGAGCACTTCGAAACCGGTCGCCGATACTTTTTCGGGCACTTGATTCCAGAGGGTATTTGATCATCGCGGTAGCCGAACCTCGGCAATTGTTCTTCCATTATTTCTACTGTCGAAACAGTCGAAATCTTTCTTTGCTTCGACCTAACTCCTTGATTTATTTCCATTGACCAACGACAAACATTTGTCGAAATCGTAGCAGAAGCTGTGCGGTGATCTGCGCTCTTTTGTGGAGTAAGCGCGTACCGTTGCGCATCATACCAAAACTTCACTCCAGGGCGCGCAAGATCGAATCGATTTCTGCAGGGACTGTGAGCGGTGGGTTTCTGTAGCTTGGCTCAATTCCTGAAAGCATCCCGCTGTGGTAGTCGAGCGCGGACTGCGTGTCTTTCAGCAGGTGCCCGGTCAGGATGCAGCAGACCTTCTCATCGCGGCCGATGACGCCTCGCCCGCTCAGTTTGCGTAACCCGGCCACCGTTGTGCACGATACCGGGTCGGCCCCTATGCCGGCGGCGTCTACCTGCGCCTTGGCGTCCATGATCTCCCGGGCGCCGACCTGTTCGACGGCACCGCCGCCGGCCTCGATCGCCGTCAGGCAGTTGCGAAAGTATAACGGGTCGGCGCCCGCGGCCTTGATTATCGCCAGACGGGGCAAGCCGTCGATCAGTCCCAACGAGCGCAGCTCGGTAAGTCCCTTGATGACGGCCGCGCAGTTGCCCAGGTCGTCGCCGGGCAGGACAATCCAGTCGGGAGCTTGCCAACCCAAATCCTGCAGCAATTCGAAAACGACACTCTTTTGCCCCTCGATACGGAAGGGGTTTGCCGAGCCTAGCAAGTAGGCGCCGGACGAGGCGCAGGCGCGCTCGACCAGTTGGCTTGTAGTGGCGTAATCGCCGGCCACACGGATCGTCCGCGCGCCGAATGCCACGGCCTGCGCAAGACCGCTTTTTTTCGCACCCTCCTCGGGAATAAATACGCTGGCCCGTAATCCGGCCAAAGCCGCATAGGACGCCAGCGAAGCCGCGCCGTTGCCCAAAGACGCGCAGACCACATGCCGTACATTGAGCTTGCGGGCCACGCTGATCCCGACCGTCATGCCGCGATCCTGGCCAGATCCGGTGGGATTTTCGCCCTCGTGCTTCAGCCACAGGTCTTCCACTCCGGCATAGGCCGCAACCCGTTTGGAAGCATAGAGGTTGGTGTTGCCCTCCGGCTTGCTTACCATCTGTGTGGCTTCCAGCGGCAGCACCATCTCCGAGAAACGCCAGACTCCCGAGCGGTCCTGGATCTCTCTTGAATCCCGACGCTTGTCGAACAACTCGAGTTCGATGCTCGCCCCGAGGACCGAAAAATCGTGCGCCACCTCGAGTGTCCCGCCGCACTCGCAACGGCAACGCACCTCCAGGCCGGGATAATCGGCGCCGCAAACCATGCAATGTAGCTTCCAGGTGCAGTCCATCACAGTCCTCGATTCATGGTATGAATATCAGAGCGGATATATCCGATCAATACAGCCGTTGACTTGACATCGCGACAAAAAATACTCACATTTCAAGGCGAGTGAAGCGGTTTGAGGTTGTGGGACGAGATTCGGAGGGTGATCGAGAAATGAGAATGGACAAGTATACCGTAAAGTCGCAGGAGGCGCTTGGCCAGGCGCAGCGTCTGGGGCAAAACATGGGCCATCAGGAGATTACTCCCGAGCACCTGCTGGCGGCGCTGATCGAACAAGAGGGCGGCATAGTCGCCCCGATCCTCGTCAAGCTGGGAGTGGATCCCCGGGCGCTGGGCGGAGCGATAACCCCGGCTATCGAAAAGCTGCCCAAGGTCAGCGGCGGCGAGGTTTTCCTGGGCGGGCGCATCAAGAACATTCTCGATAAAGCACAGAAAGAGGCCGATCGGCTCAAGGATGAATATGTCTCCACCGAGCACCTGCTGCTCGGCATCGCCTCGGACAAAAAGGGCGAGGCCGGCCGTGCCATGGCCCAGATGGGAGTCACCCCGGACGCGCTCTACCGCGCCATGCAGGAGATTCGCGGCAACCAGCGGGTTAGCGACGATAACCCCGAGGGACGCTACCAAGCGCTAGAACGTTACGGGCGCGATCTTACCGAGCTGGCCCGCCGCGGCAAGCTCGATCCGGTTATCGGCCGCGACGACGAGATTCGCAGGATCATGCAGGTGCTTTCGCGACGCACCAAGAACAACCCGGTGCTGATCGGCGAGCCGGGCACCGGAAAAACCGCGGTTGTCGAGGGGCTGGCCCGGCGCATCGTCGACCGCGACGTGCCCAAGCCGCTTCTGGACAAGCGACTGATCGCGCTCGACCTTGGCGCACTGGTTGCCGGCGCCAAGTTCCGCGGCGAGTTCGAAGACCGCCTCAAGGCGGTGCTCCGTGAAATCACCGCCGCCGAGGGCCGGGTGATCATGTTCATCGACGAGTTGCACACCCTGGTGGGGGCCGGAGCCGCCGAGGGCGCCATGGACGCCTCGAACATGCTCAAGCCCGCCCTGGCCCGCGGCGAGCTGCACTGCGTCGGGGCTACCACGCTGGACGAGTACCGCAAGTACATCGAGAAGGACGCCGCCCTCGAACGGCGCTTTCAGCCCGTATTGGTCACAGAGCCCAGCGTCGAGGAAACCATTTCGATCCTGCGAGGTCTCAATGAAAAGTACGAGGTGCACCACGGCGTGCGCATCCAGGATGCGGCGCTGGTGGCCGCGGCCACGCTGTCCGACCGCTACATCAGCGACCGCTTCCTGCCGGACAAGGCCATCGATCTGGTCGACGAGGCGGCCAGCCGGCTGCGCATGGAGATCGACTCGATGCCGACCGAGATCGACGAGATCTCGCGCCGCATCACACAGCTCGAGATCGAGCGCGAGGCGCTAAAGAAAGAAAAAGACAAGGGCAGCCGCGACAGGCTTGCAAAACTCGAACAAGAGCTGGCCGATCTTTCCGAGGATGTCGAGCAGAAGAAGGCCCACTGGCAGAACGAGATGGAAGTGATTCAGCACATTCGCGACAACAAGGCGGCCATCGACCAGGCCCGGCTGGACGAGGAGGACGCCATGCGCCAGGGAGACCTGGGGCGGGCTTCCGAGATCAAGTTCGGCACGCTGGTCAAGCTCGAGGGCGAGCTTGTCGTGCTGCAAGACAGGCTGGCCGATGTACAAGCCGACGTACGCATGCTCAAGGAGGAGGTTGAGCCTGACGACGTGGCCGCGGTCGTAGCCATGTGGACCGGTATCCCGGTCGACAAGTTGATCGAGGGCGAAAAAGAGAAGCTGCTCGAAATGGAAAAAAGGCTGCATCTCAGAGTAGTGGGTCAGGATGAAGCCATCGAGGCCGTGGCCAACGCCGTGCGCCGGGCGCGCAGCGGGCTTTCCGATCCCAACCGGCCAATCGGCTCTTTCATCTTCCTCGGCCCCACCGGCGTGGGCAAGACCGAACTGGCCCGGGCGCTGGCCGATTTCCTGTTCGACGACGAGAGCGCCATGGTGCGCATCGACATGAGCGAGTACATGGAGAAACACGCCGTCAGCCGGCTGATCGGCGCTCCGCCTGGCTACGTCGGCTACGACGAGGGCGGCGCGCTGACCGAGGCCGTCAGGCGCCGTCCCTACACGGTAGTGCTCTTCGATGAGATCGAGAAAGCGCACCACGACGTCTTCAACGTGTTGCTGCAGGTTCTCGATGACGGGCGCCTGACGGATGGTCACGGGCGCACGGTCGATTTTAAAAACAGCGTCGTGATCATGACCTCCAACATCGGCTCTGAGCTTCTGGCAGAACGGGCCGGGCGCATCGACGATGACGACCAGCAGAAGGTACTGGCCGGCTTGCGCAACCATTTCAGGCCCGAGTTCCTTAACCGGGTTGACGACGTGCTGATTTTTTCGAGCCTGACCCGCGAGCACATCAAGCAGATCGTCGACATCCAACTCGGGCGCCTGCTGGCGCTTTTGGCCGCGCGCAAGATCGAACTCAGCCTCTCCGAGGCGGCCAAGGAGCTGCTCGCCGAGCGCGGCTTCGATCCCCGCTTCGGGGCACGCCCCCTCAAGCGCACCATCCAGAAGCTGCTGCAGGATCCCCTGGCCGGCCGCCTGCTGGCCGGAGAGTTCAGCGAGGGCGACTCCATCCGGGCCGATGCCGGACCCGGCGGCGAGATCGTCTTTGCCAAGGAGTGAACGTGCCCCATGAAAAAGATTCGCGGCGCTGTGCCGTTTGCGGCGGGCAGGTTGTGCCCGGCTCGATCTGCCCGCGCTGCCGGGCGCGGGCGGCCAATTCTCAGCGCATGTCCCGCTCGGCCTGGCTGATGACGGGCACCGCCGTCTTTTTGCTGGTGGCCCTTTTCCTGTGGGTCAACAGGATCAACCGGGAGTCTTTGCCTGCGCCCACGGGAAAAAAGAATGATGCCGCTATGACCCCCGACGGGACGCCGAATCCGGGCCAACCCGTGCCGCTGCCATTCAACAGCGAGAGATGCCGGCCGTGGAACGTCAGCGCGGCCGAAAAGCCTCCCCCCTCGGGAAACTCCTTTATCTTCGTTACCAGCCGGGTGGCCGATACCTACGGCCTGGTTCTGGCGGGATTCGTGGCCGAATGCGAACGAGAAGTTCAGTCGCTGATGCTTGAAGACGTCGCCCCGGGCGCGCTACGGAAGACCGTAGACGAGCGCCACACCCAGCCTGCCGCCATCGTTGCGGTCGGCCTGGCGGCCGCCGAGCGAGCCAGGCGGGAGGCCCCCCAAATACCCTTACTTTTTGCAGGCACGAGCGATCCCATCGCGGCCGGTCTCGACGGGCCACAGACGGCCGGGGTGAGTCCCTGGGTGCCGGCCCGGCCCTTGGCGCGCCACATGCTCGCGATCCTGCCGAAGAAGGGCCAGATCGGCATCCTGCATGCCCCTGGGCGCATCGCCGAAATGGCCCGCCTGGTCGCGCGGGAAGTCGACGCCGCAGGCCGCAAGGCTATTCTCTACGAGTTGGACGGCACGGTCGCTTGTGACGCCGTTTTAGAGAGGGCGTCTTCCGCCGGGGCCTGGATCGTCCTGGTGGACAGGAAGGTCATCGGAGAAAAGCTGTTCAATCGCATCCAGGTCGCGGCCGAAAAGCAGCGCATCCCGGTGGGAGTCTCCGACGAGGAGTACGCCCGGCGCGGCGCTTTAGTGGGCGTCGGCCCGGACAGCCACCGCATCGGACGCCAGCTCTGCCGTCTGGCCGGGGCGCTTGTAAGACACGAGTTGCCCACGGGCAGCCACGTCTTCTGCCCGGAGTATACCTTCGCGGCCATAAACATTACGGTGGCCGAAAAGCTGGGCTACATGTACGACTTCAGGGACACCAAGCAGGTAAAGGTGTACAAGTGGCACTAAGCAACGCCCGCGATATCCGCATGGTCTGCTTCGACCTCGACGGCACGCTGGTCGATCGCACGGTCTTCATTTGGTCCACGCTGCACGAACACTTCGGGACCGACGCCACACGGCGCAAACGGGCGGCCGACGACTACCGCGCCGGTAGAATCTCGTACGCCGACTGGTTTGCAAACGATCTCAGGCTGCTTGCGGAGCGCGGCGCCGATCGCGAGGGAATCATCGCCGCCTTCGGCTCGCTCTCCCCTGCCCCCGGCGCGCGCGAGACGCTCATCGAGCTGCGCAGGCGGGGCTACCGGCTGGGCCTGATATCCGGCAGCCTCGACCTGTTGCTGGATCACTTTTTCCACGACACGGCCTTCGATCACGTATTGATCAATCGCATCCGCTTCGACGGGACCGGCCGCATGGCCGGCGGCACACACACTCCCTACGATCTCGAGGGTAAGGCGGACGGCCTGCGCGAGATTGCCGCGCGCGAGGGGCTCTTAGTAAAGCAGTGCGCCTTCGTCGGGGACAACGTCAACGATCTTGCGGTCATGCGCGTCGCGGGCCTTGCGATCGGAATAAATATCAAGAGTCCCGCGGTGGCCGAAGCGGCCGACGTGGTCATTGACAATCCGGATCTGAGAAGCATTCTTTACTTGTTGAAAGAAGCCCGGGGGTAAGGAGGTCTGGGTCATGGCCAAGCCGACGGCCGTCGTCGACTACGGCATCTGCGATCCAGCAAAATGCAGTGTCGACGGTGTCTGCATCGCCGCTCGTGATTGCCCGCAAAGGACGCTCAAACAAGAAGAACCCGGCGAGCCCCCAATGCAGTTCGGCATGTGCAAGGGCTGCGCCACCTGCGTAACCGCCTGCCCGTTGAAGGCCATCAAGCTGATCTGAATCTCACCCCAGTGCGCGATCGAGAATCCCTCCCAGTATGCGGATCGCGCCCTGGATGGTTTTCTCGTCCTTCACGGTATAGTTGAGGCGCATCGTTTCCTTGCCTTTTCCGGCGACTGCGAAAAAGTGCTTTCCGGGGACGAAGGCCACTTTTTCGGCGACGGCCTGGTGATAGATCGGATCGAGATCCATCCCCGGCGGACCCTCGACCCAGATGAACATGCCGCCCTCGGGTTTGGTCCAGTTGAAGACTTTCGGAAAATATTTTTCCATGGCGTCCAGCATGGCATCCAGCCGGGGCCGGTAGAGTTCTACGATCTTGGGCAGTTGAGCCTGCATGTGACCGCCGGCGAGGTACTCCGACGCCAGGGCCTGGTTGAAGGTGCTGGTGTGCAGGTCGACACCCTGCTTGGCGAGCACCAACCAATTCCTGATGAACTCCGGTCCCACGCAATAACCAACCCGCAAGCCGGGTGCTAAGGTCTTGGAAAAAGTGCCGGTGTACAGCACGTGCTCGGGAGCGAACTTGTGAACAGGCGGCAACGCGGCGCCGCGGTAGCGCAACGCACTGTAAGGATCGTCCTCGACAAGAAGAGTATCGTGCTTGCGGATGATCGCGGCGATCTTTTCCCGGCGCTGCGTGGAAATGGTTTTTCCGGTCGGGTTATGGAAAGTGGGAATCATGTAGACGAATTTGACTCTTTGTTGCGTGAGGATTTTCTCAAGCGATTCCGGAACGGCCCCCTGCGAATCGGTCTCCAACTCGATGTAGTCGGGACCATAGGGCGCGAAGGCCTGAATGGCGCCCAGGTAGGTCGGCGATTCCACGACGACCTTGTCCCCCGGCGAGATCAGGATCTTGCCCAGGGAGTCCAGTAGTCCTTGGGAACCGCTGGTGATGTTGACCTCGTCCGGGGTGGCCACGACGCCGGTGCCGGCCAGGTATTTGGCCAGTTCCTCGCGCAGCGGCATGAAGCCCTCGGTTGTCCCGTACTGCAGGGCCTTGGAGGCATGCTTGTCGAGGGCGGTCCTGACAAGGTCAACTATTAGATCGGCGGGAAACGCCTCGGGGGCCGGCATTCCTCCCGCCAAAGAGATCATCCCGGGCTGTGAAACCACCTTGAGGATCTCGCGGATGGCACTGGCGCCCATGTTTCGGGTTCTGCTCGCCAGGATCTCTTCTGAAAACATTCTCACTCCCTTGCAATAAAAGGCACATCCCTTATCCCACAATCATATTCTCTCTGTCCAGCGTTACCTAACGTTCACGTCGCTCGGCCACTTGACCGATAAGCCGGGTTTCCACCGTTCGCGACCGGCGGTTCAGGGTTCACTTTACCGTTTTTACTGAACAATCTAAAAAAGCAGACATTGAACCAGAACAAAAGAGGTGTGACAACTCGCCTCGCTTTCTATTTGGACTGCGGGCGAAAACCTGTCTCAATAGAAATAATACGCTTACAAAACAGCGTGTTACAAAGTTACCAAGGACCGGCATGAGTTGGCACATGTCTTGCGGTAACAAATACCTGGAATGGACCTTTGCATCGAAATATCACGCGCAAAAAAGAACGAGGAGGTAGTCATGCGAATCTCTTCCATTTTGTTGGCGCTTTCCTTCACTGCTATGTTGATTGCCGGCTGCGGCGGGGATGATCAGACCGACTACGCCTCCATGCAGCAATGCGCGGTATCCTGCGCGGACGGGCCCACGCTGGACGGCATCGATGTCTCCTACTGGCAGGGAGAGATTAATTGGGACAGTGTCGGCCAGACAAACATGACTTTCGCCATCATCCGCACGGGTGACGGCTACTTCGAGGATCCCCAGTTCGAGCGTAACTGGAGCGAGGCCCGACGGGTGGGCCTGATGCGCGGCGCTTATCATTATTTCCGCCCGAACAAGGATATAAACGAGCAGGCCGACATCATGATCCGCAAGTTGGGCACGCTGCAGGCGGGCGACCTGCCGCCGGTGATCGACCTCGAGGACGAGAGCATGTACGGGTCATATTCGCGGGCAACCGTGATAAGCAAGATACACCAGTTTATAGACCGGGTAGAGGCGGCCACCGGCCGCAGGATGATAATCTACACCGGCTACTACTGGTGGAACGACATCATCGGAAACGACGGGGGGGAATTTGCCGACAACCCGCTCTGGATCGCCCAGTACGGTCCCACCTGCCCGCGCATTCCGGACAACTGGCCGCGCTGGACTTTTTTCCAGACGGCCAGCACCGGCCGGGTGGCGGGCATTTCGGGCAACGTCGACATGGATCTGTTCAATGGAACCCTGGACGATCTCGAGGCGCTGGCCGACGGCGGCAATCCGGGCGGCGACCCGGGACAGCAGCCCGACGACGGCACCCTCCAGGGCGTGGTGTTCGTCGACCAGGGACAGGGCACTTCCGACATGAGTTGGCGCCTGCCGGGCGCCTCGGTGCAAGTTTCCGACGGCTCGAGCACTACTGCCGGCGGCGGCGACGCCTTCTGGTCGTTCCAGCTTGAGCCCGGTGATTACACCGTAACCGCCTCGCTCGACGGTTATCAAACGGCATCGCGCAGCTGCACGCTGAACCCGGGCGGAGAAAGCTGGTGCTCGGTGGGGCTGGTTCAGGATGGCGATCCGGGCGGCGATCCGGGCGGCGATCCGGGCGGCGACCCGGGCGGCGACCCGGGCGGCGACCCGGGCGGCGACCCGGGCGGCGACCCCGGAGTCGATCCGGGCGGTGACCCCGAAGACAGCCCGTGCAGTGACTCCGGCGGCGGACAAGGCAAGATCTACGGTTGGGTGCTCTACGCGGCCAACGTGGACGACCCCGCCATCGAAGGCGCCACGGTCAGCATCACAATGGAGAATCTCCCAGGCAAGTGTAGCGTCACAACAGACAGCGACGGCTACTTCGAGAAAATGGTGCGCCCCGGCACGATTACCCTGCAAGCCACAAAACCAGGCTACAAGGTCGGCGGCAACGAATGCGTGGTCACGGAAGGCGGCGAGACCGAGTGCAACATAGTTATTCCGGAGAATGACGTTCCCGACCAAGGAGACCCACAGGAAGATCCTCCGGCATACGGCTGCGCGACAGCCGGTCGAACTCCGGCGGCCGTGCTGCCGGCGATCATCTTGCTGCTGGGCCTATGCACAACCAGGCGTCGCAAGAAACGCTAACCCCGGAAGAACAGTCAGCCGGCAGGCAAAGGGAAGTGGGCGGAAACGTGGTAATACCACTTACCCGCGCCAGTTCGACTGTTCCTTCTGGAAAAAAGACTGGCGTTCCTCGTCCGTCATTACCTCGATGACAACGTCCTTGAGGGTGCTCCCTTCGGCCTCGATGACCGAACGCACGCTGCCGATCATCATGTCGCGAACCGCCTCCGGAATGCCCATGAAGGGAACCACCAGGGTGAAGATGACTCCATCGTCTTCCACCTTCACGTCACGCACCATTCCCAGATCGACAAGCGGCATGGCGATTTCCGGATGTTCCACCTTCTGGATCGCGACTTCGATTTTTTCTTTGTCGGCCATTGTCTCTCCTCTATTGGTCTTTGTTTGGTCCAGGAAGCTTGTAGAAAATTCCTCTCTCCTGCCTTGATACTATGACCTTTCCGCCGGCTTCGAGAACGTCCAGGTACTTGTTTATTTCATTTATATGCAGGCCTAGTATTTCTCGCAAATCCTGTAAGGTGCAGGGGCGGCGCGCTATTGTTTCTAATATTGCCGATTCGACATCATCCCTGAATGATAATATCTCTTTACGCTGCAGCGCCCGGGCTATAATCTCGGCTTCGAACCCCCAGTAGTCTATTATGCTTTTCATCTCAGCGCGTGTTGCGGCCCGAATCGTTTCCAGCGTGCCCGGCCTGTCCAGCGTATTCAGCTGAACACGGTCCGGCGCGATGCGCTCGATGGCGTTCTTCAACGCGTCCAGCTCTTTTTCGCCGTCGTTGATCCCTGGAACGATGAAAACCTCGAGCCATATCCGGCCGCGGTATTCCCTGCGTAAATCAACCAACCCCGATATAATCCGGTTCAACTCCAGTTCCGGATGAGGATGGTTTATCTTGCGGAAGGCCCCTGCTGTCGCGGCGTCCAGCGAAGGAATTATAACATCCGCTCCGAGCAGCTGATCGCGTACCGTTTTTTGATAGAACAATGTCCCGTTTGATAAAACCGCGGTATTATAATCTTGCGGCTGCTGCTTTATGTATTTCAGAATATCGCCTATCCCGGAGTTCAGTGTCGGTTCACCCGAGCCCGAAAAAGTAATATAATCCGGTTTTGGATGATGTGAAAAATAATGTTCGAGTTCTGTCTTTACGGCCCGAAGCGGAGTATATTCTTTACGTTCCAGCGTCAGATTTGTTGTCCGGCCGCATTCACAATATATACAGTTCAAGCTGCAAGTCTTTGGGGGAATCAGATCCACACCCAAAGAAACGCCCAGGCGCCGCGAGGGCACCGGACCAAAAAGATATTTATACATCAATCTTCTCCGCGTTTATTAAACGCCCCATCCCGCTGGATCGTCTCCCTATATTTCCTTGAACAGTCTGGCAAACGAATTTCCAGGCGCCCGAATGTCGAGATCGAGAAAATACCCGAAAGGTGTTTGGTGGGTTTCATAGCCCGAAGTTTTCAGGCGTGCCTCCGCATTGTTCAAGAGTTGTTTCGTGGTTTCGGGATCCGCCTTTCCTTCCGCCAGATGCGCGAATGAATGCAGCACGATAGTATTCGTATCGTTCTTGCGCGCCGCCCACTTCATGTTCTTTACAAGCTTGGTCTCCACATGCGATATATTATCTTCATCCTTCGGTTCCAGATGAATAAACCCAACCAGTGCGTTTTTTATAGTCGCGGGTTCTACGTTCTCGTCTCCGGTATCCAGGTTTTTCACGGCCGGCTTGTATGAGAACTGCTCGCTATAAAGCATCAACAATCGCATTGTTGTCTCCGTTTCCCTCAACTTCACTTTACGCTTGATAATTAATAGATCGCCGGGCAGAGTGCAATGGAAAAATTTTAGCCGGGAGAAAAAATCATGCTGGCCGAACTTCCACACCGGGAACTCTACTGGAACATTCCCCTGGGTAAATACCTGATCTACCCGATCTTCGCCGTAGCGGCGGCGGTTTTCGTCTTCGGGGCCGTCCGGCGCTTGAAGATCTGGCGCCAGGGTAAGGCTGTGCGGGTCGAGCCGGGAAAAGGCGGCTGGACGGCGCGCCTGTTGCGCGCGGCATGGGACGTGCTTTCCCAAAGGCTCTTGCTGCGCGAGCCGTGGCCCGGTTTGTTTCACTTGCTTCTGTTCTGGGGATTCATCTTCCTGTTCGTCGGAACAATAATCGTCGCTTTAGACGCGGATGTGGGCACAGCCATCATCAGCAAGGGCAACCTCTTCTACCTGGGCTTCACGCTGGTGCTCAACGTTTTCGGAGTGGCAGCCGTGGCAGCCGTGTTTTACATGCTCTGCCGCCGTTACCTGGTGCGCTCCGACTACCTGGAGGAGCGCGGCGACGATCTGCTGACGTTGCTCTGGATCCTGGTGATCCTCCTCTCCGGCCACGCGCTCCAGGCGCTCAGGCTGGCCGCGCTGCAACCGACTTGGGCTTCCTGGTCGTTTGCCAGCTACGGGCTGGCGCGCCTGTTCTGGAACGCGCGGCCGGAAAACCTGGCAACGGCCCACGCGCTGGTTTGGTGGGCGCACTTCCTGATGGTGATGGCCTGGATAGCCTGGCTGCCATACGGCAAGCTGTGGCACATATTCACGGGCCCGCTCAACCTGTTGTTACGATCGGCGAAGCCCAGCGGACGCATCGATAAGATGGATCTCGAGGACGAGGGTGCCGAGCAATTCGGCGTGGGAGCAATCGAGCACCTGAGTTGGAAACGGCTGCTGGACGCCGACAGTTGCATCCGCTGCGGCCGCTGCCAGGAAAACTGTCCCGCAAAGCTGACCGGTAAACCGCTCAACCCCAAGCAGGTGATCCTGAACGTGCGCGCCAACATGGAGGAGGTATACGCTAATCGCAACCGGAAAGAGTCACAAAGCAAGAAACTGCACGGCGACTGGATCACCTCGGATGAATTGTGGTCTTGCACCACCTGCATGGCATGTGTGAGCAACTGTCCCATGGGTATCGAGCACCTCGAAGACATCATCGGCATGCGCCAGCACCTTACCCTGATGGAGAGCGCCTTTCCGCCCGAAGCCACCGCCGTTTTCAAGGGCATGGAGAACAACGGCAACCCCTGGTCAATTGGCTCCGGCAAGCGTTTGGACTGGGCCGCCGATCTGGATCTTGCGCCGCTTTCCGAACAACCCGAGCACGAAATTCTTTTCTGGGTGGGCTGCTCCGGTTCTTTCGACGACCGGACCATCAAGGTCAGCCGGGCGCTGGTGAAGATCATGCGCGCCACGGGGGTGAAGTTCGGAGTTCTGGGAATCGAGGAGCGCTGCTGCGGCGAGACCGCCCGCCGCATGGGTAACGAGTATCTCGCCCAGACGTTGATACAGAACAACGTGGAGACACTTGCCAAATACAAAGTCAAGCGAATCGTCACCGCCTGCCCCCACGGCTACAACACCTTGAAAAACGAATATCCCGATTTCGGCGGCAACTACGAGGTAGTCCACCACACCGAGTTGATCGCCGAGTTGCTGCGTGAAGGGCGCCTGAAGGTGGCTGGGGACGCCCCCGGGCCGGTCGTCTTTCATGATTCGTGTTACCTCGGGCGATACAACGGCATCTATGACCAACCGCGCGAAGTGCTGCGGGCGGTGCCGGGACTCGAACTGCGCGAGGCCGATCGCCGGCGCGACAAGGCGTTCTGCTGCGGAGGCGGCGGGGGGCGTATGTGGATGGAGGAGAATCTCGGCAGCCGCATCAACTTAGCCCGTGCCGATCAGTTGCTTGCCAGCGGCGCCAAGACCGTTGCGGTCGCCTGTCCCTACTGTATGACCATGCTCGACGACGCCATCAAGGACAAGGATCTCGCCGATACCCATAAAGTGGTCGACGTCGCCGAGCTGATCGCCGCACGCCTGTCGACCGGTTGAAATCAGAATCCTAAGCACGTCTTATCAACTCGTCCATTCCCTCACGTATGTACTCACCGATCCATGTCAGCACCTGATGAGAGCCGATTGGCAAACCTCCGAGCATGTCCCGGATTTCCCTCGTGTCGAATGAAAAACTCTTTTCGGCGATAGTGTGACGATAGAACAGATCGATGTCCGGATTCCCGGCAATCAAGGTCAGCAGCGTCTGCGGGACGTCCCCGATGGGTTTCATGTCGATATGACTGCGCCGAAATGTCGCCTTTACCCGGGTGCCCTTCCCCGGCGCCGAGTCTATCGATAGTCCCCCGCCGGTTGCTTTTGCGGACTCCGAGAGCATCGACAGTCCCAGACCAAAACGTCTCGTCTTGCCGGTAGTGAAAAAAGGATCTGTCGCCTTATGCAGCACCCGGGTTGCCATGCCCTTCCCGTTGTCCAGAATTTCCAGAGTCAGCAGGTCATTGTCTGGATCCTCGTCGATGCGCACCTCAATCCTGCACGCCTGTGCTTTGACGGAGTTCTCCATGATATCGAGCAGGTGCAACGAAAGATCTTCCATTTCGCCCCGCCGCGGCAGCGCCGCTTTAGTCGCTTACTGCGCGTATTATACTTCTGCCTTGTTGACCCCTGAATGCTTTCCCGATTTCTTCGATGCTTGCCCTCTCGATAGAATAGACAGTGCAGCAACGCCCTATTTCTTTCTCATTGTGGGCATCGGATGATTGTATCAGGGGCAGTGACGTAGTGTACCTCCGCATGGCCTCCTCGTATGAAAGGTTGGGCGATATCTCCAATGCATCAAGGGCCAGGTTGTCAGGTATAAAACCAAGCTGGCTGATCAGGCTGAAACTCTCCCGATCGATATGGGCGGCGACGGCGAGTCCGCCCAGGGACCGGATATTTTCAACAATATCTTCCACTCGAAGCGTCGTGGCCCCGATCAAAAGCCTTTGGTTGAAACCGAGCACCTCGTCGTCGGCGTTGGCAACAACCTGCATGCCGAAAGCTTCCTCGTCGTTCTCGCCCGGAAGATGCCGGTAGACAATCTCTTGAAACTCATGGGCCGGCCGCAACGCATCGAAAAGCGCCAGGATATGAACTTCCTCCGCGGAAGTCACTTCCATTCCGGGAAATACATGCAGGCCGTACTTTCGAGATGCCTCCAACACAGCCGGAGTGTTTTCCACCGAGTTGTGATCGCAGATCCCCAAGATATGAACACCGCGAGCTTTGGCCAGCTTCACGATTGTCGCGGGGGACATCCTGACTTCTGCACAAGGAGAAAGACATGTATGAACATGCAGGTCTGCCTTGTATCTTCGCATCGAGGATCACAGCTTTTGCAAAAGCCGGTAAAACCGTCCTGAAACAACGAAAGCCGACTCATCCGTACCCAGGACCGCCACGTTCTCCTCGTCGGCTTTCCGGATGGTTTCTACGTCGGGCCGACGACCGTTCACGATGACTATTCCCGCCAATTCCTTGAGACTGGCAATCGCCAGGACATTCTGGTGCATCTGCATGGTAATCCAAAGATCCCCCTGTTGGCTATTGCCCATGACATCGCTGAGCAAATCGCAGGTGTAACCACCGGTCACCTCTTTATCGCCAATTCCTTTGGACGTAAGTAAGCGGAGTCCGAGTTTCTCGGCGACCTCTGTCAAGATCATGGCTTCTTCCTCCGTTTTCCTTTCCTCGCCTGCTGCCCACCGGTCTCGCCCATGGCCCCGAAGATGTCCAACATCCTGGACAGTTCACTCGTCAGCTTCTTGAATTCTCCTGAAACATTAAAAATGCACTCGGAAGATTTTGCATCTCCCCTGACGACGTCTTCCGCGAAGGCCATGCACGTCGGGGCACCGCAGACACCACAGTCTATTTTCGGCAGGGAATTGTAGATCTGCTCCTTTTTCTTTCGTTTCCTGATTGCCGCGCCCAGATCATCGTCAAGTGCCGGGACAAAACGGGGCTCGTATTTTTGCTTCCTGTGGAAGTACTTCTGATGGTAACGCTCGCGTATCTCACGCTTGTCCCGGCAGGCCTCTATATTCTCCCGCTCCAGCGTCTCGAGCAGCCGCAGGATCTTGTTGTAGGAGATGTAGCGGTTCTCCACCGTAAGCGACCCCCCCACACATCCCTGTGGACATGAATAGGCCACGACGAGATCGATGTTCTGCAGTTTGCCGCGTTCGATATCTTCGAAGGTCTTGATGATCTCGGCAATCCCGCAAACATCGAGAACATTCTTCATGCCCAGAGTGCGGTGCATTCCTCCCGCCACCGCCCAGCCGATGCCAAGGATGCAAATGCTTTCCAGGCTCTTGCGGTAACTGTCCTTATCCACACCTTCCAGCGCAGACAGCAGTGGGCCATAGATATCGTTGATGGAAATCGCTCCGTCCAGATAGCATTCTTTCCCGATATCGGGTTGCTTGATGTCGATCATTTTAACAGGGCAGGGTGTGATGTAAAACGTTCCGATCTCGTTCGGATTCAGACCAAGCTCTTTCGATTTTCTCTCCTTGATCTCCCTGGCGGCGAGTTCCTTTGGCTGTTTGATGGGAATGATGTGATCGACAAGTTGTGGGTATCTAACCTGGATGAGATTCACGACGGCGGGGCAGAAATTGGAGATGAGCGGCCTGGGGCCGCTATACTCTTCGAGGAAATGCTCGATGGCCAGGCTCGTATCCCCACAGGTGATGGCCAGATCATATGCGTCATCAAAACCGATCTTTTTCAAGCCGGCAATAATCTTGTCCGGCAGAATGGACCTGCCGAACTGGGCATACAAGGCTGGAGAGGGAATGGCCACCTTGTACTTGAACTTGCTCAACTCACCAAAGGGATCGGTCAGCGCCACAATGGCCCCATTCGGACAAGCAGTGATACACTCTCCGCAATCGATGCATTTATCTTCAAGGATGATGGCTTTTCCGTTCCGGATGCGAATGGCCTGCGTAGGGCAGACCCGCAGGCATTTCATCCGGCCGTCGCATTTGTCCGCCTCGACACGGATGGAGTGAAAGTGTTGACTCATGTCTTCTCTGCCTCTTTCAGGTAAAATACCATCTTATACGAGGTGCCCTCTCCCAAGGTGGACTTCAGCTCGAACAAATCCGCGTTTTTCTTGATGTTGGGAAGACCCATACCGGCGCCGAATCCCATCTCGCGTATTTCCTCGGTTGCGGTGGAGTAACCTTCCCGCATGGCCAACTCGATGTCTTCGATGCCCGGTCCTTCGTCCTCCAGAAAGATTTCAATAGCCTCGCGGTTGAGCACGAAAGTTATCTTGCCCTTCCGGGCATTAATCACCACGTTCATCTCGGCCTCGTACGTGGCGATTGCGGTCCGTCGAATAATGACGGGATCGATACCGAGATCCCGGAGGATCTCCTTGATTTCCATTGAAGCGCAACCGGCATTCTTGAAATCTCTTCCCGTGATTCCAAAAGTATGTGAAAGATCGTGACGATGAACCATTATACTTTCCGTTAATCGACCCGTAAACGCTCTCCTACTCCGCAAATACCCCGGCCATAAAGCAGACCACACGCCTTGTACATGAGGAATCTCGTAGACAGTATGGGAATCTTCTTCTCTTCGGCCAGTGCAATTCCTTCTTTATGAGGCTTCTTCCCGCGCACGTATACGATAGCCTTGGCCTCGACGATTTCGGCGGTCCGCACGGACTGTATATTTACCAATCCGGTCAGCAGGACCATTCCCGACTTGCCGAATGCCAGGACATCGCTCATCAGATCCGACGCACCGGCGCATTCGAATTCCTCGTCAAGATACCGATCGCCGCAGACTATCTCCGCTTCTAAAAGATCTTGTAGCTCTTCCAGGGTCACGTCAGGTCACCTAACTGTTATCCGGCTTGCCTAAAGACTCAACCTATTCAATTCTGAACACTAGATCATTGGTCAACCGGTTTGTCAATAGCGACGGCGCGGGTACATTTAAATTAGGTGTGGCATCTTGCCACACATTGATTTCGCTATATTAACAATGGTCTATGAACATAATTGCTGTTTTCGAGCCTCACGATTGGCGAAGGTTGTGGGAAAATCCACCAGTTTGCTTTCCATTGCCCTTGCTTTCAACATCAACATCGTCAACGCCCGGCGCAATTAAGTAAGGATTTTCCGGTTTTTACACAGGCAATGGTCGATTGGCCCAGGTATTGCGAGGAGTATAACCGTGAATGAGTTGAAACTATACCAGAAAAGGAGACCGTCATGAAAAAAGAGAAAGAAGCAAATCTCGAAACCGCGAAGACCCAAGGGAGCAAGACAAAGGAAAATTGCATTTGGCTGTCATCCGGAGTTGTGTCCTGGCAAACTTGCGAGTCTCGTCCCGAGGATTGTGAAGGATGTCCGGTGGACACCGCGCTAGCCAAGGTCGCCTCGCATAAACAACGACGCTTCTTCAGCAGGGACTTCTTCGATCAGTGTTTCGTCAATGCCTGCGCGATCCCGGGACGGTCCTGTCCATTCGCCGGCCCGTGCATGGCCAACTGGTCGCGCACGAATTCCGCCGCGTCACACGTGCTGACAATGATGGGGTTCGGTGGCCTGTCCATCGGCAACAATGCCTCCCTGATCCAACAGGTAGGCCGCCGGAACGGCCTGCATGTGGATCTATTGAGCCGACTGTTCGAGCAGCGCAACCTTGGGAAGATCTCCAGCGACGGAAATCTCACACCGGGCGATCTGGATCTGAATACCGTAGAGGAACAGTTCGCGATGGTGGCGTCGGCCTCGTTCCTCGACTGCCTCGATTCGCTCGATCTCAGGGCGTTCGCCGAATCGATGTTTGCCAAGGCGCTGCTGCCGCACGGGTTGTTGAACTCGGTTTCCGAGGAACGGACATGGGACGAGCTTTGGGATGCTTTCCGGGCCATACAAGGACTGGCCGTCCTCGATGTTCTCTCGGCCTTTGATATCAACATGCTCGTGGGACTACAGGAGTCCATCGAAACATCGCGCTACCTCTCGATGACCATGGCGCAGACGGCACTCACCGCCCAACGGGTTCTCAAACCCCACACGCACAGGCCCGCTTGCCTGAATGATGAAACGATCGAGCGTGCGGCTACACTTGTTTGTTTCGCCGACGGGTTGCTTGGTAAAACTTACCACGGATTGTCGGTAACTCCATCCGAGTTGGCGGCAGCCGTAATAGTCGGTCGAGTACTCAAGGTTGTTGGGGAGGATGCGGCGTTGCACGTCGGTCGCGTGCTGATGGACGAATTGCTGCGCATGGCCGGTGCGGGCACGCTGGAATCGAAGCGAGCGCAGCCGATACTGGCCGGGATCGTGGCCTCCGGCCTGGATCCGGCGCCGGACGAGCGCACGGTCATATCGAAAGCCGTGTTGCATTCGTTCCAGGAGCGGTTCAAGAAGATGGGCGACATGCGTGCCGACCCCGTCTCGTTGCTGGCCACCCTGGGCGGGGATAACCTCGTGCGCGAGGCCGACCGGTTCAATGCGCTCACCTGCGCCGAGGCAATTGCGGAGGAGGCAGAAGAAGAACTGGACCCGGAGCTTTTCGGCTGCGAGATGCCCTCCGACCTGTTTTACTCCCGTAGCCACTCATGGGTGCAGTCCGAAGGGAACGGTACCATCCGCGTGGGACTGGACGATCTGACGGCCCACCTGGTTGGCGACGTCGATGCCATCAAGTTGCCCGAACAGGGTAAACACCTGAGGCGTGGAAAACCGGCGCTGCGCCTGATCCGCGGCAAGGAGTCGGTCGAGGTGCTATCCCCGGTAGATGGTGAGGTGGTGATGGTCAACCAGTCAGTCATCGACGTACCCGGTGTTCTCTCGACCCAGCCTTACGGCGAAGGATGGTTGATGAATATTCGGCCCCAGGTGTCCGAGGACAACCTCTCCGGGCTGATGTTCGGCCGGATTGCACACAAATGGGAAAGGAGTGAGGCTGCGCGGCTCGCTGACATGTTCCGCGGCAGGATGGAAATGGCAACGGCCGCTGACGGTGCCACGCTCGCCTACGATGCCCTGGCCGGCATCCCCGGCGTCAGCTGGTCCAAGGCACTGCGCAAGTTCCTCAAGGGTTGAGAAGACTGCAGCATGGTACCGCAAAGCATGCGGCGCCGATAACCCACTGGCCCCCTTCCTCGTTTGTTCTTATTTATCAAAAAGTTAGCTGATTACCAATGCCGCCGCCACCCCTATTTTCTATTAGCATGGCTCCATGGTGATTTTTCTCTTGACATGCTGTGCCACAATTTGTAAATCACGAAACCGTGAAAATTCGAAACAAAGAGGTTTTCACCTTGCATGCTGAGTTGTGCCGTGCCTTAGCCAATCCTAAGCGCTTGATGATCGTAGCTATTTTGGGAAAGGCGGAGTTGAGTGTGAGCGAAATTGCGGCCACTCTAGGGGTTTCCACAGCCAATATTAGCCAGCACCTGAGGTTACTGAAGGACAGGGAGATCGTCCAGACGCGCAAGAACGGCCAGGCCGTTTACTACAGCCTGACCGACCACCGCATGATCGATGCTTGCAACACGCTTCGATCTGTGCTGTTGGACAAA
Organism: uncultured Myxococcales bacterium; assembly: GCA_964640665.1. Taxonomy (GTDB): domain Bacteria; phylum Myxococcota; class B64-G9; order B64-G9; family B64-G9; genus DATKYQ01. The sequence continues at coordinate 39,595 of CAZXHT010000049.1, forward strand.
ATGAAAGCCATGGGGAAAATAGCGATCGATTTCGATCAGGATACAATGGTTTTTCCGGACCAGTAGAGAGCTTTATTAAATCAGCGGGTACTTTTAATAACCGAAAAGGAGCACGACAATGGCGAAGAAAATGGCGATTTTTTGTGGATCGGACGATCCGGCGAAAGCATTTCCACCGTTCATGTTGGGCGTTGGCGCAATTGCCATGGACATGGAAGTAATGATGTTTTTCACCCTGAGTGGCCTGAACATCGTCCGCAAGGGAGGGGCCGAGAAGATCTCGATCAAGGGAGAGCCCAAGCCCATGCCTGAATTCCTCGATATTGCCATCAAGGAAGGCGCAAAGCTGGTGGCCTGCTCGGCTGCCTTTCCGATCGTCGGTTTCGACGAAAAAGAGCTGATAGAAGGTGTCGAGATCGGCGGAGTGGCGACTTTCGTGGAAGAAGCAGAGGAAGCGGACATAGTGCTTACCTTCTGCTGAACCGGGGAAACCGGATAACTATCGTCCCTTGGCAAGTAACAAAAACTAGTGAGGTGACATGATGGCAACCGAAGAAGAACTGAAACAGATAAAGGTTGATAAGCAAGTGGATGCAAGAGGAACGGCCTGTCCGGGTCCCCTCCTGGAGGCAAAGAGGGCCATCACTTCGTTGGAAATGGGTGGAGTGATGGAACTGCTCTCCTCCGATCTTAGCACAAACAAGGACATTCCCAAGTGGTCCAAGAAGATCGGTCACGAGTATCTCGGCGTTCTTGAAGAGGCCGGCTACTGGCGCATTTTCGTCAAGAGAGGAAAGTGACAATGGAGGAGGGCCGCGGCACAGCCGAGGATGAGTTTCGACCGAGGATTCTCGTCTTTTCGACAGCCTCCATTTCCGACATAGGTATCGATCTGGCGGGCAGCTCGCACATGCATTACCCGCCTTCCGCCATTGCTATTCCGCTTCCCTGCACCAGCGGCATCAGGCCGGAGTGGATCCTGTACGCACTCCAGCACGGTTTCGATGGAGTCTTCGTCGCGGCCGACGGGACCGACTGCCCGTTCCTCTCCGACTGTACGAGCAGGACCGGGAAAATAGTAGACGATGCACAGAATTTACTCAGAGAGCACGGCATCAAGCCGGAGCGTCTCAAGATGGCGGCTATCTGCTCGGTATGCGCCGAGTCTTTCGCAAAATACATGAACGGCTTGTTCGAGAGCCTCGGCAAACTCGGACCGGTCGGGGAAACGGGCTGAAATGGACTACGATATCCTGGTAGTGGGGGGA
>CAZXHT010000050.1:0-27770 GCA_964640665.1 uncultured Myxococcales bacterium
GAGGGGGTGACAAAATTCACGAAAAAGGGCATTCTTGACCTGCGGAAAGTAGGTTACAATACTAAATTTCTTCCCTGTTAGGTAAATCCTCTTTACCCTCTTGTCCTCCTGGATGATCGCAGCTGCTGCCTCAGCAGCTTCTTTTACCTTCTCCCAGTCGATTGTCTCGAAATACTGCTTGTAAGGTTCCACTCCCCTTTTCCTCAGTTCATTCTCGAGTATTTTGCCCCAACTCTCTTTGATTGCCCTGGCCTTCTCTATAAATGGTCTCTCCCTCTCCTTCCTCCTCATGGACAATTTCAAGGTCCTCTCCGCAATCTCCCTCTGCTCCTCGGGTGTGATGATTTTCTTGAAAAACTTTTCGTTCAGTTCCTTGAGCCTCTCACCCGGGCAGACCTCGATCCCGTTCACCGAGAAGGTCCCTCTCTCCTCATCGAACTCAAGCTCGTATGGCGTTGGAAGTATGTGCCCGAAGAATATGACCACTCCCGTCTCGATGCCTTTCCGTGCCGGTCGGTAGCCTAAATCTTCCGGTTTCACTTGCATTGACCTGTACTTCTCTATCTCCTCATCAAGACCTGGAACATTCACGTCCTTGGGCGGAATCTGCATGTCGAGTTCTCCGAACTTGCCCGCCAATGGTTCTTGGATTTCTCCATCCACTTTCCTGCTTTGATCGGAAGCGGACTCGACTTCTGGATTGCTCCGGGTATCGCACCCAGGCCAAATTGCAACTACTGCCAGAACCATTACGAGATTCCACAGTACCGAGAAGCACTTCATCTTCCCCTCCTCCGCCCTTTGGGCGAGAAAGTTTCAACTGGTTGACTCTGCTGTACCTGGCCACTGACTTGCGTCGTTGGACACGAACAAAGGTCGCGCGCCCCCTTTCTCGGCTCTGACGTGTACGCCTCGCCCGCACCCGAACCTGACGGCCCGAAAAAGATGGACTCTCCCCCCACCTTTGGCTCACATGAAATCATGCTTTGTTTGAATGATCGTACCACTGCAGATGATCTTGTCAAGTGGGTAATTTTTAACCCGGCAGCATTACAGCGTCCAACAAGCCGATCTTAACGATCTCTGCCCGGATCTCGTCGCTGGCGTTCTCGATACCGGAAGGAAGCGTAATAGCAAAGTTCTCGCTCCAGGAAGGAGACCCGGGAGATATCGTTCGCGACACGTCTTGTTCGAACCCGGCCCCGGGCACCGAGACCTTCACTATCATCTCCTCTCCTGCGCGCCCAATCCGTAGACGGTGCCGTGCCCCTTGACGTCGAAAGACAAGGTGTCCGAGAGGCAAAGGTCCAGATCGACGTTCTCGATATCGACGTGCAGCCGCGGCGTCGATATCCTGACCATCTCGACCCTGGAGTCGCCGAACCCGCCTGCCACCTCCGCGCTCGAGCGTGCCTATAGGCAAGTTGCATGCGAGCGAGACGGGCTGTTGCGGCTCTAGCAGGATATCCGGGTGCAACTCCTCGGATACCAAGACGCCGGCCGCGAGGGACACGCTTGCGGGTGTGGTGCTTTCTATGTTCCCCAGGCGGAGCTGGTAATGTATTTCAAGGGCCTCGTCTGAATCGTTCGCAAACGACAAATACGAAAGAATTGTATCTCCTCGCCGGTAACTCTCCCGATCCGTGTCCAGAGTAGCGCGCACCTCGAGGATCGGCGAGTAGACCGTCACACTGTGCGAACAGCTTCCAAGCACATTCCCGGCTTCGTCGACGTACCTGCCCATCAACGTAACCTGACCCAGCCCGGCCTCTGAACTCCTCGGTCTGCTGGTTCCGAAGACCCCCGGAAGGCACGATCAGCAGTTCGACTCCCTCCAGGCTCTGGGGCGACAGAGGCGGTATAACCAGGCGAGCCTTCTCGCCGAACTCGTCCAGCAGGCCGAACATGGAAGGGTAGTTTGAAGCCATCAGCACCCCGACCCGCGCGGCGGGATCCTCGTTTTCCACGTCCTCCCAGCGGGGCAGATCATCCGCCAGAATGTAGCTCTCGTCCGGTCTGTCACTGGGATCGGGATCCGGCGGGCAGTCGTTCACGCACTCGCATGTCTCCTTGATCTCGTCGCAGTGGCAAGAGACGCATGGATCGCCGGACGTGCAGTGCGTATAATCACTATCACAACTCCTCTCGCCGGCGTTGCAAATAAGTCGCCTGCAAAAGGTGGATTCCTCCTCGCAAGATGTCACCGAAAAATGCTCCGCTGACGTTCTCTCCATTCCCTCCTGCTCGAAAGAGATCTGATCGAGGTTCCCCGCAGAATCCTCCACCTCCACCCACCAGCGGTAGCTACCGCTGGCCCAAGGCGGCGGCCGGACGAAATGCATGCCGGGATCGGAAAGTGAGGCGGCAAAAAGCGGCGCCCAAACTCCAAGCTCGTTCTTCTCGACGTGCAAGTCCATCCAGCCGAACTTCTCTACAGGTGGCTCGATAGGCGCCCCGGGCTCGTAATACGAAGGCTCGTCCTCGATAGCGAAGTCGATCTCCAAAGACCCGCACTCCACGTTGGGACCGAGCCAGCTTGACACTGCGGGCAGTGGTCGCACGAGATCAGCAAATACAAGAAGCGGCGTTACATCGTCGTCAAGTGTCGTCTCGCTTACCAGGGCGTCTCTCTCCGGCGGGCCTAGCCCCTTGGCTTCGAAAACCTCGATTACGGTCGCAAGCGCTGTCTGGCGTTGAAGCTCAGGCAATCGAACAGAACAATGGAATTCATGAACGACCCTGTTTCCAACCGTAACCTCCTCCCACCTTCCTTCCTCGACTGCAAGATCTTCCCGACTGTCATAGATCCTGAACCGAGGCTGCACCGTTGTATCCATTTCCTGATCGAATCGGACTGCCAAATCCACCACATCATCGATCTTCGCTACCTGGTTCAACTACGAGCCGTTCCCAATCACGGCGAACTCACTGATGCGTGGCCGAAAGTTGTCCACAACCACCTGGCTGGGCTCGCAGGCCCGGTTCGCAGGGTTGATATCTTGCACGCAGAGGGGCAATAGGGGACGTTGTTGCGTTAATTGCATTAGACGATTAACGCATCCACATCCCAGCCCAGTTCTTGGAGTTGCTTTTCACCTTTTGAAACGCTGCGAGACACAGTGGAAGGCGAAATCCCCAGGTTCACCGCCAACTCCCTGCCGCCCCACCCCAGGTAGCGCCCGGCAACGTACGCCACAATGACACGCGCTCTCACCAGCTGCCTGGCCCGGTTGCCCGTGCGCAAACTTCCGGGAGCAAGCTTGAGTCGCTTGCAGACCTTTTCCTGCAGCGCCGCGAACTGTTCTGCCTTTTTCGATTCATTCAACATGATAGGTTGGCAAAGACACTCAGCCTTTTCCAACATGGCTTTCACAAACTGCCCGTCGCCTAGAATACGCTCGTCGTAAATCTGCCGTTCGTTCTTCGGCATTCGCTGCAATTCTTCCATTCCCCCGGCAGAACGAATCAGGCCGCCGCCTTTGAACAGGCGTACTTCGCTCTTGGCCGATTCCTGGTCAGACATGAATTCGGCCAGGTGCTTTCGTGCGCTACCCACCCGTCGGCCGAATCGACCTAGAATCTCATCAATGTCCTGAAAAGGACGTTCCGCAAACCCCATCAGCGTGGCATGGCCTGACCATGGGTATCGCTCCAGTGCTCTAGCCGTTCGCACCAGTCCGGCCCGCAAAGGATTGAGGTGAATATAACGCACCAAAGCAAGCAAGTATGCTTCGTCATCGACCACCGTCGACTTGTACCGGTTCTGGAACAGGTGGCCGTGGCGTTTGTACCTGATATTGAATGCCACCGCATAGCCGGTCATCAAGCGGCGCATGACGGATGCCAGGCACCCCGTACTACCGGTTCGAATGGCAAGGTGAAAATGATTCGGGATCAGCGACCACCCATACACAAAAGCCTTGTCGCCCCGGGTGGCGATTTCGAGCCGCCGGAGGAAATCCTCGCGATCGTCGTCTGATCGAAAGATCTTTCTGCGCTCGATTCCACGAGCTCGAACGTGATGAACAACTCCAGGAGCATCCAGTCTTGGACCACGAGGCATTGGTGCAGGCTATCCTAAAAAACCCCCAGTCGTCAACGCAATTAACGCAACAACGTCCCCGTTTCCCAGCGCCGAGCAGGCGAAAATATGTGCCCAGGAAAGACCTGCCTGCAGCCGGTTTTATATGCCGTGTGTCGTTTTCGGCCAATGAATGCCCTCTTCTGTCGCTTAGCACCACCGAACCGTGCAATGATAGATGATGCATTCTTTCGAGGCAAGCTGTCTTGACGATTGGTGGGTGGATTACTTAATATTTCCAGATGATAGGAGCAAGCATGAAGCGGACAGCGAATATATCACTCTGGCTCGCGCTGGCACTCTTGGCCGGGTGTTCGCGCGGCGGAAGCCGGCAGTCGGCCGACGTCGGGAACACGGCGAGCTTCATGAAGATGAAAGTGACCGACAAGGCGGATCACTTCCTCTACACCTATCTCGTGGCGGACGGGACTTTTCGCACGGTCGACAAGGTGGCTGACGTGCCAAAGGAGGCCTGCGGGCAAGTCGTCGTCACCGACACCGGCTTGAGTCCCGAGCAACGTCACTCCTCGAAGATAATATACGTGGCCGATCTTTCCGAGAAACGCGATGACGGCACCTACCCCTGCCGTCCGGTGAGCCGCTTCAAGTTCGAGCGCGATCTTCTCAGGGAGCCGGGCAGCGCCTCGACGCTGCTACCGGAACAGTGCAAGAACCTCGTTCAGTCACCTACGGATCACGTCGTGCTCTACGCGACTTCCTGGTGCGGCGTTTGCAAGGCGGCGGCCGCCTTCCTTACGAAGTCGGGCATCCCCTACGAGGAAAAGGACGTCGAGAAAGACCGGGCAGCACAGCAGGAACTGACCTGTAAGGCGCTCAAAACCGGCACCAAGATAAACGGGGTGCCGGTCCTCGATATCGGGGGTACATTGCTTTTGGGCTTCGACCGTGACGACATCCTGCGACTGGCCAAAAAACTCAAGCCAATCAAGCGGATCTAACGCCCAGCAGGTTGAGACACACGGCACAGGCAATTATCAAAAGCAAGCCGAGGACAGTTAGAACCGTACGCCCGTGCCCTTCCCGTAGAGCTTGAATTCCGAACAAGATCAGTGTAGCGACCGGCGTTACGGCTAGCAGCACGATTCCCGCGCCGGCCGCCGACCTCAGCAGGGCATGCTCCGGCCCGATATCCACTCCGAGCAGGGCGAGCGCCACGACCGCTCCCGCCGACAAGGCGATACCGGCAGAAGAACCAGCCACCAGAATGGTGCCCAGGAAATGAGCCGTTTTCGGGGGGGACTTCAGCATGCCGCCAACCCCTTGCGCGCCATCTCCGCCGCTACTACGAGGAGCACGGCGGCGAAGACGAATTTGAGCACGGGCGTCCGGACACGCGGCATGAGTCTGGCGCCGAGCATGGCCCCCAGGAGAACGCCGGCCGCCAGCGGTCCGGCCACTGTAAGATCCAGTTGGTTGCGGGAGACATAGCCGCATAGCGCGGGCACGGCTGTCAGGCCCATCATGAAGTTGCTCGTCGCGGTCGCGCTCTTGAACGGCAGGGCCAGCACGAGGTGCAGCACCGGCACAACGACGATTCCGCCACCTATGCCGAGCAACCCCGACAACACTCCGGCGATAAAACAAAGTCCGTAGGCCAGCAATCGTCGTCCGCCCAACACAGGCGAGCCCGATACGTCGGACTTAGGCTCTCGCCGGGCCGTTCTCACCATGTGCAGCGCCCCGTATAGCATGGTGGCCGCAAACAGGATCTGCAGCACCGGCCCTGCCAGCCAGCCGACCGTGATACCGCCGACCAGCCCACCGGCCGCTGCGAAAAGCTCAACCTGGAAAGCCAGTCGAATGTCGACCAATCCGCCCCGGCGCAGGTAGCGGCCGGCCGCGCCGCATGACACCGACAGGGTCGAAATCAGCCCCGCGGCAGCGGCATAATGCATGGGGATGCCGACAACCAGGTTCAGGAAGGGCACCGCCACGATCCCTCCCCCGAGCCCCATCATGGCTCCGACAAATCCGGCCAGCACACCTCCGGCAACCGTCGTGACGATAAGAGAACCCATGCCTGGCGATAATCCATAGTCCAACCGGCGCGCGTTTGAAAGGGAAATATCGACACTTTTCCAAATTTCCACTTGCCAAGTGCCGTATCATCTGGTAATCTTCCTATTCTTACAATAACCAATCATTGCGGATGGTTCGCTATTTCTCACATTTTCCCAGCCCTGAAAACGAAAGGAGTGGGGAAGCATGCCCGGGAAGTTAATTGATATCTATCGCAAGGCTGAAAACGACCTGCTGGAGAAGAAGTTTGATCAGGCCTTGGCCGCTTTTGCCACCGTGGTCAAGTACACTCCGGATCACGTCTGGAGTCGCTTCCAGATCGCCAGGACCTTGGGGTTGATGAAGGAAAACAATCGTTCATACGATGTCTATTTTTCGCTTGCCATGCATTGCCTCAAGGCAGGATTCCCGCTGATCGGGATGATCGCAGCCAAAAAGGCCTCGCTGCTGCAGACGAACATTGACGAAGTGCTGGAAATGGTGACGGAGATCTATTCTCTCGAATCGGATCGCATCGACCAGAACATGGCAATGCCGGCGATCTCCGAGCTTGCGGAAGATGCGACGGCAGGCGATCCGGTTCTGATCGACGACAAACTGTCCTTGACCGCCGTGCAACTGGCCAAGACCTTCTCCGAGCCGCGCTATCCCAGAAGCCTCCCCCCCGTACCCCTGCTGTCGCTTCTGAGCAAAGAGGCCGTTTTTCCGATCCTCGAGCTGCTCGAGGCGCGCAGCTATCAACCGGGAGAGGCCATCGTCGTCGAAGGCGATCCTTGCACCAGCATCTACTTTCTTGCGCATGGCGAGGTCGAAGTCCACGAGGGACAGGATAAAGGCGCCCGGACCCTGGCCAGGCTGGCATCGGGCTCTGTGTTCGGAGAGATGGCCTTGATCACCGACGGACCGCGCTTGGCCTCCGCCGTGGCCGTGCGTGAGAGCGACATCCTGATATTGCCTCTGCCGGAGTTGGAGGCCATCGCGGAAGACCTGGATGATATCACCTGGGCCGTGGCCAAGTTCACCCGCCAGCGTTTTCTCAACAACCTGCTGGTGACTTCCCCGGTGTTCGCGCCCTTCAATTCTTTCCAGCGCAAGGACACCCTGGATCGCTTCACTTCGGTGGGCGTCCCCACCAACGACGTCATCATCCGCGAAGGTGAACCCGGGCAGGGCCTGTACCTTATCCTGGGCGGCGAGGTCAGTGTAGCGAAGTTCGAAGGCGGCTCCCAGGTACACCTGGCAAGTCTCAAGGAAGGAGCCGTTTTCGGCGAGATCTCACTGGTGCGCGACACCCCGACCACAGCAACCGTCAAAGCCACCCGCGGGGGAGAATTCCTGTTCCTATCCAGGGATGATTTTCAGGAACTGGTGGCCGAACATCCGGAGATCAAGGAAGCCCTCTCCACGCTGTCGGACGAGCGCCTGGACGAACAAAGACAGGCCCTGGCCTCGGCCGCGGTGGTATCGGAAGACGGGGCGATAATTTTCTAGCGCGGCTTCGGCGCTCTCCGCTATTTCACCTTGAAGGGGAAAGGCACCGCCTTGGGCTTGCCGCCGAAGGCCGGAAAGTGTGCCTGCTTGATCACCTTGGAAATGCAACCCGAGACGAACGTCTTCTTGAACTTGTCCGTTGCGATAGCCACGCTGGCCACCCTGCCGCTCGGGTTGATGATGAACTTGACCATCATCTTGCCCTTGACCGAACGATCGATCTGCTGCTGTTTCCGGTTGCAGGCCTTGAACTCGGCCAGGTGCTTACGCATGACGCCAAGGACGTCGGCGTTGCTCAAGGGAGGCAACTCCTTTTCCACTGCTCTCGGCTTTTCCTTCTTTGCAACCGGGGCGCCGCCGGTTTCTTTGGCAAAAGCGTTCTCGTCGTCGAAGTCCAGAAGACCACCCGATGATTTCCGGTGCCTGATCGGTTTCTTCTCCGCGGGCGGCTCTTTCACGGACTCCTCCTTGATGACCGTGGCGGTCTCCCGGTTCGGCTTCCTCTTCTTCCTTGCGGCGGTCTTTTTTTTCGGCAGCTTGTGCCTGACAGCGGCGACCTTCATTGGCGTTTTTTCAGGCGCGATCTTCTCCGGCCCGGCAGGAGTAGCGGCGGAGGTATCCTTCTCCACGGCGCTCTTTACCGGCTGCCCCGTCCCATTGTCGGCGCCGGCGCCGGCCGCGGAACCAATACCTACGGGCTTTTTCTCCCCTGCAGGTATGTGTTGCGGCTGGGCCGGATGGGTTGCAGGCCTTGCCATGGGCTCGGTTACCGGCGCGATGCCGTTGCCGGGCAACGCGGCAGAACCAGTCGCAAGCTCGTAGGCGACGAAGCCGAGCAGGATAACCAGGATACCGCCGAGTCCGAATCCCCCGTACACCACCCACTTTGGAAATGACTGTCGCGTCTGCAGGACGCTTTCGGGAGGCGGAGCGGCCCTCTCGCGCTGCTCTTCCTCTCGTTCGCGCCTGGCCGCCTCCTGGGCGGCCAGCGCCTCCTCCTCTTCCTTCTTGCGGGCTTCCTCGACGGTCCGTTCGGCCGTCTGGCGCTCCTCCTCGGCCAGCTTGGCTGACTCTTCCTCCTCGGCGGCGATCTGTCCGATGATCGAGGAATCTCCGTCATCCATGTCACCTGTCTCGGCCGCCGACGATTCCTCTGCATCGTCTTCGCCGGCTCCGAACAGGCTGTCGAGACCGTCGCTCTCGGGCTCAGGGTCGGGAGGAGGCTTCAAAGTAGCCAGTTCCTCCTCGGCCAGTGAATCCAGTTGGGAGATGGCGGAAGGTTTCCAATCGACATCCTGACTCGCAAAAACGGATGCGGCCGAAGAATATGCGTCTTCTTCTTCGAACATTCCATCTTCTTCTTCTTCTCCTCCTTCTTCCTCTTCCTCTTCTTTCTCTCCTTCCCCTTCTTCTTGTGCAAAATCCCTGGCGGACGGCGGCGCCTCGAAGTCTGTATCTTCCTGGAACGCCGAACCCAAAGCGGCCGCTTTCCCGGAGGCCGCAGTCAAGAAACTCAGCTCCTGAAGCTCGAAAATCGGCAGCCAGTCGTCAAAGCCGGTTTTCCAAACCAGCGTCTCCGCATCGAATTCACCCTCTTGGTAACGCTCCTGGAGGTTCGTAAGACTCATCGGGCCCACTTGCTGTTCATCAACGGCCGCATACCACTCGACCCGCTCCCTGTCTTCGTCACTCGGTTCGGCTGCGACCCGCGAGTCGGCAGTGCTCGGTTCTCCGTCACCTTCGCCTCGGACAGCGTCCATTTCCCCGGAAGCCCGGGCGGACTCGTACAAATCGGAGATCTGCTCGCTTTCCTGTGAGCGGCCTGCTGCCTCGTCCCTTTCAACCTGAACTTTTTGCATCTCCTCGACGTTGAACACTCGCGTCGACTGGCGATCAAAGTCGCGATCTTCTTCCTCGTCGGCTTCTTCGTCGTCCTCCCCGAATTCTCCCCCTCCTTCTTCCGTGTCGCCGAAGACGCTGTCTAAAGCACTGCCCAATTCCGCGTCACCGACGTCAAACCCGCCGCTATTAAGATCCTCGTCTTCATTCTGGTCGGAATCGCCGGCCTCCACGGTTGTCGCGTCTCGTTGTTCCTCGCCCGTCCCATTCGTATCACCGTCGGGCGCCTGATCTACCGAGGTTCCCTGGAGTTCGAGATCGTCGGCTCGCTCTTCGCTTGTCGCCTGCTCCTGTATGTCTTCATCCTGCTCAGTCGCCGGTCGAACCGTTATGATGTGACCGCATTTTTTACAGCGCACACGCACACCTTTGACCCCGACCTTTTCGTCAGCGATAGCGTACTGGGCGTTGCACTGGTCGCACCTGAATCTCATGACGGCTCCTTCTACAGTTCTAAAGCCACCCTAGTGTCAATTTTGAAAAAACAAACCAACTTACCAGCTATGACGTTCACCAGGTTCTTCAGGATCTACTACGCCGGGCGCCGAGAACGTCAATACCGCCTTGATTTTTCTCGGATTTCGATTATCGCACTCAGTATTCCTCTTTTCAAGATTATTACTCGACTTCACGGCTCGTCCAGCAAGGCCCGCTTCGCGGCCCGCCTTACCCTCGAGTCCGGATCGCTCGCGGCCATCTGCTCGAGCCGGGCACCGGCTTGCGGGTCGCGCAGCACGGACAGCGCCCGCACAAGCCTGGTGCGGACGGCCGCGTCGGGGATTTTAGAAAGCTCGACAACTTCATCCGCCGGGCCTTGCAACACGCCGATCAGGCCGACCGCTTCCCGCCAGACTCCCCGCTTTCCCGAGGCCACTACCTTAACCAACTCCGGGATGGCCGCCTGGCCATCGAGCTTCACCAACGCCCTGAGGGCGCCCGAAAGCTGTGCTCCTCTGCCCGTGTGGATGATCTCCAGGATGAACTTCCGGGCGCTATCACCGAAGCCGGCCAGGGCATCTCCGAGGCTGTCTATCTCGCTGCGGCTCATGTGTCGATAGGCTTGCGCCACGTCGGCGAACATCTCCGGGCTACCTGTCTCCGAAAGGACGCGTGCCGCCTCGGCCCGGTTCTCCGGGTCTTTAAGCAGGTCGACGAGTTCCGGGGTCTCGAGCTGATCGAGTGCGCTCAGCATCTCGACGTCGTCCGACAGATCGATGGGAATATCCCCGCTTGCTTCATCGAAATTTTTAGCGCTTGACCGGGCAAGCTCGACGATCTGGGGGTCGATTTCGACTCCAAGCTCGGCCGCGGATTCGGACAGCATGCGCCAATTCTCCATGCTTGCCGTCGGATCGAGGTCGTTGTCTCGCAAACCCAGCAGGACCTCGGCAAAGTTGCCCACCAGGCACCCTACCAGATCCTCCTTGGAGGCAGCCAGGCCCAATTCCACCGCCAGGCGTTTCATCTTCTCCGTCATGTCGAGCCCGAAATAGATCGCGCGTTTCAGCACGTTTTCCAGGATCGACTTGAAGTTGGCAACCGGAAAAGACTTGATAAAAATCAGGTATTCGTAGTTCTCCCGCGAAGACCAATAGGTCAAGATGTCGAGGGCCAGCTTCGTCAGCGAAGAACTGGGCAGATCCCTGAACGCTTCGACATCGAGTCCAGCCCGCGAGCGGCCGAGTTTCTCATAGGCCGTCTCGTCGAACTTCCCGGCGGCGATGAAAAAGTTACGCCGTTTCGGATCGATCTGTTCAAGCCATTTCCGCGCTTCCGCGAGTACGTATTCGACGTTGCTGCTCAGGGGTGGGGAGAAGACCATCGAGCGCCGGCGCTTGTATGAGAGGTCGAACAGGTGCAGGTTGACTTCGAAGCGTCCGGCAAGTTGTTCGATGAACTTCACATCTATGCGGTTATCCAGGTTGAAGATCCAGTAAAGAACCTCGTTGCCTCCAGCGACGCTCTCCGCCACCAGCAGCAATACCACCAGGGGAAAGTTCTCTATGCGGTGCAGCTGAAAAAAAACGTCGGCCTTGTCGCCAAACCTTTCTGGAACGGGATGGCGTTGAAAGATGTGAAAAGCGCCGGCATCGAGAAAGGCATAGTAATCTTGGCCGCTTTCCACCCAACGTTGCATCAAAACACTGTCCCGTCGGTCGACTCGCTCGACATCGGAAACCTGCTCAAAGTCGCTTTCCTCAAGTTCACAGATCCGCGATTCGGCAGGTTCTTCCGGGAGTGTCTCGATCCGCAGGGGTTGACCAGGACCGGCCGATGGACCGGGGCGCCCGAGCAATTCCGCGCATGGCCGGGTATCGAACACGAATTTGGCCTCCCTGACGTAGGCGGGAACGGCATCACCACCCATGCCAAGCAGCTCCTGGTAGAATTCGATCCTTAATGCCAGTTCCCTTGATCGCCAGGCCGACGGAAAAAGGCACACGTAGTTCAACCTGTCCCGATCGTGTATATAGACCGGCGTCTCAGACGGGAACTCGCGGCCACAGTGTTTGCAGCAAACACGATTCAGGCTGCCCGCGAGCAGTGAATCCACGAGATCGGGATCCGTGGCCAGGTTGATAACCCGGATTACGGCTGCCGCGAAACTTCCGCCACAATCGCAAGTTATGCGCACCGAACGCCGACTGGTCGCGAGTATGCCCAACTCGGCACCACCTCTCACTGATTAGGCCAGCATAACGTGGCACTAACGAATCAAAAAACGATTCGTAAATGCCACTAACAGGCGTTGAAGAACCGCCCGGCCAGCAACTCGATCCTCTTCTTGGTGGCATCCGGGATGCGATCGGGGACCGTCAGCATGGCGCCATCGAGCGCCTGCCGGCACTTACAGCTTCCCGCGGGAGGAAAGCGCTCTGCCAGCCCCACGATGCTCTTCCTGGCAATCGAGATATTGCTGTGTATCACGCCGAGCACCGCCCCGACGCTGACTTCTTCCTCCAGCGCATGCCAGCAATCATAGTCCGTCGACAGGGCTAACGTCGCGTAACAGATTTCCGCCTCGCGAGCCAGCTTCGCCTCTGGAATACAGGTCATGCCGATCACATCTGCCCCCCAACTGCGGTACAACTCGGATTCCGCCCGGGTTGAAAATACGGGCCCCTCCATTGCCACGTAAGTACCTCCGCGATGGTAATGCACCGCCAGGCCGTCGAGGACGGCGCTCATGGCCTGCACCATGACCGGGCAGACGGGGTCGCCGAATTGGACGTGAACGGCCGCCCCGTCGCCAAAAAAAGTGTTCTCACGCCCGCGGGTACGGTCGATGAACTGCTCGGGCAACACCATGTCACCGGGGCGAATCCGTTCGCTCAGGCTTCCCACGGCCGAGATAGAAAGCAGGTGGCGAACTCCCAGCTGGCGAAAGCCGTGAATGTTGGCCCGGTAGTTTATCTCAGACGGCAGCAAAGTATGACCGGGTCCGTGGCGTGGCAGGAAGACCACGGGAGTGTCTCTGATAACGCCGCTGATGTAGTCGCCCGAGGGATTTCCGAAGGGAGTTGTGACCCGACGGCACTTGATGTCCTCCATTTCATCGATCTCGTACATTCCACTTCCACCGATGACACCAAGCACCGCCTTATCCATCTCGCCGCACCTCTTTGAAGCCCCTATAATTATCTAGCATCTGATGTCAGCGAACGCAAGGAGCCTTGCGGGCGCGCACCGAAACAACAGATGATCCTGGCGGCGACCTGGCCGCCCAGCTGCCCGCACTTTTCAGGCGCTAGATCGCGGCAGATCCCGTACAGAAAACCCGCGGCATACGAGTCGCCGGCTCCGGTCGTATCCATAACTCGTTCTACGAGTGGGGACTCTATTTCGAAGCGCTTCCCCCCGGCCAGTACCACTGAACCGTGCGCCCCGCGCGTGATTGCGACAAGCTCGCAGTCCTTGGCCGCCATTTCCAGGGCCGCGTCCAGATCCGAAACCCGGTAGAGCGAGACTACCTCGTCCTGGTTGCCGAACAGGATGTCCACATGTTCGGCTACCAATTTCATAAACTCGGCCCGATGGCGATCCACGCAGAACGAATCCGACAGGGTTAAAGAGACCCTGCGCCCGGCCCGATGAGCAAGATCGGCAGCCTCGAGAAATGCCTTTTTTGCCGGCTCGGGATCCCATAGGTAACCTTCCAGATAAGTAATCCGTGCCGCCCGGATTGCCTGCTGGTCGAGGTCCCCGGGCGAGAAGGTCGCGCTGGCTCCCAGGTAGGTCATCATTGTTCTCTGGGCGTCGGGGCTTACGAAGACCATGCAGACTCCCGTGCCCGGTCCGCCCTCCGCCGCCGGGACGTCGAACTCGATGCCGCTTGCGCGTATTTCCTTGCGAAACAGGTCGCCCAGGGAATCCTGACGCACCTTGCCGAGGTAAACTCCGGCGCCGCCCAGCGATGCCAGGCAGGCCATGGTGTTTGCCGCCGACCCTCCCGAACAGCGCTCGGCGTCCGGCCCTGCGTTTTCCAGCAACTCGGTCGCCCGATCGGCGTCGATCAGGGTCATGGAGCCCTTGATCATCCCGTGCGCCTTTAGAAACTCGTCGTCTACATGGCAAACCACATCCACCATGGCGTTGCCAATTCCGCAAACGTCCCATTTGGCTTCACTCATGAGATCCTCTTACCGCCAACAACTGACCGCAGGCCGCTCGTAATGATTCTCCCTGGCTACGCCTGATAAAAACGCTCAGGTCGCGTGCAATCAGGATGCTCTGAAATCTCTCCACCCGTTCGGCGCTGGGTCGCTTGAACGGGAGAGGTTCGAAGGCATTGTACGGGATCAGGTTCACCTTGCAACGTATTCCTGCAAGCAACTCGGCCAGGCGTTGCGCATCGGCATCGCTGTCGTTCACCCCGCTCAACAGAACGTACTCGAAAGTCAACCTGTCGTTATGGGAGAGGGGCAGCCGGCGGCAGCAATCCAGAAGCCGCCCGAGGCCGAAGCGCTTGTTGATTGGCATAATTTTAGAGCGAATGTCATCGGAGGCAGCGTTCAGCGATATAGCCAGTTTGACGGGAACCCGCGAGACGAACTCCTCCATGGCGGTCACTATCCCAACCGTCGAGACCGTTATACGCCTGCGCGATAACCCCGCGCCATGATCGTGCAACAAAATCTCGATCGCCCGCACTACCGCATCGAGATTGGCCAGTGGCTCGCCCATGCCCATCAAGACGACGTTGGTCACCGGCCGCGCGCCGATCTCGTCTCGCAACCTGCGGGTTACGACTTCCAACTGTCCGCAGATTTCGGATGCCGCCAGGTTGCGCACCAGACCCATCGTCCCGGTGGCGCAAAACGCACAGCCCATACCACATCCGACCTGGGTGGATATGCACAGAGTACGCCGGCCCTCCGCCGGCAGGAAGACTCCCTCCACCTCGAGGCCGTCGTGTAACAGGTAGCGGAACTTGATCGTCCCGTCATCGGCCTTGAGTTCGTCGGCGATCTCGACCATACGCAGAGGGGCCAGATCGGTAAGCTTGGCCCTTAAATCCTTGGACAAATCGGTCATCTCGTCGAAGCTGCGGACACCGCGGGCGTGCAACCAGCGAAACACCTGCCGGCCGCGATAGGCGGACTCCCCCTTTTCGACCATCCAGCCCTGGATCTGGTCGAAGCTCATAGAGGAGATATCTAACAAGAAAATTACCGCATCTGCTGGATGATCTTCTTGGCGATGCGCGGCCCGGCTTTCTGCAGCGCCGTGCGCCCGGCCTCCTCGTCGCTCTCGCCGTTGCCCTGGATCTTGTATTTCTTCGAAAAGAGCTGGCGATTGTGAAGCCGGTCGGCCACGGTAACGTTGACCCTGGCCGTGCACATGCGCTGTCCCATGAAATCCGAGCAACTGCCGGTGCTGGCAGCGCCTGAGATTTCCATGTCGGCCCCACGGGGCGAGGCGGTAAAGACGACACCCAAATCCTTGTGCAAGCGCTCCTTGATGTCGGCGGCAATCGTGCCCGGCTTGACGTCTTCTCCCATGTTTTCTTCGCTGATGTTGATGTAGATCGAAAGCTCTTCCAGATCGACGAAGAATTTTCCAGTCTGGCGATCGAGATCCTTGCCGAACTTGGCTTCTACGACGCGCACGTTGTGCGCTCCTGAAACCAGCGCCGCGATATCCACACGCGCTCCGATGATGGCCTTCTTCTCGCCGAAGATCTTCATCACCCGGGCGGTCGCCCGGCCGTCATCCCCGGTGGCGACCTTGGTCTCGACAGAGCCGGTCCCGCGCTGGAAGGCGAAGGCCACCGGCAGGCTTTTAGCCGGATTGCCCTTGTAGGCCACGGCCACGGCCAGCGGATCGGCGATACCGGAGCCGATCACGGCCTTCAGGTTAGGTTGGTCTACATTCCAGGACAGGCCCGATGCAATGCGGGTCACGGCCCGCTCAATCTCATGGTTGAGCACGTCCGGCTTGCCGTCACCATTGACGTCATATTCGACGATGCCGCCGAAATACTCTCTCAGGGCCAGGTAGGAATTGAAAAATCCGCCGAGCGCATCGGCCACACGACCATCTCCCTCGGCCTTGACGGCGGCGACGACATAGTCGAGCGCCTTCTTCCTGGCCTTTTCCAAGCGCTCTTTAATACGCCGGGCTATCTCGGCCTTGCTCAGGCGCACCAGCATCCAGTACTTGCTCTGACCGGTGTCTTTCCAGCGGTCGTTGATCTCGACTCCCTCGAGGGTCTGGTCGACGAAGAACTGGGTGTCTGTCGAGTACGAGGAATCGGTGCGCGAAGTGTCCTTGGTGACGTTGTCTTTTTTGTAGAGCTTCAAGTTGTTTTCCTTGAAGTAGTCGGTGATCACCGAATTGATGTGCACCTTTAAAGTCGAGGCCAACTCGACGTAGCCGGCGTTGCGTGCCCGGTTCCAGTCGGCGGCTTCGTCCCCGTGACTTACGGCAATGCCGATACCGACATAGTAGCCCGGCATCTTCGGCTGAGCGTTGACCCAGGACGGCGCGGCCCGTGAGGGATTGACCTTGACCGTTTCAACCGGCTTGGGTTTATAAGGCTTCACCTCGAGGGGCACGGGCTTTTTAGGCGGCGGGGCTTCTTCGAGCCCGTCCGCCTTTGGCGGGGGGGCCGGCCGGCCGTGCTCGGCCGCGTCCAAGTCGGCGAAAGCGTCGCCCGAGCGGGCGCGCACGCCGGCAACCGCTCGTTTCGAAGGGCCTTTTTTGCGCTGCGCGTCGGCTCCTCCGCAGGCCAAAAAGATCATCGCCAGTGCCCCAGTAAGCAGGACCATGAAAGTCAACTGACGTCTCATGCTACCTCCAATCGCTCGGAACCAACGTATAGACGTCAACTCAGAGCGTTCTATTCAGACCGGCCTGCGCCTTCAGAAAGCCAGGAAAGCCCCGACGTTCAGCTGCGCGCCCATCTCGGGATCGACGTCGGCGCCGGGGAATATACTGCTCAGCGGATTGGTGAAGAACCTTCCGGCCGCCTTGAGGTATATCGAGAACTCCGGCAAGAAGTAGTACTCGAGACCGAAGACGCCATCGACGCCGCCGCCGATGGCGTTGTCTTCGTAGTTGTCGATCTTGAAGTAGCTGATTCCTCCGCGCAGGCCGACGCTGAACACCAGGCTGTTCATGTACCACTTCTTCTTGACGCCCAGCATGGCGTGGATCAGCATCCAGTTGTTGTCGAAGTCATCGCTGCCCAGGAAGAGCGCGTCGGCCTCAACCGACACATAGAACTCGGGCCAGCCGACCAGGTTGGCCAGGTCCTTGTCGATGTAGATTCCCACTCCGGGGAAGAAGCCCATGCCGTCACCAGTGGTAATGTCTGTCGTCATCAACTCGAACACCCCGTGGATGCCGATCGACAATCCGATCATGGCGTGTTCGAAGAGTTGCTCGCCGCCGGCGAACTTGCTCTTGACCTTGACCTGCTCGGCATACGAGGGTGTCCCCTCCCCGCTGCCCTTGGCGTCGCCGATATCGCGCACCTTGACGTAGCCGATCAGCTTCTTGTCGCCGGCCATGCCGAACTCGGTGACCTCGTAGGTGTCGTCCAGCCCAACGCCCTCGCCTTTGCCCAGCATGAATTCGACGCCGTCCGAAAGCACGCCCGAGACCGGGGTCTTGAGCTGAAAGTCGGGAATCTGCTTCATGCCCTTGGAGAGGAACTCGGCCAGGGTTGCGGCCGCTTCCTGCGTGGCCTCGATGCTTTTCTGTTTCACGAGTTGGGCAAGTTGCTCGGGTTTGAAGTTGGTAGGGATCAGCTCCTTGAAACCGACCACCGGCACGCCGTGCTTGACCTCCTTGATCAGCTGGTAGGGAGGTTTGCTCTCGTCTGTCAGGTTGGCGCGGTAGAAGGTCGTGGTAGCACTCAGCTTGGAAACAATGCCCGGCGTGCCCGGCACGCAGCCCATCAAGAGGGCGGTGGCCTTGCTATCGGGGCACTTGCCCATGCCGACGTGGAAGGCGTAGACCTTGATGTTGTAGAAGTAGGCAGAATTCAAGATACGATCGATATCCGACATGTACACTCGGGCACTTTTAAATCTCACCTCGTACTCAGCCTCTGCGGCGGCTCGATCCACTGATCGCTTCTTCACGTATTCCCGAAGTTCGCTGACAAATTGATCTATGGTGTAAATGCTGCCAAGGTTGATTGCATTGTAGTCAAACCTCTTTAACTCAGTCTTGGCACGGATGGCCTTTTCGATGACGGCCCAGTGTTCGTCCGTGACAGTTACTCCCCGGTCAAAAACAGGTCCCAGATAGGTGATTGACTTTCGTGTATACTGCTGTTGGGTTTCGTCGCTCTTCATTTTTTCTAACTTGGTTTCGGCCATAGCCATGCTGGCGATGCAAACCAATCCGAGCAAGAAGCCTGAGATACGAGTCAAGCGCGACATTTCTTCCTCCTGTTCTAGTGCGGCGCACACGCATGCAAATAGGGAGGATCCATAGTCGGACCCTCCCCGTTCAATAATAACTTCTGCTCTGACTACTCAAAAACCAGAACCAGGGCAGACCGCATTTTCCCGGCCCACTTGAATGGCGCGCCATCCATATTGGTCTTGATTCCCTCTTCGATTGCGTCCGCAAGCTCCATATTGTCCTTCTTGCACTGCACTTCAAAGATCGTGTCGCCACCAGACGTTGAATTGATCATTTTCACCCGGCCACATGCCTTCTTCAGCACTCTGTTCATCTTCGAGTCGGTCTTGGTTGGCGAATTCTTGAACTTTAGATAGAACCTCTTGCCCTTAGGCGCAGATTTCTTCCAATTCTGACTGACAATAGGAAGTAGTTTGCCCATTACATCATTCAACGGCTCTCGCATTGCAGCCAACTCCTGGCCAGCAACAAAATTCGGTCGAGGCTCTCCCTGTGCAACTGTTTGTCCAACTACCGATCCGGTCGTGGTTTCGTATGCTTTCACTGTCAGTCCAAACACGATCCCGCCGCCTTTTTTATCTCTGACCGGCTCGAATGTTAAGAAATAGTCCGCACCGGCCGCCATCGCGGTTCGGGCTGCCTCATCCTCCTCGGCTCCCGCTACCTCTCCCACTGCTTCTGTCATTTTTTCAAGATCAGTAACGGCTTTTGCATCCTTCACTTCGTAACCAGCATTTGTAAGGTACTCGTTTACGGTACCTTCCATCATCGCGAAGAGCTTGCTGCCCTTCGCCTTTTTTCCAGGCATAGCCATTAAAGACGGAATCCCGATCGCCTCGAGCATCTCGTCGGTGGATTGTACCGCGCCCATCTGCACCAGGTCTTCCATCAAGGCCGTCTTGGCGACGTCTTCTTGCATGACGACGCGGATCTTGTCCTCGCCCATACGTACACGGGACTTGATGCCCTTGCCCTTGCCGTCGCGCGAGCTCGGGCCTGGAATGCCGATATACTTGTCGAGTTGAGCGAAGACCTGGGCCTGCACGGACTTGTAGGCCTGCTTCTCGCCAGGCGTCTTGGCCAGCATCGAGGTGGCCACCCACTCGACGCAACCCTTGCGGGCCTGCATGACGGCCTCGTTCATGTCATGGCCGGTGCCTTGGCACTCGACCCTGATGGTATTGGCGTCAACGCTCTCGATGAACTTGCCGGGCAACAGGATCTCGGGGCCCTGATCCCCTTTCACTACCACCGTGGTGCAAGCCGCGGACCAGACACCCAGTAAGAGTAGGGCCAGTGCCAATGTAGTTACTTTTTTCATCTCTTCCTCCTTTGAAGAATTGAATTCAAATGGCTCTCTTCGGAATAATCGCATGAGACTATTTCAAATGGCTTGATCCTTGTCAAGCCTAATCGGGAAGGCCACGCGCCCGGATAACCTTTTGACAAAGGGAACTTGGAAACATTTGGGTTGACGCGGGGAAAGCGCTCGGCTAGGATGGCGTCTCTCTGTAGGATGGTGTGTGATGAATGCATTTCCGCCATTGGACCTTGCGAACATGCGCTTGATTCAATCCATTTGCGTTTTTCTCCTCACGGCAGTGCTTTTTCTGCCTGCTTGCGAGAAAAAGAGCGAAATCACGGCTTCCCCGGACGCCGCGCTGACCCCCGCCGATTTCGGCGCTGACGGCGAGACCGATCTTGGCGCAGACACGCCAGCCGATAAAGAAAATGGGACAATCGCCCGCGCTGAAGGCAGGGCTCCGAAAGGTGTGGATATCTCGCTGGCCAGGCAGGCTGCATCCAATAGGGCACGCGCCAACCTGGCCAAGATCCTGAAAGATAAAGGCATTTCTGTAGAGTCGCCCATGACCCTGCGGTGTGCCACGATCGAACGAGTCTATACCCGTGGCCGCTATGTTTATGCCGTGGCGGCCGTATCTCTGCCGGAACAGGATGACGGCGTGAATGTTCCGGCTCCAAACCCGTCGAATACCCACGAGAAGGATTCAACGGGCAAAACGTCCACCCCACCCGACGGAGGGCAACAATGAGCGGTAAAATAGGCCTAAGTTTTCTGGCACTGGTTCTTACCCTGGGTTTCTCGACAGGAGCCCTTAGCGCAGAGAAGAAAAAAATCGTCGTCGGCGATCCCAAGACCACATGGTCATCGTCCAACGCCTGCCGCGGCTTCAGCCCCAGCTACGCCGATAGCCTCGCCCGCTCGCTGCGCTCGCGAATCGTCCAGTCGGGCGCCTTCCGCGTCGTCTCGCGCGACCAACTCAAGAAGGTGCTGAGAGAGCACGAGATGGCCATGACCGGCCTGTCCGACCCGTCCACCGCCAAGATCCTGGGCCAGTTCCTGCAGGCCGACCTGGTCATGGCCACCGAGGTTCTGTGCCAGCCGAACAGTGTCGAGTTCATCGTCAACTTGGTCGACATCGAGACGGCGGAGATAGTCTGGTCAAAAAACTACGAAATGAAGAACCTCAAGAAAGCCAGCCGGGTGATCAAGGAAATAGCCAAGCTCTTGAAGGAATACGCCAAGACGGGGAAAATCAGCGAATCCGCCGGCAAGAGCGGGAGCATGATGATGATCGACTCCAAGGCCCTGCACGACGCCTCGGAGGCGATCATCTCGATCGTCGAGCGCTCGGTCCCGCGGGCCACGGTCACCGTCGAGGACGTCAACGTCTACGCCGAGAAGGTCAAGGTCAAGCTCCGCGGGCAGGCCTGGCCGGGCACCAGGTTCAAGGTCAAGCGCGACGACGAGGAGATCGGCTGGCTGTACCTGAAGAAAAAGGGCCGTGGCAGCGTCGAAGCGGGAACCAAGGACGAGATGTCGTCGTTCGAGGAAGGCGACGTCGGCTCGAGCGAAGATTTCAAACCAAAGGTCGCCATTGGTTTTATCAAGGATGAGGACGAAACCAACGATAAGATGGTCGAGATGTTCAAGCAAGGCTTGGTCAAAGAGATGAGCGAGGCCGACCGGATCGAGCCGGTAGACGACGGCAAGGTGGACAAGATAATCGACCGCATGGGCTCCAAGATAAAGAAAAAATCTCTTGCGAAGCTATTCAAGAAGGGAGTAGATTTGCTAATCACCGGGCGGTTCTCCGGCGAAAACGGCAACCGCAGGATCGATTTCGAGGTGCTCAGCACCTTCGACGGCAAGCGGGTCACGAAGATCAAGTATGATTCGAGGTTGTAGATCGTATTCAAGATGGAGCAAAAATCGTAAACCATTTTTCAAGGAGGAGAAGATGAGAAAGCTAGTAACCATTTTTGCGGTAGTGGCATTCATCGGGGCCATCGGTGTCGTAGGCGCAGGTTGTGGCGGGGGCGGTAACGCCCTGATGGACACCACTGCCTCCGGGGCGCCTGCCTGGGTGCTCAAGGGCTCCGGCGCGTTCACCGGCGACAGGGGTAAGGCCTTCTACGGAGTGGGATCCGCCCCCAAGATGATCGACGTCTCGATGCAGCGCGATCGCGCCAACAACCGGGCCCGGCGCCAGATCCTGCAGATCTTCAACACCTACATCGCCTACATGATGAAGGACTACGCCCGCAGCACCACCGCCGGCGACATGAGCAAGGAAAGCTACGAGGCCGACGTGCTCCAGGTGCAGAAGACCATCTCGATCGGCGACCTCAACGGCGCCCAGATCGTCGACACCTGGCGCGATCCCTCGGACGGCACGATCTACGCCCTGTCCGTGCTCGACCTGGCCGCCATGTCTGAGATGATGGCCAACAAGGGTGAGTTGGATGCCAAGTTGCGCGACTACGTCCGCGCCAACGCAGCCAAGTCATTCGACGACCTCGAAAAAGAAGAGGCCAAGCGCGGCCACTAGGACGCACGTAGGTCTGTCAGGTTTCTGATAAGCTGTGGGCCGGGGCCGTGGGGTTCCGGCCTTTTTTCATTGGCCAACTCGGGGTGAGAGTGGTAGATATCGGCAGCCTTTCAGGTTTTTGGAGGACAGATGCGCCAAAGAACGATTCATGAAATGTTGATCTTGTCGATACTGGGAATGCTCGCGAGTTGCGCGCCGCGCGTGGTAGTGATTCGCGGCGGCCCGCCGCCGGCCTGGGTGGACCGCATGCCCAGCCAACCCGACAAGCTCTGCGCCGTGGGCTATTCGGGACCGACCTTCTACCAGCAGGACTGTCTGAAGAACGCCGCCGAGAACGCCCGCGGCCACCTGGCCGAGAGCATCAGCGTCACCATCCGCACCATAACTCTCGACATCTCGGACGGCACCCGCGGCTCGTACGATCGTGACGTCTTCGTCGAGGGCTCCGAGAGTGCCTCCGACGCCGTCATCGAGGGCTCGGAGGTCGAGGCCCAGTGGATGGATCTGCAGGGCGAACGCGGGGCGTCCAAGGGATGCTACGCCTACGTGTGCATCGACCCCGACAAGCCGATCGACAAGATGGTCGAGAAGCTCAAGGAAAAGAAGGTCCCTCCCGAGACAGTAGAGAAGGTGCGCGCCAACGCCGAGGCGGCCTTCGACGAGTTGGAAAAACTCGAGGCTCAAAAAACCCAGTTACCAAAGCCGCAACCCAAACCCGCCCCCGCGGCCAAGCCGGAAGATCAACCGCAGGAAGCACCGTCCGGCGACGAAGGCACGGATTCTCCCAAAGACCAAGACGACCCAGAAAAGACCATGCCGGCCGTAAGAAAAATAGAGGTCCCCAACGATTGAAGTTTGCGAGGAGTAAATGATCCAACGCACGCTATCCATTATCAAACCGGACGCCGTTGCAGCGGGCCACATCGGCGACATAGTCTCCCGCTTCGAGAAAGAAGGCCTGAAGATTATCGCCATGCGCATGCTGCGGCTTTCAAAGGCGCAGGCCGAGGGATTCTACGCGGTCCACGAGGGCAGGCCCTTTTTCCACGACCTGGTGGAGTTTATGACCAGCGGACGCGTGGTGGCGATGGTGCTTCAGGGCGAGGACGCCATCGAGCGCAACCGGGCCATCATGGGAGCCACCGACCCCGCCCAGGCCACCGACGGCACCCTGCGCAAGTTGTATGCCGCGAACATCCAGAACAACGCCGTCCACGGCTCGGACGCCCCCGAGACAGCCCGCACCGAAACAGCCTACTTCTTCTCTTCCCTGGACATCTGCAGCTAACACCGTAAAGACAACGCTTTTCCCGGCGGCAGGCTGGACATTCGTGTCCTTTTCGTGTACATTATTATGTAACAATTGTGCAGAGGAGAAAGTCATGAAGTTCATCGCGGTTCGCGAGCTTCGTTCCAGCACGGCCAAGCTCTGGCGTCGGCTGGCCCGTGACAAGGAGTTGGTTGTCACTTCCAACGGCAAGCCGGTAGCCGTGCTGACGGCTGTCACGGGAGACAACCTGGAGCAGGAAATCAACGCCATCCGCCGCGCCCGGGCCATGGCCGCCGTAACGGACATTCAGACCCACTCCGTCGAAAAGGGCCTCGACCGTCTCACTGACGAGGAAATCGAGCATGAGATTTCCGCCGTGCGCAGGCGCAGGCACAAGTGATCGTCGTAATCGACACCAACGTGCTGGTTTCCGGCCTGCTGAATCCCCATGGCCCACCAGGCCAGATAGTGAGGCTGGTTGCCTCCTCGGCGCTGCGACTTTGCTACGATGCACGCATTCTGGTCGAATACACAGAGGTGCTGTCACGCCCGCGCTTCGCCTTCGACACCCGCCAGGTGGATGCATTGCTGGCGCACATCAGGACGGAGGGTGTGCTGACTGCGCCGCATCTCCTTGCGAGGCACCTTCCCGACCCGGACGATGAACCATTCCTGGAAGCAGCCATCGTTGGCAATGCCCGCTATCTGATAACCGGCAACAAGCGCCACTTCCCGTCGAGGAGCACCGGAGGGACAACGGTTGTCTCGGCCCGCAGGTTCCTGAACATCTGGCGCTTGCGCAAAGAAAAATGATGAGCAGTCACGCCTTATCCTCTTTCGCGACGCATAAATATCCAGCACCGCCTTGTCTGTCAGTCCATCGGCAGGATTTCTTCCAGGTATTCCCGGTTCTCGGCCGTCCAGACGGCCGGGCCCTTTCCGGAAAGCTCCGCTCGCTCGTCGAAAGGCCGGTAGCGCCCGGCGTCCATTATCTGATTCTCGGCAGGCTCTATGTTGTGAAAGATGTCCGCGGGACCCCAGCCGTAGGCCAGGCCCAGGGTGTGGCCCCACTCGTGGGAAACGGTTGTCCCTATCATGCTGCCCAAGGCGCGGATGGCCCTTGATATCTGCTCAGCCCGCTGGCCGCCGGGATACTCGCCCGCCTCTACCAGTTTGCCGCCGCGCGAGGGCATGAAGGGCTCGAAGACCTCGTCGAAGAGCGGATCGGCTATCGGCATTGCATTCGGCGACTTGGGGCTGAAGGCCAGGTAGGATGAGACGAAGACTCCGCCGTAGGCCAGGTGCCCGGACTCTGCCGACTCGGCGTTCCAGCCCCCGACTACGTCGTTGAAGTAGATGTTGCCAATGTCCTTCAAGCCGTTCTCGGTCATGGTGTTGTCCAGCCCGATCAAGTCCCTTCCGTTGGGATCCTGTCCGCCGATCTCGACCACGCCGTACTCGACGAAGTCGGTGGGACGGGTCTCGCGAAATTCCACGTTGATGCCCTGGTAATCCCGCTGCACGACCTCCAGGATGCGCGCCTTGATCAGCGGCTCGACGTTGCGAAGACCGAACTCCCTGAGCGCGTCGGTAAACCCTGGAAGGTACTTCAAATACACAACTTCCCTCTGGGGAAGGACCGTGAACTCGACATCACCGGGCAACGGCACACCCTGCTGCTGAAAAGTGTCCCAGAACACTACGGGCGTGGCGATGCCGCGCAGCACACCGGCCCGCACACCCAGCCCGGTCAACCCCCCTTTGCCGTCCGACACGACTTTCAGGACGTAGTGCATCAGGTCTCCCGAGATGACCTCGGGCCCTATCGACAGGGCCTTGTCGCCGCTGTAATCGGTAATCTGGTTGTTACTATCGGTGAACGTACCATCGATTAGCACTACCGTCGTGGCCGAGCCGCTTATGAAACCTCGCCCGGACATCTCGATCACCTGTCCCCGGGAGGCCGCTGTGGGGCTTACCCGCGTCAGTACGGTGGGCCCGAGCTGCATCGTCACCCCGCCCAGCGTATTGCCGATCACCTCGACGTCGTCCGGGTGGACGTTGACTACCGTGACTTCCCCGCTGAACACCCCAGGTTCGATTCCCAGGCACTCTGCCGGCAGCGGCCCGCTGTCTTTATCGCGCATCGCGGATGTTTCCGCCAATGCGCATGCCCGGTCAATGCCCTGGGCCGGGCCGTCATCTGGATCGAAGCTGCCGGCAAAGCGAAACTCTGTCAGGCCCTCTCCCGCGATGGATCCGTCGCCGTTTTTTTCGCCCATCAGGAACCCGTCACCCAGTGCCTCGACCTCGCTTCCCAGGTATACGGTGCCTACGGCAGACACCGGCAGGAAATCGTCCAAGCGCGGCTGAAGGGTCTGCCTGAGATGCCAGTCTACCGGCGATTGCGCCGACTGGCTGACCCCGCTGGAATAGTCGACCTGCACCCGGCATGTGCCCTCGAACTCGCCCGGACCGCCCAGCACGCCGAAAGTGGCTTGGTCAATGGTGAAACGCAACCGGGTGTCATCCACGCGTTCGGGCGTTATCATGCGCGAACCGCCTCCCCTTTCGAGGAGCACTATCAGGCTACCCTCATGAGGAGCGATAAACCCCTTGCCGAATATCTTGATCACGGTGCCGGGCAGAATCGTTGCCGGCTCGACGCGGTTGAGCTTAAGCTCCGGCAAGCCGCCGTCGGGCAGCGTCGACTGATCGCTCGGACAGCCGGCCACAAGCAGCGCCGTCACCAGTGTTGTAAACCGGACGCCTGACATCACTGGTAGCCCACCAGCAGGGTATAAGTGTTCCCGGCCAGCAGATCATAACCATTGACCCGCACGTAGTAGTAGCCGTCCGCGGGGATGTCGTACTCGATGTGCTCATTGTCGTCGCTGGACAACGAGGTCGCAAGCTGGTGCTCGAAGAGCGCGTCCTCTGTTACGTCCGGATCGTACAGCTTCAGGTCGAGGTCGCCTGCAGCGTGGCTGAATGTCAGGTCGATGATCATTTTCTCGCCCTGAAACAGGTAGGCATCGTACCAGTCCTCGTTGTTGGGACAAAGCATCATGTTCTCGATCGGAACCGTTACGCTGGCCTCGACGGCATGGTCGGGATCGTCGTTGGGCTCGTTGCCGTCCTCGGTGCATTCCTGCGCCTGGGGAGTCACCGTCACCAGCATGTCATAGGAGTTCTTGGCCCCCTGGTACGGGCCGATTCCGATGTAGTAGATCCCTGTTGCGGGAATCGACTCGACCAGCGCCTGCTCGTTGTCGGTCTCCGAGGTGGAGCAGCCCAGGGCGTTATCACAGGACAGAGTCTCGGCGTTGTAGGCCGTGTCGTAGTCGAAAATCCACAGGTCCAGGTCTCCGTCGGCCTGGGTGAACTCGATCTCTACCTCCAACTTGTCCCCCTGGTCGAGCGCGATCGAGTACCAGTCGGGTTCGCCGCAGCTTGTCAGACCGGTGTAGACGTCTTCGGCCACCGACTTGGCCTCATCGGGATAGTCGTTCGGCTCGAAAGTGTCGGCGTTACACGGGACGTACTCTTCGATCACCAGGTACATCGAGTAGCGGTTCTCTGTGTCGGACGAAGCGCCCTCGATACGCAAGTAGACGCTCTTGGGCGCCTGGAAGACATCGGAGTAAACCACTATCTCGTCGGTTTGCGCCTGGCCTGCGGCAAGCAGCGTGACGCCGTCCTGGTCGTAAAGATCCATTAGCAATAGGCCGTTCGCCTGGGTGTAGCCGAGTAGCGCTCCCAGCCAGTAGCCCGCCGCCGGGATCTGGATCCGGTACCAGTCGGCGTTGTCAGGGCAAATCTTGAGATCTTCCAGGACCGACTCATGGTTCTGGTCGAACTCGACATTGGTGGCGCTCGCCGCGGCGTCGTTACCCAAGCCGCCCTCGAACTGGTCGTCTTCGCACTGGCTGCTGCCCTGGGCGTAGGCGGTAAAGGTGAAGCGGCCGTCCTCGGGGATGCAGCCGCGCAGATCGCATTCGCTACCCGAGGCGTCATCGTCGTCGGTGGCGCAGATATAGTAGATCACTTTCGCCGTCTCGTCCTGCTTGAGCCCCGGGTTGCGGATGATACCTGTCCACTCGCCGGAGCCCCCGTCTGAGAGGCTGTTCTTGGTGAAAGATTCGCTTCCGCCGGTGTCGATCATCCAGTACAGGGCCACGGCCGTCACCCGAGACTCCTTGTCGGACGCCGTCACCGTGATCTGCTTGCTGAACGCGAAGGGCTCCCACGCCAT
>CAZXHT010000050.1:27780-30504 GCA_964640665.1 uncultured Myxococcales bacterium
GCGGGCCGCTGGCCGCCGGCGCGCTCGCCGGTGTAGTCGCCGGCGCCGCGCTGGTCCGGAAGGGCATCGTGCTGCAGGGCCGGCGGGGTGCCCTCGCACTTGTGATGGCCGCCCTTGATCAAAATTGTGATGTCCTGGAAGACCTCCGGGTTGAGGTGGTCGCTGGCACCCACCCTGAGGTTCCAGAGCGGCCTCTCGGCCACCTGCTGTTCGGTCGGCGTCCACTCGAATGAGGACAGTTTGGAACCGGGCGTGGTCTGGAAGTTGCTGCCGGGGATGCTCTCCACTACGTGTAAATCGACGTTGGGCGAATCGGTGTCGCGCACCTCGACGTTGAAGGCAACCGTCTGCTTGCGGTCGAGATCGAGGGTGTAGTCCGAGGGGGTGATGAACACCGGAGAACCCGTTCCGGCCCCGCCCAGGGTAACGAAGATGGTGATCGCTTCCGATGCCGTGTCGATACCGTCGGTCGCTAAGAAAACGACGTTATACTGCATGCCGTTACCGTCAGGCCCTGCATCCGAGGCGATCGGCGTCCACGAGAAACGGGCGCTGTTGTCGTCGATCTGCTCGAAGACCGCCGCCGCCGGCTTGCCCTGCATGCCGAATTCGAGCGCGTCGCCGTCGTCGTCGACGGCTTCGACCACGAACTCCAGCGTGGCGCCGGTCTCGACACTCTTGTTGCCGATGGGGAAAAACGCCGGCGAGTGGTTCGCGCAACCTGCCGCCAGGCAGGCGCCCACGGCCGCCGCAACAACGTTGATCATCTTTTTTCTTGCCACTACTCGTCCTCCTGTCGTGCCTTGCCGAATTTCCCCATACTAACACGACTTACAGGGGTTCATCTCTTTTTTTCTCTTGCCGCGACCCCGCAGCCAGAAGAAGGCCAGGGCCGCCAGGCACAGGTATGCCGGCCAGTCGCCAAGCGCCTCGTAGAGCGTGCCGCCCTTCATCATCGGCACGGACTCCATCAAAGTCTCGGCCCCGGTCGGTTTCGTCTGCGAGAGGATCCTCCCGGCCGGATCCACGAAGCACGACACGCCGGTGTTGGTCGAGCGGATAAGCGTGAGCCGGCTCTCCACCGAGCGAAACACGGCCAGCGCCATGTGCAGGTACGGTTCCGCGGTTGTGCCGAACCAGGCATCGTTGGTGATGTTGATGATCAGGTTGGGATCCTTGCCGGCCAAATCGCGAGTGAAGGCAGGCAGGATGTCTTCGTAGCAGATCATGATGCCGATGCGGAAATCGCCGAAGGGAATCACCTCGACCGTCTTGCCGGCCGTCAGATCCCCGCCCTCCGGCAGCCACTTGTAGAAAGTCGGGAAAACGTGCCCCAACGGAATGTACTCTCCAAAGATCAACAGGTGAACCTTGTCATAGGCGCCTAGCACATTGCCTTTCCCGTCCAGCAGAATGGCCGTGTTCAGCAAATCGAGCCCCGGGTGGCGCGGAGAATCGTTGTCAGGATTGCGCCTGGCCGTCAATGCGCCGAAAAGCAACGGAGCGCTGAAGCCGCGCTGCGGTGCCGTCCGATCAAGGTCGCCCGTTCCCGCTGCGCGGTCCGCGGCCGCATGTTCCGGCGGCAACGTCACACTCGGCGCGATGTTTGTCGCATCACGCGGGATAATGAGGCGGTAGGCCGTCTCGGGCCATACGATCAGATCGGCTCCGGACTTCTCGAGTTCGATCGACATGCGCTGGTGACGAACCAGATTGTCATCTGTCTTGCGCGGATCTTCCTTCTCCCAGATGCCCACGTCGGCCTCGACCAGGCCTATTTTCAGGTGCGGCGCCGCCTGTGCCTGTCTGTCAACCATGTACATGCGAAGCAGCCCGTAGCCACCCACCAGCAAGGGTACGGCCAGCGCCCCGAGCAACGGCTTCCACCACCTGCTACGCTTCTCGAAAAGGCAAGCCAGCGTATCGATCAGGAAACCGTTGGTCATGACCAGCAGGAAGCTCAAGAGGGTAACTCCGCCCAGCTCACAAACCTGGATCATGGGGGTCAGCCAGTACTGAGAGTTTGCATAGTACCAGGGGAAAATGAAGGGCAAGAGAAACTCGGCCGCTACATAAGCGATCGGCGCGAACAGCCAATAACCCAGCGAGGATCGCCTTCGCAGCCAGTGGAGCAGCCACAAGGCCATGGCGAACACCAACCCCTGGTAGACACCCATGAGCAATGTGAAAATCGCGGCCGGGGGAAACGACATGTGGCCGAAGTCCATCAGCATCGAGCCGATCCAGTAGAACCCGCCGATATTGGTTATCGTCCCCGCCCATAGGCCCACGAGGAAATGCTGCCTGGCCGAGGTCCCCCGGGCGGCCCATATCGTCGGCACCAGGACAATCCAGGCCAGCCCGGCGATGTCAAAAGTCGGAAAGGCCAGAAACACCCCGGCCCCGCCCGCGCCGGATAGCAGCAGTCGCCAGCACCAGCCTTTCCATCCCAGGCCGGGCTCTCTAATCCGTCTGTCTTTCTTGTGCCCAAACATTGCCATAGCAGAACAAAAAACGGGCCGCCCCGCAAGGAGCAGCCCGATAGTATCCTTGCTTGCCCTTACGGCTACTCGCCGCCTGCCTCGCCGCCTGCCTCGCCGCCTGCCTCACCGCCTGCCTCACCGCCTGCCTCGCCGCCTGCCTCGCCGCCTGCCTCACCGCCTGCCTCGCCGCCTGCCTCGCCGCCTGCCTCGCCGCCTGCCTCGCCGCCTGCCTCGCCGCCTG
>CAZXHT010000050.1:30604-40438 GCA_964640665.1 uncultured Myxococcales bacterium
CGCCTGCCTCGCCACCTGCCTTCTTCTCAGGGCTCTTGCCCATCATCAGGCCCACGGCCCTGGGACCGAGGGTGGCCATCTCGGCCAGCAGGACGTCCTCGGCGGTCACCTGGTCCCAGTCGACGGCCACCAGGATCTCATCCTTCATCGGGTCGTAGACGCCGCCGATTACCCGCAGCTTCAAGGTGCCCGGAATCGTGCCCGCGCCGCGGGAATCGATGTGCAGCACAACGATGTAGTCGAACTTGAGGTCGGGCTTTCCCAATAGCTCGGCAACTTTCTCAACCAATATCTTGACCAGGTTGGGAACCACCGAGTAGTCCTCGCCACTGCAGGCGTCCCACACCGAACTGTTATGGATGAAGGCGGCGTGAACCAGGCCCCGGGCCAGCTTCCAGCTCAAATCGCCCAGCCCGACCTTCTCGAGCATCGGCTGGATGGGCTGCAGCGAGATACCGTTCTCGCCGAACTCGGCGATGAAACCGCCGAACAGGGCCGCCGCGAGCTTCAGCTTGTCACCAGGCAGATAGCGCATGTCCGCCGGCATCACCAAGAACTTCTTGCCCTGCATGTCGATGTAAGCAGGGCTGCCGTCGGGACGCCAGACCTTCACCTTGCTGCCGCAGCCGGCCACCAGGGCCATCGCCAGTACCGCGATTCCAATCAACGCGAGCTTCTTCATCACTTCCCTCCTTGTTTGGTGTTAGATCTTTCTGCATAGAAAGAGCTACGGAAAAATCACTGCTTTTCCGTGAACTGACCACCTTTTACAGGAGAATGAGATCGTCTGTCAACAGGCATTAGTTTGCGCTCCATTAGTACCTTGCCCTCGCCATCGAGCATGCGTTCTACCCGCCTGCCGTCCTTTACAAGAAATTCCGAGCGGAATTTAAGGTTCCCGCTGCCGTCGTAGGTGGCCTCGGATTTCAGCTCTCCCTCGCTATAGCTGCGAACCATGCGGTAGGCCAGTTCGGCCCCGGCGTATTTGGCCACTTCCACGGCATGTCCCGATTGATCGAGTTTCGTCCTGATGCGCACCATCTTCAACCCGGCACCAGCCGGTCTTACGAAGTCCATGCGATCGCCGCGGCTGTACACCTTTACATCACCCGCCTCGAGGCGCATGACGCGCTCCTCGCTGCTCGGACGGCCTACAGAATCGTACTTCACCCGGTAGGTCATTCTGACCCGACCATCGCCATCGAGGTAAACCACCTCGCCGGGAGTGTCCTTAGGACCTTGAGTCCTGTAGCGCGGAACAGCCTCGTCGCAGTCCAGCGGCCCGGAAAGCCGCAGGCGGCCGGCGCTTGGCCGGTTGAGCTTTGAGAAGCAGACCTCCGCCTGATCCTGCACGGACTGTCCCTCGCCGCCCTTGCAGGCGACAACCCCACCCAGCAAGAGAATCAACGCCGTGACCGCAAAACGATGCGGGTTGGGAGGCTCACTGGCCATCAGTTTTTCTTATGATCTCCCGGCCAAATTCGTAGCCACGGACAAAGGCATCCTTGTTCAGCTTGTCGGTGCCGGGGGGCACTGAATCGACTATTGCCTTCCTGACGGCATCGGCGGAGACGACATCCGCAAGCGCCGTGAAAAAGCCGAGCATGACAATGTTGAGCACCATCTTGCGCCCCATTTCCTCTGCCAGGCGCGTGGCGGGAATGCCGTAGGCGCGGCATCCAGCGGGCAACTCGTGCGGGCTGACCAGGCTCTCCTCGTAAAGAACGAGCGCGTTCGGCTTGACTTCGGTTATGAATTTCTCGTAGGCAGGTTGCGACATGACCGCCAGGATGTCAGGACTCACCACGCAGGGATAAAGGTTGCGCTCGCTGCTGATGACCACCTGGGCACTGCAGGCGCCGCCGCGCGCCTCCGGTCCGAAGGACTGGGTCATGGTCGCGTCCTTGCCGTCATAGATGGCCGCCGCCCGGCCGAGGATTATCCCGGCCAGGATGACGCCCTGGCCCCCAAAACCGCCGATCTTGACCTCCACCCGGCTCATCGGTTCACCCCCGTGGGATAAGGCCTGTATTTGTTGCCCAGCTTGGGGATGAATTCGTTGTTCATGGCCTCCAGCAAGGTAGGGCGATCCCTGTCGACGAACTTGCCGACGATGATCGGTCCTTTGAGTTCCAATCCGACCATGCGGGTGTTGGCGCCGTTGACCACCTTGCTGGCCTTCTTGTAGTAGCGCATGGCATCCAGCCCGTCGCCCAGCCGGTTGCGGCGGGAATAGATCGTCGGGCAGGGCGCGACGATCTCGACGAAGCAGAATCCCGGCTTGGCAAGCACCTCGGTCATGCTGCGCGCCAACTGGCGGACGTGGTAGGTCGTCCACCTGGCCACGTAAACGGCGCCGCTGGAGTCGGCCAAAAAAGGCAAATTGAACGGTTTATCGTACGAACCGTAGGGAGCCGTGGTGGCAATGCTGTGAATGGGTGCCGTGGGTCCGACCTGCCCTCCGGTCATGGCGTAGGTGAAGTTGTTGACGCAGAACACCTTGATGTCGGAGTTCCTGCGCGCGCCGTGGATGAAATGGTTGCCGCCGATGGATATCAGGTCTCCCTCGCCGCTGAGCACCACGACCGAGAGATCGGGCCGGGCCACCTTCAGGCCGGTGGCGAAAGGGATGGGTCGCCCGTGGGTAGTGTGGAAGGAATCCATCTTGATGTAACCGGCGATCCGCCCGGTGCACCCGATTCCTGAAACCACCACCATCCTGTCACGGTCGATTCCCGACTTCTCGATCGCGCGGACAAAACAATTGACCACGACGCCGATGCCGCAGCCTGGACACCAGATATGGGGCATGCGGTCCATCCGCAGGAATGACTCGACGGGATTCACATGGTCGTTCATCCCAGCAGCTCCTTGACCACTCTCAGGATCTCCCGTGGATCGTGCAGTGCTCCGCCCGCATGATGCACCGGAACAGTCCTGGCACGCCCGGCCGCGATCCTTTCGACTTCCAACGAGATTTGGCCCAAGTTCAACTCCGGAACCACGAAGGCCTTGACTTGCGAGGCGAGTTGCCGCAGGCGTCCTTCCGGGAAGGGCCAAACCACAACGGGCCTGAACACCCCAACCTTGAGGCCCTTATCCCTGGCCATCTGAAGAGTGCGCAGGACAACCCGCGAGGTTATCCCGTAGGCGACGATGATCACCTCGGCGTCTTCGACATTGTGCTCTTCGACCCGGCAAATATCGTCGGCCTGCAGGCGAATCTTGTCAACCAGGCGCCCGACCAGTTCGGCTTGCGCCACGGCGTCCATGGCGGGATAGCCCCTCTCGTCATGCGTCAAGCCGGTGACATGAAAACGGTACCCCTCGCCAAGGGGAGCCATCGGCGGCACCATGTTCTCCCCCGCCCTGTAGGGCAGGTAATCTTCCTTGGGGCCTTCCGGCAACCTGCGTTGCTCGACATCGATCTCCTTAGCCTCGGGTATGACAACCTTCTCGGTCATGTGCCCGACCGCTTCATCCATCATGAACATGACCGGAACCCGGTAACGCTCGGCCAGGTTGAAAGCCAGGATGGTCAGATCGAAACATTCCTGGGGAGAATTCGGACACAGAGCGATTATCTCGTAGTCGCCGTGGGATCCCCACCTGGCCTGCATCATGTCGGCCTGGGCCGGCAGAGTCGGCAAGCCGGTCGACGGACCGCCGCGCTGCACGTTGACGAAGACGCAGGGTGTCTCCGTCATGGCGGCCAAACCGACGTGCTCCATCATCAAAGACATTCCCGGCCCTGAACTCACGGTCATCGCCTTCTTGCCGCCCCAGGCGGCACCCTGGATCGCGATCGACGAGGCGATCTCGTCCTCCATCTGGACGAAGACGCCGCCCACCAAAGGCAGCCTCCTGGAAATCCGCTCGACCACGGCGGTCGACGGCGT
The DNA here is from genome assembly GCA_964640665.1 of uncultured Myxococcales bacterium. GTDB lineage: Bacteria > Myxococcota > B64-G9 > B64-G9 > B64-G9 > DATKYQ01. The sequence continues at coordinate 34,504 of CAZXHT010000050.1, forward strand.
GATCGGATAGCCGAAGGCCACCCGGCAACCGGCCGCCAGCGCCCCCTCGCAACACGCTTGATCTCCGTCCAGAAAATGAACACCGCTCAGCACTCCCTTGGGATCAACCCCGGCCATGGTCTCGCTCCTCGTTCCCGCCGGCATCGATTTTCACCTTGACGCCGTGAATGGCGAAATCGGGACAGTACAATCCGCACAAATCACAGCCGCTGCACGCATCGGCGTCGGCGATGATGGGCGGATGGTAACCCTTGTGGTTGAACCCCTGGTCCAGTTCCAGAACATGGGTCGGACAGAATTCGACACAGAAGCCACAACCCTTGCATCGCTCCCGGTTGATGTACACTTCACCCCTGAACTTCCGTGCCGCTTTTCGGGTCGGGTTCGCCACAGCAAGAATCCTCCTGTCCGCCGCTCTCGGGGCGCTCTGCGTGGTGCTCAATTGCCCCCAAGCCGCTCGCGCATCAGCTCGCCGATGCGGGCGGGGTTCTTGGTCACGGCGACCCCGGCTTCGTCGAGAGCTTGCATCTTCTGCGCTGCGGTGCCCTTGCCGCCCGCCACGATGGCCCCGGCGTGACCCATCCTGCGTCCCGGAGGGGCGGTCGTCCCGGCAATGAAGGCCACGACCGGCTTGCTCATGTTCTGCTCGATCCAGGCGGCCGCGTCTTCCTCTGCCTGGCCGCCGATCTCGCCGATCATAACGACGCCTTGCGTGTTGGGATCTTTCTCGAAAAGATCGAGCCCGTCTATGAAATCGAGACCCTTGATGGGATCGCCGCCCAGGCCGATGCAGGTCGATTGGCCCAGGCCGGACCGGGTGAGTTGATCGACCGCCTCGTAAGTCAGGGTGCCGCTGCGGCTCAAGACGCCGATCGAGCCCTGTTTGTGGATCGGCCCGGGCATGATGCCGATCTTTGTCTCTCCCGGGGTTATTATCCCCGGGCAATTCGGCCCGATCAGGGTCGTGCCCGTCCCTGCCAGGGCATGCTTGACCCGTAGCATGTCCAGGATCGGAATTCCCTCGGTGATGCACACCGCCAGGCGCACGCCGGCGCCGGCAGCCTCGAGGATGGCATCGGCCGCGCCCGGTGCCGGGACAAAGATGAGCGAGACGTCGGCCCCGGTCGACTCCACCGCCCGCTGCACGCTGTTGAATAGTGGAACGTCTTCCCACTTCGTCCCGCCCTTGCCCGGATGAGCCGCCGCCACGACCTGTGTGCCGTACTCTACCATCGTGGCCGCGTGAAACTTCCCCGCGCTGCCCAGTCCCTGGATCAGAACCCGTGATCCCGAATCGACCAGAACGCTCACTACGCACTCCTGGCGGCCTCGACAACCGCCTCGGCCGCCTGCTGCATGCTTTCGGCAGGGATGATGTCCAGACCGGAAGATTTCAGGATCTCGCGGCCACGCTCTACCAATGTGCCCTGCAGGCGAACCACCAGCGGCACTTCGATGCCTACCTGCTCAATTGCCGCCACGACACCCTCGGCAATGACATCGCAGCGGACTATTCCGCCGAAGATGTTTACCAGGACGGCCCGTACTTTCTTGTCCGCTAAAATAATCTTGAAGGCCGCCTCAACCCGTCCGGCATCCGTGCCGCCGCCGACATCCAAGAAATTGGCCGGTTCGCCGCCGCAGAGCTTGATGATGTCCATGGTGGCCATGGCCAACCCGGCACCGTTGACCATGCATCCGATATTTCCGTCGAGGTGGATGTAGCTGAGATCGTGCTTCGACGCCTCGACCTCGGCGGGATCTTCCTCGTCGAGGTCCCGCAGCTCGACCAGCTCCGGGTGGCGATACAAAGCGTTGTCGTCGAAGTTCATCTTGGCGTCCAGGGCGAAAAGCTCGCCCGTCGACGTCACCACGAGCGGGTTTATTTCGATCAAGGAGGCATCCATTTCGATCAACACCTTGTATATCCCGGTTAAAAAAACCACCGCCTTGGCCACCTGCGGTTTGTCGAGCCCCAATTCGTATCCCAGCCGGCGCACCTGGTGCGGCATCAGGCCGGTCAACGGAGATATCCGCTCGCGCAGGATCTTTCCGGGATCCCGTGCCGCCAGCTCCTCTATCTCCATCCCGCCCGAGGCGCTCATGATTAAAGTGACCGTAGTGCTGGTGCGATCCAGGACCAGTCCGGCGTAGAGTTCGCGCTCGATGGGCAACCCCTCTTCGACCAGAACCCGGCGCACGACCCGCCCCCCGGGACCGGTCTGATGAGTCACCAGGGGCACACCCAGCATACGCCCGGCCGCCTCGCCCGCCTCCCGTGACCCGTGCACCAGCTTGACGCCGCCGCCCTTGCCGCGCCCGCCGGCGTGGATCTGCGCTTTTACGACAAGCCGGTCTCCTCCAATCTTCTCGGCTCTCCGGGCGGCCTGCTCGGGAGTTTCGGCGAGCAATCCCCGGGGAACCGCGACGCCGTAACGAGCGAGAATTTCCTTGGCCTGGAACTCATGTATTTTCAAGCCTGCCTCCCTGGCATAGAAACGTGCGCACCGATGTAGATGGAGGCTAGCCGGTTGTCGGCATTTGTCAAGCACTTTTGGACGATTGCGGGGATATTTCCCGATCCGTTTATCATGCCTTCGGATTTTTCCGAAGAAAGGTTCGCCTGAACTGGATTATTTTTTTCTTGACAAGTTAGTTTTATCGAATTTATTCGTCGTGGGTCAACAAGCAAAGGTGACAATGCATGAGTATCTCTTTTGAATGTGTCCAATGCGAAGCCGAGTTCGAACTCGAGGTTTCGGACATCATCCGTAAGCCGTCTCTCGTCAAGTGTCCCAATTGCGGCAAGACGGCAAACCCCAAGATCGTCGAGAACGCTTTTCTGGCGCTCGACGAGTTCCTGGAACAAATCGGGCGCCTGAGCAAGAAGTTCCGAGTCGGCATCTCGCTGGAGGCGGATGAAATCTCCGAAGATTCCAGCGAAGAGTTTCTCGAAGATGACGACGACGAGACATCTCTCTGGGGCGACGATGTCGAAGAAGAAGAAGAAGAGATCTAGGTTTTCGACCAGCCGCCCAAGCGCCCAAACCGAAGCAACCTTTTTTCTCCGTCAATAGAAGAGTGGTATACTGGAAGTGTATTTTCCATTCAAGGAGGCTGTCATGCGGGTATGTAAACACGGCCTGCTCTTGCTGCTAGTCGTGATGCCATTGTATTTCGTGCCTGGGACGTCATCGGCCGATCCGAAGAAATCCAGGCCGGTGGTTCGGGTCCTGAAGCCACCTGCTGGTTTCGTCGAGATGACCGTGGTGGGCGTGTTGGACAACAAGGGCACGCATGCGGTGGTGCTCAGGGATGAAAGCGGCACGCTGCTGCCTATCTGGATCGGAGACTCCGAGGCCTTTGCGATTCAGCTCAGGCTCGGCCGGCAGCGCTTCCAGCGACCATTGACGCATGACTTGCTGGACAAGATCATGCACGAGTTGGGCGGGGTGCTTGTAAAGGTGCAAGTCGACGATCTGAAGAACAACACCTTCCTGGGAACGATCTTCATCCAACACTCCGGCAAGCTGCTTTCCTTCGACGCCCGGCCGTCCGACTCCATCGCCTTGGCGGTCGGCAACCAGGCACCGATCTTCATTTCACGCAAGGTGCTGAAGCAGGCCGGAATCAAACCCGACCAGAAAGGGCAGCCGAAAGAAAAGAAGTCGGATCCGGACGGCCTGCTCAAGGACATCCTCGGCAAGGATCGCGAGGAACACACGTTGTAGCCCTGTGATTCGGAGCAACCCAACGTTCTTGACACCCTGTCGATGCCGACCGTAGAATCTGCGCTAATGTTCATCAACTACTCCGCGATCGCCACTCGGGTTATCGAGATCCTTACCAACCCGGAGAAAACCTGGCGGGCCATCAAGAACGAACCTGACCAGGGGCGCGATCTCGTCACCAGGTATGTCCTGCTGTTGGCGCTGATCCCGACCGTCTTCGGGTTCCTGGGCAACCTTCTCTTCGGGGGAGGCTTCGTATATGCCCTGGTGTACGCGATTCTCCTTCTGGCGGTCTTTACCGGATCGGTGTTCGCCCTCGGGCTGGCAGTGAACTTCATGGCCCCCTCCTTCGGCACGGTGCGTAACGAGGATGCGGCCTTCAAGCTCGCCGCCTATGCCTCGACTCCCGTCTGGATAGCGGGCTTTCTGACCCTTGTGCCCCAGCTCAGCCTGCTTGGAATGCTCGTCGGCTTCGGCTATGCCGCCTACCTTTTCCTGGTCGGGTGCCAGGTGCTGATGGACACTCCCCGCGAGAAGGCCTTGAAGTTCGCGGCCGCATCGGTGGGAACCTGGTTCGTCATGGTTCTGATCGTGGCCCTGGTGATGTCCAGGATCACGGCGCTGCTCTTCGCGCCTTCCATCATGCTCGGCAAGATCGCTCATTCTCCGCCCAGGGTTTGAGGCGGCCTCTTCTCGGAGGTTCCGTTATGCGCAAAGCGAAGACAGTCTGCACGATCGGCCCCGCGAGTTCCTCCGAGGAGATTGTGAAAAAGATGGTTCTCGGCGGAATGGACGTGGCCCGCCTGAACTTCTCTCACGGCACACACAAGAGCCATTCCCGGCTGCACGCCATGCTGCGTCGCTTGTCCAAGGCGGCCGGGCGGCCTTTAGCCATCCTGCAGGACGTCCAGGGCCCGCGCATCCGCCTGGGCAAGTTTCAGACCGGCCAGGTGCTGCTACACACCGGCGGCTCTTTCATTCTGACGACACGCTCCATCGTCGGCGACGACTTCCATGCTGCGGTGCAGTACAACCACTTTCACAAGGACGTCAAGAAGGGCGACCGGGTGTTGATCGCCGACGGGACAATCCAACTGCGGGTCACCGATGTCGAGGGCCGGGACGTCATCACCAAGGTGGTCGCCGGCGGCGTGATAAGGGATCACAAGGGCATCAACCTGCCCGGCGTCAACATATCCAGCGCATCGGTAACCGAAAAGGACAAGAAAGACATTCGCCTGGGGCTGAAATTGGGCATGGACCTGGTGGCGATCAGCTTCGTGCGCAAGCCCGATGACGTTCTGCAGGTAAGGCGAATGATCCGCAAGGCCAAGGGGAACTCGCGCATTTTAGCCAAGATCGAGCACCCCGATGCGGTCGACAACCTGGACGACATCCTGGACGTGTGTGACGGCATCATGGTGGCGCGCGGCGACCTGGGCGTGGAACTGCCGCCCGAAAAGGTGCCGGCCATCCAGAAAACGGCCATCGCCCGGGCCAACGCCCGCGGCAAGCTGGTGATAGTGGCCACCCAAATGCTCGAGTCTATGATCTCCAGCCCGAGACCCACCCGGGCAGAGGCCTCGGACGTCGCCAACGCCGTCTTCGACGGCGCGGACGCTTTAATGCTCTCGGGTGAAACCGCGGCGGGGGCCTATCCGCTGGAAGCGTTGCAGATGATGGTCAGGGTAATCGGCGAGGCGGAAAAATCGGCGGCCTTCCAGAGCATCCCCGCCCCGCGCCTGATCAAGGACCATGCCGTGTTTCCCAACGCGATCTCCAAGGCAACGGTCGTGGCGGCCGAGGACACCGGATCCAGGCTGATAGTGGCCTTCACCGAGTCGGGCAACACAGCCCGCTTGATCTCAGACTATCGTCCCAACGCCAGGATAATCGCCATGACGCCGCACGAGGACACCTATCACGTCCTGGCGATCTACTGGGGAGTAGAGCCGATCAAGGTACCTTCCGTGCGCAGCACGGACGCCATGCTGCGCCTGGCCAACCGCATATTGATAGAACGAGGCTTCGCCCGCACGGGCGAGGCCGTGGTGATTACGTCCGGAGTGCCAATCGGCCAACCGGGCAGCACCAACATGATCAAGCTGCATCGCATCCAATAGGAAATACCGATTCCGACTTCAGCCACGGGCGCACGACAAATCTGTGAGATGACCTCACCCGCCGGTCCCGGTCCCCGCCGC
>CAZXHT010000051.1:0-30327 GCA_964640665.1 uncultured Myxococcales bacterium
GCCCCGATGTTGAGAAGCGGCTTCCAGTCGGCCGCGCGGTTGAAAGGCTCTCTTACCAACCAGTAGTTTACGTAGTTTTCGAAGCCCGCCGCGACCACCCCGGGTAAGATCCGCTCGGACGCGGCCAGAAGCGCCCGCAGTCGATCGGGCTCGAAGACCCAGCCGCTCATGGCGCCGAGGAGAGTGTTGCCTCCGGCCTTGAGCAAACCAGGGCAGAGGCTCGCTCCACCGGCGCTCAGAAGACCGAGGATCATCTGCCTGCGCGTGATCATCCCGGTCTGCTCCCTTCGTTTGTCTCGTGGCACACCGCGCAGTTCGGGCGCTGCCGATCGATCACGGGGCAGTGCCCGCCGCCCGGGCCAGGCTCAGGAATCTGGCGCGGGTGGCATGCGGCGCAGGTCAACATGTTCTTATGTTCGACGATGTAAACGCATTTGTGAACAAAACGGCCGCTTGCCCTGCCGGCGGCGCCGGCGTGACAATCGGCGCAGGGATTGTCCACCCCGGTAATCCGCTTGTCCTGGCCGGGACAATTTCCCGCGTTTTCGATTTCCAGGCTCAGCAGAAACACCAGTACGTCCGTCAAACTCTCGGGATCATCCGCGAAGTAATTCTTGAACGAAGGCATGGTCGAGCCGGGAAAATTGGCGGCCGGGTCGATGAGACTCATTCTGAGATAGGCCAGGCTCTTTCTGCCGGGAGCGCGCAAATCAGTACCGAAGTCCCAGCTCCCCCGCCCGCCGACATTGAGCGGGTGACAGATGAGACATCCCAGGCGCAGGTAGATCTCGGCGCCGGCAACCAGCCGCTGCATGCCTTCTCGCGCGCCGGGGAGATGGCAGCGCGCGCAGGAAGCCTGGATGTACGGCTGGCCGAGCAACGGGTCTCGAAGCCTGCCGCCGGGCATGGCATGGGCCAATTTTGAATCGAGTGCCCGGCCGGTCCCCCCGTGGCAGGTGCCACATCCCGTGCCGCGTTCCAGGTGCCCGAGCATCGAGCGCGAGTGGGCGCGGAAAACCTTGGGCACCTGCACCCCCATGAGATCCCGGCGCCGCGCGCCCAGGTGGCAGGTGGTGCAGCGTTCCATCTGCCCGGTACAGTTCTTGTTCTGCAGTATTTCGGTCGCATGCCGCGCATCACCCGTGAGATCGAAGAAGGCGGCTTGCGTGCCCCGCCATTCGGTGCGGGCCGCGCGTAGCCCGACCCAGGCCAGGACCAAGAGCAAAAAAAGCGCCCCGGCAAGCAGGCCGACCCGCAGGCGGCGGGTGTCTTTGGCCAGGTCAAACAACACTTGGCCAGCCCTCCCATGGCCAGTAGAAAACCCAGTTCGGCCCGCGGCAGGCTCCGATCAGGGTGAATCCCAGAAGCATGACCAGCATTACAACGAGCCCCGAGAGAAAGGCCGCCCGGGTCGAGCCGGTTGCGATTCCGGCAGTGAGCGCGGCCAGCAAGGCCATAACGATCATGCCCGTGCCCGGGTTGACGACGTCGGGCCAGACGGTGCCGAGCGCCTTGAAAAATGCGCCCGGCCCGGCCCGCATGTAAAATACCTCGAACAGCCCAAGCGCCGCGATCGCAGCCAATGCGGAAAACAGCACGGCCAGGCGGCAGGCCGGCGTACCGAACCAGCGTCCCACCCCAACGTTTTCACGATCGAGAAAAGGAAGCCCGACCAGGCCCGCAAGCAGCAGTGCCGGTATCACGAACGCCCCCAGCGGGGCCGAGTAGCTGACCAGTTCCTGGGCCCACAAGAAGTACCAGGGCGCCTTCTCCGGATTGGCCGGGACATGCACGTCTACCGGGACACCCAGCGGCGCCGACACCAGCGCGGCGACCGCCGCCAGGATGACGAGCACCCACAACATCAAAAGCGCCTCGCGCAGCACCAGGTGCGGCCAGGCGGGCAGCAACTCGCTGTCTTCGCCTTCTTTGGGCGCCCCGGCCAGGCCTCCGTCGCGCCTTATGCGCCACAGGTGGACGGCGACCAGGGCCAGCATGCCTGCCGGCAACAGGGCCACGTGCAACATGTAGAAGCGCAGCAAGGCCGACTGGCCGACACTCTGCCCGCCCAGCATCATGCTTTTTATCGCCCCGCCCAGGAATGGCACGCTGTCTAACATATTGGCGCTGACCCTCACCGCCCAGTAGGAACGTTGGTCCCATGGCAGCAGGTAGCCGGTGAAAGCCAACCCGAGGACGCATGCTCCCAGCCCGAGACCGACGAGCCAGTTCAGCTCCCGGCCGCGGTAGGCTCCCATCGAGGCCACTCGCAGCAAATGCAAGAGCACCGACACCAGCATGGCGTAGGCCGCCCAGCGGTGTAAAGCGCGCACGAAGGAGCCCAGTGCCACCGCGTACTGGATGTCCTGCATGCTGGCGTAAGCTTCGCCGGTGCCGGGCTGGTAATAGATCATCAGAAGCACGCCGGTGACAGACAGGATCAAAAAGGCCGTCAGGCTGACGACGCCCAGCCCCAAGGTGGTAGAGACCCTCAGTGCCCGGCGGGTAATCCTGAGTGGATGAAGATGGTAGACGAAGCTGCGCCGCAGGCGCGAGGCCGCGCTGTTGCCGCCATCCGCGACGCCTGGCCGCAAGCCCCGCCGCAAGTTGCCGGGCAGGTCGCGCAGGTTGCCACCGAGGGCACGAAAGAAGCCCTTCATGACTCCTCGTCGTCCCGGGCCGCGGAACCTTCGGGGTTTGCGCTCTTGCTGCCGCAATCCGCCACGCGGTCGGTATCGACCCAAACCCGCCCATCGGATCCCACCCAGGTCAGATACCAGGGCAGATCCTTGCGCGCGGGGCCTGTCGTCACCCTGCCCTGCGAGTCGTAGCTCGCGCCGTGGCAGGGACAATAGAAACCTTCGGTGGATCTCCTCACGGTGCAGCCCAGGTGGGTGCACCTGGACGAGAACGCGCCGAAGCCGTCTCCGTCGTGTACGACGAAAATTTCCCGATCGCGGATCCAGGTCAACGTGCCGCTGATGAAGTCCGCGGCCGGGCCGACCGGGAACTTGTGCGGCGGCCCGTCGCACAGTTCGGGCACGGCCAGGCGCGCTCCCAATCCCGCCGCGGCCAGCCCACAAGCGCAAACGCCAACATTACCGGCCAGGGCCAGAAAATCCCGGCGGGAAGAGACAGCGCCCTTTTCCTTTGCCTTGTCCTTCTTGCCCATGATCGGGGCGAGTGTATTCCAGGCTACCTTGGGGTTCAAGAAACTTCAGAAACCGATCGCTACCGCTGTCGGCGGCGGATTGTGAAGAGCAGAATCAGTAATCCCACATGAAACAGGGAAGGTCAAATCTTTTCAAGAACTCCTAATACCTGATCCAGTTCTTCGAAAGTATTATAGCCGTGGGGCGCGATTCGCAGCCTTCCGTCACGGACGGATAAGACGATCTTCTCTTCCTTCAATTTCCTCTCTATGGCATCGGCGTCGATCCCGTCCTTTTCAACAAGCAGGATGCCGGATTTCTCGTCGTCGCTCTGGCGGGGAGAAATAACTTTCCAACCACGCGCTACTAGTCCGTCCGCCAGGTAATCCGTCAGATCGAGAATGCGCTTCGAGATGCGCTCAAGTCCCGCCTGCTCTATCACCTGCAGCGATCCTTTCATCCCGCGCAGGCCGGCATTGTTGTAGGCGCCCTCCTCGAACCGGGCGGCCCAGGATTTCAGGGGCTGATCCAGATCGAAGAAATCGAAAGGCCGCTCGACCGCCAGCCAGCCTTCCAGGGCGGGCTCGATTCTTTCGAGCGCCCGGTCGGAGATGAACCCTACCCCGGCGCCTTCGGGACCCAACATCCACTTATGGGAATCGGCCGCCAGAAAATCGATTCCGCAGGCTTGCGCGTCCAGGGGGAACGCCCCCAATCCCTGAATGGCGTCCACGACACAGAGAGCATCCACCCGGCGGCACAACTCGGCAACCGCGCCAAGATCTATCCGGAATCCAGACAGGAACTGTACAAACGACACGCTGACCGCACGGGTGTTTCGATCCACCGCCGCCGCCAGATCGTCTATCAACACTCGTCCTTGCTTCTGGGGAACCAGGCGCACGTCTACCCCTCTCCTGCGTAGCGGCAGCCAGGGCCGCAGGTTTGCGGGAAACTCGTGCTCAACCAACACCAGATTGTCACCGGCAGAGAAAGGAATGCCGGTCGCGGCGATGCCCAGCCCCTGCGAAGTGGAGCGTACGAAAAAAGTCTGCTCGGGCTTGGCACCCAGCAGCCGCGCCGAAATCACCCGGGTCTCGGTCAGCGAATTCCAGACCACATCCGGATAGTGGCTCGCGCCGTACCGGGTAAGCTCATCGAGGTAACTCTCCATCTCCTCCCGGCAACGCCTGGGCAGCGGAGAAACGGCGGCGTGGTTCAGATAGATGAATTTCTCGCTTACGGGAAACTCTGAACGAAATGCCTGCCACCATTCCATGAAAACCTCCTTATCGAGCCCTACCCCGCAACAGGGCCACCAGTGACCCGACCAGGGCCGCGGCGGCACCCGATTTCAAGGCCAGACTCATGGCGTAATAGTCTTGCGGCCTCCAGATCGCTCCGGTTCGTCCTCCACTTGCCGCAAAGACCGCGCTCGAAAGCGCCACCCCAAGAAACATGCCTATTATCCGCGACTCGGCCATCATCGCCCCGGCCTGGCCTTGTTGCCTGCGGGGGGCTGCTCCCATCATGACGCTCGAGTTGGGCGACACGAAAAGCCCGACACCCAGCCCCACGAGTCCAAGCCACGGCACAACACTCCACGCGCCGCCCTGTGAACCCTGTGTCGAGAGCCCCCATATCCCGGCCGAAAGCAGCAACAATCCCGTGGCCGTAAGACCGCGGCTACCGATACGATCCGAAAGCCACCCGGACGGCGAGGCCACCAGGGCCATGATGACCGGCTGTACTGTGAGAATGGTGCCGACCTCCGCCGGGCTCATGCCCAACCCCTCCTCGAGATAGAAGGGCAACATGATGAACACCGCGAATAGGGCTGCATAGTTACAAACGGCACACAACACCGCGCTCGAAAACAGGCGCGAACGAAACATCATCAGGTCGTATAACGGGGCCGGCATGCGCAGCTCACGCACGATAAAAGCAGCGAGTAAGGCCACCCCGCAAGCCGCAACGATCCAGGCCTGCCCGCCCGTGGAGCCGACCGTTCGACCCCAGGACAACGACAACAACAAAAGCGGTAGTCCAAGAACCAGCAGCAAGGCACTGGGCACTTCGATCCGCCCGCCGCGGCGGGCGGCCCGGGCCGGCAGGAACATCGCGCCCACTACAAACACCACGACGCTGGCCGGCACGTAGACAAAAAATGTCCAGCGCCAACCCAGGGCCGAGACGATCAACCCGCCCAAGGCCGGACCCAGGGCCAACCCCAGGTAGGTGGCCGTGGCCTGCATACCCAACGCACGCCCGCGCTGACTCGCGGGAAAACTCAGGGTCAGCAACGCCGGGCTGGTGGCCAGCACCATGGCGCCGCCCACCCCCTGCAATGCCCGGGCGACGATCAGCCATCCGAAGGAACCTACCAGGCCGCACAGCAGCGAGGCCGATCCGAACAACACGAAGCCGGCCAGATAGATCCGGCGGTGACCGACGAGGTCTCCCAGCTTACCGGCAAGAAGCAGCAAGGCGCCCATAACAAGCAAAAATACTTGTACCACCCAGCGCGAGGCCGTAAGCGACACGGCAAGATCCCTCCCAAGCGAGGGCAACGCCAGGTTGACCATCGAACCGGCCATGGCACTGAGAAATGTCCCTATCGACACAACCACAAGAACGCGGTAGTGCCTCTTTTCTTGCATGGCTTCCACGGGCACCTGTCAGGATTTGTCTTCAGGCATTCTCAGGTAAATCGCGCCCACCGGGCAAACATCGGCGCAGCGGACACAATCGCCGCAGTCCTGTTCGGCCAGAGGCCGCCCATCGAATGTGCCTACCTGCGTGCCCAGACCGCGATTGATGAAGTCGAGTACGCCCTTTCTCACTTCGTGGTTGCAGACGTAAACACACTGGCCGCACAACACGCAGTGGTTGGGGTTCAGCCCGATCTCCGACCGGCTCTCGTCGACAGGCCAGTCGGGCTCGATTTTCGGAAGGCGCCGGGGCTTGAGCGGTATCTTGCGCGAGCGGGCTATGTCCTGCAACGCGCAATGGCGGTTGCCCGGACACACCTTGCAGTCGAGACGATGCACCGACATCAACATCTCGAAGCCGGCTCGCACCAGGCGGTCGACAGCCGGTGTGCGCGTGCGCACGCGCATGCCCTCTTTCACCCGCACGGTGCAAGAGGTTTGCGGTTTTTCGCGCCCCTCGATCTCCACCCAGCACAGTCGGCAGCCGCCGTGGGGCGGGTCCTGGTCGCGTATGGCGCACAGGTGCGGAATGTCGCAGCCGGCGTCCAGGGCAACCCACAATAGACGTTCTCCCTCCGGCGCCTGCACCTGGCGACCGTCGATCTCTATGGTGACCTGCTTCATGACTGCTCCCGGTTGTCGTCAGGTCGCGGCTCGGCCGCGGGCAGTTCGACAAGCGGCGAGATCCTAAGAACGGCGTCGTACTCTGTCGGACAGGCCAGGCGACACGAGTCGCAGCGGGTGCACAGTGACTGGTCGATCACCTTGACGCGCTTCTTGGGGCTTGTGAAGATGGCTTCGACCGGGCACGATCCGACGCAGGCGTCGCAGCCGCGGGCGCATTTTTCGGGCAGGATGTAGTAGGCCGTCAGTTCGTTACACACCCGCGCGCGGCACTTCTTTTCGTTGATGTGTTCTTCGTACTCCTCTCGGAAAAAGCGCAGCGTGGTCAAGACGGGATTGGGCGCCGTCTTGCCCAGATTGCACAGCGAGCCGTCGCGGATCTCTGCGGCCAGTTCCTCGAGCCTGTCGATGTCTTCCAGGCTGCCATCGCCGCGCACGATCCTTTCGAGAATGTCGAGCATGTGGCGCGTGCCGATGCGGCAGAAGGTGCACTTGCCGCAAGACTCGTCCTGGGTGAACTCGAGGAAGAAGCGGGCCGTCTCGACCATGCAGTTGTCCTCGTCCAGGACGACCATGCCGCCCGAACCCATCATGGCGCCGGCAGCACTCAGTTCGTCGAAGTCGATCGGTGTATCCAGTTGCGACTCGGGCAGGCAGCCGCCCGAGGGACCGCCGATCTGCACCGCCTTGAATTTCTTTCCGCCCGGTACGCCGCCGCCGATATCGAAGATCAGCTCGCGCAGGGTAGTGCCCATGGGCACCTCGACCAGCCCGGGGTTGACTATCTTGCCCGCCAAGGCGAAGACCGCCGTGCCCTTGCTCTCTTGCGTGCCCACATCGGCAAAGCTCTCGGGTCCCGCCACCAGGATCGGGCCGATGTTGGCCAGGCTCTTGACGTTGTCGAGCACGGTCGGCTTTCCGAACAGGCCTCTCTCGACCGACTGCGGCGGGCGCACGCGGGGCATACCGCGCTTGCCCTCGATCGACAGCATCAAGGCGCTCGATTCGCCGCAGACGAAAGCCCCCGCCCCCTCGGCTATCTCGACGTCAAAAGAAAAGCCCGAGCCGAGAATGTCATCGCCCACAAGATTCTCTCTTCGCGCGTCGTCCAGCGCCCGCCGCATGCGCTCGACGGCCAGGGGGTACTCGGCACGCACGTAGACGTAACCCCGCCTCGCGCCGATCGCCACAGCGCCGATGATCATCCCCTCGATGACCGCGTGCGGATCGCTCTCGAGAATGGTCCGGTCCATAAAGGCCCCGGGATCGCCCTCGTCTGCATTGCAGATAATATAGCGCTCGCGCTCGGCCTGCGCCCGGCAGGCGGCCCACTTGCGGCCGGTCGGGAAGCCGGCCCCGCCCATGCCGCGCAGGCCCGATTCGTTGACGGCCGCGATGATCGACTCGGGCCCCAACTCGAAGGCGCGCGGCAGGCCGGCATAAGCCCCCAGGGCGACGGCCTGCAGGATGTCGCCCGGATCGTGCACCCCGGCACGGCGCATCAAACGCCGCTCCTCGCGCCCGAAGCGCGGCAGATCCGTAAGTGTCGGCATCATCAGTTCGTTGCTCGCAGTGGCTCCCAGGAAAAACTCGAGCAGCGGATCCTCGCCTGCGAAGAAATTATCGACCAGGTTACGGGCGATGACCGGATTGAGGTGGTGGTAGACCATGCCCGGGTAGCCGGGCCTCTTGAGGACGGCCATCGGCTCGGCGTAGCAGTGCCCCATGCAGCCGGCCTCCATCACCCGGGCTTCGATGCCGGCTGATGCGACCTGTTCGCGGAAGGCATCCAGCACCGGCAAGGCGCCGGCCGCCCGGCCACAGGTGGCCGTGCCCATCAGGATCGAGTAGGCCCCGGCGCCGTTGATGGCGCGCTCGGCGACAGCGGCCCTTTCGGCCAGGGCCGTGTAGCCCGTGCCGACCATCATCCGCCCTCCGTGTCGCCGGCTGCGTCGCCTCTCTCGCCGATCGTCTCATCCGTTTGTTGTTTGCGCTCGAGATCGTGCCCTAGCAGAATCCCATCGATTTTCGAGGTGGAAATGTTGCCGATCACCTCATCGCCTACAACCGTCACCGGTGCCAGTGTACAGCAGCCTACGCAGGCGACCCGCTCAAGGCCGTACTCGCGGTCGGCCGTGACCTCGCCCGCGCCTATTTCGAGCCGGCGCATCCAGTGATCGAGTATCTTGTCGGAGCGCTTGATGTGGCAGGCGGTGCCCATGCAGACCTTGATCTGGTGCCGACCCGGAGGATTGAAGCGAAAACGGTTGTAGAATGTGGCCACGCCGTAGACGTTGGCCGCAGATATTCCCATCAAACGGGACACCTCGCGCATTCCCTTGCGCGACAGATAGCCGAAGCGCTCCTGCAGGGACAGAAGCACTGTAATCAGGCTCTTGCCCCGTCCCTCATCCGGGAAATACTCGCCCAGCCAGTCGACAACCGCTTGTTCTTCTTCCGTCACCGCGGCCAATCTCTCTCCCACCGCAAGCCAGCCTACAAACTAGTGCCCGGATCCCGCTTCGTCAAGGTTGCCAGAGAAGCCGTCAGGTAGCAAAGCACACCGACGACCAGCACGCCGGTGAATCCGATCGTCATGCCCAGCACCACGGCGCCTATCGACCCGACCACGGCGGCGAAGCCGTTGACCCCCCAGGCCCAGGGAATGCGCTCGGGATACCTTGTCTCGAGCCGTTTTACGAGCAGTGGAAACGGCATTCCCATGACAAACCCGACCGGCGCAAGAATCACGATTGACATCAGCACCCGCGCCGCCGCCGGCCAGGCCAGGGTCGCGTCGACGATGAGCGGCGAAAGAAACGCAGTCGCCAAGGCGACTATGGCCGCTAAAACCGCGGCCCGCCAGGGGGCGGCCGGCGAGGCGAAGCGCCGCGAGTAGGCGCTTCCCAGTCCGGACATGAAAAGTAGTGCGCCCAGGACGGTCGAGAAGACCACCACCGGCCGTCCCAGGTAAAGAGTCAGGCGCTGGATCAAGCCCACCTCGACTACGATGTAGCCCAGGCCCAGCGCACAGAAGGCGACAAGCGTCCGCAGGCGCCCCTGGCCGGCAAGCGCCCGGCGCCTGAATACCCACAGCGGCAGGACGATGAAGAGCACGGCCATGACAAGCGACTGCACCAGAAGCACCAAGAGCACCGCCTCGGCCACCGGACGGTTCTCGATCGCCATTCTTCCCCCGCGCCCGCGATTGAAGACCGCCGCCAGATCTGAAAGGCTCACCTGCGAGAATCTCTGGCGCTGGTTGAAAAAGGGCCTGTCGTCCGTGGCCGGCTCGAGGATGGCCGCGAAGGGCACGGCGACCGATTGTGGATCGGGAGCCGTGAGCAATTCGCGATACGGCGCGGCCTCGACCGCGCCCGGAAGGTAGAGCGGCTGCAGACCGCGCCGCTCAAGCAGCGCCGCGAAGTCGCTCACCTCTTGCGGGCTGAAGGGCCGCCTGCGAACGGCGAAGCCCGCGTAGAACGACAGCGAGCGGGCGGGCTTGCGCCAGGCCAGGATGCTGTGCGCAAGTCCTCCCAACCCGCGGTCCTCGAAGACGGCCCTGACGGTGGTGAAGAGGCGCGGCAGGTGGGCCTCGGGGCGGGTGATAACCAGCACCCCGTTCTCGCTCAGATGATCGAGGTAGTCGTCGAAGGCCTCGATCGTTAATAGGTGGTTCTCGGCCAGGCTGAGCGAACCCGCGGCCAGGGCCGCGTTGGATATGGTGTGCGGGCAATGAATGACCTGGTAGTGCTCGGCTGAGCGCCTGATGTAGCTGCGAGCCTCGTCGGTCACCGCCGTGACCCGCGGGTCTGCGTAAATGTGCCCGGTGAAGTCGGCCATTGTCTCTGCCACCAGGCGATTGATGGCCGGGTTGATCTCCACCGCGCAGACGGCGGATGCCCCGTCTTTCAGCGCCATCAACACCTCTCGCCCGCCGCCCGAGCCGACCACCAGCACGCGCGGCCCGTCGAAGAGCCGGTAGAAAAAGTCCTCGTCACCGTCGCCGGGTAAAAGCTTGGTAAGCGGCGCCGATGGGTGAGCCATGCGCGTTAAAGCAGTGCCGGCATCGATCAGGATCGAACGCTGCTCCCGGCCGGGCGCGCCGTACTTGACGACGTCCACCCTGGAAATCGTGTTCCAGGCGGTGTAGAGGTTTTTTTTAGGATCGGCGATGACCTTGGCGAAGACCTTGTTGGAACTAATCCTGACCGGGACGATCCGATTAGCGAAGGGCATAAGCGCAAGCAACACGACCCCCAACCCGCAGGCGAAAATGGCTTGCCGGCGCCCGTGCCGCCAGGCAATTAAAGCCGCCCCAGAGGCGGCCAGCGCCGCGGCCGCGAAAACGCTTCCCGAGCCGCCCAGGGCCGACATAACGAAGGCCAGCGCCAAGCTGCCCAGTGCCGCTCCGGAGAGATCGAACAGGTAGAGCCGGTGCACTCCCCGCGCGTAGCGTGTAAGCAATGCGGCCACGATCAGGCCCGAGGCGAAAAAAGGCAGCGTCACCGCCAGATAGCAAAGCGGCAGGTAGATCCACTGGAGCGGATCTACCCCCAGCGAGAAGGGCTCGCAGGGAACCAGGTTGTATGCCACATAGCCGAGGACGAAGGCCGGCGGGACGCACAAGGCCGCCCAGGCAAGCAGGTGATCCGGAATGCGGGCGGCCCGCCGGCGCAGTGCCAGGACCACCCCCGAAAGCCCCAGGCCGAACAGGGCCGTGCTGACCACCATGAAGGCAAAATGGTACCACAGGCTGACCGAGAGGATTCTGGCCAGCGCCACTTCCAGAAGCAAGCTGGCCGCCGAAAGCAGCAATAGGCCGGGATATACCGTCCGCGGAGCGCTCTCGGTATTTTCCACCATGTCTGGGTTTAGTTCATCGGGGTCTGCAACTCGACCCGGATGAAGTAGTGGGTACGGGCGTCGGAGTAGATCTCAATCAGGTGATCCCCCTCGCGCCTTACTTTCTGCTCCTTGGCGAAGACGCGGTCACCACCGGCCTCGGCGAAGATATCCTTGCCCTGGCTCTCGTAGTCGTACGAGTCGTGGCAACCGGGCTCGTACCAGATGATCTCGGTATCCTCGCCCGGGTGCGTACGGGTCTTGAAGAACAGCTTGACGACTATGGTGGTGTCGGCCGGCGTGGTGACCACGAAGTTTGTATAACCGGGGAAATCGCCCTCAATATACTTACTCTCGCCCATGGCACAACCGGCGGTCTGTTGGCAAACCGGGATGTTGCTCTCGCAGGGATCGTGATCGGCCCCGGAGATGAAGTCGCCCTCGGACACGCCGCAGGCCATGGCCAGCGCGACTACCAGGATGCCCAGGGCAAGGCGGCAGGCTCTCACGGGATTCGCTCCCCTCTCCGACCCGTCAGCGAAGAACGGTCGCTTCAATAGTCGAACTGACATCGATCTTAACGACCGCCTTGGTAACATCGCCGTCCATTACCGAATGAAACACGGAGTTGTGCCGCTCGGCCTTGAGCTGGAAGTTGGTGGCCTCGTCCGGCACCAGGTAGACCAGCGCATCGGCCGGAACCGACAGGCAACCGTCGTCGTAGGTGATGCAACGCAGTTTGACATACTTGGTGTCCGTGCCCGAGCCGGGGACGATCTTGAACTCGAAGTAGTCGCCGTTACCGGGCTTCCATCTGACTTCGAGCGGATCAATACGATCTATACTGATGTTGACAGACGGTCCCTGACTCAAATCGGGATGCTCGCGATCGCCCAGGCGGGTGATGACCACCGGATCGGGCGCCGGCAACTCGTCTGTGAAAGCCGGAAAGTCGGTCGCCCCGTCGCCCGACTCGACGGAGAAGCTGACCGGTCCGCCGGCGAAGGCGCGCCCGTCTATCAACTGTGTGCTAATCTTGGGCGGATCGCCCTCGGGCTCGAGAACCAGGTCGCCGCCGCTGAGACCGCCCACGGTCACGCGTGTAACATCGAGGTCAATCGGCTCTCCCGTCGTCACCTGGAGGCTGGTGTAGACGAAGCAGGCCTCCGAAAAGGGCAGCCGATCGGCGTCCTGCACCCGGTAGTTGGTGAAGTCGCGAAAGAAAGCCTGCACCAGGCTGGTGTGGCCCGGATCGGGGCCGGTGAGTTGATTGAGTTCGCCCACCCCGAGACGCGCATACCAGAACACGTCCGGAGGGATATCTTCGTCGATGTTGTTCGGCACACCGTCATGGCCGTCGCCGCAGTTGGAACCCCCGCCCCCGCAGGCCGTGAAGCAAACCGGCGTAAACACGAAAATTGCAGCGACAGCAAGTAGTTTTTGTATTGTAGGTAACATGTGAAGATTCTAGCTCCTAGCGGACCGGTCGGTCAAGAAGCCTACTTCTCCTCGATGGCGAAGAAGTCGCCGTCGCCGAGGGGGATCTCGGCCACGTCGGGAATCTTGTGACCCTCGGTGAAGCGCATGTTCACCAGGGCCGCCCGGAAAATCGAGTAGGCATAGGGATTGTCGAGCGGCGTCTGGGCCAGGTAGACCAGAATGTTGTTGTAGCCGTTGCCGAAGCCCGCCTGGGTTTCAAGCGTCTCCACCAGGGTGATGTTCTTGACCTTGAACGAGATGCAGTTCTTGTTGGCCAGTCCTACTACCACCGTCTCGCGGATACGGCAATAGGTGTTGGCCGGGCAATCGGCATCCGTCTGGCAGGGCGTGTTGTCGACGGTGCCGTCGCACCAGAAACCCGAAAGCGGCAACTGGCTCTCGTCGACATTGATGGTCACCCAGGGTGGTTTCTGGTTTTCGGCTAAATGCGTCCCGGCGGCGCAGTTCCACCCGGTGCAAGGCGGGCCGGCGCAGACGCCCGCCTCGGGATCGCAGTCTTGGCCGCTTTGGCAATCGATATTCAGGCAACGCTCGGTCAGACAGGTGCCCAGCAACGGATCGCAGCGCTGCCCCAGCGAGCAGTCGGTAAGTGTGCAGTCGGCATGGCACAGACCGCTTACCGATTCGCACTTCTCTCCCTGTCCGCAGGTGATGCGCTCGCATTGGTCGGGGGCGCAGGAACCGGTCGAGGGATTGCACCAGTCGCCCGGCCCGCAGGCCGGGTTGCACTCCTTGACGCACGAGCAGGAGGAGTAGGCTATGTAGGTGCCGTTGCCGGGTATGTCGACTTCCAGGCCGGGCAGCCCGCCCGAGGGATCGCCCCAGGCTACCGTCGGCACGTCGCGCACGCTGCCGTCAGCGCGGCGGGTGCCTGCCGGGTAGTAATAGATCGTCCAGGCGCCCGGCGTCGAACGGCCCGAGACGTCCGTCAACTCGAGACCCGAAAGAAGGTGCGGCTGGCTGACGTAGGGCACAACCCGCAGCCCCTCGTCGATGACCTTGTAACGATAGGCCTCGCCCGAACGGGCCTTGGTGTCGTTGGACTGCGGATCGAGGTGAATCTCGATCTCCTCGCCGTTGCACAACCCGTCCATGTCGGTGTCCTTGAGGTGATCGGGTTGCAGGTAGTTGGTGCCGGCCTTGAACTCAACCAGATCGGGGTAGCCGTCGCGGTCGGAGTCGAACAGCGAGGGATCGGTGCCGATCAGCTTCTCCTCGCAATCGTTGAGCCCGTCGCCGTCGCGATCCTTGTAGGGGAACTCCAACCCGTAGCAGGCCTGAGGCAAATCCATGCGCAGCGGGTTGAGATTGACTGTGGCGAATTGCATCTCGAGCAGGTCACCCAGCCCGTCGCCGTCGCTGTCGGCCAGGGTAGGGTCGGTGTCGGTTCCCAGGGGGTTGGCCTTGCTCCAGACGTCCAGCTGGCAACGACAGCGCGCAAGCTCCTTACATTCGCCGCTCAGCATCTCCCCGTAGCATTCCTCCTCTACGTCGCTCAGGCCGTCGCCGTCGCTGTCGGCCATTGCCTGGCCGCCGAGCGACTTGACGTTGGCGTTGGTCACGAAGAAGGCCTTCTTGACGAAAACGCTCTCGGTGGTGTCGAAATCCAGCGCCCAGAAGTTGAGCTGGGCGAAGAGCGAGAAGCGAATGTACTTGCCATGGCCCTTGAAGGCCATGGCGACGAGCAGTTCGGATGCACGGTCGTTTGGCACGGAGTTGGGATCGTTGCACGGGTAGGTCGGGCAGCACTCGTCGGCCCGCACGCAGTCCTTGCCGACATCGTTGCTGCAAACCCTGACGAAGTCGCAACGCCCGGCGCCCTGGTTCGAGCAAATCGTGTCGCCGTCGCAGCCGGTGGCGAAATCGCCGTCGCACAGCCACTCCGCGGTACAGGCACCCATGCCCTGCGACGAGCAGAAGGCGTCCCCGTCGCTGCAGGCAATGGAGCGGTCGTCCCCGCACAGCCTTTGGGGCAATTCGCAGATCTCGTCGCCCGCGCAATTGGCCGGGCAGGGAGTGGTCGAGTTGCAATAGCGCGGCTCCGCCGTGCCCTGGCACTCGCCGGGGATGCTGTCCACCTGGACCGTATGAAAGGCGACCTCGGCCGCCCCGTTGTCCGCGCCGAACTCGACCATCTCATCCACCGCCCGCAGCAGGCGGCACTTCTCGTCGCAACCGTCGGCGGTCGTATTCAGCTTAGGATCCGGCGGACCGCCGGCCACGAAGATGAACACGTAGCGCGTCCTCGAGCGGGTGCCCGGATTGGTCGTCAGCAGGTCGCCGGTGAAGACGCTGTTGGCCAGGCTGAGAGCACCCAGCCAATCGCGGCACTGCCCCGAGACGCAGCTGCCCGATCCGAAGCCCAGATCGGCCGTGGCCTCCTTGACGATGGCCATGTTCTTCGTGTAGCCCTCGGTCAGCTGCTTGACTTCGCCGGCGAACTTGATGATGGCGAAAGTATAGTTATCAGAGGCCACGTAGCGGTTGACGATGTCCTCGACCGCGAACTGGCGTTGCTGTTGGGGGTCGCCGTAAGTGTCCACCAGGAACATGATCTTGACCGGGAACTGGCGCTGGGCCGGGTCGTCGGTGCAAACCGACCCGGAGATGGTCACCTTGTTGGGAACGTTGGGCTCGAGGGTCTTGTGGTAGATGTTGGTGTCCGTGCAGGAGCCCGCGGCCATGGCCACGAATGACAACAACCATGCCCATGCTAGCCTGCTTTTCATGATCGACCCTCCTTTACCCTCAGATGCACTGCGGATCGGGGTTGCGGCTGTTGGGGCACATGTAAGGGCAACTCAGGCAGTAGCCGCAGTTGTCGGGGCACACCCCGCGCACCGCGCGGATGGTAAGATTGTAAGGGTGCTGATAGTCGTACTTCTTGAAGTCGGGCGTGAACACCCACAGGTAGAGCGTGGTCGGCAAGTGGTACTCGCCGCACAGGTACGAGCACTGCCCAGAACTGTCGCCCCACGAACCCGAGCCCGAACCCAGTTCCGGGCCCATCTCGTCGCTGCCGCGCAGGATCACGTAGCCCAGGTTCATGCCCGAGCCCGAGAAGCTCCAGTCCCACATCACGTTGAAATCGACACTGGGCCCGTCGGTGGTAGGATTGCCTTCGGCCTCCTTGGGCACGGTGTAGTTCTGTCCCGAAAGCACCAGCTTGTACCAGTCTTGATCCCCGCGGAACGATATGTAGCCCTCGATCGGCCCGCAGGTTATCTCTGTGCCGTTGTCGGTGCAGGAGATGGTCGAGGCCATGCCCTTGTTCCAGTCGCGGGTGTCGTCCTCTTGCCTGTCGGTGATGTAGGGCAGGTAGAGACCGTTGGGCGGCGACTCGTGGGTGTCTTGCTCCGGGTGGACCGTGGCGGTGAAGCTATACGAGTTCTGGATATCGATATGCCGCGCCTGGTAGTCGCGCACCATCAGGTAGTAGCGCGATCCGTACATGGGTGCCACGGTGTGCAGGTGCTTGGCATTACCCGAGACGCCGAAGTCGGGCCCGTGCATAACCAGGCTGCGAATGCCGCAGCCCATGCCCGAGCCGCCGTCGATGCACTCGCCAGAGCCGGTACACTTTCCCATTGCCTTATCGCACTCGTGTGACGGGCATTGGGCGTCCAGGCACTGGTCGACCATCTCGCAGCCTTTGCATTCCCAGACAAGGTAGCCACAATCGTCTCCGGCGCTGCAAGCGGTATAGGGATCGGCGACGACAAGGTCAACCGCCGGAATCAGGGGACTTCCGGAAGGAACCTGGAGGTCGATCTCGATCAGGGCCGGGTTGCTGTCGCTTGTTCCCGGTGAGGTGATCACGTACCAGTCGACGTCCCCCCGCGTGGCAAGGTAACCGTCACCGATGGTCTGGCCGCTGCTCACGGAAGTGGCGTCCTCCCAGTGGTTGTTGTCGCCCGACTGATCGCGTGGATCGGGATTGGCCTGGGTCGTAAGCGCCAATGTGTAACCGACTTCGGTGTCCGAATCGTCGTCACCGGAGTCGGTTATGAGAACATAGTAGGTGCCGGCCTCGGGCAGTCCCAGCACGTCGTGCAGGCTGGTGGTTTCGCGCATTCCGTCGTCGTCCTGCCCGGCGTTTATCGGCGTCGTCTTGTCGGGCATGAAGACCTCGTAGCGCAGGTCGACCGGTGTCTGGGTATTGTTGCTCAGATCGAGCACCAGGATTTGCCCGGCGCTGGAGGTCATCAGCTTGAACCAATCGTGGTCTCCGAGGTACGAGATGTAGCCTTGGGCAGCCCCCAATTGCTTTGCCTCGTTGGCCGTGTTGTTGCTCTCGTAACTATCCTTGTCCGGAACCAGTTCGATCGACAACATGTAGTTGTCCAACAGGCGCGGGTCTTCGTCGTCGCCTCCCTCGTCGCGTACCTCGAGAAAATACGTGCCCGCTTCATCGAGGTAGTGAGTGCCCGTAAGTTCGGTGATCCCGTCCATGCCGTCCGAGTCGCACAGCCCGCCCCGGCGAATGTCCGAGCCCTGAAGAAAGATGTCGTAGCACAGATCGACCGGCGAGAGCGCTACGTTGTTCGCAAGGCTCACCCTGACGATGGTGCGCGGATCGCTCACCTCGAACCAGAAGTGATCGATGTCCTGCCGGGGGCAGATGTAGCCGCTTTTGGCCTCGCCGCCGGCAGTCAGCTTCCACTCGTCGGTGGTGTTGCCCTTCTGCGAATTGTCCCGCTGGCAATCGTCGATGCCCCCGTCGGAGGCGTCCGGCCCGGCGTCGAACTTCTCCTGCGTCCCGCCGCAACCCGAGAACACGAAAAGCAGCGCTAGCGATAAGACCCACAGGAAATAGTTTTTTTTCTCGATCATCTTATGGTCCCCGTTTTTGGTTTTGATGACTATAGATCGGCCGGAATCAGGGGCTACCCGAATCGGCGGACACTCCAAAAACCTTGCAGTCACGATCGGGGTCGAACCAGTCCATGCAGCGAAAACGATCGGCCGGATCGGCCGGCACGCAGCTCCCCTGGCAGCGGGTCTGGGGACACTCGGTGTCGGAATTGCAGAACTTGACGCAGAAGCCCGTCACGTCGCACTGCATGCCCGCCTCGGGACAGTCGGCCGCCGTGGTGCAGGCCACCTCGGATGGGTAATGGCACTCGCCGGTAGACATGTTGCAGGCGTAGTTGGGACAGTCGGCGCTCGTCGAGCAGGGCTCCCTGGCAAGCGTATCGCAGTTGCCCATGTCGTTCTGGCGGGCGCACATTCCCACCTGGCAGGCGTTGTCGATGTTCTCGGTGTCCGGGTTGCAGGATACGTTCGTGTCGTTAATGCACACCCCGTCTGCCCGGCAGAAGGTCTGCGGGCAGTCCAGCGAACTGGTGCAGTCCTCGGCCGGGTCGTTTTCGCAAACGTAGTAGGTCTGGCAGTAGTTGGGGCTGCAATCCAGATCCGAGCTGCAGCTGTTGTTGCCGCCCATGGAGCAACTTCCGACACAGACGTCATTGGTGCAGACCGTCCCACCCGGGCAGTCGGCGGCCGTCAGGCAAGCGGTTAAAAGGCGCACGCCGCAGGTGTTGCCGGCACAATCGGTGTTATTGGTACAGATTCCCCCGCTCAGGAAGCACTGATGTTTCTCCTGGGTGCAAAAATCGATCGGGCAATCGATGTCCCGGTCGCAAGGATCGCCGATCACCTCGTTGCAGGTGTAGCCCCTGTCGCCGCGGCAGTCGGCGTCGTCCGCGCATTCGGTGCCCAGACAGAAGCCCAGCACCAGTTCGCACTTCTGGTTTTCGCACTCGCGTGAGTCGAGACAGGGCTGCGTCAGGCAGCGGCCCACCTCGGGGTCGCACGGCTGCAGCGGGCAATCGGCGTCGTTTACGCACGGCACTCCGGCGCACGAACCGCCGTGGTGGTCGACGCAGTGCCGCCGGACGCACAGACCGTCCTCGCAGATGTCGCCCGTGTCCGGGCAGTCGCTGTCGACGGTGCAGATGTCCATACAGCGCCCCGCGTCGCACTCCATGCCGGCCTGTGGGCAGTCGGCCGGCGCCTGGCACTGCGGGTAATCCGAGTCGATGTCCGCCTCGCAGGTTTCACCCGGGTTGCAGTCGCCGGCATCGGTGCAAGGCGAACGGCACAGGCCACCGAGGCATTCGGGATCGTTGTCCGGATTGCTGTCGCCGTCCGGGGCGCAGGGCTTGGTGGCCGAGCAAGTGAAGTACTGAGGGACGCACTCGCGCAGCGGACAGGCACCCGTAACCGGGTCGGGCGGGGCATGGGTGGGATCCATGCATGTCTGGGTGACAGGATGGACGGGGTATGGCGGGCAGTCGTCGTTGTTCAGGCAGCTCACCTGCACCGGAAAGATGCAAGTTCCCACCCCGCCGACGGCGTCGATGTCAGCGCATGCGAAGTTCGGACAGGGAGTCTGGTCGTCGCACTTGTCGCCCAGCGGCGCCAGGCACACGTGCAGGTTGGGATCGCAAACGTGATGCGGACAATCGAGATCGTTGGCGCAACGCGTGGCCACCGGACGCTTGAAGTCTTTCTGCTCGAACTTGACCACGCCGCTGGGCGGATACTTGATGTCGGGCTCGGGATAGCGGGGAATGTAACGGGTCCTGGCGCAGGCCACGCGGAAGGTTCCGTAGTCTTCGGGGTCGTCCTGGGGAACCTGGCCGAAGTAGACCATGACGTCGTTGAAACCCTCCGGCTCACCGGGGCTCCTGGGCTGCGTGCCCACCAGGGTGATGTTGTCGACGCTGAAGTCGTAGCACACTCGACTCTCGGGGTAGCCCGGCCGGCGACTGAGCTTGTATCGATATGCCAATTTTGAGAAACGGGCGGCGTCGTCCAGTGCCGGGTCGGTGTGCCAAGCCAGTTCCGAGCCGTTGGGTGAGCCGTCGAAATCCATGTCAACAGAGGCGTCCGCCCAGACGGGGTTGGTGCCGCCCCTGAACTCCAGCGGATCGGGCAGGCCGTCGGCATCGGTGTCGAAAAGCTCGGGACTGGTGCCGATGAAACGCTCCTCGCAATCGAGCAGGCTGTCGCCGTCCCGGTCGAGCCTGTCGAGCCCGAGCGAGCAGTCGGCGTCGTCGGGGTCGAGGGGGTCGAAGCCCGAGCGGCGCAGGTTGTACTCCAACAGATCGTTGAACCCGTCCCCGTCGGTGTCCCGGGAACCGATAGACGTTCCCAATTCTTCCTCGAGCAGGTCGATCAGGCCGTCTCCGTCGGTGTCGACCGACTCGCTTCTGGACCAGGCCGGGTGGGCATTCTCGTTGGCCACTAAAAAGGCGCCGTTCTTTAAAGAGTACATGCGCTTAATCGAGGTGTAGTCGATGTCGAGAAAGTTGATCTCCTCGCCGTTGTCGAAATTGCGGTAGGTGCCGCCACCTATTGTTTTCATGTTCTTCAAGATCGCCTCGGCCTGCTCCTTGATGTAGATGGGCGTATCTACCGAGAGGTAAGCGGTATGGAAGGTGAAGTCGGAGACACCGAAGCGCTTGGGCAGGTTCATCATCTCGCGCAACGCCCTGATGATGCTGGCGGGCGTGTTGCTCTCCTCTTCGAAGTCCTGCGGGTACGGCAGGCCGTCGGACAGGAAGATGACCACGTACTTGGTGCGCGAGCGCTCATCCACCGTGGTCGTGCTCATGTCCATGGCCAGGGTCGCCTCGGCCAGGCCCAGGGCGGCCTGGTAGCTGGTGGTGCCGCCGGCCGAGATGAGCGAGTTCAAGGCCCGAAGCAGCGAAGGCAGGTCGTTGACGAAACCGAACATGTCGGCGATACCGTCACCGTTGGTGTCCGTCTGGGTGGCCACGTTGGCGGCCGCCTCGAAGCGCAGAATGGCGTAAGAAACGCCCGGATCATAGCGGAACTTCTGGATCACGTCCCAGACGGCCTTGACCCGGCCGGGATAATCGTTTGGAGTCGGGGGCGGATCGGTGACCTTCATGCTCTGCGAGCAGTCGATGATGAACATGATCTTGACCGGGAATTTCAGCTCGTCCGGATGCTCGGTGCAAAAGGAGCCTTTGACCTTGAGCTTGTTGTCCTGCGACCCGCTGCCCAGGCCGGGGGTCTCGAAAATGTCGGCGTCCGTGCAGGAGACGCCCGCCCCCAGGATAACGGTCGCCAGGCAGACGAAAAAGGCCGAGCGAAGTCTATGAAAACTCATCGGAGACCCTCCGCGAGCAATGATTCTTGCGCGCTCATTTATCTGCGGTGACGCAGCTCGAACCTGAGAAGCCCAGGTCGAGCGACACGGGCTCGACGAAGTCGTCGTCGGTCACGTCGATCTCGCCGCCGATCGGAATCTTGTAGTCGGGCTCGATGTACTGCGCCCGCACGCAGGCAACCTTGAAGGCGCCGGGATCCAGCGGATCGTCGTAGGATGCCTGGTCGAACCAGATCAGAACGTCGTTGAAGCCCCGCGTGCCGGGACCGTTGCGGTCTTCGGTGGTAACCAGCGTGACGTGCCGGATCTCGAACCCGTAACATTCCCGGTCGTCGAAACCCTTGTCCAGCGGCCACATCTCGTACCAGTAGCGGTGATCGGACCAGAGCGCCTCATCGGAGCGGCCGGCGTGGGAGTGAAACAGCAGCTCGTCGGCGTTGCGCTGGCCGTCAGAATCGAGGTCTTCGTCGCCGTCGCGGCGCAAGGGATCCATCCCCATGCGAATCTCCATCAAGTCGGGAAAGCCGTCGGCGTCGCTGTCGGCCAGCTTGTCGTCGGTGCCGTAGAGAGCCTCCTCGCAGTAGCGCAGCCCGTCTCCGTCTGAATCCTGCTGATCGACGCAAGGCTCGTCCGGCCGATCGGACCGCAGCGGATCGAAACCCGAGCTGAGCTTTTGCTGCTCGATGAAATCCTGGTAGCCGTCGGCGTCGGTGTCTCGTTTGAGGGGATCTGAGCCGTTGCGCATCTCGGTGGAGTCGTCGATACCGTCCCCGTCCGAATCGGGCGCGAAGTGGTCGTTTTTCGGGAATGCCACGATGTTGGTGACGATCATGTTCTTGGCGGAATACGAGCGCTTGATCGAGGTGTAGTCGATTTTCAAAAAGTTGATGTCCTGGCCCGAGGTGAAGTCGCGGAAGGTGCCGTTGCCGCGCTTGGACATCTCCCGCAAAAGCGCCCGGCCGCGATCGGGGTCGAGGTTGTAGGCCTCCTCGGCCAGCGTGCACAGCGCCGAGGTGGGATTGCCGAACTGGTCGCGGCAGTAGAGGAAGGCCGAGTGGAAGCGCATCTCGCCGACGTGGAAGGTATCCTTGAGATCCATGATAGCGTCCACCAGCTGGAAGATCTGGTAGTTGTGATTGTAGTCGGTGCCGCCTTCGAGCATCGGGAACATGCCCGGCTCGAGATAGTCCATGTCGAGCACGATCTCGTCCATCAGCGTGCAGGCCACGTGCAAATCATCGTTACAGCACATGGTCGTGCCGGCCCCGCCGGTGCACTCGGGCAGGTAGCGGGGATGATCCGGAGGATCGGTGACGCAGCCGAAGCAGACTGGATCGGGCGTGCCGTCCGAGAAGAAGATCGCCACGTACTTGGTGCGCGTCAACTCGGGCAGACCGCCGTCTCCCGAGGAAACCGCCATCATGTCGGCCAAGAGCTCCTGGTAGGCTACGCCCAGGGCACCCTGGTAGTCGGTCATCGAGTCGGCCTCCTGCAGGCCCTGGGGACCGAACACGCCGGCCTCGTTGCCCGACAGGTGCTCGAAGCCCTGGGTGAGCACCGCCACGCGGCCGTTGAACTTGATGATGTTGAAGCTTACCTGGGGATTGTTGGCATAGCGGCGAACCACCTGTCGCACCGCCTGGACCCGCTGCATTCCCTCGTCGGTCTGCTGCATGCTGCCGGAGGCGTCGATGATGAACATGATCTTGACCGGAAAGTCCGAGTCTTCCGGCGGATCGGTGCACACCTCTCCCCGGATCAGGAGTTGATCGTCAACCTCGGTGGTTTCGATTGTCTCGGTCACCTCGACGTCGGTATCGGTACAGGCCAGAAGGCCGGCTGCAACCAGCAACGACGAAAGCGACAACCACCACCAATGACCATGTCTTGCTGAGAGCATATCCACCTCCCGACTTAATCAGCCGAAACAGATGATAGCAATTATCTACCCGCCGGCCGAATTAAGCAAGTCAAGCGGGGATCAAGGTCTTCAATTTCCGTGCCAGCGTCCTGATCCGACCGACCGCCAACATTCCGGACTTGTGGGGCTTTCCAAATACCCAAAAAACATGGCCGTCATTCCTGCCTTGGCATGAAGCAAGACAGAGACACGCTATGCACTTTTTTCATAAAAAAAGAGGACCCCGGCGGGGGCCCTCTTTCTCAAGATTGTTTTCGTATGAACTTGCTCGATTTTCACCGGCGCCGGCGGCAAAGCGCCAGGCCCAGGCCGAGAAGCAGCCAGAGGCCGGCGAGGCCGCCTGTGCCGCTCGTCGAGCAGCCGGCTCCCTGCGGATCGCCATCGGCCGTCAGGGTGAACTCGGTGCTGGCGACCTGCTTGTCGGGGTAGAGGTCATCCGCGAACACCAGCCTGGCGCTCGCACGCAGGACGTAGGATCCCGGCTGATCGGGCGTGAAGCGCACCATGCGGCCCTTCTTGTAGTGGTAGTTGTAGGGCGTGGACAGAGTCGCCGAACCCCGCGGATGCTCGATCGTCGCGTGCGATCCGTCCGGGCGATCGACGATCGTCCACTCGTACTCCATGGCCCGGTTCTGACGGTTGGCCCATATCAGCAGGGGCAATTTTTCTCCGGTCTTCGCCGGCCGGTCAGCCCCTGCGTAAATCGAAAAGGCGCTGGCGGGATCCAGGCAGGCGCTGAGTTGATCGACCACGAAGCAGAACCCGTTGGCGTCGCACACGTCGCCGCTGCCGTCGCGGTCCATGTCGATCTGGTCGCCGTTTATTACCCGCGGGCAGTTGTCGAGCACGTTCAAGAGCCCGTCGTCGTCCATGTCGGCGTCGCAGGCGTCGCCCATCATGTCGCCGTCGGCGTTGGCCTGGTCGGGGTTTTGCACCTGGGGACAGTTGTCCACGAAGTCCTGCACCCCGTCGTTGTCCTGGTCACTGTTGCAGGCGTCCCCGAAATGATTGGGGTCGGTGTCGAGCTGGCTGGGATTACTGACGAACGGGCAGTTGTCCTCGATGTTCAGCCAGCCGTCGTCGTCGATGTCGCTGTCGCAGGCGTCGCCGCTGAGGTCGGAGTCGGTGTTGGTCTGGGTCAGGTTGGGGACGTAGGGACAGTTGTCCTGCGCGTTGGCCACGCTGTCGCCGTCGATGTCCGCATCGCAGGCGTCGCCGGCCATGTCACCGTCGGCGTCCAACTGGAACTCGTTGGCAATATCGGCGCAGTTGTCACAGGAGTCGCCCTTCTCATCGCCGTCGCCGTCTGCCTGGTCGCGGTTGGGGACGAAGGGGCAATTGTCGTAGTCATCCTCGATGCCGTCCTCGTCGTAATCGTCGGCATACTGGTAGGTGTCGCCCAAGTCGGTGTTGGCAATCAGGATCGAGCCGCAGCCGCAACCGCAGCCGCAACCTCCGCCACCCGACTCGTCAGGGGTGCCGCACAACCCGCCGGTACACTCTCCCGGCGCCTGGGCCATGGCCGGCAACGAGAACATCAGCGCCACACTTACAACCACCGTAACAAACAAAAACTTTTTCATGTCCTGCCTCCTTTCCAGGTATCCCAGCGTATTTGTAATTGCACAAGACATGCCAGTAGGCATAAAATTTTGTAAGACATTGTATTATAAGAATATTGAAGCAAACTGGTCCACGCCTAGAACCATCTACTGAAACCGTATTGTTTCAGATCCGGGTCGAGTCGAGTTGAAATAACTTGCATGCGAATTTTATCGTTTATTTTTCAAGGGATTATGTGTAACCGAAATGCTTCAAGAGCGGTGTCACTATCAGGTTTCAGCCTCACTGCCGAGTTCGGAAGCCTTTAGCCCGTGCTTGCGCAGGAGGCGATGCAAACTCTGGCGGTGAATCTCGGCCGTGCGGGCCGCGGAGCTGACATTGAAGCCGTGCCGCCGCAACAGGTCGACCAAGTAGTCGCGCTCGGCTAACTCCCTGGCCTTCTGGAAGGAATATTTACCCAGGCCTCCCCAGCTTCCGCTGTCGGGTGCCGGGCCCACGCCGGTCATCGACGTCGACATCAGGCTCGGGGCGTCTATGACGTTCTCATCCACCAGGTGCACCACTCGCTCGATCACGTTTCTCAACTCCCTGACGTTGCCCGGCCAGTCGTGGCTGCCGAGGAAACGGATGGCGTCGTCGCCGAGACGGCGCCCCTTTTCGCCGGTCAGGGCGCGCAGAAAGTCCTTGGCCAAAAAAGCGATGTCATCCTTGCGCTCCCTGAGGGGCGGGATCTTCAGCTCGAATACGCCCAGGCGAAAGAAGAGATCCTCGCGAAAGCTGCCGGCCTCCACATCCGCCCGCAAGTCGCGATTGGTGGCGGCGATGATCCTGACGTCGACCGGTTGGCTCTCGGTGCGTCCGACGCGCTTGACCTCGCGGTTTTCAAGCACGCGCAAGAGCTTCGGCTGCAACGC
This sequence comes from uncultured Myxococcales bacterium, assembly GCA_964640665.1. Taxonomy (GTDB): domain Bacteria; phylum Myxococcota; class B64-G9; order B64-G9; family B64-G9; genus DATKYQ01. Next base: position 25,374 of record CAZXHT010000051.1, read on the forward strand.
CGGCGGCAACTCGCCGATCTCGTCAAAGAAGATGGTGCCCTTGTCGGCCTCCTCGAAGGCACCCTTCCTGGAACTCACCGCGCCGGTGAAGGCGCCCTTGACGTGCCCGAACAGCTCGGTCTCCATAAGGTGGGTAGGGATGGTGGCGCAGTCGATGACGACGAAGGGCTTGTCTGAGCGCGGGCTTGCGAGTTGGATCTCCTCGGCCAAAAGGCCCTTGCCCGTTCCGGTCTCGCCGGTGATCAGCAGGGTCGTATCCTTGGATGCCACCCTGTCGGCCATGTGGAACAGGGCGCGCATCTTCAAGCTGCGTCCCAGCATGCGGCCGTACGAATTATGCGGGCTTAGCGGCACCTCGACTTTTTCACGCATGGGCTGGAACAGCAGCAGCACCTCCCCGGCCCCGATCCGTGCCCCGGGGTGCAGGTAGGCCTCGACGATCCGGCAGCCCTCGACATCGGTACCGTTGGTGCTCTTCAGATCCCTGATCAGGTGACCGTCTTCAGTCACCCTGATCTCGAAATGGTTGCGCGAGACGGTCTCGTCCACGATCACCAGGTCGTTGCTGCGACTGGAGCCCACCCGGACCACGTCGCGATCCATGATGAACTCCCGTCCCTGCTCGGGTCCCTCGACCACCACCAGCTTGAACTTGAAGAAAGCCATGGTGTGCGACTCGCCGTCGCGTGAAGTCAGCAGTGTATGCTTGCCGGCAAAGCGGGTCATGAGAATCCTTTGCGGGTCATTTCCAAATTCAGAGCCCATCATGCCCCCAGGTATTTGGACTGTCAACGTCAATGGCCGCTCAGCTTGTCGGCCTTGTGCCGCGCTTTTTGCGGTGCTAATATGTCAGGAAACGAACCATGGAGGTGTGCCATGCGCCGCGTGCCACGTTGGATTCTTTTTTTCTCGTTCCTGTGGCTGACTCTCGCGCTGGCCGCTTGCTCGGGCTCACAGAACGGCAACGATCACGACGGCAACAACGTCGATGCCGACGGCGACGCAGGCGAGGGCGACCAGGATCAACCCAAGACGCTGACATGGTCGACAAACGTCGAGGTCGATCTCGACCAGGCCGGCAGCCAGCTGCGCCTTTCGGCCATGCCCGACGGGCAAAACTTCGCCATCGCCTATTTCAAGAACATGCACTGCGAGACTGACGGCGACTGCCCGATCACCTCAATGAGCTGCACCTACAACGCCTGCGTCGGCGAGTGCAGCACGCCCATCCAGGGCGGCCCGCCGACCGAGGTGCTCCAGGACCAGGTGCGCTACGCCTGGTCTGCGGGCGACACCTGGCAGCACGAGGACGTGGCCACGGTCGCCTCGGTCATGCAAACCGGCATCTCGATCGCCTTCGACGGCGACACCCCGCTGATCGCCTACCTGGGCGGCACCCCGGCCGGCGGTCTGCAGGTCTGCGGCGGCACCGACGCCATGGTGGCGCGCCGCGGCGGCCCCGGCAACTGGGTCGAGCAGGCGGCGGTGTCGGTCTCCGGAGAGGCGACGGCCGGGGCCGACTGCCCCAAGATGCAGGGCATCTGCGACTTCGGCGACGTGGTCGGCCTGTGGTCGTGTCTGGCCAAGGCGCCCGACGGCACCATCGGCCTGGTTTACCGCGACATCCACAACGGCTACACCAAGGATGCCAGCGATTCTTCCGATCTGGAGTATGCCTTCTCCTCGGGAGGCGGCTGGGGTCATGAATGGATCGACCTGTCGCGCGGGGCTGCCAACTTCCCGTCTCTGGCCTTCGGCACCGACAACGAGCCTGCCGTGGCCTACTACAACGGCAAGTACGGGATGATCAACTTCGCCAAGCACCCCTGGGCCGACTACACCCAGCCGGCCGCCTGCACTACCAACGACGACTGCGAGTTGGGGCAGATCTGTTCGAGCAACTTTTGCACCTGCGTCACCGATTCGAACTGCCCGTCGCCGCGGCGCTGCATCGGCAACCGCTGCTCGGCGGTGATCGACAAGCCGGAAAACGGACTACCCGAGGGCTCGATCTCGCTGTCCGTCGGACCGGACGGCCGCTATTTAGTGGCTTATTTCGACATCGACGAGAAGAACCTGATGATCGCCCACTCCACTGACGGCCTGAGCTGGACAAAGGGCCTGGTCGACTCGCGCGAGTCCACCGGCATGTACCCCTCGATCGTCATCGATCCGCAGACGGGGCAGCCGGGCATCGCCTACTACCGCTGCAGCGACTACAGCCCGGGCGATCTGAGCTGCAACCGCAACCAGGACGCGTTGCTGTACACCTATTTCACCGGCAGCTATCCGGACGAGCTGACCACCCAGAACAAGTGGAAAAAGAGCGTCGTCTCCGAAGACTCCAACGCCTACGACGGCATGCAAGCCTCGGCGGCGGTGCTGCCCGACGGGCGAATTGGCATAGCCTACCACCTGACCTGGTTCGACACCGCCACGGGCGTCACCCGCCTGAACCTGATGTTCAAGCTGGGCACCTGGGAATAACCCATCAACGAGGAGGATACTCATGTTGCGAACTGCTCTGACGGCTATGGCTTGTGTCGCGGCGCTTTCCACGCTGAGTTGCGGTGACGATTGCGGGGGCATCTGCGGCTCCGAGTGCGAGCTTATCAACTGCCACTACACCACTATAAAATGCCAATTGTACCCGCCTCCGACCCCGGGTATCACCATCAGCTACGTGACCGACCTCGAAGGAGGCGGCGAGACCAGCACCGGCAAGATTTTTATAGACACCGATGGACTGACCAAGGTGGAAGGGATCCATCTCGAGTTGCAGGATTTTCTCGATCGAGTAGGCCTCAATCGCTTCGGCGGCGGTGCGCAGTGGCCCGATTTCGACGGCAACGACTGCAAGATATCGAGCGGCGGGGACGTGGCGGGCAAGGGCATGTCCGGCCAGTGTAACTTCAAGTTCTTAAATGGCTACTTCGCAACTTTTAATTTCTCGTGTGAGCTGAAGGCGCCGGGCGAGTAGCGGTCAGCGAAACTACAATCAAGAACAGCCGGGATCGTCCTTGGCATCTATCAGCTTCTGGGCGTCTTCTTCGGTGAAGGAGCAAACCGGACGCCGCTTTCGCCGAAGATATACTTGCTCTCCAAAGTCCTTGTCATTCGTTACAAGAATCCAGTCTTCCTCGTACGCTTTTTGGATGATTTCGTCATCACTCATCCCGCGCGCGTCATCGTACACCGAAAACACTTCATGCCCCTGCTTGCGCAACCATTTCGCAACAGCCGGGCCGGTGGACTCATCCACGAGAAGGCGCATCTACGGCCTTATCCATGGTCAGGGGCATGAAAGTCGTGCTTTCCAGGGACTTCGAGGCAAACAATATACAAGCCTGAATGTCTTGTCTCGTCAGTCCATCGTACTCGCTGATGACTTCTTCGATCGTTGCACCGTGCGCCAGCAGGTTCAGGACGTACTCGATCGTCAGGCGGGTACCCTTGATCACCGGCTTACCCACCATGACCTTGGGATCTACAGTTATACGGTCGAGTAGTTCTTGATCCATCATGTTTTCGCAATCCTCAACAGCCGGGATCGTCCTTGGCGTCTATCAGCTTCTGGGCGTCTTCTTCGGTAAAGGAGCAGGCCGGCTCGCAGCTCCCGTCGAGCGACTCTTCACAGGCGGCTTCCACCGCCTGGCCGTAGAGGACAATCGGCATCGAGTTACTGTTGGAGGCGTTGGAGTAGATCTCGATGAAGGCGTGGTAATCGCCTATTTCAGAGGGCGAGAACTCCACTCGCAGGTTCAGGCTGCACTCGTCGGGGCCCAACTCGACGCTGGCCTGGCCGGCCGGCGCCCACGACCAGTTGGCGAAGGCGCAGGCGTCGGACTGGCCGTAGAGTTTCGTCTGGTCGAGGTAGACCGTAAGATCCTTGTTGCCGGTGTTGCAGATGTTGAACTCGGTTCCGTCGATCCGCGGCTTGCGGCAAACACCTCCCGTGCAGTGTTCACTGACGGCACAGTCGCCGTCCGCCGAGCAGCTCTTGTGGCACCAGCCGTGATCGCACGTCTCTCCGGCGCCGCAGTTGCCGTCCGTCTGGCAGTTGCGGCAGAAACCGCGTTTCAAGCACAGGCTATTGGTGCATACTCCTTCCTTGCAGTGCTCGCCCGCGGCGCACTCGCTGTCTGCCGAGCAGTCTTCGTAACATAGCTGGATATTGCAGCATGCTTTTTCACCGGGTTCTCCATCGCAGTGCTCGTCAGCGGCGCAATCACCGTCTATCAAACACGACCCGTGACATTGTTTGTTTTCGCACTTTTCAGCGGCCCCGCAGTCGCTGTCCGTCAAGCATGTCTGTTGGTGTTGACACCAGCCGTCTTCACACACCTCGGTGGCCGCGCATTGATTTTGATCCAAGCACTTTTTATGACATATGCCGTTATCGCAAGTCTCCGGATCAGCGCAGTCTTCGTTCACGTGGCAGAAATGGCAAAAACCGCGCTGACGGCAGGTGCACAGAAAGCCGACCCGGCAGTTGGCGTCGTTGGTGCAGGCCTGTTCGCAGTGGCCGGCGGTGCACACTTTGTCATCGCCCGGGCAATCGTCGTCGCCGGCGCAGGCCTGTGGGTCGGGGCGCCAGCAGAACCCTCCATTGCACTGTGAATCGTCGACGCAGCGGGTTTCGATCTCACCCGAGACCGGGGTCTGGCAAAGGTTGCGGACGTTCACACCCACCGAGATCTCGGGCCCGCTGTCACCGCAACCGATGTTTGCCGCCCCGAACGCCAAAAGCGTAACCGTTATGATCCAGCCTCGCATAATAAGTCTCCCTGTGGTTCGTCGTTTCACCAATTTGAGCAGGCGCGCCGCCACTTGTCAACACTGACAATGCACAGCATAACGTGGCACTAACGAATCAAAAGACGATTCGTAAGTGCCACTAACACTGACAATGCACAGCATAACGTGGCACTAACGAATCAAAAGACGATTCGTA
>CAZXHT010000051.1:30427-40136 GCA_964640665.1 uncultured Myxococcales bacterium
AGTGCCACTAACCGTCCTTCTTCATGTCCGACCTTCCCAGGCCGTGCTTCTCCATCAGCTTGTAGAGGTGCTTGCGATCGATACCGGCCAGGCGCGCGGCCCCGGCCACACCTCCCGTGGAGCGCGCCATCAGGAGCCGGATGTACTCGCGCTCGAAGGCCGAAAGCAGCTTCTCCTTGGCCTCCTTGAAGGGCAGCACGTAGTCGGGAAGCAGGCCCACCTGCCCGGCCGCAGCCTGGGCCGTAGCCTGCGCAGGCCCAGAAAGGGCACCGGCCAGACCGTCGCCTTCGAGGGCCAGACTGCGCTCGACCGCGTTGCGCAGCTCGCGCACGTTGCCCGGCCAGGAGTGGCTCAGCCAGCGACCCTGCGCATCGGGCGGAAGATCTGAAAACTTCAGGCCGCGGTCGATTGTGAAGCTGTCGAACAGCAATTCGATGTCCTCGGGGCGCTCCCTGAGAAGCGGCAGACGCACAGTCACCACCGAGAGACGAAAGTAGAGATCCTCTCGGAAACGTCCGGCGGCGACTTCCTGCCAGAGATCCTTCTTGCTGGCCGCCACTACCCGGGCATCGAATTTTATAGGCTGGTTGGCGCCCAGGCGCACGAAAACCCGCTCCTCGAGCGCCCTGAGCAGCTTTGGCTGCAGGTCGAGGGGCAGATCGTCGAGCTCGTCGATGAAGAGCGTGCCGCCGCGGCTGACTTCCAGCGCCCCCTTGCGCAGACCGCTGGCCCCCGTGTAAGCGCCCTTGACGTGGCCGAAGAGTTCGCTCTCGATCAGGTTGCGCGCGATGGCGCCGCAGTCGACCACAACCAGAGGCCCGCGGCGCCGGGGTGACTTTTCGTGAAACGCCCGCACCGCGGCCCCCTTGCCGGTGCCGGTGCTTCCCGTAAGCAGCAAGGTTGCGTCGGTCGGGGCCACTTTCGAAAGCAGGGCGAATATCTCGCGCATGCGCAGCGAGCGGCCCAGCAAATCACCGAACGACTCCTTCTTCGAGGGGGCGATCTGCACCGGGTCGTACTCCGTCTGGAAGCGCAGCACCACCTCGCCGGCCGAAAGCAACATGCCCGGCCGCAGGTAGGCCTCTTTGATCTCGGCGCCGTCCAGGCGCGTGCCGTTTGTGCTGCCCATGTCTTTAACCAGAAAGCGCTGGCCGTCGTTGACTATCTCGAAGTGTTGGCGACTGACCGTAACGTCGGTGATTGCCAGGTCGCATTCCGGGCTCTTCCCCACCACGGTCCGACCGGGCCCCAAGGGGTGGGTCTTGCCGGGCTCGGGCCCTTCCACTTCGACCAGGCTGCAGCGCTGGCGGCTGAGACCCGCCGCGCTGGGCGAACCCATTGTCAGTGTGCGCATTACAACCTGTTCGTGGTCGTCCACCATGAAGGCCATTGTAAGACCCCGCAGGCTAAGCTGTAAAGAAAACCGTCTCTTGACCAATACATCCGGCATGGATTACACTTCTGCCTCGTGGATCAAGACCGCAAGGGAGCGCCCATGAGTGACAATTCCATTGACGACAAAGACCGTCGGCGCTATCCGCGTGTGCCGCTGTCGCTTCTGATCCAGTACCGCTTCGATACCCTGGATGACTTTTTGTCGGAATACTCGGTGAACATAAGCATCGGAGGCATGTTCATCAAGACGGACGAAGTCCGGGAAGAGGGCAGCCTGGTCTACCTGCAGTTCTACCTTCGCAACGGGGCCAAGCTGATCGAGGGCCTGGGCAAAGTGGTCAGGGCCAACAAACCGGAGTTCGGCGACGAAGTCGGCACGCCGGAAGGCATGTCTTCGGGGATGGGCATCGAGTTCGTCAACTTCGACGAGGAATCGATGCGGTTGATCGAACAGATCGTCGGACGCAACGTGGCAAGATCCCAGGAAAGCTGACGGCCGGAATCGACTGCAGTACGGGAGAAAAGCATGTTTGCCGGAGAAGAGTTTGTAGATCTTTCAGACTATCCCAAGCGCGTCGAGCTCAACGACGGCCGGGAGATCTGGCTGCGGCCGATGCGCAAAGACGACCGCGATCGGCTGCACAATTTCTTCATGGAGTTGCCGGTTAAGGATCGCCGTTTCTTCAAGCATGACGTCAGCCAACGCGAGGTGATCAGCAACTGGTGCCAGAACCTGGATTACGACCAGGTCCTGCCGATCCTGGCAATACAGAAAGAAGACGATCACGAGCGCGTGGTGGCCGACGCGACCCTGCACACCGAGAGACACGGCTGGTCGATTCACGTTGCCAGAATCAGGGTCGTCATCCATCCCAGGCTGCGCAAGAAGGGCCTGGGCAACATACTGCTGCGCGAGTTATTCGACAGGGCAGTCCTGCGCGGCATCCAGAAGATCCAGTCGGAGGTCCGCGACGACAACACCGAGGCCATCAGTATGCTCAAGCAACTGGGCTTCAAAAAAGAGGCCGTCTTCAAGAAACACATAGTGGACACCCGGGGACGGCTGCACGACATGATCATCCTCTACAACGACCTGTCGGATCTATGGAAGAAGATGGACGATCTGAACATCGACTGCGACTTCCACGTCGTACCCTGAAACGATCTCAGAACACGCCGATATTGAAATGCAGCATCCAGATCTCCTCCTCGCGGGAGGTGTCCGGATCGAGGTTGAAGGCCAGGTCGAAGGCCAGCGGACCGACCGGAGTCACCAGGCGCACTCCCAGGCCGGCCGTCGGGCGCAGATCGAAAGGGTTGAAGTTTACCGGCTTGATCCACAGGTTGCCCAGGTCTACGAAAATGGCCCCCTGGAGGGTGTCGGGGATCAGCGGAAAACGCAGTTCGCTCTTGAAATTTATAAGCGCGTTGCCCCCCAGCGAGACACACTTTTTCTGGTCGCCCTCTTCCACGTAGACGCAGGCAGAGGTTGGATGATCCGGATCGCGCTGATCGGCCGGGATCAGCCCTTCCTCCTCGAAGCCGCGCACCGAGTTGCGCCCGCCCAGCCAGAATAGCTTGTGCGAGGGCGTCTTCGAGTCGGCGCTCAGGTTGAAAATGAAGCCCGCGCGCAGCGAGACGGCCAGTGTCACGGCGCGGCCCAGGGGAATGTAGCCGGTGGCCGTGCCGTCGAGTTTCAGAAACAACACCTGGCGGTCGGGCAACAGGTTGTCGGCCAGTTCGGCGCGCATGGCCAGCAGGCCTCCGGAGTGGGGACTGAAAATGTTGTCCCGCTTGTCCCAGGACAGCTTGGGGCGCAACACGCCCAGCAACAGGCTGCCCTCGTCGTAGCGCAGGTACTTCTGCGTCGGCCCGCCGCACTCGACCCCGATGCATCCCAACCTGTCGTACTCCAATTCGAACTCGGTGCTGAACGACAGGTTGTCGCTCAACTTCAGATCGACGCCCGGGACGATCGACACCTTGGTCAAATCGTGCGAAATGGCGTGATCCTGCAGGACCAGCAGGTCGACCCTGGCGGCCAGGTCCATGTCCAGCGCCCAGGCCCGCGGCCAGTGCAGTCCGGCCAGCACAAACCCCTCGAGCCCCTCAAAAAACGACATCTTCTTGTAGCGATCCTCCCACTGGCTGTAGAGCGGGTAGAAGACCAGGTAGTTGACCTTGGCGCGTCCGACGAATTCGAGGGCATAGCCGAAAAGGTTTCGTTGGCTGTATCCCAGTTGCAGGCGCACGCCCTCCGCCGATGATATTCCGGGGCCGACGGAAATCGAGTGCGGCAATCTCTCGCGAACCGAGACGACGATATCCTTCTCGGCCCGGGGCACCTCGGGATCGAGAACCTTGATGTCTACACCTGAGAAGATCTCGAGCTTGTAAAGGGCCTCCCGGCTGGCCGCCGCCTGGTCGGGCGAGAAGACGTTGCCCGGGTGAAGCGTCAGGCTGTGCCGAAACACGGCCGGATCCGTCAAGACGCTTCCCCTGATGAGCACGCGCCCGACTTTTACCCGCGGCCCCTCGTTGATGGTGTAGACCACCTCGGCCAGGCTGCGGTCGCTGGAATAACCGATGCGTTGCCCGATCCGGCAGTAGATATATCCCTGGCGCGCGTAAGTGCGAACCAGCGCCAGTCTGAGCTGCTCGACGCCGTACAGATCCAGCGGCCCGCCCGGGCGAACCAGACCGGTGGAACGGGCAGCCACATCGAACAGGCGCGTCGAGGAGAGAAACTGGTTGCCTTCGAAGGAGACCGACTCCACCAACGTCTGTACTCCTTCCTGGAGGGGGATCGTAACATACAGGTTCGAGCCGCCTGCATCGTAGGACAGCAAGGGGGGATCCACCCGCGCCTCCAGGTAACCCTGGCTTCGGTAGAGATCGCCGATCTTCCCAAGCGCCTTTTCGTACGGCCGGCGCAGATAGACCGTCTCCGGCACCAGCTCGAATAAAAAACCCTGCGGCCGGTTGACGCGTCGCTCGACGCCGCTCAGGGGATACGATCCGCCCAGGGGATCGAGATCGCCGCGATCGATTGGCTGGTTGACAAGCGACTGGGGGATGGCATCCAGCAGCGCGTCGAAAATATAGGCGCTGAGCCTGGCATCGGAAAAGGCGGTGTTGCCCTCGAAATCGATGTCCTTGACCGTGACCCGGTTGCCCTCCGCGATTATGAAGGTTATTTCCTTGCGCTTGGCGGCCCGATCGCGCTTGACCCGGTAGGTCACCTTTACCCTTGCAAATCCGCGGCGCCGGTAGAGGTCTTGAAGGCGCTCGCTCAAATCATCCAGCACGAACGGATTGAAATCGACTGTTTTGCTTGAAAGTATCTCTTTCCCGAGGGTCTTGGATTTCAACACCTGGTTACCCTCGAATCGATATGACACCAGCGGCCCCGAGGATATTTCGACAGGCACTACGACCCACAAGGCCCGCAAATCATAATCCGGCTTGGGATCCTTGATGCGCGCCTCGAGATAGCCCTGGCTCCTGAAGAAGTCGCGCAGCCGTCCGATTGCCTCAGCCAACGCCGGTCCATCGAGCACGTCGCCGCGATCCATCTTCATGACGCGCAAAAGAAGCCTGGTGCCGAATGCCAGCCTACCTTTGAACCAGAAGCGCGAGATGCGAGTCGGGGGCCCTTCCTGAAAATAATAATTTACGGCGACATCTCCATCGGCGGGCCCTTCGGCCTTCGAAACCACTCGCGTGCGGCGATAGCCGTGCAGACGGTACTGCTCGAGCATATCCGTCGCGGCCGCCTCCATCTTCCAGCGATCATACTCGTCACCCCGCTCCAGGCGACTCAACCTGTGCAAAGCGTCGTCATCGAGCACATCGTTGCCCAAGAAGCCGACCGAGAGGACCTTGCGTTTCCTGACCAGCTCGAAGGCCAGGCCGACTCCGTCGCCCTCGGCCCGCGCCAGTACGCGCACCTGCCCGAAGAGACCCAGGTAGTAAAGGAGCTTGACCGAGCGGCGCACTGCCCTGGGCGAAAAACGATCGCCGACGTGAACCTCGACGTAGTTGAGTCCCTCCGGCGTGGTCAACCCCTCGCCCTCGAAGTGGATCGACTTGACCCGGCGCCCCCTGAGGGATTCTATTTGCATCTCTCCCGCATGGGCCGGGCCGCTCCAGGCCAGGAGAATAACGCCGATTGCCAGCTGCAATCTCACTTTACCACTCCCACTGGAACTTGAGATCCAGCCCGAGGTTGCCCATGTTCACCAGCGGAGAGTCCTGCTCGGCGTCGTTTTCCCAACGCAGCCGGGTGGACACTCTCTTTGACAGACGATAGGTAAGATCCAGATTCTGGTCGGCGTCATCATACAAAGAGCGGCCGTAATCCAACTCGAGGTCGTCGCTGATGAAGCGCAGACGGGCACCGATCTCGAGGCGCGGCGAGATCGTTCCGCTGCGCTCGCTGCCGGTGCTGCTGGAATAGCGGCTGCGTACGCGCAGGTACTTAGGCTGGATGACCTCGGGAGGAAAGGGAAACACGGTTCGCAGCTTCTCGTCCAACTTCAAAGAACGAGAGAGGATCTCTCCGCCCAGCCCGACCAGATCCTCACTCTTGAGCACCTCCACGTCGCGGCTGGTGATCCCCAAAGTCAGCAGCGTGACGATGTCGCGCTCGTCGAGGGGCGGATCGCTCTTCAACGAGATCTCGGGCTTTGAGTCGCCCTCGGCCGTGACGCGCAGGTCCACGCGATACTCCGTCTCGCCGCCCTTTTCTTCTTCTCGCTGGACAGTCTCCGTAAGCGAGGCCAGCAGGTCGACGCGCGGGTGGATCGAGTAGCGATCGCTGAACTGAACGTGAGTTGACTGGATGGAAAAGTCCTTGCTCAGGTAGTTGACCGCGCCGTCCAGCGCCTCTACATCTCCCACGAGACCCAGCCGCTCGATGGTCCCGCACACCCGCAGGTTGCCGTGCATCTCGGCCTGGAACTTAATCAGATCGAGGTCGTATTCCAGATGAAAATTGCCGGGGATGACCAGCCCCAAGTCGAAGGCCAGAAACTCCTTTTCTTTCGAGTAAGCCCGGGTGCGCGCCAGACGCCTGCGGAATATTCCCCGGGAGAGAGAATCCAGCGAGAATTTCTCGCGAAAAGACCCTTCCACAATCCTGACCTGCCCGGACAAGACCAGCTTCCCCGGTGGACCCTTCAGGCTGAGGGTTCCGGTTCCTCTGCCCCAGAGCTTCTTACTCAGGTTGTAACGCACCCGGTCTACTTCGAAGCTCAGGGCGATCTTCTCTACTTTGCTGCCAGCCAGTTGCAGGTTGCCCAGGCCGCTGAAGCGCCCTCCTCCGAGTGTGCCGTCCAGGCGGGCGATCTCCAGCGTGCCCGGTCCGATGAGCAAGCGGCCCGTCACCCGACTGAGATCCTGGGAAAAGCCGCGAATGCGCAGGAAGTCCGCCGCAAAGGCAAGCGATCCGGACAGACGCAGGTCTTTCCAAGGGCCCGCGAGAGACAGTTTCAGCTCGGCGTGGCCCGCGGCCCGCGGCAGGAATTCGAACAGGGTCGGCAACAGGGCCAGGTCGACGGCGCCCTCGATTTCGAGGCGCGGTCCGCGCAGGAGTTCACCGCCACCTGTGACATGGAACTCCGTCCGGCTGCCTGTTATCTCGCACTTGCCGATCTCAAAGTCAGTGCCCTTCAGATCGACCTCGATTGGCGCCTTGTTGGCCAGCCTGATCCCGGCCGACTCCACCGAGAGCGTGTCGATCTTCAGCAGGCTTTCGATCATGCCCGGAACCAGAAGCAGTCCATGCGCTTCCAGACTCCCCGAAACGGCGCCGCGCCTTCGCCGCCCCGCCGCCAGGCGCGGCAGAAACTTGCCCAGACGGCGGGTGCCGAACCGCAGCCGGGCCGCAAAAGGCAGGTCCTTGCGCAGTTCGGCCCGCGTGGCAAGCACGGCCTCGCCGCCCAGGAAACGGCCCTCAATCTGCACCGCCTCGGTCGTCGCCCGGGCAGAAACGGAAGAGTCCGGCATTTTCTCTCCGCGCACGTAGGTATCGTAGCTCTTGGCCCATCCCTCGAACGACGGGGAACGCAGCGGCCCCTTGACGCTGATGTGCAGATCGAGCCTGAAATCCAGTATCCCGGCAAGGCCCACCAGAGGCCGGAAGGATGCCGCCCGCAGTCCGGTGGAGTAGGCGGACAGGTCGAGTTGCAGGTCGCGGGAGATGTCGCCGCGGGCGAACAGCCAGCCCGGTCCCATGCGCGCCTCGAACAGATCGAGATGCCAGGCGCCGTGCTCGACCCGGCCCGCGATGCCACCCTCTTCGATTACCTGGCCTCCCATGTGCACATCCCCGAACGCCAGCCTGAAGTCGACAGCTGGAGAGGCGATGTCCCCGGTCGCCGTAATCCTTCCGCCGATCCGCCCATCGATCCACACAGGAGGCGGCCTGCCGCCGGCCAGGGCGATGACCTGGGATATGCGCCCGCCACCGATGTCCGCGACCAGACCCAGGGGATAGGGCGATCGCGTCCCCAGCTTGCCGTTCAGCCAGACCGTCCCGCCGCGCCCGGCCATGGTCAGGTTGTCGATGCGCAACTGGTCTTCGGCCCACCTGAGCGTCCCGCGCAAAGAGCCTATCGTGCGCGCTGCGCAACTCACCTGCTGCAGGTCGAGCCCCAGTTTCAAGTCCGGCTTGGCAAGCGACCCGTCCAGCCGGACGCTGGCCGATCCCTGGCCGTCGATGACGAGATCGGCGATCGAGAAGTCTGCGAGGTTCAGACTGGGAGCGCTGACTTCAACGGAAGCGCGGCCGTCTTTGAAATAGAGCTTGCCGTTGCCCTCGATCAGCGACTCACCGACCCCCAGCTTGAGAGACGATAGGCGCAGCCGGCGCCCGGTAATCGCCGTAGTCGCCCGCAGGGTTCCCCTGCCGAAGCCGAAGATGGGAGAGCGGCGCCCCTTGTTGCGCACCGAGAACCTATCGATATCCAGGCGGGATGTGGCGATGATGAAGGGCCCGTTCTTACCCCTGCCTTTTCCGTGGAAATCGATTTTCCCGGCGGCCTGCAGTGAGATGGGAGAGCCGCCAGCCTCAAGCGCCGCAAGCAACTCGCCCATGTCGATATTTTCTACATCCAGTTTGCCCTCGAAAGACCAAGGATCGAACAAGGCCAGCCGGGCGTCTCCCGTGATCGATCCCTTCCCGGAAATCAACTCGAGATGGGCCAAATCGAGCGAGCCCGCGTCGAGTTTGAAGCCCGTTCGCAGATTGACGTCCCTGGCCCCGGCAATGCCAAGCTGATCGATGTGCAGTTCGCCGGCCAGTTGCAGCCCCTCGCCGGCCAGTGACATATCGGCTGTCACGACCGCCTTCCCGCTGACGGACGGCAAGTACGGCAGGTAGCTTTTCAATAACGCCAGAGGAATGGTCGAGGTCAGCCGAATCTCGGGGATCGGGCCGGTCCCGGTCTTGATGCCGCCGTGCGCCTCGAGGTCGAAGCCCGAGGCCGCGATCCAAAGGCGGTCCATCCGGAACGCACCCTTGCGCCACCCGCCCAGCAGTTTAACGTCGTCGATCCGCAGCGCGCCTCCCGGCAGATCTTGCGGTTCGAACGAGCCGCCGCCCGCGTTCAGGGTCAGCTCCAATTGTTTGCCGTTTTCGATTGCCGCCCTGGCGCGCACGTTATCGAGCCGCAGGCTGGCTTGTTTTCCGATCTGCAGTTCGATGAGTCCGCCGTTCATCTCGACACGGCCCGGCAACAGCTCGCTGCCCGCGTCCGAGCCCGCCTGGCCGCTGGATGTCCGAGCAGGCAGGTCAACAATGCGCCCGCCGGCGAACGTGAGATGAATCTCGGGTTTATCGATTTTCACCCTGGTTATCCGGATCCTGCCGACCAGCAGAGCCAACGAGTCCAGCTCGACCGCCAGCCGCTCGACCCGCAGCAGGATCCCGCCGTCGCTTCCACGAACCGTAAGCCCCCGGCTCGCCAGACTGAAGGGTAAAAGCCCGATGGAGCAGGAACCGCTGGAGACGGGAAGACCCAGTTCAGCCGAGAGGCCCGTGCGCACCATCGAGCACATGCGCCCGGCGGCGTAGTCGGATTTCAGAAAGGCGATCCCACCGGCCAGCAGAACCAGGAAGACCGCCACGATCAGCGCAAGAACCCGCGAAGCTTTTTTACGCAAAGCAACACCCGAAAAAACGATAAAAAAGCCTCAACCGCTCCCGGGGCGATTGAGGCTGCCCTACAGCAAGCGGGTGATGGGAGTCGAACCCACGACGTCAAGCTTGGGAAGCTTGCATTCTACCTCTGAATTACACCCGCATGAGGAA
>CAZXHT010000052.1:0-39666 GCA_964640665.1 uncultured Myxococcales bacterium
CTGCTTCGCACCATTTTTCAACTGAACCAAATGGGCTAACCAACGACCATCCTATCATATCCACTATTTCCGTACAGGAGCACCATGATATTTGACCGTTATGAATCCAAGGTTCTAATTGAAATGCTTCAAGGCTCAGAAGAACTCTGTCATTGTGTGATGTGTAAACATTCGTGCATTCTTCATTTTCTTCCTGCCAAGAACTATCAATTGTCTCCATCCAGTCCTCGGGCCGAAATCGTAATACTGTACAATTAGAATCACAAACATCACCCACACCATCACCATCTGAATCCTCTTGAAATGGATTTGAAGCACCAGGGCAATTATCGTGATCATCTGCCACATTATCATCATCAATGTCTAGGGCGAATAAGTAATACGGGTTACCCGCCTCATCGGGTGTACCAGAATATGGAATTCCATCAATTCCAACAATTGTCTTTTCCTGGCTATCAAGATAGAACGAATCGTCGTGTAGAAAACTTCTGCATAGAAACTTCTTCCATGTCTGTCTTCCAAGCTCTTGGCGCTTTCCAAGAAGCGATTCAATACCGTCCTCCAATGTAGCACCAAAATCATTGGCTATGGTTTCCTCACAAATAGTATAGGCTTCTCCGTTCGACTGGCCTATGTAAATCCATGTGCCCAATATATCACAGTTTAGGAGATTGAAATGAGATTTGAGTACGATATTGATATAGATGGTTGATGCTGGTAACTCGTAATTGTTTCCACAATACCAATTATGTGTGTCGATTCTAAAAGCATCAAGATCTATTTTTATCTGTAAAACGGGAATACCCGCGAAGAAGTTAGGATCATCCCACCATGGTGAATCTGGATCCACGGGAAAAGACCAATTTATAGGTGGAGGTGTATAGCCAGAAATTGGTATATATAAACTATTAGTTGGCAGTACATAGTTATTTACACTAACATTGCTTATTGAAATACCAGACCTTATTTGATTTGGAATCTTGATACCTTCTACAACCTCGTCTCCTTTTGATAAAACCAAGCCACTTAGCATTTCTATTAGTATTGATTCAAAATTGCAGAATGGCTTTTCTGGTCTATCAAGCATTAGGTGCCAACGAGTCACCCTGTAAGGCCACTGTAAGCACTGTTGGCAACCTTGATGAGGCGGACATGGATAATAATAATTCAGATATTCAGCGACATCAGAGTCACACCATCCATCGTTCATTAACTCACCGCCGCGATATGAGTATTCTTCTGGGTTAAACCACGTATTTTCTGGGCAAGGGAAACCGCCATAACTATCTGTCGTACCACCCGCCATTAATGGCTCATAATCCAGGTTCCTTAGATCATCACAACTAGGAACACTGTTGCCCATCAGCAATACTGAGATTGGTATTGACAGCAAAAGCCAAGGCACCGACATTTTACATCTTATCATTATTCCCCTCCAATCTACGAATAATCGTAATAGAGGTATTAGTTTTCCTGGCACTTAAAAATAAGTAGAGTATTGCCACCCGCCACAAAAACATTCCTTTCAGACACTCCCCATATACTTGTTAGAATGGCATCGGTGCCATTATTCATTTCCAACCAACCAGTTCCATCAAAGTGCAGAACCTGATTGCCACTAACAGCAAAAACATTATTCGCAGAGGTACCCCAAACATCAAATGAAAATCGTGAGGGGACGCTGGTACTCCAGTAGTTTCCATTGTAATGCATAATACTAGTCCCTACAACATAAATGTCTTCATTTGAACTTCCCCATACCCCGTAAAAAGAACTGTCAGCAATTCTCTTCATCTCCTTCCAACTATTACCGTCATATTGGAGTATAACTCCAATATTACTATGAAAGTCTTCGCCAACTGCGAAGATACTAGATTCGGAATTAGGCCAAATATCAGATATTCTCAGGTTCGAAGCTTGTTTGCTAGCTGTCCAGGCGCTGCCGTCATAATGCATAACAACTCCAACCCCATCCATAAGACCAACAGCATATACATCTGACCCGGTGATGCCTCGCACACCAACTAAACTTATTGTATCATAACGAATCATCTCCGTCCACGCTTCGCCATTATAGTGCATTATCAGCCCACTTCCTGGCGGATCAGAGCTGCCGACGACAAATATATCCGTGTTTGATGCTCCCCATATATCCATGACCAAAATATCCATATCTTCTATTTTCTTCATTTCTGTCCAATCGCTTCCATCATAGTGAAGTATTGATCCATAACGCGACCACCCCGCGCCATAATCTATACCAACCGCGTAGATGTTGGTTTCAGAAGTGCCCCAGATACTGTCGATATCATAGGGAGCATCTTTTGTTTTTGACCAACCGCAGCATTCTTCATCAATACAATACTGCAGTCTAGCGCAGCACGATTGTCCACACGGTTTGCACTCGTCTCCATTCTGCCCATCAGCATCAGCCTGGCCGTCGCCTCCATCCTGGCCGTTGGGTACTCCAGCGCAGCCAAGAGGTACAAATGACATCACGAAAAATAGCAGCAGTAACGAAATACAAAAATCCATGGCAAAACACCCTATCATGCTTATTCCGACCAGCCGCCTCTGTTCGTGTAACGGAATCCATTCAAGACGTATGGTCGGCGCCAATATTCTCTCCCTTCAGATAATAGCACAGATCTCCAATCAACCGAGGAATTTTTCAGGTTACATAAATAGCAGCCCATATGGGAAATCCCACTAAAGAGCTGAAGCCCTGGACTATCCACATGACGGGGTAGCCGATTACCTCTCCCCCTAAAAGAAGAATCGCGATGAAAAGCACAAACGAGTACTTGGCCATGGAATCCAGGTAGTGATGGTAACGATCGGGTAAGAACCCGGCCAGCACTCCCGAGCCGTCCAGGGGCGGGATGGGCAACAGGTTGAAAATGAACAGGCCGATGTTGATAATCGCCGTATAGCCCAGCAGGCGCACCAGGGCGACCGTCAGGCCCTTGCTGCTGCCGAGCATCTCGATAAGCTTGGCCGGACCAATGGAATGGGCCACGATCGACAGCACAATTGCCGTCAGTAAACCGAAGACCAGATTGGATACCGGCCCGGCCGCCGAGGTGAGCAACACGCCCGTCTTCATGCGCAGCTTGCGTGTGAACTGGATCGGGGTGATCGGCACCGGCTTGGCCCAACCGAAAAAGGGCACGCCGCTGGTCAGCCCGACGAGGGGAATGATCAAAGTGCCGACTGGGTCGATGTGTGCCAGCGGGTTCAGGGTCAGCCGTCCCTGCCTGGCGGCGGTATCGTCGCCCAGCTTGTAGGCCACAAAGGCGTGAAAGTACTCATGAACCGAAAGAGACAGGATCATCGGGATGATGACGTAAACGATCTGCATGATATCGAATGGTTTCACGAAACGCACTCCGAGGGCCTGTCTTACCGGCAACGGCTCAAGGTAGCCGAGGAAGCCCCCCGTGTCAACGCTCCAGTAGAGGGGCGCCCCCGAGTCCCTCCCGGGTCCCTCTCTCGGGAGACACAGCAATCAGGCGCGCGGGTGGAAACGGTCGTAGACCTTGCGTAATCTCTGGGCGTTGACGTGGGTGTAGATCTCGGTCGTCGAGATGTCAACGTGGCCCAGCATGGCCTGGACGCTCCTGAGATCGGCGCCCCGTTCGAGCAGGTGGGTGGCAAAGGAGTGTCTCAATTGGTGGGGCGAGATCTCGCGCTTGATACCCGCGGCCCGGGCATAGCGCTTGAGGTTCTTCCAGAAACCCTGGCGGGTCAGCGGCCCGCCGCGAGCCGTTACGAACATGTATTCCGAGCGCCGCCCGGCCAGCAGTTTCTCGCGGCCCTGTTCCTGGTAGGTATTCAACGCCATGAGCGCCATGTCGCCCAGCGGTACCATGCGCTCCTTGCGTCCCTTGCCGAAGGCGCGCACTACGCCCAGCCGGAAATCCACGCCTTCGATCCTGAGCCCCACCAGTTCGGATACCCTCAGACCCGTTGCGTACAACACCTCGAGCATGGCCCGATCGCGAAGCCCGCGCGGGTTGTCACCCCGCGGCTGGGCGATCAGGTCGTCGATCTCCTCGACCGACAAGAACTCGGGCAGCCTGCGCCCGGCCTTGGGCGCATCGATCTCGGCGGTCGGATCGTTTAAGAAAAGACCTTCAGCAATCAAGAAACGATAGCAGGTGCGAAGAGCGGATATCAGGCGCGCCTGGCTTCTGACGGCAAGACCCCTGGAATTGAGTTCCTTCAGGAATTCAACCAGGTTCAAGGGGGTAACTCGTGAAAAATCCTCAATGCCGCGACTTAGCGCGAAATCGATGAGTTTGCCCAGGTCGCTGCGGTAAGCTTCAAGCGTATTGATACTCAGGTTGCGCTCGACTTTCAGGTGACTCATGTACAGGTCGATCTGTTCGTCGAAGGTCATGCCTCACCTCCCCGTGACTTTCCCGAGCATAACCGACTTGTGATTTATGTCAACTTTTGGCGACTATGGATCGAGAAATTTGTCCCGTTCCTTGATGAATTCGGCGATCCCGGCGACTATTCCCTCGGCCAGGCGTTTCTGGTAGGCAGTGGTTTTCAGGCGTTTCTCATCCAGCGGATTGGTGATGAACGACGTCTCTATCAGAATCGACGGCATGCGCGCGCCGATCAGCACGTAGAAAAGCGCGGGTTTTATACCCAGGCTCTTGACGCGCTTGTAATGGCTACGCAAAGTCCCGACCATATTTTTCTGGACGAGACGGCTCAGCCTGATCGAGTCGTCCACGTGGGATTTCAGCGCCAGGTCGGCCAGGATGTACTTGAGGTCGGAGATCGACTTCTCGGATGTTGCGTTTTCACGGGCCGCCAACTTGATGCTGTAGCGATCGTCGGTCAGGTTGAGGTAAAAAGTCTCCACTCCCCTGAACTTGCGGTTGCGGTGTGCGTTCAGGTGAATAGATACGAAGAGATCGGCATTGTGCTCGTTTGCAATTGCAGTACGTCCCTCTAGTGGCACAAAATAGTCGCCTTTACGGGTAAGTATAACATCAAGCTTCAGATTTTTCTTTATCAATTCGGCAACCCTCTTGGCGATCTTCAGAGCGATCTTCTTCTCGAACACCCCACTCGCCCCGATCGCACCCGGGTCTTTTCCACCGTGACCGGCATCGACCGCCACGCGCTTGATCTTCAACCCGGCCATCATCGACAGCGACGCGCCGGGCTTGCTCTTTTTCTTGAGTTTGGCCACCTCGGCCCGGGTAGGTTTCTTGGGCAGCTTCTGCCCAATCACGCTGGCTAGCGCATCATCAGCGCGGGTGATATCGAGCACCACCCTCTCGGGGGTATCCAGTGGAAAGACCCGGTACGAGTTCTCCCCTCCCAGGTCGAGGACCACCCTGAGCGAGCCGTCGTCGCGCTCGGCGAACCTGACCCTGCTGACGACCCTGTCTTTCACCGGTTCCGGACGTGTGAGTTCGTCACCCAGTTCGCAGGCCATCAGATCGACGTACAGCCTGGGCGGCTTGGAGTGTTTCTCGTCCGCGGCCAGGCGACCGACCTTATAGCGAACCTTGGCGCGCGTGTAGAGCGCGATACGGGTATAGCCGGGATTGGACCAGTGTCGAATCTTCTCCAGCACCGCGTGCTTGGCGCTGTTGTCCTTTTGGGCCTGGTTCACGGGCGGCTTCTTTGCGGCCGAGGGCTTTTTCACGGCCACGGTGGTACCGCCGAGATCTTCGAGCATGCGGCGGGCCTTGGGGGCGACGTCGCCATCGGGAAAGTGCTCGACCAGGTAGGCCAGCGCCTCCTTGGCCTTGCCCTGGTTCTTCTTCAGCTCTATCCAAGCCATGGCAACAAACAGTTGCGCGTCGTCGGCCAGGTGATCACCGGGAAAGTCCTCGACCAGTTTACCAAACAGCTCGATCGAATGATCGAGATCGGCGGGCAGGCGGGATATCAGGTACAAGTCGTGGTAGAGGCGACCGGCCGTGAACAAGGCGTCTGGAACTCTGGATGACTTTGGAAATCCGTCCACCAGCTGCTCGAACTTCGCGGCTACGTTCTTCCAGTTGTGTCTGAACTTACGGCGCTCTTTGTCGTTGCGAAAACTGTAGTAGGCCCTGCGGGCCTTTTGGTAGGCGGCCTCGGCCGGCGGTGGCCCGGCCAGGGCGCGGGAGCCCGAAAGCAGTCCCACGGCCAACAGGATTGCACATGTACCTGTAAAAAGTCTGGATCTCATTTCTTGCCCCGCAAGTCCTTTTTCATTCCATAGAGGATATCGAGGGCCTCGCGCGGTGCCAACGAGTCGAGATCGAGTTTGTCCAGCTCGTCTTCCAGCGGAGAACGAGGCGCCGGCCCGGCTTGAGAGAAAAGGCGCAGCTGGCCTGAGCGTCTGGATCCGTCGCGCACGGCCTTTGACAGATTGGGTGTGCCGATCTCGTCGTACTCGCCCCCTTCCAGGTTGGCGAGAACCTGCAAAGATCTGCTGACGACTTCCGCGGGCAGGCCCGCCAGCTTGCCGACCTGGATGCCGTAGGAACGGCTGCAGATACCCTTGACCAGCGTTCTCAGGAAAATGATCCGCTCTTTCCACTCCTTGACGCTGATGGTGTAATTGGCCACGCGTGGCTTGGTCAGGGCCAGTTCGGTCAGCTGGTGGTAGTGGGTGGCGAATAGTGTGCGCGCGCCGATGCGGTCGTGGATGTACTCGGCCACGGCCCAGGCGATACTCAGCCCATCGAAGGTGCTCGTGCCGCGACCGATCTCGTCCAGCACCAGCAGGCTGCTCCTGGTGGCATGTCTCAGGATATGAGCCGTTTCGGTCATCTCGACCATGAAGGTGGACAGGCCGCGGGCCAGGCTGTCGGCCGCGCCTATGCGCGTGAAGACGCGATCGACCACGCCGATGCGGGCCGCGGCCGCCGGCACAAACGAGCCCATCTGGGCCATGATGCAGATCAGCCCCACCTGGCGAATGACCGTTGACTTGCCCGCCATGTTGGGGCCGGTGATGACCAGGATCTGCTCGTCGGCGCAGGACACGCTGGTGTCGTTCGGCACGAAGCGCTCGCCTGAGAGGTATTTCTCGACCACGGGGTGGCGCCCCCGGTGAATCTCAATGGCCTCCGACTCGTCCACCTGCGGGCGGCAGTAGCCACACTCGGCCGCCAGCTCGGAAAGTCCGGCTACGACGTCACTGGTCGCCACCTGGCGGGCCACGGCCAGTATGCGCTGAGACTCTCGAGAGACACGCCCGGCAAGTGAGGCGATCATCTCCTTCTCGATCGCCAGGCTCTCGTCCTGGGCTCCCATGATCTGTTCTTCTTTCTGTTTCAGTTCGGGAGTCTCGAACCTCTCGGCGTTGGCCGTGGTTTGCTTGCGCCGGTAGTGCTCAGGCACCAGGTGCAGGTTGGGCTTGGTGACCTCGATGAAGTAGCCGAAGACCCGGTTGTAGCGTATTTTTAAAGAGGAAATTCCTGTGGCTGCACGCTCTTGCTGCTCAAGCCCTGCGATGTACGAGCGGCCCGAGCTGGCCATCTCACGCAGTTCGTCCAGGTGCGTATCGTACCCCGGCCTGATTGCTCCGCCCTCGCCGACATCCGCCGGTGGGTCTTCGGTAAGCGCCGCAGAAAGCGCCTGGAATAGATCTTCCAGGACGTCCACCTCGCCAATCAGGCTGCCGAGGGCACCCTGACCGCCCTGCACGAGTTCGGCCCAGCCGGGCAGGGATTCGGTTGAGTCGCGCAGCAGGCCGAGATCGCGCGGCGTCGCCCTGCCCACGGCCACCTTTCCAAGCAGGCGCTCGAGGTCGCGTATGTCCTTGAGCCGCGCGAGAATATCGACCCGCCGCACGGCATCCGCAAGAAGTTGTTCCACGCCGTCCAGGCGTTCGTCTATCCGCTCAGGCGAAAGCAAGGGATACAGCAGCCAGGCAGCCAACAGCCGCGCGCCCATGGGAGTACGCGTGCGATCCAAAAGAGCCAGCAACGAGCCCCGGCGGCGGCCTTCCATCTGTGTTGAAAGAAGCTCCAGGTTTACACGGGTGTGCTCGTCGATCACCATGTAGTCTGCGACCCTGTACGGGATCAGCCTGCGTACGTGATTCAGCGAACCGGGCAGCGAGCCCGAGGCATAGGCGAACAGGCTGCGGGCCGCTTCCAGGCCGACGGCGGAATCCGCGGCGATGGGTGTAAACAACTCGTCTTCGATCTCGGCGGGAATCTCAGCGTCGTTAGCGGTGCTTCTTACAAAAATACCCGCAAGCCTCCTGGTAATAATTTCTCGCAGATTGTCTGCGCCCGTATCCGCAGGCAGCAGCAGCTCGCGGGGCATGACCCTGGCCAACTCGGCAAGCAGGCTTTCCTCGTCCGCAAGCTGGGTAACCTTGAACTCGGCGGTCGAGACGTCCAGGAAGGCGAACCCGAAAGGCCCGCTCCCGTCCTGTGAGACATGCAGCGCGCCCAGGAAGTTAGCGCTCCCGGCATCGAGATCCTCGAGGTCGGTGATCATGCCCGGCGAGACAACCCGGGTGACGGCGCGCTTGACGATGCCCTTGGCCTGCCGGGCGTCCTCGACCTGGTCGCAGACGGCCACCTTGTGGCCCGCCTCGACGAGCTTTTTAATGTAACCGTTGGCCGAGAAGTGCGGCACGCCGCACATCGGGTAGGCGCCCTTGCCCTTGGCCCGCGAGGTGAGCGCGATATCGAGAATCCCGGAGGCCGTCTCTGCGTCATCGAAGAACATCTCGTAGAAGTCGCCCAGGCGAAAGAAGATGATGCAGTCGGGGTAGTCGGCCTTGGTCTGCGTGTACTGGCGCATCATCGGCGTCTGCTTGGAAACAACCGCAGCGCCCTTGCCGGAATCGTCAACATGTGCCTTCTGCCCGCGCATATTGCAGGCAGGTTACCAGAGCCGGGTCGAGCAGTAAAGTTCGAGCGGAGTTTTGTGTGGTAGCGAAAGGTCAGCTTTAACCTTGAAATGAACCCGGCCGATCGAATAGAATACAAATGTGCAGCACGTATTCTGTGCTACTGTGCAAGACGACCAGGGAAGGGAGTCAGCCATGCCCAACTTGACTATCAAGATAGATGACGAAGAGTTCATCCGGCGAGCCAAGGTGGTGGCGGCCAAGCGGGGGACATCCCTGTCTGCGCTGCTTCGTGACTATCTTGGCGATCTGGTAACAAGGGATGAAAACTACGAACGGGCCCGCAAGCGGGCGCTTATTGCCATGAAGCGGGGCGTGCATCTGGGAGGCACCCCCCTATCGCGCGAGCAAGTCTACAATGACCGCCTGGGATGAGGCACGGGTCTTCGTAGACACGAACATCCTGTTCTACGCAATCGACGCGGACGCCGGCGGAAAGCACGACAGGGCCAAGGAGGTGATCGAGAGGATCTGGCTGGCCCGGACCGGCTGCCTGAGTACCCAGGTTCTGTCGGAGTGGATCGTCAACCTGCGCAAGAAGCTCGATTTGGAATGGCGCCGAGTCAAAAGCATCGTCCAGCCATACCTGACTTGGCAGGTAGTAGCGATTGATCCGCAAGATCCGCTGGAAGCGATTCGGATTGCACACAAGCACGGCATTTCCTACTGGGATGGCCTGATAGTACAAGCCGCCAGACAAGCACACGCCGGCTTTCTTTTGACCGAAGATTTGAATTCCGGTCAGAAAATAGAGGGCGTGGAAGTTGTCAATCCATTAGAACAGTGAAAAGGGGTCACCGGCACTTGACCCTCTTCAGTCACTCGCTGAGCAATCCGCGCTGTAGGGGTTTTCAGTGAGGGAGGAATAGAGGGGGACGTTGGTACATTAAGAACATTAAAATCAAAAAGGAAAGGGTTCAGGTCATGACCCCTTCTTTTCCCCCCGGGATTAGATGATTTAATGTTCTTAATGTACCAACGTCCCCCTCTGCCCCTGCCCGCTCATACGCAGGCAGGTTACCAGAGCCGGGCCGGGCAGTAAAGTTCAAGCGGCGCCAAGCAATCGAAACAGGAAAAGGGATCGGCGTGTTGCGTGTTGTATCGCGGGAGTATATATTCGTGTTGAGGGATTTGTAATGCGTAAGTCAATCGTGGTCTTGCTGGTCGCTGGTGTCATGGCCGCCGCCCTGGGGCCTGCGGGGTGTACAAGCGGGCTCATTCTGCACATCGCACCGATGGAGATAAAGCTTCCGACTCGGGGGGTGACAATCCCCGCTCGACTGATAGGCGGCATTCCACTCGTCCAGGCGAAAATGAACAGCCGGGGGCCGTTTACTTTCGTGCTTGATACCGGCGCGGCTACGATGGTTCTCTCGCCGGAGTTGGCGCAAGGGCTGGGGCAGCCTGCGGTCAAGTTCACCGCCTATGTAAACGACGCGGCGGGGGAACAAACACAACACCACCATCTTCGCCGTATTCACAGCCTAGAACTCGGCGAGGCAATCTTTTACGAGTTGGATGCGGTGGAAGTGAAAGACCTTTTCGACAATATCTCCGATCGGGCCGGTGTGCACATCGACGGCATCATCGGCCTGCAGGTCTTTTATGACTGCCTGCTGACCT
This sequence comes from uncultured Myxococcales bacterium, assembly GCA_964640665.1. Classification (GTDB taxonomy): domain Bacteria; phylum Myxococcota; class B64-G9; order B64-G9; family B64-G9; genus DATKYQ01. The sequence goes on from CAZXHT010000052.1 coordinate 10,514, forward strand.
TGGACTACGCAAACAGGCAAATACATATCCAGCAGGGACGCTTGCCGACGGCGGACGGGGAACAGATCATTCGCTTCGATTTCTCCGGCGGGGTTGCCAATATTCCGCTCGAAGTGGGCGGCAAAACCGTGCCGGCCACTGTGGACTCGGGCAGCGTTGAATATATGAGCCTGTCGGAGAAAACCGCGGGAATAGCGTTCGCAAGCAAACCCGTCCCTGGTCCGGCCCATTTTGTTATATCGGGCCTGTGCCGCGAAAAGATCGCCCGCCTGGCGCTCGATGCGCGAATCGGCCGGTATGTCATAGAAAAGCCCATCGTCAGCCTTGGAAAACACGCGGATGCCAATATCGGCGCCGGAATTCTCAAACACTTCACGATCACCTTCGACCAGCATGCGCGCACTGTGCGTTTCGTCAGTCAAAAGCCGGCTCACGTCGTGATCGACCCCCTGCGCGGTATCGGCGCCTCCTTCCGCATCCGCAAAGAAGCCTGGCCGGTGCTGGATGTCATTCCCGGCAGTCCGGCCGAGGTTTCAGGCGTCCTGACGAGCGATGCCCTAGTGTCGATAAACGACCGCCCGGTTTCCTCTCTCGGTTACAACGCGCTTCAGGATCTGCTGCACACCAGCGACAAGCTGCTCCTGGAACTCACCCGCGGAACCAAGCGTATAAAACTCACTGTTCGGGTGTGTGAACTCGTTCACTAGAAAGAAAATCAGGTAAGACGGCAGCCGGGGGCTTTTCCTGTTTGCCTAACCTAGACAGTCTACCGAGAACGACGCCGGGAGCGGATCGAGGAATGACACGGTTTCCACGCTCTGGCCACTTGAGAAATCTTCGCTCAGGATCAAGGCAACCTGGTTCAACTTGGCGCTGGCCCACAACTGCGCATCCCAGAAGCTGAGACGGTGCTCCATCACGGCTCTGGCGGCCTCGACGACGATCGCCTCGGTCACCGGCAACACCGGCCAGAGCCTGCGCGCGAGGTCGATCTGCCGCCCGGCCTGCGCGACTGTCAAGGGGTGCGGGATCTTGCGTGTCGAGACGCGGAAGAACTCGCCAAGCACCTGGGTGCTCAGAAAAACGCCGGGTCGATCCGCAAGAAGCCCGAGTATCTTTCCGGCCCGCATCTGTTTCTCAGGCTCGCTTCTGTCGTGAGCGTAGACGAGGATGTTGGTGTCGATCAGAAAGGAGGTCAATCGGACCCTCCCCTGTCGTACAGTTCATCCCGTGACCACCGGCGCCCGCCCGGTACGGGACCCTGCTCGATGAGACGATCTATCAAATCGAAGAAAGACGCCTCCTCGTCAAGCCGCACCACCCTCGGCGCAACCGGGAGCCTGACCAGGCCGAGATCGAGCGCCCGGCGAACTATCTCCGCCTCGGGAATGCCTTCTTCCCGGGCCTTTCTCTTGATACGCCTGTCCTGGGAAGGCTCGATATAAACTTGTTTCCGGATCAACTTTGACATATACAGTAATGTATACACAGAAGTTGCCAGAGGTCAAGGGCTACTTTGTGCTTGCCGGTTTTGGCGGATGGCACCCTGGCAGGGATTTATCTTGCCGAATTCATCCAGGTATGCGCCCCCGCCATGGCCCAGCATCAAGCTACTCTCAGGACATCCGGCAGACGTTCTTTCAGCCTGTACAAGGGATAGCCTGATTCGGTCACGGTAAGCACGCCAAGCCCGAGATTACGCGCCTCTTTAATTCTCCCAGCGATCATCCGCTTCGGTACGCCCACCCTGCTCATGTTGTAAAATCGTGGTTTGATTTGTCTCAGGCCGAAAACAAGATTCGCCCAAACGGAATCTCTTCCATACAGCTCGAAATATTTTCCCACCTGGAAAAATATGATCTCCTCGGGCCATCTGCTTCGAAACCAGCCATACTGATCCGCGATTCCCGGGAAATCCTTCGGAGGGCTCCACGTTCGCTCGGCCTTGAGGGCGGTTACCTTGAAGTACTGTCTCAGCCAAGTGTGCTTTTCGAGTATCGCGGACAAAAGTGAAAAGCTCGACGCCCTGGCGAGATGGGCCAGATATGAATTGAGCGTGCAGAGCAATTTTTCGAGATCGTCGCGATTGAAGCGGTAGACGGACTTTTCGTACTCCGGGTCGCGACGCACCAGTTTTTCCCTGAAGGATTCCAAACGAGCCTCGAAATTACCCGCCACGCGGCGCCGGGTAAGCCTATGGTCCGGATGCACAATGTAGCCCAGGAAATTTATTCCGCATGAGACCGGCTTGATCCTGGTGACCTTGTCGTTGAGACGAAGAAGCAGTTTTTCCCCGACAAATTTTTCGATAAGCAAGGCTCGCCCGGCAAGAACGCCCTTATCCGCATGGAGCAATACGGCATCGTCGACATAGCGGATATAGCGCCTTGCTTTCAACTCGTGCTTGACGAACTGATCAAGAATGTTGAGATATACATTCCCGAAGAACTGGCTGGTCAGGTTGCCGATGGGCAGCCCCTTGTGCGCCGGGCAGTTGAACAGCGTCTTGTGATCCCGGATATTGTTCCAGGCGCAGGCAGGTGATTTCCGGGTGTAGTTTCTCGTCGGCTCGTGGAATATGAGCACCGCGGCCAATTCCCGCATGGCCCTGTATCTTTCGTATCCCGCGCAGAACAACGGCAGCTTCCAGTCGGGCACTCCGTATTGCCGGCGAAGGCCTCGATTTATCATCCTGAAAAGAATGCGGCGGTCGATGCTCATGAAGAAGTTATGTATGTCGATCTGTAAAAACCACGCGCGCCGCCTGCCTCCGCGAGTCAGTCTCTTTACGAACCTGTCGAGCCTGTCCACGGCGGCGTGCGTGCCCTTCCCCGGCCGGCAGGCGTAAGAATCGTTGATGAAGACTCTCTCCCAGTATTTTTCGATGTCCCGGACGAAAAGATGATGGACCACGCGATCGCGGAACTCGGCGGCGAAGATTTCCCTGGGCTTCGGTTTGAAGTTGACAAAGCAGACAGAGCGAGCGGGTCGATAGCCGCCGGAGTTGAGTTCCTCCTCAAGTCCGAGGAGATTTTCGGCCAGGTTCATCTCGAAGCGCAACGCACTTATCGTGCCGCGCTTGCGGCGGCGGCAATCGAGATAGGCCTTGAAAATCTCGGCCTGGCCGAACCCCGGTTCTTGCGTCTCCTCCTTCACGTCCCGGCGCGCCTCACCTCACACAACGCACATTGTTGTTGTTGTCCTTGTTGTTGTTGTTCACGTTGCCGTTGTTGAAGTTCACGTTCCATGCGTTGTTATTGTTGTCCTCGCGCTCCGACGAAGACCAGTGCGAGCCCCGGAAATTGAAATCCCCCGCCGATCCCGATTCGGGTACGGCGGGTTTCGTATCATGCCGCATGGGCTTTCCGGGTAGAACCGTGGAGAAATACGCACGCTCACGACCTCTCTTTCCAAGAGCGGCTATGATTCAGGCGAGGAAGACTTGTGCGTTTTCGAAAGCCACCCCTCGCTCTGTCTGGCAATATCGACGGACAGCCTGGCCGCCTGCCTGTAGGAGTTGTGATTAGAAAAAGCCTGCAACTCCCTGGCTACGGCCATGGCGATGTTTATCTCCTCGGCCTTGTCGCGAACTTTCACCAGCATGTCCCTCCTGATCTTGACCGGGGTATTGTTGGCCCGGACGATTTGCGTGACTAAATCCCAGGAGATCCCCCGCAGGCGTTCGCCGATAGAGTACTTGTGATAGCGAGAAAACCCCCTGACCGAGTTTTCCAGAAAAACCACCAGTTCGAGCGCCTTCTTGTAAATAGGCAAATGTCCGTACTTGGCCATATCAACACCAAAAAATCGCGGCCCTCGCTTCGCGAGGGAAATAATCAAATCACCAAATCACCAAACGGTCCCGGCGCGCCTCACCTCACACAACGCACATCGTTGCGGTTGACCTTGCCGTAGCTGTCCACGGAGCCGGCGTTGAAGCCCACGAACCATGCGTTGTAACTGAGGTCCTCGCGCTCCGACGAAGACCAGTAATAGGAGCACGGGCCTTTCATACCATCCGGCCAATAGCAGCCTCCGGCAGGACCGCCACCGGAACAACCACTACAAGGGTCATTCCAGCATGACGAGTAGGACAGGCAACTGTCAGTAACGCCGCAGGAACCACCTGCCTCCGTAGCCGGACACCCGCGGATCAACGATCGCAACTCGCTTATCGTCGGCAAGCGCCAATCGCTGTGGCCATCAAATCTCAGGTTATTGCAGTAATCGATGGCACCTTGCCATGTCATCGTGTCGCCGGCCGGCGTGTCCTGCCAGGTATAACCCGTGACCGTATCGGTCCACTCACCCCAGGGGCCTTCGACGAACACGCCGCAACCCGACACAGTAATCGAAACAATCGCCATCACAATCCACAGCCGTCCCATCTCAAAACCTCCCGCCCAGGGCCATAGAAAAGCCCCCGTCCGGCCCCGGCACGATCGACACGCCGGTAAGATCGCCGGCGAGATCTTCATCGGGAGATATCGCCCACAGCACGATGCCGGTTATCATCGCCGCTCCACCGATTGTAAAGCAGGCAAACATGGAGCCCTCCCAGGCGATGCTCTTGTCCCGCAGCGAGTTGCTGACCTCGTTGTTGGCTTCATCTCCCAGGCTCGAGGCCATGTAGGCCGAGAGAGAGCCGAATGCCGCAAGGCCCAGGCCCGACCAGAATGTCACATGCCCCCAAAAGGCATAAGGCGGAATCTTCTCGAGTATTAGATCGATATCGGTCAGCTTGCCCGATATCAACTCGATCCTCTGTCGCCTGGGTATGCGGTCTTTGTAAGCCACCGCCAGATCGTGACTGCCCGGCGCAAGTTCTCGCTCCAGGGGTGCCTCGCCCACCTCCTTGCCGTCTACCAGCACCCGGGCCCCGGCGGGTTCTGTGCGTATCGACAGCTTTCCGGGCTCGGCCGCGGCAAGCTCGATGTTCAGTTCCGTTTTTTCACCAGGTTTCGCATTCACGACCCGCTCGCCATCCTTGTAGCCCATAAGAGACGCTTTCAGGCGGTGCTCACCCGCATGAAGCTTCAAACGAACGGGCAAGTTCCCGCTCTTTTCTTCATCGACCCAAAGCCTCGCGCCAGTAGGATCGCTTGAAACCTTTATCAGGGCCGCCCGCTCGAGAACGATCACTACCGATTTTTCCTGCCCGGGCTCGACCTTCAGCCGTTTCTCCGAGCCGAAACAACCATCCCCGGACGCCTTAATGGCATGCCCGCCGGCGCTCATGGCCAAGAGAACCGGGGCAGTTCCCTTGCTGCTTCCATCGAGCATGACGACCGCGCCCGGAGGATCGCTCGTTATCCTGACCGATGCCGGAATTCCGGCAAGCAGCTTTTCGGCCTCCCGGTATTTTGGATTTTTCTTGCCGAATTCATCCAGGTATGCACGCACGGCCTCGGCTCTTTCACCGACGGACACGCTCTCGTCGGTTGCCACCTGCCTTATCAACGCCCAGGCATTTTTCGCGCGCTCGCTCTTCTTCATCATCTTCTTCGACTTTTGAAGTATCTCGTCCAGCTTTCCCGACGTACCGCCGCCGGACGCCTTTGCGCAAATTTTCCGAGCCACCTCTTTCAGGGAAGCCAGCAATTCATTCACCCCGCACTTTCCCTCGACCTTGGCGGACAACTCCGCCGTCTTGGTCTTCAAGTCGTATACCCGGCTGGTGACCACGCAAGAATCGCCGATCTTCAGGATACTGCTGGAAATCATCTTGTTCGCGGCAAGCTCGCGACCCAGTTCTATCTGGCACTTCTGGTCGAAGCATTTCTTGTATGATTCCTTCGTCTTTTGCATCAGGGCACTACGGATGTCGCCCGGAGGCATCACGCGGTATACGGCGCATTCGGAGAGCGACGTCCCGAGGTACTCGGTAAGGTTACCGATAAGATCGGTCTCGAGCTTGACACCCTTCGGTTGTATCTCGAACACCGCCACAATGGGCTTGTTACCGCCGCCGAGCGACAAGGCGGGCGCGATAAGAAAAACCGCCATCACCACAAATCGTTTCCCCATCGTACAAGAACCTCCGTGAATGTTCCCATTGACTTGAATTACGGGCAGGATCTAAACACCTACTCGGATCTCAAGTCAAGCCGCTGTCCCGGCGTCTACATGGTAACTATTTTGTCTCGCCACAGCCGATCGAGAAACTCCCGCCGATGAGGATAATATAAGACTAAGTTTTCTATTATACATGATTATACAAAGAACATATTTCAATTATCATGCCAACTAAGATGGTCTCGTAAAAAGTCGGAAAAACAAAACGTACATTGTCATCCCCGCGAAAGCGGGGATCCAGAAGATCTGCAATTACAAACCATTATGGATTCCCGCCTGCGCGGGAATGACAATTGCAGGCTGTTGAATGGACTTTTTACGAGGCCATCAACTAAGGGGGATAACATTTCCCTGGCGGGTTCAGACGTTGAAACGAAAGCGGATCACGTCGCCGTCCATGACCTTGTAGTCCTTGCCTTCCAGGCGAACAAGCCCCTTCTCGCGGACGGCTTGCTCGGAGCCTGATTGTATCAAGATCCGCGATTCGACCACTTCGGCGCGGATGAAGCCGCGTTGCATGTCCGTGTGGATCTTGCCGGCGGCATGAAGGGCGCTGGTGCCGGCCGGAATGGTCCAGGACCTGACCTCCGTCCCCACCGTGGTGAAGAAAGTGATCAGGTTCAGCAGGCGGTAGCCGGCCGCGATTACCCTGTCCAGACCCCGTTCGGAAAGACCGATCTCGGCCAGGTAGGCCTGCTGCTCTTCGGGGGCCAACTCGTGCAACTCGGCCTCGGTCACGGCGCTTATCTCCACCAGCGGCGCATCTTGCCGCGAGCAGAACTCCCTCAACTTGTTGAGCGCCGCGTCGTCTTCGGCTCCTATCTGGTCGTCCGAGATGTTGGCTACATAGAAGACGGGCTTGGCGGTCAAGAAAGGCGTTGCGGAAATTTTGTCGAGTTGCCCTGCATCCAGATCGAGAGCGCTTACTGAATCTCCGGCGGAAAGCGCCTTTTCAACCCGTTTTAGAAGCTCTACCTCTCCGCGGGCCGCCTTGTCTCCCGCCTGGGCCACCTTGCGCTGCCTCTCCAGCCTGCGCTGGGCCGTTTCCAAATCGCGGATGATCAGCTCGGTCTGCACTACCTCTACATCGCGAACAGGATCGACACTGTCGTACTGATGGGCCACGTTGTCGTCTTCGAAGCAGCGCACCACGTGGGCCATGGCATCCACCTGCTGGATCTGGGCCAAAAACCGGCTGCCCAGGCCTTCGCCGTGTGAGGCACCCGCGACCAGACCGGCAATATCCACGAATTCGAGCGTCGTCTTTGTAACCTTCTCGGGCTTGAAGATTTCGGCCACCCGGTCGAGCCGCTGGTCGTCAACCGGCACAACCCCGTGATTGGGATCGACAGTGCAGAACGGATAGTTTTCGGCAGGCGCCCGCGAGGCGCTCAAGGCATTGAAGAGTGTCGTTTTACCCACGTTGGGAAGTCCGATGATGCCGCATGAAAAACCCAACGCAACTACTCCCCGAAGGCCGGCTTCAGCTTGAGGTAGGTCTCCTCCAGATGCTCGTTGATCATGCGCACTTCGCCCAGCACCGCCATGTAGTTATGATCCCCGGACCAGCGCGGAACGATATGGTAGTGCATGTGCTCGTCGACACCGGCGCCCGCGACCTCTCCCATGTTCATGCCCACGTTCAAGCCGTGAGGAGCGAGGATCTTTTCTACGGCCGCGATGCTCTCGAGCAACAGGTCTGAAAGCGCGTGGTACTCTTCTGCACTAAGATCCCACGGCCGTGCAACGTGGCGCGCCGGGACCACCAACAAGTGACCGTTGGTGTATGGAAACTTGTTCAGCAGCACGAAGGCCCACTTCGTACGCTTGAGAACGTGGTGGCTGCGGTCGGCGGCGCGATCGAAGCAAAAGACGCAGCCGTCTTCACGCGGCCCCAGGATGTACTGCATGCGCCACGGTGCCCAAATCTGTTTCATACCATTGTCCCGGGCAGGCCGGTGGGGCGGTCAGGAAACGGCGTGGTGATCCTTCTTGCTGTTGACTCGCTCTTTGAGCTCCTTGCCGACGGTGAAGAACGGGGTTCTCTTCCTGGGCACCTGCACCTTCTCGCCCGTCTTGGGATTGCGCCCTTCGCGGGCCTCTCTCCCCTTGGAAACAAAACTCCCAAAGCCGCGAATCTCGATTCGCTCGTCCCGTGTCAGGGAGTCGGTCATGCAGCTGAAGATGGTGTCCACGATGACTTCGATGTCCTTCTTGGACACACTCTGCAGCCTCGTTGCTACCGTCTCGATCAGCTGGCTCTTTGTCACGGCGGGAGCTCCTTTCGCACAAGATTCTCGGTAGTCTATTCGTTTTCCTCGTCTACGGGAGAAGATTGCCGGTCTTCGGCTTGTTTCTCTTCAGAACCATCTGCCTGCGTATCGGCCGCGGCGGCTTCTATCTCGGCGGCCCGGGCCGCAGCTTTTTCGGGCTCGGACAAGCCGGGCACATCGATGCCCTTGGAGGCAAGCGCCTCGCCCAGCGACACCCGTCCGTCGCCCTGGCGCTCGAGGTACTGCTGGTAATCGTCGTCCTTGGCCAACTGCAAGCTCTTGACGCTGAGAGCAATTCTTCTTTCTTCGGGGTCGACGTCCAGCACCATGACGTCGATTTCGTCGTCTTCCTTTACTACCTGGCGGGGATCATCAACTCTTTCCTGGCTCAACTCGGAGATGTGAATCAGACCCTCGATACCCTTCTCGATCTCGACAAAGGCGCCGAACTCGGTGACCTTGATCACCTTGCCCTTGACCTTGGTTCCCGGGGGATACTTGTCCGGGATTCTGTTCCAGGGATCCTCGCTCAACTGCTTAATGCCGAGTGAAAACCGTTCGTTCTCGGGATCGATGTGCAGCACGACAGCCTCGACCTCGTCACCCTTCTTGAAGAGTTGGCTGGGATGCTTGATGCGCTGTGTCCAGGAGATGTCCGAGATATGCACCAACCCGTCGATGCCTTCCTCGATGCCGATGAAAACGCCGAAATCGGTGATGTTGCGGATTCTTCCCTGGATTACCGAGCCCACCGGGTATTTTTCTTCGATCATCGTCCATGGGTTCGGCTCGACCTGCTTCATGCCCAACGAGATGCGCTTGTTGGACGAATCGATGTCGAGCACGAGGGCCTCCACCTCGTCCCCCACGGCCACTATCTTCGAGGGATGCTTTACGCGCCTGGTCCATGACATCTCGGAGATGTGGATCAAGCCCTCGATGCCCTCTTCCAGTTCAACGAAGGCGCCGTAATCCGTTAAAGAAACCACCTTGCCGCTGACCTTGTTGTCGACAACGTATTTTTCGTCGGCATGCGTCCAGGGATCTTCGTTGATCTGCTTGAGCCCCAGCGAGACCCTCTCGGATTCGGGGTCGAACTTGAGAACCATCACGTTGATCTCGTCGCCCACCGAGAACAATTCGCTGGGATGGTTGACCCGTCCCCAGGACATGTCGGTGATATGCAGCAAGCCGTCGATGCCGCCCAGGTCGACAAAGGCACCGTACTCGGTGATGTTCTTGACGATGCCGGGCAATACCGCACCCGGTTTGAGCTTTCTGAGTGTTTCCGTCTTCAGCGCCTCGCGCTCTTTTTCCAGAAGCACCCGGCGACTGAGAACGATATTGCCCCGCCGCTTGTTGAACTTGATGATCTTGAACTCAAGCTTCTGGCCGATCAGCCGATCCAGATTGCGAACCGGGCGCAAATCAACCTGGCTACCGGGAAGAAAAGCCTTCACACCGATATCGACGCTGAGACCGCCCTTGACCCGTGCCACGATGGTACCCTCGACAAGTTCGTTCTTCTCGCAGGCGGCGGAGATCTCATCCCAGACCTTAAGCTTATCGGCCTTTTCCTTCGAGAGGACTATCATCCCTTCCTCGTCCTCACAACTCTCCAGCAACACGTCGACCTTGTCGCCCACCTTGATTGCCGGCTTGCCGTCTTCACCCCTGCCGAACTCGTCGATCGCTATGGCACCTTCCGACTTGTAGCCGATGTCCACGACAACATGGTCCGGAAGCACTTGGATAACTTCGCCTTTGACGATCTCGCCTTCCTTCAGTTCGCGATCCTTGAGGCTTGCCTCGTACAGGTCGGCGAAGCTCTCCTCGCCGGCATTTCCACTATTGTCACCAGTCATGACCTGCTCGTCTTTTCCATTCTCCATACTGTTTACCTTAACTCCTTCTGTAACCAGTTAATCACAACCCCCATCTGCTCTCCAACCAGAAAAGCGCAGCCACCATACAAACTATGTTTTTGGTTGTCAACGATTTTTCAATTACTTTTGGCAAGGTGTATGCGTAGCCATTTCTCGACCTGCTCTATGAGCCAGTCGGGAGTGGACGCGCCGGAGACGATGCCAATCTTGTCTGCATTCTCAAAGCTGATGCCCGCAAGTTCGCCGGCGGATTCAACATGATGGGTCCTTATCTGGATCGAGCCGCAAATCTCGGCTAAGCGACGTGTATTCGCACTGTTATGTCCCCCGATCACCAGCATCACGTCAACTGCCGACGCCATTTGTCTGCCTTCGGCCTGCCTGCGGCCGGCGTCGTCGCAGATCGTGCAGTTTACCTCCAGGTCGCTATAGCGGCAGCGGCATTCCCGCGCCACGTTCTCGAAGACGTCTGTCGATTGCGTCGTCTGGGCAACCAGGCCGATCGGGGTATCGGGACTCAGGGCGGGAATATCTTCTTCGCTTCCGAACACGAACACCGGGCCTTCGGCAAAGCTCTCGAGAGCCCGCACTTCGGGGTGCCCTCCGTCCCCGAGTAAAAAAACCGTTCTGCCGGCTTGGCCGAATGACTCTATCAACCTGCGCGGTACCTTGACGCGGGGACAAACCGCGTCCACCAGTTCGACGCCCAGTCCGTCTGCGCGCCGGTACTCCTGCTTCGAAATACCGTGCGTCCTGACGAGGGTCAAACCGCCGCGACACTGCTCCACCGTCTCACGGGGCACGACTCCCATCTTGGCCAGGCGCGCCACCTCCTGGGGACTGTGCATCAAAGGCCCCAGGCTGTAGATCGGTCCGGCGCCGCTCTCTACCAGATCGAGCGCCAGGCGCATGGCCCGCCGCACCCCGTAGCAGAAACCTGCCTGCTCGGCCTTGATGATCCCAGCCGTCAATTTCCCACTTCTCGTAAATATTTCTCCACGCGGGCCACGACATGATCGGCCACCTGGTCGGCCGTAAATGGCCCGCTGTCTATCATCTCCGCATCCGCGGCAGGCTTCAAGGGAGCCACCGCCCTTTTCTCGTCACGCCTGTCTCGCTCAATGACCTCACGCAGTGTCTCGTCGAAGTCCACCTGCACGCCCCTGGCAACCAGTTCATCGAAACGGCGCCGGGCCCTGATCTCCGGAGAGCCCGAAACAAAGGCCTTGATCTCGGCGTCGGGAAAGACAACCGTCCCGATGTCGCGACCTTCCATGACCACGCCGCCATTCTGTCCCAGTTTGCGCTGGATCCCAAGCAGGGCCGCACGCACTTCGGGATGCGCCGACACTCTTGAAGCGCCCGCAGAAATCCGTGGCTCGCGTATCTCTTCGGTCACCTCGGAGCCTTCCAGGAACACGCGTTGCCCATCTTCGCCATCCTTGAATTTTATCGATATCGAGGCGGCCAGCGAGGCCAGGCCGGGACCGTCTTGCCAGTCGACTCCGCCGGTGCGCGCGGCCAGCGCCAGGCAGCGATAGATAGCCCCGGTGTCTGCGAGAATGTAGCCGAGCCTGTGGGCCACGAGTCTGGCAACAGTCGTCTTGCCGGAACCGACAGGTCCGTCGATGGCCACCACCGGCCTCTCACGAGCCATTGTCGTCACGCCCTTTGATCGGCATATTCGCCCGATCGAAGCCAAAATCCTTTCCGAGCCGATCGCACTCCCCGCTCAACTGCGACAGCAATCCGCCCAGCCTGCGGGCATGTAACTGAAATGACTTGTCCATTTCGGCGGCGACCTCGATCGAATCGAGCAAGCAGCCCAATGCGGCACCTCCCAGTTGCCAGGAACTTTCGGAAGCCATTTTTCTGATTATGGCGACCAGAAGCTGCGGCCAGTAATGTACGGCCGCCGATGTCCACTCGAAGCGTTCTGCATCCAGCGCTTCGGCCTCGATACCGAGATCGCGCCAGAAGCGCAATACCCGCTCCAGGGCGCCCTCTTGGTAGTCGTCGCTTTCGGCCACCAGGCACGGGCCGCCGGCCAGCAACTCGGGAGAAGAGGCGGCCGGTCCCGTGCCGCGCGTGTAGACCAGAGGAAACGAGGGCACGAACAGCCCGCCCTGTGTGACTGCCGAGGCTATCTGCTTGCGCACCCGCACGGTCGTGCCGGCGGTGCACGTCCAGGCGGCGTCCGGACGAAGATGGGGTCCTATCTTCTCGGCAACAATGAATACCTGGTGCAACGGCACGGCCAGGACAACCGCCTGGGCGCCCATTGTTCCGCGCACGGGGTCGTCCGTCGCCCGGTCGATGAATCCGAGACGTCGTGCCATTTCCAGGTGTGCAGCCAGATTGTCTACACCCACGACCTCCTCCGCCAGTCCCCGGCCCTTCACCAGACAGGCAACCGAACAACCCACGGCGCCGGTTCCAATGATAGCGACACGCGAGAAAGTTTTCTTGTCACCGGCAGCGCTCATTCGTCGTCCTCCCGTAGTGGCCGAAGAATAGACGAGAGAGGCCGGCTTGGCAACCGTGATCGCAAGTCTACAGGTTGCGATCACAAAAGACTCCTTTCCTTGACAGGCCGCCAATACCTTGATGATAATGTCCTAGTCAACACGTAGACACGGAGGAAAAAATGAACTGCGCTTCCGGCGGCAGAATACCTTCGAGTAGGCTCTCGGTCATCATTGGAATCGCGGCCTTTATGGCGATCTTGGTCGCGATGCCCTCACTGGTCGACGCTCAGACGATCGTGGTCGCCGGCTTCGGCGGAAGGGCCAAGCGCCTTGCCAAGCAGTCGCGCACGGCTCTGATCAAGGCGCTCGACGACACCGGGGTCAAGCTGGTCTCCTACCGGCAATACCTGCGCAAGGCCAAGCGCAGCCGCATCCGTGGAAAACGCGCTCTCAAGCCCCGGTCGATCCGCAGGTTGGCCGGGAAAATGAAACTCGGCGGAGTGATCACCGGCACGGCCACCAAAAAGGGTCGCAGCAGAATACTGGTGATCAACGTCTTCAACAGGCGCGGCAAACGCGTGCTCAAGAAAGCCTATCGCCTTAAAAAGGGCGTCTTTCCGGCGCCCGTGGCAGGCAAGCTGGCCGGAGTGATCGTCGAGAAACTCGGCGGCCGCACCGTCGCCGTTGCGGCCGAGCCGCCGCCCACCGCCGAAACGCCGCCCGCGCCGGCGGTCGAGGAGCCCGCGGCTACCGGCAGCGGGGGAGAAAAGACCGGGGGTAGCGACGCCTTCCTGCCTCCCTGGGCGCGCACCGAAAAGAAAACCGAAACCGCCTCGGCGACAGAGACCGACACCGGCACCGAGACCGCCGCGACCACGACGGCCGAGGTCAGCAAACCTGCTCCTCTACACAAGCGGAAGTCCAAGCACGGTTCGGTGCCCGACATCCTGGTCGCCGCCGGCATGAGCGGCAACGTCCGTGCCGGGCTGAATCCGCGCCACGAGTCGGGCATCTACCCGGGCCTGCGCATCGATGGCCGCGTCTTTATGGGTTCGTTCCTCGACATGCCGGTGGTGCGCGACATCGGCTTCTCCGGGCTTTTCAACATGGGCCTGGGGCTCAAGTATCACCTCAGCGGCGGAGAAAACTGGGATTCGAGCATGATGCAGTGGCAGGCCGCTCTGAACTACCGCCTGGCCATCAACAGTGTCCTGCTGGCCCCGGCCTTCGTCGTCCGCGTCGGCTACGGATCCACTGTCAACACCATCGAAACCGACAACACGGCCGCGCTCAGCGCCGGATACAGTTACCCATTCGCGGCGCTCGACATCTACCTGATGCTCTACAAGCCGATCGTGCGCCTGTTTATCTCCGGCGGATACCTGTTTCTGGTGTCGGGCTCCGAGGACGTCAAAGACTCGGGCATGGGCTTCACCATACGCGGCGGGTTGGACGCCGACCTTTTCGACAACCTGCACATCGGCATCGGCTACGAGATGTGGGAGTTCTTCGGCCTCAAGGTGGGCGCCAACGAGGTCTCCGATACCTATCAGACTTTCTTCCTGCGGGTGGGCTGGAACTTCAAATAGAGTATCGAAGAAAATCTCTCACCTCGCGGGCGAAGGCTTCAACGTCTACCGGGGCCGAAAGCCAGTTTATCTCCTTGATCGCCTTGAACCAGACCATCTGGCTGCGGGCGTAGCGCCGGTGCGCGCGCTTGATGCGCTCTACGGTCTCGGCGTAGGAGGTGCTGCCGACCAGGTGCTCGCGCAGCTCGCGGTAGCCCACGGTCTCGAAGGTTCGGCAATCCGAAAGTCCCAAATCGATCAGCGCTCGCACTTCTTCGAGCCAACCGGCGGCCAGCATGCGCTCCACCCGCTCTTCGATACGGGCATACAGCTGCTGGCGCTCGAACAGCGGCGCCGCCTGCAGGCTTCGGTAGCTGGTCGAGCCGAACCCGTGACGAGCCTGGATGGCTGAAAGTGGTCGCCCGCTGATCTCGTACACTTCGAGCGCCCTGACTATGCGCACCAGGTCAGCCGGCGGGATGCGCGCGGCTGAGCGGGGATCGACTTCCAGCAATCTCCGGTGCAGGCATCCCGGGCGTTCGGCCTCGTTGTCGAGCAGCCGGGCGCGAACGGCCTCGTCACGGACTGGAGTATCAACAATGCCGTGCAGCAGCGCCCTGATGTACAACCCGGTTCCTCCGCAGACAATGGGCAGGCGGCCCCTGGCCCGGATGTCGTCGATGACGGCCGCGGCCATGGTCGCGAAGCGCGCGGCCGAGAAGTGCTCGTCCGGATCGCAGCAATCAATCAGGTGATGCCTTACCGCCCGGCGCTGCTCGGCTGTTGGTTTGGCGGTGCCGATGTCGAATCCGCGATAGATTTTGCGCGAGTCGGCGGAGACAATCTCGGCGCCGAGCCGCCCCGCAAGATCGCGGGACAGTTCGCCCTTGCCCGATCCGGTCGGCCCGCAGATGACCACCACGGACGGCAGGCGACTCAGGTCCTTTGGAACCAACGCTCGACCTCGGTTTTCGAAAAACGCGCCATCACCGGCCGCCCATGCGGGCAGGTACCGGCGAAGTCGATACGCTCGAGTTGTTCGAGCAGCGCTCTGATCTCGGTTTCTGATACAGAGCGTCCCGCCCTCAGCGACGAGTGACATGCCATGCGTCCCAGCACCTCGAGACGCGCGCTTTCCCAGGCAAGCGAGCTATCGCTGGTTGCCAACTCGTCCAGGACGTCTGCCAGCAATGCCGCCGGTGAAGCACTGGCAAGCAAGGCCGGCACGGCCGTGATGTTCAGAGTCGTTTCCCCGAACTTTTCAACCTCGAACCCAAGCGCCAAGATGCGCCCGCGCTGTTCTTGACTGCGAGCCACTGCCCCGGCATCCAGCTCGAGCTGCACCGGCACCAGCAGACGCTGGGAAGCCACCCGCGCTGAGTCGGCCTGCAAACGCAGTCTTTCGAAAGTAATCCTCTCGGCGGCGGCGTGTTGATCGACGGCGAACAGCCCGGCGGGCGACGAGAGCAGGAGGTAGGTATCCCAGAGCGTTCCGACCAGGTTATAGCTACTCAGGGGAACTTCCTGCGCCGGAGCCGTGAGATCGAAAGGCAACCCCACAGGCGGAGATTTCCGGGTAGTCGACCAGTGCGTTTGGCCCGTCGCCGCGTAGCGTGACAAGGCCTCGCGGACCTGCCCGGCCCGCGGGTTACCCACGCCTTTGTCTGCACCATCCGATCCTCTGATAATGTAGCTGCGGGCGTTTTTCAGCCAGGGCGCACAGGCCATCACCGAAGCCACCGCGGCGCTGACGGCGTGATGAACGACACGTGTATCCCCGAAACGAACTTCGGTCTTTTGCGGGTGTACGTTCACGTCGATTGCGGTCGGGTCCAACTCGATTTTCAGCACCGCGACCGGGAAGCGGCCATGCGGCAAGACCGTCTGGTAGCCGGCCATTAGAGCGTGCTGCAGCAATCGGTCGCGCACGAAACGTCCGTTTATGAAAAAGTAAATACCCTTGGGATTGGCGCGAGAGAGATCGGGCGCGGAGACAAGGCCCGCAATGGTAAGATCATCCTGCGAGTAGTCCAGCGGGTGCAAGTGTTCGAAGACCTCTCGTCCCAGGACCGCGGCCGCCCGCTGTGTGAGATCCGCGGCGGCCGGCGCGTCTATAAGCCTGCGCCGGCCGTGCTGCAGCACGAATTGGACGTCGGCGCGCGCCAGCGCCAGGCGCGTGACCCATGCCTGGATGTGCCCAAGCTCGGTCGACAACGCGCGCAGAAATTTCCTGCGCGCCGGGGTGTTGAAAAAAAGGTCGCTGACGGCCACCTGCGTGCCTACCGGCGCGCCCAACTCGGCAAGCTCGACGCGCCGCCCTCCCTCGACGGCCAGGCTCACGCCGGCCGCATCTTCCTTGCGGCGAGTAGTGATCCGCAGGCGGCTGACCGCGGCGATGCTGCTCAGCGCCTCGCCCCTGAAACCCAGGGTGGCGATGCGCTCAAGATCCGCGACGATTTTGATCTTCGAGGTGGCATGCCGGGCCACTGCCAGTTCCAGGTCCGTGCGCGACATGCCGCGGCCGTCGTCGGCTACCTCGATCAAAGAGCGCCCGCCCTCCTCGACGTCGATAGTTACCCGGCCGGCGCCGGCATCGAGGCTGTTCTCGACCAACTCCTTGACGACCGAGGCCGGCCGCTCGACGACTTCCCCGGCCGCGATGCGGTCGATCAACTCCGATGACAAGACCTGAATCGACGCCATGCGCCGCAGGCTAGCACACGCCCGCGGCAATTGAAAGAGTAGAGGGGGACGTTGGTACATTAAGAACATTAATTCATCCAATCCCCCTATTCGGTCCGAATTTTCAGCAACTAGTAGTATTAATGTTCTTAATGTACCAACGTCCCCCTTTATTCGGGGTTGACTTGGGCACCCGCATGCCATAAGCATCTTGCATGGCAAAAGAGAGAACATCGCCGGCCGGGCGCGTGGTTGCCGTCACCGGGGCCTCCGAGTACCTCGGTCGCCGCCTGGTCGAATACTTGCGCGCTCAGCCCGACTACCGCAAGGTTTGCGTGATCGACGTCCGCGAACCGGCCTGCGCAACCGGCCCCAAAACCGTCTTCTGCCCGGTAGATTTGACCATGCCCGAGGCGGGCCGCGAGTTGGCCGGGATTTTCAAGAAACACAAGGTCGACATCCTGGTTCACCTGGCCTTCCTCTCACACCCGCTGCAGGACGTCTCCTACGCTCACGAGTTGCAGGTCATCGGTACGCTGCACTTGCTCAACGGCGCCTCGGCCGCCCGGGTAATGAAGGTCATCATGCTCGGAGACACCAAGAGCTACGGGGCGCGCCCGGACAATCCCAATTTCCTCAGCGAAAGCGATCCCCTGCGGGGCGTCTCTCACAGCCCGCTGGTAAGCGACCTGGTCGAAGTCGAAAAGCAACTGGCCGAGTTTACCAGGAAGCACCCCCGCGCGACTTGCACCGTGCTGCGCATGGGCAACATCCTCAGCCGCGAGGTCGACGGCTTCATTCCGCGCCTGCTGGCGGGGCAGACCGTCCCGGTGGTGATGGGATACGATCCGCTGATGCAGTTCTTGCACCATGATGACGCGCTGGCGGCTATCAAACTGGCCGTGGCCGGTGATCACCCCGGCGCCTACAACATCACGGCTGAGGGCGTGTTGCCGCTGTCTACTGCCATCCGAATGGGCGGCCGGCTTTGCCTGCCCATCCCGCACTGCCTCTGGGAACGGTTCGGCAGCCTGCTGTGGGCCTTCCAGGTGCAGGACATCCCTCCTTCACTACTGCCCTACCTGCGCTACCTGTTCGTGGCCGACGGAGAGAAGGCCCGCAGGCAGTTGGGTTTCGTCCCCACACACAGCAGCCGTGAGATATTGATCGAGTTCTACCGGCAGGGACGCCTGCAACATACCGGTCTCCCGTCCCAAGAGTGAGAAAGGCGTACCATGAACAAGTCCGTACTGGGACGCGATCCATTCTCCCGTCCCACAAACCCGTCTCCGGGCAAGGGATCCCGTACGACGCCGGTCAGAAAGAAGAGGCGCCAGCAGCCTAAAAAAAGGGCGCGGGCCGACCGTGTGCAGAAACCGCTTGTCAGCGAGACGCCGGAATCCAGGGAGCCGGAATCCAGGGAGCCGGAATCCAGGGAGATCGACCGCGTCGAGTTGCTCGAGACGGCCGCCGCGGCGGAAGGCTCTTTCGACAACATCCTGCACTCCTCAACGCGTTTCGTGCGCCCTTCTTTCTATGGTGAAAAACTCGGGCACGCCTATATGCGCCACCACGCCGAGGAGGTCGATTCCTTCGGGTTCGACCCTGTTTACTGGAACAGGGTCAGCCCGTTTTTCGAGTTCCTGTTCGACAAGTACTGGCGGGTGAAGCTGCAGGGTATCGAGAACATCCCCGCCCAGGGACGCGTCTTACTGGTGGCCAACCACTCAGGCACCCTGCCCTACGACGGCGCGATGCTGAAGGTGGCCGTCGAGGAGCACCATCCCTCCGGCAGACCGGTGCGTTTCCTGGTAGAGGACTTCGTCTTTCACTTTCCCTTCCTGGGCGCCTTCATGAACCGTATCGGCGGCGTGCGCGCCTGCCAGGACAATGCCCGCCGGCTGCTCGAGAACGAACAGTTGGTGGCTGTCTTTCCGGAAGGAATCAAGGGCATCGGCAAGCTCTTCCGCAATCGCTACAAACTGCAGCGCTTCGGGCGCGGCGGCTTTCTCAAGCTCGCGCTGCGCTCCAAGAGTTCGATCGTGCCCGTCTCCATCGTCGGCGCCGAGGAGATCCATCCCATGTTGGCCCGCCTGGGCTTTTTGGCAAGACCCTTGGGCCTGCCCTACCTGCCGGTCACTCCGACCTTCCCCTGGCTGGGACCGCTGGGCGCGGTCCCCTTGCCTTCCAAATGGTTGATCAGCTTCGGCAAGCCCGTCAACTTTGACAAGTACTCGGCCGCCGACTCTGACGATCCGCTGATTGTCATGGAACTGGCCGAGAAGATCCGGGCGACAATCCAGCGGATGACCGATAAGCTGATCGAGGAACGCGGACACGCATTCATCTAGTTTGTCTCAATACTGATAATTCACAGTATAACGTGGCACTAACCGACGACTTTGTTGCGGCCCGCTTTTTTGGCCCGGTAGAGGCACTGGTCGGCCTCGCGGATCAATTCCATCGAGTCGATGGCCTCGTCACCGGTGCTGGCTACGCCGAGCGAGATGGTTGTCGGGATCGGAGTGTTTTCGAAGACAAACTTCTGAGCCTCTATCAGGCCCCGGACCTTTTCGGCCATTACCAGGGCGTTGGCGTGGTCGATCTCCGGCAGGATGATGGCAAACTCCTCCCCGCCGTAACGAGCCAGAAAATCCTCGCGGCGGATGTTCTCCTGGACGGCGGCGGCCAGGCGTTTCAGGACATGGTCGCCGGCCAGGTGCCCGTAAGTGTCGTTGATGTTCTTGAAGTGGTCGATGTCGAAGATTATCAGCGACAGAGACCGCCCGTAGCGCTGCGAGCGGGACAGCTCGCGCTCGATGTTCTCCATGAAGTAGCGCTTGTTGAAGATCTGGGTCAGCCCGTCAACGGTGGTCAGCCGGTAGATTTCCTCGTGGTAGGCATTTTCGATGTTGCCGCCCGAGAGGAACTTGAATATGGTGCGCCCGATCTTGACCAGGTCGGCGTCGCGCAGCGTACACTCCTCGACCAGTTCGTCGTTGACGTATGTGCCGTTGGTGCTGCCCAGGTCGCGGATGACCACCGTCTCTCCGGAGTTCACCAGCTTGGCGTGTGAACGGGAGATCGACTCCTGGTCGACCTGGATGTCGGATTTTGACGAACGCCCGATGATGATCGTGGGCTTTTCGATATTGTACTTCTTGCCCATGTCCAGGCCGTAGATCACGACCAGGCAGGCTGCCTGCGCGACCGGGCGCTCGGTGATCTTCGAAATCACCGTAACCACCGTCTTCTTTTTGGCGTCCTTGGCGTCCAACCGGGATCTCCTGATGACCGGGGAATCGTATCAGCCGTCATGCGGCTTTTCAAGGCAGAATTAAAAAAGCCCCGGATCTTGGCGACCCGGGGCTTGGTCAACAGAATCTATGCCCGTTAAGGTGTGGGCACCTCGTAGAAGCAGAAGGACTCAACCAGTTCCACCAGGCGGCCCATGTTGTTCTCATCGAAGCTCAAAAGATTCTGGTAGGTCAGGTTGTCCTTGAGCTTGATACTGATGAAGTTGGCGCCCTTGGCGCGGTCGCCGTCCGGCGGCGCCGCGGGCAGCGTGAAGCTCTCGTCGCCGAAGACACCGACCACGTTCCAGTTGGCCTCGTTGTCGCCGGTGAAGATGACCTGGTTGTAGGTCGAGGCGGCCGGGATTCCGGCAATGGTAACAGAGCGTCCGGCAGCGTCGTAGCTGGCCGTCCCCGGCGGGGTCAAGAAGCCGTCCAGGGTGTGGGTGCCGGTGAAATCGTCTACGAACATGACAACGCCGCCCAGGGCCAGGGGCTCGTCGCCGTCGCCCATCAGGCCGCCCATGTTGAGCGCCAAGGCGATCACCACGCGCTGGATCTGACTTTCGGGAATACGTCCGGCCACCTCGGCCACGGTAAGCGAGATCGGATCGATATGCCCGTCCGGAGAGTCTTCCTTGGTGACCGCGTCGAGTCCTGCGCTGATGCCCAGCGGGATCAGCCCGACGTCCTTGGCGATCACGCCGCCCAGCACGATCACGCCGTCGTACCACCATCCGTCGGCCTTGGTCGGCAGTGTGCCGACATTGAAAGTCATGGTCTGATCCATCTTTACCTTTAAAGTCATGTCGTGCTGCGGGAAGGCGTCGTAGTCGGGCACGTAGTCGTCGGTTTTCCCGTTGTCGTTGATGTCGTCTGTGTCGACCACCATGTCGATCGGCACGATGTCCAGGTTGGGCACGATCGAGGTGTAGAACTTGGCGAACTCGGGCAGTAAGGCCACCAGGATGGCGCCGAAGTCGATGTCGTCGCCGGAGATGACCGGGGCTAGCACTACGAGCAGGTCGGCCAGGTTCATCTTGCCGCCGATGCCCCAGGCCGCCCGGTTGCCCGGGATGCCGGTCGGGAAATACATCTCCTTGAAGCAGGTGGCGTTCAAGCAAAGCGTCAGGCCGGAGGGCAGGCCCACGTCCTGGGTCCCACCGCCCAGCTCGATGTGGGTCTTGATCATCCCGCCGATCAGCAGATCGAAGTTCAGGTTGACCAGGTTGCCCGGGATGCTCAGGCCGCCCAGGCCGAAGAGCACTTCGCAGGTGTTGCCCGGCTCGCAGGGGATGCGGGTGAAGTCGAAGGCGCCCTTGATGCCGCCGGCGAAGTTGCCGGCCAGAGGCGGTGTTTCTGAGAACTTGTAGGTCTGGTACAGACGCCCCATGTGGGCGATGACGTCGCTTTCGTTGACGCCGCGCATGGTCAGGTAGTTGTATTCTTTCTTGACTACGGTGACGTCCTGCGCGCCTGTCGACAGGTCGACGCCGGTGATCACGGCAACGCCGTCGGCATTGGTGGTGACCGGGGTCTCGCTGCCGACGGTGACAGTGGCACCCTCGATCGGCTCGTTCTCGAGTTCGGAAAGCACGACGATGCGGCTGTTACCAACTGTCACAATGCCGTAGTTCATGACGTCGGCGGTGCAGGTCACGGTGCAGCCTCCGGCCGTGGCGGTGATCAGCGCCGCGCCGGTGTCGAGCCCGCCGGTCACGTTGCCGTTTACGTCAATCGCGGCCCGGGTGGCCTCATCCGAGGCCCAGGTGAAGGTCACGCCGGGAGCCAAGGCGCCCGAGGTGAAATAGGCCGAGGCGGCCATCTGCACGGCGGTGCCGTCCTGGGTGACCGCCGAGCCGGGCACGACCTGGCAGGAGGCGATCTCCGTGCAATCGGGTATGGTGACGCAATCGCCGTTGAAGCATACCTTGCCGGGCACGCAGTCGCCGTCCTTGAGGCAATGGTCGAAGTCGCAGACGCCGTTCTTGCACTTGAGGTCGTCGTGGAAAGGCATGTCGAGGCTGGTGCAGTCGCCGTCGCCGGTGCAGGCGGTGACGCAGGTGTTGGTGAAGACGTCGCAGGCCAGCCCCGGGCAACAGTGCGCGGTGTCCTTGGAGCAATCCTTACCCAAGATCCACAGTTGAAATACGCACTCGCCCTCGTCGCAGATGACGTTGTCTTTGCAGGCCGAGTCGTCGCACTCGGTGTCGGCGCAGCAGGCCGCGCAGAACAATGCGCCCTCTTCGCAGCTCTTGTCGGCGCCGGCCGGGCACTCGCACACGCCGGTGGTCATGTTGCAGGTGCCGCCGTTGCAGTCGGTGTCGGCGCAGCACTCGGCGCAGCCGGTGTCGCACTTCTGTGGTGTGGGCCACTCGCACTTGGTCGAGCCGCCGCAGGCGGCAAACAACAGTGCCGCGATCCCGAGCAACATACTAGTTATCAAGCCTACTTTCTTCATCGTCCTCTCCTTTGGTTCGAGTTTCTCGAAAGAGCATTCGTATTCGCTATTTTCAAGTATTCCTAGGCCATAAGCACGAGGATGTCAAGCGTGCCCGAGGATTTCTTCCACGGCCCCAACCAGGCGCGGCAATAGCTCTCCCGCCCTGCCCCGCAGGCTGACGTCGGCCAAATCGCCTGTGAGCACGGTGTGCTCGCGGTTGATCTCCACGATCAAGGCGCCTGTCTTCTTGGCCACAACCGGCAGGTACGAGGCCGGAGCCACCAGCGCGCTGGTGCCGACAACCAGCATAACCGGCGCGTGCTGGGCCAGGCGCATGGCCTCGACGCCGGCAAGCGTGGGTATCGGCTCGCCGAAGAAGACGACGTCAGGCTTGAGAATATCGTGGCAATCCGGGCAGCGCGGCGGAAACTCTTCTTCCCGGCGCCGGCGCGCCTCGGCGGCATCCAGGCTTCGCTTACAGCGCATGCAGACGAGCCGGTTGCCGTTGCCGTGAAACTCGATCACCTCTCGCGAGCCGGCCCGCTGGTGCAGGTTGTCCACGTTCTGGGTGATCACCCCGGACAGGACGCCGAGTTGCTCGAGCCGGGCAAGACCCAGGTGGGCCGGGTTGGGCTCGGCAGCAGCGAGCACTGCGTCCATTTCGCGCAGCATGTCCCATACCTTGATGGGATCGCGCAGGAAGGCCTCGATGGTGGCGTACTCCATGGGTTCGAACTTCTCCCACAGGCCGCCGGCCGAACGGAAATCGGGAATGCCCGACTCGACGCTGATTCCCGCCCCGGTGAAGGCAACCGACCCGCCGCCCGCGGCAAGCCGCTCTGCCACCTGTATGATTTTTTCTTCGCTCAATCCGGCGCTCCTTTTCCCATTAGCTAAATAGCAGATAGAAGCTGCGACTAACAAGCACAATGGTTTTTGTCCGGCCGGCGTGCTATTATTCAATCCCATGCTGCCACGCTTCCGCAAGAAGCTTGTCCGCCCCGTCAAGCTGTCCGATTTGATCGACAACCGCACCAGGCGCTGGCGCCTGCAACGGCTCAAGCGCCTCGAGATCATCCGCGCCAAGTGGCCCTCAGCCGCCGGAGAATACGTGGCCGGGCACACGCAGCCCGTGCGTCTTGTCAGAAAGACTCTCAGGGTGGCCGTCGATGACGCCGGCTGGCTGAACGAGATGAGCTACCTGACCGATACGATCCTCGAGCGCCTGCGCGAACTGTTGCCCGGCGACTGGGTCGCAGAGATAAAGGCGGTCACGGGTGAACCTGTGCCGCCGCCCGACCCGCGGCCCGGGCCCGCGCGGGCCTGCCTGGCCGAGCCGACAGTCGAGATGCACAGGCGCCTGGACGAAACCTTGCCCGAACTCGAAGATCCAAAGCTTGCCGCGTCAATCAGGCAGGCGATGCTCACTTCGCTACGCCTTGACGGCAGGCGTTTGGATGCTGTAGAGAAAGAGGCGAACCAAACAATCGACGAGGAGCAATCATGAAAAACTGTGTGCGTTTGCTCTACATGGGAGCCTTGGCAATCGCCGTCGCCGGCTGCTCGGGCGGCAACGGCGGCGGCAACGACGGCGGCCAGACACCCTGCGGCGATCACACCTGCGCCGCCAGCCAGAATTGCATCAACGATACCGTCTGCGTCCCGCGGGCGACCCAGGCCGCCAAGGCCTGCGAGGAAGACCACGACAACAAATACAAGGAGCTTGGACCGGCCGAGCTTGACTGTCACAACGCCGAGCCGTGCTCGGCAGACGGCGACTGTCCGGCGGACGCCTCGGGCACCGGGCTAAGCTGTCACGACGGCTTCTGCGGCATTCCGGCGCCCACGGCAGCCGGTCTGCCGGAGACGGTCACCTTCAGCGGCTGCGTAGACGCTTTCGGTCTGGGAGACACCACCCACCAGATGAAGGTGGCGCTCTACCGCGCCAACCAGGATCCCACCGGCTCATCCAACTGGGACATGGCCACCACCAAGGACGAGACCAACTGCGAGTACTGGGGGGCCTTCGAGTTCGCCAACGTCCCGACCAACACACCGCTCATCCTGAAGACATACGACGACCAGGGAGACTTCGTGGTCACCTACAAGTACAACCTGATCCTGTGGGCCGACCTGGCCGTCGACTCGGGTGGAGGCAACTGGGTCTTCGACACCCGCGCGACGAGTGTGGCCGATCCGCGCACCGGGCAAGACATCCCGCTGCAGCCCTGGCGGGGGTTCGCCATCAGCCAAACCACCTACAGCGTCATCCTGATGTCCGTGGGCATCACCCTGCCGCCCGACAACGGCGCCATCGCCGGCACCATCCGCGACTGCGGTTACCACGAACTGGCCAACGTGCGCTGCGGGTCATTCGCCGAGCCCGAGGTGATGACCTACTTCACCAACGCCGAGGATCCACGCCCCGACCATTCACGGGACAGCACCAACCTCAACGGGATCTTCGCCGCGATAAGCATTCCCCAGGGAACCCATAAGCTATCCTGTCTGGCCGAGGACGCGTCCGGCAACCAAGTTCCGCTGGGCGAGTACAGCGTCAAGGTCTTCCCCCACGCGATCACAATCCTGTCGTTCGACTGGTATCCGGGAGCGCTGTAGTCGATGGGTAAAGCATAGCATTAACTTCATCAGTATACTCACCTGATTTTACATATACAATAAGTGGCGACTCCACTGACAATCCCATGCGCCCTCCCTGGGTCGCCTCAAGCAGGCAGTGCTTCGCGGCCAATTCAATTCTTCCATGTATCATTCGCATTCTCGACGGGGTGAGCCCGGCCGTCTTGCAACAGGCGAGCAGTTCGGTCAATCTGCTTGTTGGAAAGACCGTGGCGAACTTACCCTTGGGCATGAGCAACCTTGCCGCGGCGGTGGTTACGTCCGAGATGGTGCAGGCGATCTCGTGTTTGGCAAGCGCCCGCTCGCGGAGGGCCGGGCGATTGCCGGAGCTGACGGTAGAGTACGGCGGGTTGGCGGTCACCAGGTCGAAAGACGCCGCGGGCAAGATCGTCTCGAGCGCCCGCAGATCGGCCTCGACGATCTCGACCTTTCCGCTCATGCCGTTGTGCAGCACCGATCGCCGGGCGCGGTCGGCGAGCGCCGGCTGTAACTCAACGCCGCAGGCTTTATCCGCCTTGCCGAAGCGCGTAAGCACCAGCGGGATGATGCCGCTGCCGGTGCCCAAATCTGCCATGTTAGATGCCCGGGACTTTATGAAACCCGCCAGCAGCAAGGTCTCGACCCCGAAACGGTAGCCACGCTTGGCCTGGAAGACGGCAAGCTCGCCGCAGATCACGTCCAAAGTCTCTGCGGCCTTTGGTGATTCCGCGCGCACCTTCAGTAGCCTCGTGAGAAGAGCACCGCTGCGATTGTTTTTACGAAGATGCGCGTATCGAGGCCCGGAGACCAGTTTTCGATGTAGTGGATGTCCAGCTTGACCATCTCTTCGAAGCTGAGCCGGTTGCGCCCGGACACCTGCCACAGCCCTGTGATGCCGGGTAAGGCCTCCAGTCTGCGGCGGTGGCGCTCGCGGTACTTTTCAACCTCGTAGGGAATGGCCGGCCGCGGCCCTACCAGGCTCATGTCGCCCTTGAGCACGTTGATAAGCTGTGGCAGCTCGTCAATCGAAAAGCGTCTAATGAGACGTCACAGCGGTGTGATAAGCTGGTCTCGTTTCATTTTGTAGACAGGTCCCCGTATGTCTTTCTATTGCGCCTGACCGTCCGAGATCAGCTTGTCCATCTGTTGGCGATGCGCCTTGTCGCGGGCGCCTGAGTACATTGAACGAAACTTGTAGAATTTGAAGACCCTCCCGCCGCGACCGACCCGCTTCTGCACGAAGAGCACCGGCCCCGATGAAGTCAGCTTGACCAGCGCGGCCACCAGCAGCAAGAATGGCGAAAGCGCCGCCACAAGCAGCGCGGCCACCAGCAAATCAACCAGGCGCTTGGCCACCAGGTTGAGTCCCACGATATTGGATCCCGAGGGGCCCATGACCGGCACGCCGGCCAGTTGCTCCATCTGCAGGTTATCGACCAGCATGTCGTACAGGTCGGGCACCACGGCCCATTGAACCCGGTGCCGCTGGCAGGCGTCGACGGCGTCCATCAGTTCGTCACGGCCGAGATCGCCGCTCATCAAGAGCACCCGATCCACCCCGCCGTTGCGCGTCAGCACCCGTCCCAACTCTGCGGGCATACCAAGCCGTGTGGTTCCCGCAACCTCCCCGCCGCCTTCCCGCGACAGCAGGCCGACGAGTTCGTAAGAGTTGTCCGGCCGCCCGAGTCTCTCGACCAGCTTTGCGCTCTTGTCGGTCCGGCCGACCAGCAGCACAGTCTCCCTGACCACCCTGAGCCTCAGCAGTTGCTCCTTGGCCAACCTGAACAGGGTGCGAAAACCCAGCGTAAACAGGAACGCCAGCGGCATCATGAAAAAGGCCGCCAGCCGCGAGTAGGAGAACCCGCGGTAGAAAAAGGCCACGGCGAACAAACCGGTGAACGCAATCAACTGCGCCTTGATAAGCCGCGAGATCTCGTCGCGGCGCTTCAAGCCTGCCTGGTATAGCCCGAAGGTGGCGAAGATGACGAACCAGCCCAGCAACATGTAGGGAAGAGCATGGTAGAGAGCGCCCCAGGGCGCCGGACCCTCGCGGACGAGTTCGGGAAAAATGCCATGCCAGTCGATGTAGTAGCGCAGATCGAAGGCCAGGTTGGCGGCCAAAAAAAGGGCCCCAAGGTCCAGAAGAACCAAAGCAACCCTCTCGATAGAGCTATCCTTATTCAAAGGCACGACAACCACCTTGCACGAAATCAACCACAAAGTCAAAGTCTTGACGCATACCGCCACCAACGAGGCAAGTCTCATGCCACAAGCCAACCAAGCAAAATCAGCGACTTGAGACCCACTCCGTCCCCATGGTGAGAATTTGCGAGATGAGATACGGAGGCAGATGCCAGATCTCCTTGTTTTCGATCTTCGTGAGTTTCGGCAACCCCGTGTATATCACGTATCCGCGATTCTGATTGTTGCGGGAAAGGTAGGCCAATAGCTGGGAAAGAGATTTCTGATTTACCTTCGCACTCGATTTGACCTCGATCGGAAGCACACGCTCGCCGATTGTGGCGAGATAGTCCAACTCGTTCGGAACACGGTTGCTCGTCTTGTAACTGGTTATGTTCCCGATTGAAGAAGCACTCGCTACCAATTCCTGCAAGACCGCGTTTTCGAGGAGCTTGGCCGTAACTTCCGAACCGTCGTTCAATCTCACCGGCAGAAACCTGTTGACTAAAAAATTTACCATTCCCGTGTCCAGCAAGTACTTCTTCGAGTTGTATCCTTTCTTGGTGGTCAATTGAGCGGTTTCGAACGGGAGGAAGTAGGCCAGATGCCAAGATCTCAGCGCCTCAAGCACTTTTGGCAGGATGGTGCGATAGGCCGGTGAGTCGCTTGAGAGAATAGTGCTGTTTTGGGTGGCCTGTCCGACATGGAACGCTATTGAGCGCATGGCATATTCCAGGACAGATCCGTATTGCGGCGCCCGGCCGCGACGACCGTGTTCTTCCTGGTATATGTAGCGGTCGGCATCCCGGTAAACGTTGGCCAGAAACGACTCGAATATGAGCCGTGTGTCTTCTTTCCCGAGGTGTGCTCGCACGATGCCGGGCAGGCCGCCGATCTGAAGGAACAACTCGTATTCCGAAACAAGCAAGGCGTGAATGTTCGGGTCGAGGTCCAACTGTCCGTCGAGAATGTCCGACAGCAGGTCGAGTGTATTCTCTTTACCGCGAAACCTGAGAAACTCCCTGAAATTGAGCGGGCGGCAGACCAACTCGAGAGTTCTGCCTGTGGGCATGGGTGCATTTCCAGCGAACAGGTTGGATAAAATCGAGCCCAGCAAGATGACCTTCTGCTTCTTCCACTTGCGCTGCATTTCCATGAGAAACAAGGCCAGGCTGTCGGCCGCCTGGGCCTCGTCGATAACCAGGATGGTGCTCCCGTCCGGACGAAAGCCGAAGAAGGTTGCCAGGAAAGATTCGAATTCCGAAAACGTACGCGCATGCCGCAAAGAAATTATTTCTCGTTCCTCGTCCCACAGGTTGAGTATGGTTTTCTCCATAGGTAGCTGTATATTTTCTATGAGAGTCGTCTTCCCGGTCTGACGTGCCCCTGAGATCAGCAGAATCGCATCGGACTCCGATTGCACGTGTCGCACTATCTTGGCCTCGAGATCTCTTCGAATGTAGCTCATGAGCAAATACACTCCACTACTTGTAAATAGCCCACTGAATTACCAGAATAATATAATATCTTTGAATTCTTGTCAAAATTGACATGAATTTCGTCGTATTGTGTTTTATTCGTGACTATTTCCAGGGCATGGCGATCCCAGATCCTGAGAAGCACCGCTCCGGATCATGGCAGTTGTGCCGAATCAGAGCTATTAGG
>CAZXHT010000053.1:0-39388 GCA_964640665.1 uncultured Myxococcales bacterium
TGACTCGCTATGTCTTCAGCATATGGAACTTTCATCCACAACACCTTGCCGGTTTATGCCGGCGCACGGACGTTGGTACATTAAGAACATTAACTCATCTTTAATATTAATGTTCTTAATGTACCAACGTCCCCCTCTATTCCCTCTATTCCTCCCAAGAGACGGCCTGCTGGGAACGTTCCCTGTCCACCGGTGGTCTCAAAACGTGCCGGGCGGTTTGACGCTCGCGGCGGGGACGCATATGCTGCAGGATAAAGTGAGCCCCACGGCATCGCATCTCGAGAAACGCCTGGTTGCCGCCTTGCAAAAGGGCGATTCCGGCGCATTTGAGCGGATGGTGCGCCTGCATCAGGACCGTGTCTACGGATTGTGCCTGCGCATGCTGGGCAACCCCGCCGAAGCCGAAGATCTGGCCCAGGAGGTCTTCCTGACGGTCTTCAAGGCCATCGGCCGTTTCCGGGGAGAGAGCCTCTTGTCGACCTGGATCTACCGCATCACGCGCAACCACTGCCTGAACCGCATCAAGTTCCTCAAGCGCCGGGCCCAGGACAGAAAGCGTCCGCTCGATGATCTGCGTGAGGCCGATCTTTCCGGCGACAATCTGCACTCGTCCTTGGGCGGCAGGATGCCGCGCCCCGATCGTCTGGCCGAGGGGCGTCAGATGGAAGCGATCATCCAGGAGCAGATCGCCAGACTGTCTCCCGATCACCGCGAACTTGTCGTGCTCAGGGACATCGAGCAACTCAGCTACGAAGAGATCCAGCAGATCACCGGCCTGGCTTCCGGGACTATAAAGAGCCGCCTGCACCGGGCCAGGATGGAACTGGCTTGCCTGATGGCTCCTTTTCTTTGTGAGAATGGTGGTTAGCGGCATGGAACACGAACAGGCACAAATGTTGCTTTCGGACTACATGGAAGGAGAACTCACGGCTGACGCCCTGCGTGAGTTCGAGGCTCACCTGTCCTCTTGTTCGCAGTGCGGGCGCGATCTCGATCTGCTCAGGGCCTCGATGAAGTTGGTCCGGCAACTTGCGCCGGTCGAGGCACCGTCCGAGTTCTCCGCCCGGGTCGGGCGGCGCGCCCGCAAGGCCGGCCTGTTCAACACGCGCCGCGGCCGGCAGATTCAGCGCACGATGGTTCCTTTCGAATCTACGCTGGTCGTGCTGCTGGCCACGATCGGCGCTCTTGTCTTCACCCTGCTCCTGCTTCACGAGCGGCTGCAGCCGCTGATCGTCCAGCGTGAGCCCACCGTGTTGCTGGCCGGGAACGTACTCGAAGTCAACCAGATGGCCCGTGCGGCGTGGGATGCCGGGGGCCGGGTACACTCGCTGGGGCACGATGTGCCGGCCGGCAGCCCGTTGGGCGGGTTTTCTGAGTTGGATCTATGTATCCCGCCCCGCTCCTGGAACGCCTTTCGCGCGGGCATCGGCCGCATCCGGGACAATCATGGCCTGCCCGAGAAACCTCCTCCGTCCGACCGCGACGGAAGCGTGCGCGTCATAGTCCAGGTTCGGTATCGTAAGACGTCGCGCCCTCGTGGCGCAGGAGACGGCGCTTCAAATCGAGCCCTCCCCCGAAGCCCCCCATGCCCGATTTCGCCAGCACACGGTGGCAGGGGATGACCAGCGGCAACGGGTTTTTGGCCATGATGTTCCCCACCGCCCGGCTTGCCCCGGGGCTTCCCGCCCTGCGAGCCAGCTCTCCATAGGTGATGGTGTTCCCGTAGGGAACCTTGCGCAATTCCCCGAGCACCGCTCGACTGAATGGCGGCAGGCTGTCGATAGCCAGCCGGAGAGAGAACCTCCGCCGGGTTCCTTTCAGGTATTCATCGATCTGTCGTGCGGCGGGCAGGACCCAGGCGCTGTCATCTTTGGCAATCCGGATATCCCCGCCCAGTGAAGACAGAAACTCGCCCCGGCTCATGCTCAGAGCGACTCGCAAGAGTCCCTTCCCTGACGCCGCCAGCCATACCCTGCGCAGCGGGCCTCCGGCAACACTTTTCACCGCAACTCTCACACTCGGGATCACTTGAGATCCAACCCCGTCTTCAAAGTTACCTTGATGTGTGTTTTCACTTTTTGCCCCTTTTTCCCAGCCGTCAGTTCGGCCCCGATGGGCACTCCGGCCTTCTCGGCCTTACCACGCAGCGAAAGCAAAACACGTGCCTCGGAAAATCGGGGACGGTTTTGGGGGTGAAGTAGTTCATTCAGCCGCCGCAGCCGCCACTTGAGGGGAGGGGTGGCTTTGCTTTGCCGCCTTTCTTTCCTGTCTCTTCTTTGATGGGCCTGACTACCGGGTTCATGGGGTCTGATGAATACGCCAAGAAACCGCCCTTTATGGATTTGACATTCTTATAGTTGAGCAACTTCTTCAGGCCCTCACCAGCCAGGGCGGCCCGTCCTCCTTTTTTACAGTATACAACTAAAGCTTTGCTCTTATCCTTTACCTTCCCCAAGATTTTGAACTCGAGCAGTCCACGAGGGATGCTGACAGCATCTGGAATATAACCTGCCGCATATTCGTTGGCCTGTCTCACATCGATCAATACGAACTTTTCCTTGCTTTGTTTCATCTTCTTGTAATCTTCCACAGAAATTTCAACAATGCTTTTTTTTGCCGCACCCACCGCAGCCTTTACGTCGGGAACCGGGGTTTCGGCCATCTTTGCCCATGCTTCCCAGCCTCCTTCAACCGACCTGATGTTGACATACTTGATTCGTTCAAGACTTTGAGCGGCCAAGGATGCCCGTCCTCCGTTCTTGCAATAAATTACGATGTTGGCTTCCCTATCGGGGAATTTCTTCGTTATTTTGAACTCGAGCAATCCACGGGGAATGTTGACAGAGCCTGGAATATTTCCGGCCTCGAACTCCTGCGGCTCGCGAATGTCAATCAAGATAAAAGGCTCCTTACCTTTCATCATATTCTTCAAATCCGCAAGCTTGATATGTTTGATCTTGCTCTTTGCCTCTTTTACCATCTTCTTGATTTCAGCGGGCATTTCTGGCTTTTTCGGCAAAGGGGCAACCTTTGCCCAAGCCTGCCAGCCACCGGCGATGGATTTAACATTCTTGTACTTGAGTTTCTTCAAGGATCTTGCAGATAAAGCGCCTCGTTCGCCCTTCTTGCAATAGACTGTGATATTGGTGTTTCTGTCCGAATATTTGTCCGTGATCTTGAATTCCAGCACCCCGCGAGGAATATTTACGGCGCCCGGAATATGACCCGCCGCATATTCCGCCGCTGTACGGACATCAATCAATACACCATCTTTCTCCTTGTTCATCGATTTCTTGAAGTCTTCGATTGAGATCTCGGTTATCTTGGTTTTAGCCGCTTCTACCAGTTGTTTTGCGTCGTCAAATTGGCCCTCACAACCGGAAATAAAAACAAAAAATGCGACCAGCAACATTGTATTGACTGCAATTTTTCTCATTCCCTATTCCTTTCTTGCGATATACTCTTGCCTTGAGAAACGAACTCACAAATTCTCAATATGCGCTGAACTTGCCGGTTTTTTCGTTCCATTTGACAAAGAGATACCAAACCAGAAGTATTGCCAGTATGAGAACGACCGACCAGGCATACCCAATATAATCGGGCATGAAATTCTTATATCGCGTGGAATGAGGTAAAAGACCGACAAATGCGGGCACGATGTACTTTGCGGCCAACGGAGATACGGCTAAAAATCCAACGGCTGCCGCCCACAATTTGACTTGACCCTCTCCAACCCTCCAGAGAGTTCCAACGGCGCAACCACCCGCAATTGTCATGCCTAGACCGAAAACAAATCCACCGATAGGAGCTCTTAACCAGAAGTTCGGAAATACCCATGTCATTTCTCTGTAACGCAGAGGTAAATCGCCTGCCCCGACACCAAACATTTTTATCAGTGTAAATCCGACAAGCCCGACCAAGATGCCGGTTATTATGCCTACCGTACTCGATGACTTACCTGTCATGAATGGGTCGCGGAATGATGCCACAATGCAAAACCTCGATCGTTGGCAGACCATCCCGAGAAAAAGACCAATGATAACAAACCAGGTCATGGTCAAATTATCTTTGGAATAGAAATACGCCATGACAAATACGGAAATGATTACGACCAGACCCAGCCATTTTTGCCAAGATCCACCCTTCTTGGATGCAGCCAATAATGTTTTGCTCTTTCCCGTGCTGATACCGGGCAATGCCTCCATTTCCCATATGAGGTATTTCAGCGCCACTATAGTGCCCAAGAACAGGCCCAACGTTAATAGTATCGCACCTCCCGAGAGTGCCGGTATTCCGCTAAAAAAACCGCCAATTGTACATCCAATACCCATCTTGGCGCCGATGGCCATTAAGCTCCCGCCGATGAACCCTTTTATCAATTCCCCAATAGGAGGTATTCTCAGAGCAAACTCCTTTGCGAATAGAGCACCCGCAAGGGCTCCGAGAATAATCAAAATATTGAGCATTCCATACAGACTGTCACCGGTCGGTGTAACGTTTTCCAGGTCGAGCAATCCCATGACTTGATATACGTTCTCTCCCCAGTTGTGATAGCCGCCACTGCCACCCCATGGGCTTTTTATCATAAAAAGAAACACGTTGAGCAGACCAAGTATCAATCCCCCGACCCAAACGGGCCAGTGCTTTGAGAAAAAAGTCTTGTATAGCTCGCCTAGTGTAGACGTGTTCTTGTTTGACGTTTCTTCCATTGTTTCTCTTTCCTTATGTCTTCTTGATTACGAAGCGGAAAACACCTCCATCCAGCTCTCCCTCTTCTAGGAGTTCATTCCCGGACTTCCTGCACCAGCTTTCCAGATCCGTCTTTGTCCCGGGATCCGTACCCAGCATCTCGAGTATTTGCCCGGATTTGAGTTTTTTCATTGTCTTCGACAATTTTAAGATCGGCATGGGACAGGTGAGTCCTTTGACATCCAAAGTTTGATCGATTTCCATAATAGTTTTCCTTTTAGTACATCGAGTTTTTGGTCTAGTTATAAATGTACTGAAACTGAAGCAGAGCCATCAAGTCCAGGTCGTCGACATCGTCGAATTTCTTGATACCGAACTGAAACTTGATGTTGGCCGCATGGCCCATGATCCAGTAATTGATGCCCGGTAGTATGTTAAACCACCCTTGGGCGTCGTCCGCGCTGGGCATCCACATTTCGAATCCCACCAGCGGTTCGAATTTATTGATGCGATATCCCGCGTCTGCCCAGAAACCTATGCCCTTGCCCATGTAGGCACCGTCACTGTAATAATAAAAAGATCCCTGAAAAACCAGGCCGTTTTTTTCCAAGGGAATATCGATCAAGGCGTCCAGCGCAAACGCATAGAAAGGATCTCCGCCGTTGATATAGGGCTCGAAATCGAAGCTGAGGCCCATGGACATGATTTTCTTCTTGCCCAGCATGGTACCCGGTAGAAAGAATCCGGGCAGAGAATCCGCCAGGTTGAGACCAAGCCTGCCTACGATGCGGGGTGAGTTGCCGTTGTCATCGGCGCCGTCGAGGACGGCCAGGCGGTAGTCCAGCATGCCGTCGGCAAACATACCTCTGAACATGACACCCTGGTCCCGGTGGCCCATGGTTCCGTTGCCATACTTTATAAACGCGCCGTGGAAATCGAGCGAGTGTTGCGTGGCACCGCTCTGCTGCATGTGCCAGGAAAATGGGAGCTTCAGATTGCCTATGTCAATCTTCAATGCTTTACAAAGTTCAAACTCTATCCATGCGTCCAGCAGCATTTCACGTCCACTGTAGTCACCGCCCTGGCCCAGTCCGACCCAGATTGGCGCGAGAAAGAAATTGATGTTCTTGTGGATCTTGCCGCCGACCATTATACGCGTTCGGTGGAGGTACCAATCAGTATTCCAATCGCCACCGGCATCACCCGCTGCCGGATCCCCTTTCAAATGAAATTGAAAGTATCCCTTGAAGTTGACGAACTTGCCATCTCCGAGATCGACCTTGACTGCCTGTGCCGTGAACGAAACCATCATTAAAGCGACTACGATCAGGCTCAATAGACTTTTTCTCATGATTCCCTCCGTCCTTCTGTTGTTGGGTTTGTCCATACAACTATCAATATCGATTAGTAATACACCTTGGGAAAACGATGTTCTGAAAATGATAGAGGTTGCAAACTACCTGCTTGTGTATCTATAGGTCATACACTGGGAGCAACTGTCAAAGCGATTATTTTTATAGTGCCTATAAAATATTTTGATGTGCTTGTTTCGCGGGAGTCGGCATCTAGCCGTTTTTCACCGGGCGTCTCGCAAGGATCGTCCTTTGGGGCCGAGACCTTCTCTGAGGACACGGGCTTCAGAATACCCCCTCTCGGCAACAGGCGCAATGGCCGGCCATACCCTGCGCAGCGGGCCTCCGGCGACACTTTTCACCGCAACTCTCACACTCGGGATCACTTGAGATCCAGCCCCGTCTTCAAAGTTACCTTGATGTGTGTTTTCACTTTTTGCCCCTTTTTCCCCGCCGTCAGGTCGCCGGATATTTCCATCTGCGAATGACTCGACAACAATAGACCTGCTTCTATCGCCAGCAGGCTTTCGCCCCGACCCTCACCCGTCAGTTCGGCCCCGATGGGCACTCCGGCCCTCTCGGCCTTACCACGCAGCGAAAGCGAAACACGTGCCTCGATCCGCGCGCAATTCCTACCGCGCACCTTTTTGGTGCCGGCGAATTTATAGGTGCTGGTAAGCCGCATATCGAGGCCATGAGTTCCGGGCAGAATCGATGGTATCTCCTTCTCGACCTGCCAACTGTCTCCGGGGGAAACGGGTCGCTGGGGAAGCATCAGCGCCTGCCGGGACAATGACAGGCACATCGATTCCGCCACCCGGCGAGCCGCCTTGTCGATCTCGTCCGGGTTCAGCACATGGACTGCTGACAGTTCACCCAGCGGAGACATGTTCAGGCCGATGCGAATCTTGCTCAATGATTCGCCGCCATCGACGGGATAGGCCTTGCCGGCGACCAGTTGCCGGGCCGAAAAAGAATCGAAGCCGAATTCCATCGAGGCGCTGCTGGCGGAGACGGAGGCAACCTTCTCCCTCAAGACAGCGCTGGTGCTGATAGAAGTTTTTTGAACCGTTCCCGGAGAAAGGTCGCTGCTGGCCTCTGTTTCCTGTTCGGCCCGCATGCGGTAGGCCAGAGTCTTCCCCGATTGAAACTTGAAACGCAACTCGACCGCCTCGGCAGCCGGAACTGTATTCACCGGCAAAATGCTGCTCAAGACAAGCGCCAGAAAAAAAAACCGCCCGCTCCCCTGTTTCATTTGTCCTCCATGCAACTTCCCGGCAATCCCTGACTCACTTATTCATCAGCACGCGGTCGAGCACTTCCTTCAGATCCATGATCTTATGCAGATCGAACTCGACTTCGTAGCGCTGGCCGCCGGGAGTTACCAGGTAGCCCCGAAGTAACGTGGGGCCGCGCTGTTCCAAAAAGAAGCGGTAGGTTCCCTGGATCACCTTCAGCGGAACCTCTATCCGCAGTTTGCCCCCGAAGGCCGATATGCCGGCCTCCGAGCCCAGCTTGTCGATGATCTCCGCGGCGCGAACAGGGCCCAGCGACGGCTGCGGCGGGTGCGCTTCATCCACTGTCTCGGTCAACTCGAGAACATCCGACTTGCCGGCGGCGAACCCGCCTGCCCCAGGGCTGCCGGCTGCCGCTGCCTCCGGCACCGGTATCTCCGACGCGGGCTCTAGCGGAGCAGGTTCGTCCGGCACCGCTTGTGCCTCTTCGTTTGCTCCCAGTCCGCCCAGGCTGCGCTCGACTGCCTCGACCGTCTCGCGCCGAATGCGCTCGTCGATATGTCTCGTCAGCCTGGCCAGTTCGTCCAGGTCTGCAGGGGCGTTGCCGCTCAGTGCAATTGTCCTCTCGCCGCGCGGCAGCCTGCCGGTCAGATCATGCTCGCCCAGCCCGCAAACGACCAGCTTGCGAGGTTCCCAGGCGGACAGCCGGACGGTGATTCGATCGAGGTCGATGCTGCCACTCAACCTGAGGAAGTCGTGCTCGAGATTGAGATGAATTCCTAGCGCGACCACGGAATCACGGATCTCCCCGAGTACCCTGAGCGCCGCGCTCAGTCTTTCGGCCACCCGGGCGCAGAACTGCGACGAATGCGTCAGCCCGGAAACGACGATCGGCCCGAGCGAGCGCAGGAAGCGCGGCTCGAGAATTTTTACCCGGTCACTCCCGGCGCCGTAAACCCTGATGCTGGGCACCGCCTCCCGGCTGAGCGGATGTACAAAAACGCCTCCGGAAACCTTCACCAGACCCACCACGCCCCGCCCGGGGTCGTCCAGTTCGAAATTATCGACCAGCGGGCCGAGAATGTGGCGCAAGAGGAGCAACTCCTCACGGGGATCGGGCAGGCTCATCGGGAGGCCTCACGCCGTTTGCGCCTGGCTTTGGCCTCGGAAAGACTGATCGCGCAGCCGCAGTAGTCTTGCCTTCTGAGACAGTATTGCCGGGAAAGATCGACCGAGATGTTGAAGCCGTCCTTTTTCTTCAGGTCTACTTCCAGGTAGGGCACACCGTTCGACGCCGCGACTTCACGGCCGATCCTGAGAAGCACCTTCGAGTTCTTGTGCCGGCTGACGGTCAAGGTAACGCCGAAGAAATCGCATTCGCGCGAGCGAGCCACCCGGGCGGTTTCCTGCATCCGCAGGCGAAAGCAAGCTTCGCAGCGCAAGCCGCCCTCGGGTGAATCACGGCAGGCTAGAACGGCCCGTCCCCAGTCGGCCGGACGGTAGTCGCCCTCGATCAGCTCGAATCCGAGGCGCCGGCACAGGCGGCGCTGGTCATCGAGGCGCAGCAAGTACTCGGCGCGGGGGTGAATATTGGGGCCATAGAAGAAGACGGTCACGGAGTAGTCCACGCCCAGGCGCTGCAGGGCGACGGTAGAGCAAGGCGCACAACAGGAGTGCAACAACACAGAAGGCCTGGAGACACCCGCGCTCATGGCTTGGCTGCCTGATCTCCATGCGTCAGGCCCCCGGGGAGCTGCGCCGCACTATCGCCGTGCGCAAACCGTTCCCACACCTTGAGGTAGTTCAGGGCGGTACGCAGCTGGAAGTCTTCCATCCTGTCCAGTAACAGGCGGGCGGGATCCTGCATGCCCTCCTTGTGCAGGTGACCGGCCAGGTCGGCCTCGCGGGTGATGTGGATCTCTCCGGAATTCTCGGGCTCCTTGCGCGGTACCTCCACGTCGGGCACGATGCCCTTCTCCTGGATCGAGCGGTGATTGGGGGTGTAGTAACGGGCGATCGTCATCTTGAGACCCGAACCGTCCTTGAGCCCGACCACCGTCTGAACCGAGCCCTTGCCGAACGAGCGGGTGCCCATGATCACCGCGCGGCCGTGATCCTGAAGGGCGCCGGCCACGATCTCGGAGGCCGAGGCGCTGCCGCCGTTCACCAGGCAGATCATCGGGTAGAACGGCTGAGTGCCGATCTTGTGGGCGAACTCCTTGTCTACTTTCTTGCCGCGACCCTTGGTCTCGACAATGGTTCCCGAAGTGACGAAACGGTCCACTACCCGCACCGCCTGCTCCAGCAGTCCCCCGGGGTTATTGCGCAGGTCGAGCACCAGACCCCGCAGCCGGCCGCCGCTGAGTTTCCGAAGCTCAGCGAGGGCCTGCATCATATTTCGTTCGGTGCGTTCCTGGAAGGCCCGGATCTTGATCACCCCGTATCCCGGCAAGGGCATGCTCTTCTCGACCGGGTTGAGGCGGATTCGTAATCTTATCAGGATAAAGTCCCTGGGTTTCTCGAACTCATCACGATCGATGGTCAGGACGATCTTGGTCCCGGGCACGCCGCGGATCAGCCGCGAGGCATGGCCGACGTCCATGTTCTCGGTCGAAGACCCGTCGATCTTGACAATCCGGTCGCCGGCCCGAATTCCGGCGCGGGCAGCCGGGGTGCCGTCGATGGGAGCCACGACAACCAGCCCGCCGTCGCGCACGGCGAGTTCGATGCCCACGCCGCCGAAATGGCCGGAGGTGTCCTCCTGCATCGCCTTGAACTCCCGGGGAGACATGAAGGTCGTGTGCGGGTCGAGGGTCTTGAGCATGCCGCGAATGGCCCCATATATAAGCTTGTGCGCGTCCACTTTTTCCACGTAGCTTCCCTGGATGTAGTGCAGCACCTGGGCGAAGACATCAATCTTCTTGTAGGTCTCGTCGGAAGCGGCAGTCCGCGACGCCGTGCCGAAAAGAAGCAGGCAAAGCCCAATCGAAAGGACATTCCCCGCTCGCAACGCATGCCTCATCTAACCGTCTCCTTTCCCAAAGCGGCTACCGTATGCAACGTCAATAGCGGAGGGCGATTTTAGCACAGGCACTTCCAGCGGTCGAGAGAAAGCGAAGGCAGAACGCGAGCGTTCACCTGAAACGTACCCATTTTTCGGGGTCGACCGCCCGGCCGCCCTTGCGCACCTCGAAGTAGAGATAAGAGCCCTTCAACGAGCCCGTATCCCCAAGCGTCCCGATCGCGCCGCCCCGCCCGATACGCTCACCCTTCTTGACGACCAGACTTCCCATGTGCGCGTAGAGGCTGTAGTACCCACCGCCGTGATCAACAATCGCCATCAGGCCGTATCCCCTGAACGATCGCGCAAAGACCACTTTTCCCGGGTAGATGCAGGCGACCTTTTTTCCCCGGGGCGCCCGCAGATCGACCCCCTGGTGCCGGGTCGCCGTCTTGAATCGCGGATCGACCCGCTTGCCGAATGGCACGTCTATCCCGGCGCCGGCAACCGGCGGCGCGAGCCTTCCGCGCCAACTCGCAAACCCACGGGCCACGGACTGCTTGCCCTCGATGCTGGAAATGACCAGGCTCAGTTGCCGGCGCGCGTGTTCCAACTCGCGGATGGTGCGCCGGCGCAGGGTCTCTTTTCTTTGCAGCAGACCGAGCGCCCGGGACTTTTCTACCCGGGCCGCCTCCGCCGTCACCCGTTTTTTTTCGACCTGCGCGATGAGCGCTTTCTCACGGGCCGTTTGTCTCTCGATCCGCCTGTGCGAAACATCCATCTTATCGCGCAGACGGGCAGCCTCGGACAGCAGTTCGCTGTCGGTCCGCGCACGGCGCTGCATCCACAATAAACCCTGCAAGGCATCGGCAACGCTTGCGGATCCGAAGACCACGTTCATCCACTCGTAGTCGCCCAGTTTGTAGATCTCCCGCAGTCGCTTGCGTAAGCGAGCCCGGCATTCGTTGAGCGATTTCTCGGCCCGTGCGTGGAGCCCCTGCTGCTCAGCCAGGGCCGCCCGCAACTTCTCGAGATGCCGGCCCGTCCGGCGGTGTTGTTCCTCGGCCGCCTGTATCTTTCCGTCTATCTCCGCCACCGTTTGCAGCAACGAGGTCGATCGCCTCTGCAGCCTTTCGAGCAGCTTCTTCTCGCGCTTCAGGTTGTGCCCGACGCCCTCGAGGTCTTTCAGTACCGGGTGGGAGGAGTCGTCACCGGCATGCGGGGCGCGTTGTATCGCCAGACAGGTAAGCACCGCTAAGACGAATATTGCGGCGGGCCGTCTCATACCTTCAGGTGCCTCCACAGGCTGCTCATCGTCCCCAGCGTTCCGAGGAGCCCGCCCGTCAGCACTATTGCGCCGACGACAGAAAACGGCAGAAAAGAAACCCCCATCCGCGTCGTCGCCAAACCTGCCGACATGATTACACCGGGAACCAGAAGGATAAAAGCGGCCCATGCGATCAGCGTGCCAAGCGCCGCCCCCAGCAGTCCGAGCAAGATTCCCTCTATGTAAAAGGGAATCTTGATGAATCCGTCGGTGGCGCCCACCAGCTTTAGGATCTGAATCTCTTCACGCCGGGCATAAACCGAGAGCCGGATGGTGTTGGAGATGATCACTCCGGCTGCCAGGACAACGAGTATTCCGATCACCAGGCCCAGCATCCTGGACGTTCCGACGAAGCGGAAAAACCTTTCCAGCCAGGCCTGTCCGTATTGAACGTCTTCGACGGCGGGCATGTTCACGACTTTCTGAGCCAGTTCTCCGATGTCCGCGGGGTTGCGCGCGGCGGGAACGAATGTCGCCTGCAGGGAGGCGGGAGACGGGTTTTGCACTCCATCGAGAACGGCGGCCCGGGCGCCAAGGCGTTTCTTGAATATCTCGAGCGCCTCCGCGCGGCTCAGATATGTCACCGAGCTTACCTTGTTCGATTCTTCGAGCCGCTTGCTGATTGCCTCGCGTTCGCCCGCGCTGCAGTCGTCTGCCAGGAAAACGTTCAGGCGTAAACCCTCACCCATCCTGTCGACCAGCAACGACATGTTGTAACCGACCAGCGCGAAGACTCCCAGCAGGAGAAAGACCACGGCCACTGTGCCAATCGTCACCCCGGTCACGGCCAGGCTGCGTGCCAGGTGAAGCAACGCT
Organism: uncultured Myxococcales bacterium; assembly: GCA_964640665.1. Classification (GTDB taxonomy): domain Bacteria; phylum Myxococcota; class B64-G9; order B64-G9; family B64-G9; genus DATKYQ01. Next base: position 12,421 of record CAZXHT010000053.1, read on the forward strand.
CGTTTCAGAAAATATGCAATCCTGGCCATCGTCCCCCGCTGTCAGTATTCCCGCAGACCGCCGGCGGCGATCCGGCCGTGCTCCAGTTGGATGACCCTTTTCTGGCTGCGTCCCACCATGTCGCTGTCGTGGGTAGCCACCAAGACCGTCACGCCCCGCGCGTTGACTTCACAGAGCAGGTCGAAGATATCGCGACTCAAGTCCGGATCCAGGTTCCCGGTAGGCTCGTCGGCCAATAAAATTGGCGGATCGTTGACAATCGCCCTGGCGATGGCCACCCGCTGCTGTTCGCCTCCAGAGAGCTTCAAGGGGTATGACGAAGCCTTGTGCTCCAGGCCGACCAACCTGAGCGCGTCATTTGTCTTGCGAGTCGCCACGCGGCGGGCCTTGCCCATTACCTCAAAGACCATGCCGACGTTTTCCCTGACGGTGCGTGATGGAAGCAGCTTGAAGTCCTGGAAGACAATTCCGATACGCCGGCGTAAAAGTGGCACCTCGGACTCGCGGACGCGCGCCACGTTTTTCCCGAAAAGAAGAACCTGCCCGGAATCGCAGCGTTCGGCCAAAAAAAGCAGTCGCAGCAGGCTGGTCTTGCCGGCGCCCGAGGAACCCATCACGAAAGCGAACTCGGCCTTGTCCACGCGCATGGTGACATCGGTAAGCGCCGGGCTGTCTTGCCCGTAAGACATGTGAACATGGTACATCTGAATCATCGGCCGACCCGGCGCTCAGGCACCTTCGTCTCCTTCTCCCGAGAGGTAGCCGAGAATGACCTCGTCCAGACTTTTCTCCGAGATGAGATCCTCCCCGAAGATTGTTGGCCCAGGGGCGTTCCTGGGAACCGGGTGTTCCGCCAGGCGCCGTGCCGCCAGCACTTCGGGAGGCAACGGGCGCCCCTTTGCCGCGGGCGGCATCGCAGCTGGCCCGGCTCGCTCTCCAGCGGGTGCAGCGGCCCGATCGGTCGGCGCTCCGACCGCGGGACGAATAGTCACGCGAGCCTGTGGCGCTTGCATACGGGGGACGATCTCATCCGGGGGAGGCTTGTGGATCCGGGTTCCGAGGACGCCGGCACCAGAATCGGCGCCGGCACCAGAATCGGCACCGGCGCTAAAACCGGCGCCGGCCGCCGGCATGGCCGGCTGGGTCTGGACCTCGTGGCGCGGTATGGCCGTCTGAGTTCGCGCCGGCCGGGCCGGAACCGGAAACTTACCGGCGCCGGGCGGTATCTGCTTCGCGACTTTCTCCGCCGCGGGCACTTGCATGGGCGCCCGTGCCGGCGCCGGTTTAGGATCCTGGACCGGCCTTGGGGCCGGTGTCGGTCCAGGTGCAGGGGCCGGTTCGCCTGCGCCAGCCTCTGTGCTGTCGATCTCGTCGTAGACACCGTTGATCAGGTTGCGCAGCATGGCCTTGTGCTGCTCTTCCATCAGCTCCTTGACTATCTCGCTCAGGTTCTCGGCCTTGACGATATCGGCGTAGCTGGTCTTCTTGGTGGCCAGGATGTTGCCCCCGACGAACAGGTGGGTGATGATGTGCGGGTTCTGGGTGCCGCTGTCCTCGGTCTGCACATGGAAAATGCGGCCCTTGTGCTTGATGTTGTGGTTGAATCCCACCATCATCTGGGATTTTTTCTGTCCGTTCAAAACCCTTCCCTCTTGTTCGTCCCGCCGCCCGGCGAGAATATTCCGCGGGAAGGCAGTGTAACAAACCATCACAGCATTGGCAAGATAACCCCCGGCCGGTTTGACTTTCGAGCCGAGCTCCATTACCTTGTGCCCAGTAGCACAGGAGGCTTGCATGGAAAAGCGCCGCTCGGTGGTTTGGGCCGTGCTGTTGAGTGTTTTCATGCCCGGGCTGGGTCAGCTCTACTGCGGGCGGCTGGTTCGGGCTCTTGTGTTTTGGCCGCTGGCCTTCCTGGGCTGGGCCATCTTCCTGCTGGGCTGGGGTTCGGGCGGGCTTACGCTTGCTGTCGTCTACCCTGCTTTCATCATCACCTGCCTGCTGATCTGGATCGTGGCCGCCGTCGACGCCGGTCGCCTGGCACTCCGGGCGCGCTCGGGTTATCGCCTGCGCGCATATAACATCTGGTACCTCTACCTGCTGCTGTGGATCGTAGGCATGTCGCTTCCCAACTGGGGCCTGATCCGCTACGTGCGCCACAACCTGCTGGCAACCTACGTGTTGGCCTCGGACAACATGCGCCCCAGCTTGCTGCCCGGAGACGGTGTGATGGTCGACAGGCGCGCTAAAGCACTTGCCGACTTAGGACGCGGCGAGGTCGCGGCCATCAGGGATCCCAGGGGAGAGGGCACGGTGCGTTTCCTGCGCCTGACCGGGCTGGGGGGTGAAGACGTCGAGCTTACGGCGGACGGGCTGAAAATAAGCGGACGATCGATCGAGCGCAGTCTGTCCGGAGAAGACGTCTACACGCACAAATCGCCAGCGGGCGAGTGGATCGAGCGCCGCGCCGTTAAGGTCGAGCAAACCCTCGGCATCCACGAATTCACGGCGCTGGTTGATCCCGATCCGCAAAAGCGCCGGGCTGGCGCCTGGAAGTTGGGCCCGGACCAGATCCTGCTGTTGGGCGACAACCGCCTGGAGGAAGGGGCCGTCAAGCCAAGCGTTTTCAGGCGCGCCGATCTCGTCGGGCGCGTGTTCCTGGTGCGCTGGTCGAAAGATCCCGAAACCGGGCGCTTACGTAAGGAGCGCCGCGGGCTGGCCGTGAAATAAGCGTCAGCCGGCCACGTAGTTGCGCAGGCCGCCGGCCAGCAGGATCGCGACCCGCCTGCGGCTTAGCCCGTGCTTGACCTTCATTTCATAATCCTTGTCGTGACTGCGTACGGTGACCAGCGAAGAACGCTTCAACTCCGCGGCGACCCAGGGCAGTTCGAGATCGTCGCCCTGCTGGATGCGGTCGTAGTCGCGAGGATCGAGGAACACCAGCGGAACAATCCCGTGGTTTATCAGGTTTGAGACATGGATGCGCTCGAAGGTCATGGCTATCACCACCCGCACCCCGAGCACCATCGGGCACATGGCCGCGTGCTCGCGGCTCGACCCTTCCCCGTAACAGCTTCCGGCAACGATAATGTTGGCCAGCTCGGCCTGCTGGTTGTCCTTGGCCCGGCGCACGAACTTCGGATCGACGCCCCTGAAGGTGCGCCAGGCGTACTCCTGAATGTTCGAACGGTACTTGAGGTGGCGCCCGGCGGGCAGGATGTGATCGGTGGACACGTGATCGCCCAGCTTGAGTGTAGCTACGCCGTTCAACGAGGCAGGCAGGCACTTGTTGACCGGCGGGTCAACGATGTTCGGCCCGCGTACGACCGCTACCTTTTTGTTCTTCGGCGGCCGGACTATCAAGCTGTCGTCGATGGGGCACTTGGCGAGCGGCGCCGGGCGCACCGCCTTGCGTCTGAGATCGCGAGGATCGCAGAGGGTCCCACGCAGGGCAGTCGCCGCCGCGGTCTCGGGGCCGACGAGGTAGACGCGGGCGTCCTGCGTGCCGCAGCGTCCCTCGTAGTTGCGATTATTGGTGCGCACGCTGACGCTTTGGCTTGCGGGAGCGTGTCCATGTCCGATACAGAACCCGCAGGCCGGCTCGGCCAGCCTGGCCCCGGCATCAAGCAGCATTTTCAAGTAGCCCCGTTCCATTAAAGACCGCATGACCTGCCTGGTGGCCGGAGCGACCACCAGGCTCAGGCCGGAGGAAATCCTGCGCCCCTTGAGCATCAAGGCCACCTTGGAAATGTCTTCGAAGAAGCCGTTGATGCAGCTCCCGATTGCAACCTGGTCGACCGGCAGTCCGCTGATCTGGCGCACCGGCACTACTTTGTCAGGCCTGTGCGGCAGGGCCACCATGGGCACGATCTGACCCAGGTCGATCTCTATCTCGTCCGCGAACTCGGCCCGGGCACCGGCCCCCAGGCGCCTGTAGCCCCCCGGGCGACCCTGGGCCGCGAGGTAGGCGCGGGTGATCGCATCCGCAGGAAACAACGAGGTCGTCACTCCCAGTTCGGCCCCCATGTTGGCAACCGTGGCGCGCTGCGGCACGCTGAGCGTCTTGACGCCGGGCCCGTCATATTCGAGCGAGGTTTCGACGTTTCGCCGGCTCGAAAGGCTGCGCATGATGTGCAGGGCGAGATCTTTGGCAGAGCACCATGGCTTGAGCCTGCCGGTCAGCCACACCCGGGTTACGGCCGGACAGATGAAGTAGTGGGGTGCACCTGTCAGGGCAACGGCCAATTCGAGCCCGCCGGTTCCGATCGCCAGCATGCCGATCCCGCCCATGGTGGTAACATGGCTGTCCGCTCCCAGCAGCAACCGGCCGGGTTGCGCGAAGCGCTCCAGGTGAACCTGGTGGCCGATGCCGTTTCCGGGCCGCGAGAACATGACGCCGCCGGCCATGCACGAGGTCTCGAGAAAGCGATGATCGTCGGCGTTCTCGGGGCCGCCGTCTCCCAGGGTGTTGTGATCGACGTAGCAGATGGCGGACTTGCCATTCAGCCGCGTCCGGCCCAGCTTGCCGAGATGCAGAAACACCATTGTTCCCGTGCCGTCCTGGACAAGAAGCTGATCGGCCCGGATACCTATCTCCTCCCCGGGTCGCACACTGCCGTGAACCAGGTTTCTTCCCAGGATCTGGTAGGTGGCGCAAAGGCTGCTGGACGCCATGGAATCCTCGTACTCAGAGTGTTAAGACGGCAGGCGGATACTAGCCCCGCCCAAATGAAAGGGCAAGTAGTTTTCGTAGTTTCCGTCTTGCCGCCATCCACTGGTCGGAGTATGCTCACAGCATGGGAGAACAGGTCATCAATGCGGCCTCGAAACTAGTACCCTTGCTGGTGCTGCTGGCCGCCGTCTTCGGCGCCCTGATCATCACCGTCCTCGTGCTGCGCGTTCGCCTCGGGCGCGCCACACGGAACCCCGGCCGCGATCGCAAGCGGAGCGGGCCCGCGCGTATACAGGCCGATGACGTGATTACCGTCCTGGGCAAGACACTCGTCAGCGGGAGGGTTGCGGACGTATCTTCGGACTCTTCGCCGTTTAGCTGGTGCCGTCTCGAAGCCGAAGACGGCCCGGCTCTGCTGAGCATGCCTTCCTCGGCGCAGGAGGCCTTCTATTTTCCCGGCCACGGCGAATGGAAAGAGTCAGAGACATTTCCCGAATCTGTCGAGCGCGAGCAGCGAGTCTACCGGCGCACCGCGGAGCCGGCCGAACTTTCCGCGGGCTGGAAAATCGCTTTCTACGAAGGACCCGACGGCCGCTGCTTGGCAATCGAGGAACTTGACGGCGTCTGCGGCCTGTGGCGCGGAAAGTCCATTCCGGCAGAAGGCATACAGGTACTTGAAGAGAAATAGACGCGCCTTGCCCGTCAGCTTCTCTTGCCCGTCCTCTTCTTCAGCAGGACGATAAACGCAAGGACGAAGAGTTGGGGAAAGAAGCGCATGACCCTGCGCAACGGGCCGTGGAGCCGCCTGTGTGCCCCGGCAACGGCACAGGTCGAGCCGCCCCCGCCGCTGCACGAACCACCGCCAACGTCGCCCGAGCAACCGCCCGCACTACCGGAGCCGCTGCAGCCCGAACCGCCCGTGTCGCCCTCGCAACCCGAACCGCCGGAGTCGCCCTCGCAACCCGAACCACCCGTGTCTCCTTCGCAGCCGCTCGTGTCTGGGTCATTTCCCCCGCAGTCGCACCCCTCGCCGCTGTCGTCGGCCATATAGACAGCGCCGTTGCAACCCGTGTCGACGTAGGTCGTGCCCCCCGTGCTGCCTTCGGCAATTCCCATATTCCTGCGCAACGTGGAAGGCGAGGGCCTGGAGGCGAACGCGCCCCTGACCAGGGCGCGGCAACCGGGAAAACGTCCCGAGGGATCATCGAACACCAGGGCCAGATCTCCCTCCAGGGCGCCGTCGTCATCCTGGTTGAAGAAGATGTCCACCAACCACACATCGCCGAAGGCAACCTGACCTTGGAAGTAGATCTGGTCGCCCCATTTTTCAATGTACTCGGCCCGGACCACCTCGTGCGGCAGCGGCGTCTCGCCGTCCAGCGGGGCCTGGCTCATGTCGGCATCAATGAGCAGCATGCCGTAACGCCTCTGGTCGCCCTTGAGAAATTCGAAGCCCGCCCAGATGAAGACGCCGTCTTCCCCGAAGCTCGATGCGTCCGTCGAGAAGTAGGCCGTTGCGCTCAGTTGCACAGCGTCGCCGGGAAGCTCAGACCAGTCTTCGAAGACCGTGGAGTCGTCGGCTGTGAAATCGAACGTCAGGCTCCCGGGCGCGTCGACTCCGGCCCGGGCCACAGAGCCGGCCGGCGCGAGCGCCAGGATGACAATCAATGTCATTTGACCGGTTTTCATACCCCACCGTCCCCTGACGCCTAGAAGTGGAACCCGACCGTGGCTACCAGTCGGCTCCAGCCAAGATTCGCGCCGTTGTCGGCCTCACCCAGGATGGTTGCGATCATGTCGCCGTGCTCGTTTTCGGCGACGAAGCTGTAGTCGTACATCAGGCCCAGAGACAACCAGCTGAACAGGCGCCAATTCAGGCCGGCGCCAAGTTCCATGACGATCATGTCTTCGTCGTACTGCCGGCGGAAGCCGGTTTCGTAGTAACTGTTGCGCGAGAAGAAGCTACCTCCGCCGACCTCGACGTTCAGGCGCAAATTGGACCAGATCGGGATGACTACCCGCAACCCGCCCAGCACGGCCGTGTACGAGCGCTGCACACATCCACTTGTCTGGTGCGATTCGACCCGGACATCGTCCTTGCCGAAATAGGTTTGCGATGCCCGGAAATACAGGTAGAAGCGAGGCGGAAAGCCCTTGAGTTTTCCGCCCACCGCCAGCACCGCGCCGGATTCGAGCCCCAGGGCGTTTTCGCGGTCGAGCCCCTGGTTGAAGACCATGCCGCTGTAGGGTTCCACCAAAAAATGCGTGCCACCGGCCCGTGCGGGGGTAGAAAGCAAGAACGCGCCCAAACACATGAGCGCCACCACCAAAAAGTTTCGTCCGCTACCAGACATGTCGCACCTCGCGAGTAATAATATCACCTTTTCAAAAAGCTTCGATAACTTTCATTCATTTTCGCAAGAGGCGTGCCACTCGCCGGCCAACCGCACAACATCCCGGATCAGCGGGAAAAGTTTTTCTGCCGGTCTTGCAGAATATCCCATTCAGGCAACCCGTAATGTCGAATCTTCCAAAATGGAACCCACATCATGTGAACAAGGGTCACAGTTGAGATGAGTTTCCGGCCAGGGGTTACCAATGATCTCGAAGCGTGATAGATTCATCCGTGGGACAATAACCAGGGAGTACGGGAATGCCACTTTCCGGAACGTTCGACACCATGCGACTGTGTGACCTGATGCAATGGATCGATTCTTCGTCGGTCACCGCGACCCTCAACGTCTCGGTTGGCATGGAGGAATACCAACTCTTCTTCCACAAGGGAGACCTGGTGGCCATCGGTTCACAAGATCATCTGCACCTGCATCTCGGCAGGCTATTGATGTCCCGCGGGTTGATATCCGCCGAACAGTTGTCCCGAGCCGCCAAAAAGACCAAGCAGGGCGCTTCGTTCGTGGAGGCGCTGCAGGAAGAAGGGTCGCTGGACGAGGCACAGATAGCCGATGTTCAGGCGGAACATGCCTTCGAGTTGGTGCTCGATCTGTTCTTTCATGAAGAGGGCAGCTTTTACCTGTCGACAAGTACGTCCCAGGGGCTCTTGCCATCGGCGGATATCTCACAGGCCGATTTTTTGAAGAAACCCATCGACACCCATGCGCTGATCTTCGAAAGCCTCAAGCGGCTGGACGAGTGGAACCGGATCAGAGCGGTGTTCCCCAACGGCTACGTTGTCGTCCAGTCCCTGGAAGGGGAAGTCGACAACCCGGTTTTTTGTGAGCTTCGGAAAATCGGTACGCCGGTTTCGGTGGGCGAGCTTTGCCTGCGCATGGAAGGCAGCCGCTTCGAGGTGTATAAGAAACTTTTCGAAGCCTACAATCTCGGGTTGATCGGCCTCGACCTGATGCCGACCGGCCGGGCCGGCCAGGCCCACCTGGGGCCGCTGGAAATGCTCCTTCAAAACGCGCATCTGCTCCTCGAAGAGCAGCAATTCGACGAGGCGCGGACGATTCTGAACACCGCGGCCAACCTCGACCCGGAGAACGGGCAGTTGCGCACCATGCTCAAGCAGGTTCGCGAAGCCCAGATCGCAGATCTCTACCGGCAGATCCCGCCTTACAAAGTACTTGAGCTGGCGATTCCCCGCCAGCGGCTCCCGGACTACAAACTCGGGCCGCGCGAGACCTACCTGGCCTCGCGCCTGAACGGAAAGCTGGACGTGGCCGACTTGGTGGTCGTGACCCCCCTGGGAGAATTGCAGACCCTGCGCATCCTGCACAAGCTGCTGCACGCGCAGATCGCAAAATTCACTGCCTAGCCAATACCACTCACTCCTCCACCCGCATGCCTGCGGCCCGCATTCTCAGCTCTATGTCGGCCAGGAAGAAGATGCAAAAGAGGGCGTCTGTCTTGGTCGGGTCGGTCTTGTATGTCACGTTGCGAAAACGGGCGTAGTGCCCGCCGTGGACGCCGAGCATCAGCAAGGCCTCGGCGTTGGTCCGCCCGTCTCCGATGGACTCGCCGACGTATTCGCGCAGCAGCCCTTCCGCGCGCTTGACCGCCGCCCGGTAATCGCCGTGCTCGATGTCGCCTTCCAGCGCCAGGATCTGATCGCGGCCGGCGCCCGGCTCCCAGAGCTCTGAGAAAGTCAGCCCGCGAGCCGGGACTGCGTGAGTTGGAGCGGGCAGCGTGTCACTGGCAACCGTTTCCTTCGTCTCCAGTCGGGATTCAAGCGTCCGTACCAGGCCCTCCTCCACGCGCAGGCTGACCACCACGTCCCGCTCGGCCTCGGCCGCCACCTTGGTGGCGGCCTTGCCGTGATAGATGCCCTTGCGTTTGAGATCGCTCAGCACCAGCTTGGTGATGGTCCGCAGGGTATCGAAGACGCCCTGCCCGCTAAGCGCGCAGGTTTCGAACCACTTCAGCCCGCGCTTGTTCAGCTCCCGGTCCATCTGCTGCACCGGCATGCAGCCGGACAGGTCGCGCTTGTTGAACTGTAAGACCTGCGGCACGGTATCGGGGTTCATGCCGTGCCCGCGCAGGTTGTCCTGCAGGTTGTTCATGCTCTCCACGTTGGCTTCCCGGCGGGCCAACTGCGAGTCGGCCACGAAAACCACGCCGTCGACCCCCTGGAGGACCAGCTTGCGGGTGGCATTGTAGTGCACTTGGCCCGGCACGGTGTACATGGACATGCGGATGGTGAAGTCCTTGACCTTGGGCAGCTTGATCGGCAGGAAGTCGAAGAACAAAGTGCGATCGATCCCGGTGGCCAGCGAAACCAGCTGGCCGCGCAGGTCGGGTTGCAGGGCGCGGTGGATATACTGCAGAGTGGTCGTCTTGCCGCACAATCCCGGGCCGTAGTAGACGACTTTGATGTTGATCTCGCGGGTATGTAGATTAATGGATGACATCCATTAAAGGATACCACCCGGCTGCCGGGTGAACAATTTTTCTTCTGCCGCCTAGAACCTTAATCGAGAATCTTCAGCAACTCGACGTCGAAGACCAGCATGCCCGCGGGCCGGCCTGGGCGACCTTGGTAGGCCAGGTTTTCGGGAATCCAGAAGCGGCACTTCTGGCCTTCAACCATGAGTTGCAAGCCCTCGGTCCATCCGGCGATGACACGGTTGAGCGGAAACGTGGCCGGCCGGCCGCGCAGCACCGAACTGTCGAACATCTTCCCGTTTGTCGTCCAGCCGCTGTAGTGCACCCTGACCTGGCTGGTGGCCGTCGGGTGAGTCTTGCCGTTGCCCGGTTTGATCTCTTTCCAAGCCAGGCCCGATTCGGTCTTCTTGGCGTTCCCGGGCGGGGCGGCAACGTCGGCCGGGGCCGGAATAGATTTCGGCTTTGCCTGCGCGGCCTGCGGCGCGGCCTTTTGGGCGGTGTTTCCAGACTTATTCTCGCCGCCCTTACAGCTTGTGACTAGCAGAAGGCCCAAGGCACAACCAATACACACAATTTCATTAATCGTTTTCATAAGGCGGGACGTTGCCAGATCCGCCCGCGATGCACAAGACATATTATTGAGGGTTGCGCGCTCGAAGTCACCTTGACATGATACGCGGGTTGGCAATCGCCGCCGGGGGTACCTGGAAAGGAGAGTCCGCATGAATAAGCGTATCTCGACGAATCCGTTTTTTCTGCTGGTGGCCGCAAGCTTTCTGGCCGCCTGCGCCGGCAACAAGCCGGCGCCGACTACACAACACGCGCGCAATTACTCCTACCCGGCGGCGCATCGCTCGGACGTCGTCGACGACTACTTCGGAACCAAGGTGGCCGATCCATATCGCTGGCTGGAAAATCCCGACTCGCCGGAGACCGTCGCCTGGGTCAAGGCCGAAAACGCCCTGACCGGGAAGTTCCTCGCCGATCCGTTGCATGACCGACTCAAGGCCCGTTTCACCAAGCTCTGGAACTTTCCCAGGTACTCGGTGCCCGAAAAGAAGGCCGGGCGCTACTTCTTCGAAAAGAACGACGGCCTGCAAAACCAGGCCGTACTCTACGTCCAGGATTCACTGGAGTCCGAGCCGCGGGTGCTGATCGATCCAAACAAGCTTTCCGCGGACGGCACCAGCGCCTTGACCGGAACGGAAGTCAGCCATGACGGCAAGTTGATCGCCTACCTGATCTCCGACAAGGGCAGCGACTGGCAGAACCTGAAAATCCGCAAGATAGACAGCGGCGAGGATTTCCCGGAAGTTCTGGAGCACTGCAAGTTCAGCTCGGTGGCCTGGAAACACGACGGCACGGGTTTCTTCTACAACCGTTTTCCCGATCCCGAGACGGTGGCGCCCGAGGACAGGAACAACTATTCGCGAGTGTACTGGCACGTCCTCGGCACACCGCAGAAGAAAGACAAGCTGGTTTACGAACAGCCGGACGACAAGGAACTCGGCTTCTCGCCCATGATCACCGAGGACGGCAACTACCTCTTGCTGCATGTCTGGCACGGCACCGATCCCAAAAACCGCGTCTACTACAAGAAAGTCACAAGCGAGGGAAATTTCACAAAGCTACTGGACGCGGCCGATGCCCGCTACGATTTCACGGGCAACGTCGGCACGACGTTCTTCTTCAACACGGATCTCGAAGCGCCCCGGGGCAGGATCATCACTATCGACATCGAAAAGCCGGGATCTGAAAACTGGAAAGAAATCATCCCGCAACAGGATGCCGTGATTTCCAGCGCGGTCATGGCAAGCGATCACATTGTTCTGTCCTGCATGAAAGACGCCCACCACGAGCTTGCGATCTACGACCTTGCGGGCAAGATGATAAAACAAATTTCCTTGCCGGAAATCGGATCGGTCTTCGGCATTTCCGGCAGGCAGAACGACAGCGAGATGTTTTTCGGCTTCACCTCTTTCCTGCGGCCCCTTACGGTATTTCGGTACGACTTCAAAACGGGTGAGACAAAGCTATTTAGGGGTCCCAAGTTCGATTTCGACACTTCCGGCTTCGAGACCAAGCAGGTATTTTTCAAGTCTAAGGACGGTACACGAGTACCGATGTTCATCACCTCGAAGAAGGGCATCGAGCTGAACGGCGACAACCCGACATTGCTCTACGGCTACGGCGGGTTCAACATCAGCCTGACCCCTTATTTCTCCATCACCCGGCTGGTGTGGCTCGAAAAGGGCGGCCTGTTTGTCCAGACCAACCTGCGAGGCGGAGGCGAGTACGGCGAGAAGTGGCACCAGGCCGGGGTGCTGGGCAACAAGCAGAACGTCTTCGACGACTTCATCGCCGCGGCCGAGTGGTTGATAGCCAAGCGCTACACCAGCACGCCGCGCCTGGCCATTTTCGGAGGATCAAACGGCGGACTCCTGACGGCCGCCTGCATGGTGCAGCGCCCGCACTTGTTCGGCGCCGTGCTGTCTTTGGTGCCGGTGATAGACATGTTGCGCTACCACAAGTTCTCGGTCGGTCGCTATTGGGTATCGGACTACGGCAACGCAGACAAGAGCGCCGAGCAGTTCAAGTTCCTCTATGCCTATTCCCCGCTGCACAACATCAAGCAGGGCACGACTTACCCGCCTGCACTGATAACCACCGCGGACACCGACAACCGCGTGGTACCCCTGCACGGCAAGAAGTTCGCCGCGGCGTTGCAGGCGGCGGACAGCGGCAAGAATCCCATCCTGCTACGCGTGGAAACCAAGGCAGGACACGGAGGCGGCAAGCCGACATCCAAGCGCATCGAGGAAGCCGCCGACCTGTACACCTTCCTGTTCAAGATCCTCGGGGTCGACTAACCGCAAGACGGCATTTCGCCTGCGAGTTACGACTCTCTCAGAAACGATAGCCCGCGCCCACGCGGCAGGGGGAAAGGCTACCGGCAAACAAGAAAACACCATTAAAAATCACTTCTGCCGAATCTCGGGAAACAGCGGTTGCAGCAACTTCATCACTCCCCACACCGGGGCCGAGTCCTCCAACGTCGATGTTCCGGCTGCTCCCTGAACCTCCATGTGCGCGCACCCGCCTGGCGCACACCGGCGCTTCATGTCCTCGGCGGTTGGACACAGGACCACTAGACCTTTCTCCACGCGTAGCTTCTCGTCCGCCGAAATTGTCTTGGACTTCTTGGTGACCCGCGGAACCTTCGCCTCCTTTCCGGTGGCGAACGCATCGGAGTCGTTCACCTCGACCTTGCCTGAAACAAAATCGTAGCGAAACTCGCGGAAATCGTCACCTCGTCCGGCTCCTGCGCGGACAACCAGGCTCTTGGCTCCCTGCCAGAAGGCGCAGGGTGTGGTCGCGCCCGAGGGCTCACTCGGAGATTTGGTCGCAGTCGGAGCAGCGCTCGGCTCCCGGATAGTCGGGGCCGTGGACTCTTTCGAAGTTCCTTTGCAGCCAACGAGCATTGCGAGTACCACGACCGCGCTGGCCGAGCTTATCGCCATCATCCGTCGGTCTCCTCTTCGTGCGGCAGTTTTTCCGGTAAAGCACATGAAAGTCAACCCCTTTAGCGCTACCGGCAAGGCATAGTCAGCGGCTGCGCGTTGCCGGGTGTCCACCAGGCGTCCGCTGAGCAGTCGCCATTGGTGTCTATCATTCGCTCGCGGGCGTCCGGTACACCGTCGCCGTTGGCGTCGGTGTCCCAGGTTACCGTTCCATCTCCGCCGTTGACCGGAAGCAGGCGGTTCATTATGTCTTTGTTAGAGGCCTCGTCGGCGAAGTTGTCGCGCCGTGCCACGACGTGATCGCCGCTGGCATCCACTATCTCCAAAAGGCGCCTATTGCCGGGCCATTCCTCGGTGCCGCCCCAGTTTTCCCCCTGCCGGCCCCAGGTGTACTTGTAGCCGATGCGCAGGCCGACAGGCAGGACGAACGATGTCGTCCAAACCCCGTCGCCCGCCTTCTCGTCTGCCTGAGTGCCGTCGTCGTACATGGGTACGCTGTTCGGCACCCAGGCGCCGAGATCCTGCTCGATTGCGTTGTCCTGGATGGGGCTGTCTGGGTGAATGCCGGCGGCGATGAACATGCGGGCGCCTTCCGTGTCCTCGGCCCACAGGAAACGATCTATGGGATCGCAGTTGCCGTCCTTCGTGCCTGCGTTCATGTCGGCCGCTATAACCACCTGCAGCATGGGCTGTGTGTAACCACAGGCGGCAAAGTAGTCTTGCTGGTCGCAATAGCAGGCCTTGAATGCAAAGGCGCCGGAGGCTGCCGCCATGGCCGCGTCGAACTTGGCGGTGGTGTCCTCGGCGTTTGTGTCGTTGTCATAGTCGATGGGGTTTGCCAGAATAAAGTCGGGGTGCAGGGCGCTTTCGATGGCCAGCCCCGATGACGTCAGAACAGGCGTGCGAAAGCGCGCGGCCGTGCCTCGCACACAATCGCTGCAAGCCACGATCGCCTGGACCATGGCGTAGAAAGCGCCGACGTCAGCGGACGAACTCAGGCCGTCGATGTCGGACAATGCCTGGCTCAGGGTGTCCTTTGGGTAGCTACCCGGGGTGCGCCCGGCCATGGATGCCTTGGCCTCGACTAAAAGACAGGCGGCCGTCTCGCGGTTGTCTATCCCGTCGAAGTCGCAGGCGCTTACACTTTCTCCGGGCAGCGCCGCGGGCACCAGCGCCCGCAGTGCGGTCGTTCCCCGGCGCACCGCCACGATCATTCCTGCGTAGCGCTCACCGGCTGGGAAGCCGGCCGTAAAGTTTTCGCCGTCGATCGAGACGGACGGCGAGAGGAGTGTGCCGTCACCGGCCAGGAATGTAAGATCGCGTGGATCGAGGGCCGGAAGGCTTCCAGCGGGCACGCTGCCCGTGACAATCGCCGGCTGCGTCACGATATTTGTCCCACCGTCGGGGGCGGGGTGATCGGTAGCCGTGGCCAGGCCCAGGACGCTTTCGAAACCGCAGGCGCCGATGAAAAGCAGCGCAGGCAGGACGAGAATAAATGCAGATCGTCTTTTTCTTCGCGCGCGCATGACGACCCTCCTCACCAGGCAACTTCAAGGGTGGCCTTGGAACGCAGCACGCCCCAGAACTGTTCGGGATCGCGCTCGCCGCGCCACTGGTCCTTGTAGAGGTACTCCAGATAGTAACGCAGCGTGGCGCCGCCGTAGCTGAAGCTAACCAGCAAGAAAGGTTTTACCTTGGTGGTCTGGTACCAGGCGTAGCCCCGGGCAGGGCTGCCGTCGCGGTTCTGTTCGTCCCACCAGTCAACCTGTGCACCCAGACGTACCTTGAGCGAATCGATTATCGGATAGGCCACAGACAATCTGCCGGTGGTGATGTTGCCCGTGTAGTCGTCACCCGGGACGTTCACGTCGCGCCGGTCGCGATCGAAGATCTGCTTCAACTTGGCGGAGATCTCCAGCCCGGCGCCGACATCAACTAAGTAGTTGGCCCAGAGCACTGCGACGATCGTGTAGCGATCCTGATCCTCGCGAAAAACCGAGCGCGGGTCGCGCCCGCGGTCGATGCTCTTGGGATTGGCATAGTCCCACAGGTCGACGTCGGTGTAGCCTTCCGAGTGAAGAAACGACGGGTAGACAGGCTCGCCCTGGCAGTTGTCGCAGTCGTATACCCGCCGGTTCTGGGCGTTGGTGTTGTAGCCGATGAAGCTGCCCTCGATCTTCAAAGTCAGTTCGCCAAGCATGTACTCGATCAAGAGCGTTCCGCCCTGCCAGCCGATACACGACTCATAGAACTTCTCGTCGAAATCCATAAACTCGTTGGCCAGGTTCAAAGTCGGCAGCTGGCCGCCCTCGACCAGGCCGTCGGTTAAAAGCACGTCGTCCTCGCGCCTGGCGCCGAAAGTCGATGTCCAGTTCTGGCCGATGTAGAAACCTTCCAGCTTGACGGTCAGGTCCTCGGCACCGAAAGCATCCAGCAACGACATGCGCACGACGGCTGAATAGTCATGGATGTCGCCGTAGATCATGGGAAAAACACCCTGGTTGAGCGCCACTCCGTTGGCGGCGTATTTCTCGTTGACCCGGCTCAGGCTGAAGCCGCCGGTGAAATCTATTATCCAGTCGTCGACAGGCTCTGCCTCGCCGCTCAGGGTGACGACGGCGTTGGTGTAGCGGTTGGCCAGGTCGACTGTGTGATCCTGGCAGCGGGCCGAGTCGTCGGGATGGGTCTCGCAGTAGTCCGGATCGGGAGGGTTGAGCGTGCCGGTGGCGTCGGGATCGTAGAGATCGGCCTCGTAGTCGATGCTGAGCATGCCGGTCAGCTGCAGGCTCAGCCAGTCGACAGGGTGCGATTCGAGCTTCAGGGCATAGGCCCAATCTTCGGTCCAGAAGGGATCGACAATGACGGCGTCCGGGTAGGTGTCTTCGCCCAGGCCCGTGGACCAGGAAGGACCGACCCATAGCTTGGGCAGGGCGATCACCCCGAGATCGTAGCTGAGCTTGTCGCCGAGCGGCTGGCCATGCATAAAGATGCCCTTGGCATTGTCGCGGTCTATGTATCGGATCTTGCCGATCGTCCAGGCGTTGAACATACCCAGATCGGAAGAGCCGACCTGGATGTAAGACACGCCCGGAAACGGATCGTTGAGCTTTACCCAATAGCCGCGCAGCTTGAGGTATTCGGCGTGATCCATACCCAGGCTCTCGCCCGATGTATTGGAGCCGATGTAACGCAGGTTGCCGTTCTCCCAAAAGTCGTGCCAGGTAGATCCGAATCGGCTCTTGATGCGCACGCCGGCGTCGACCACGTCGGAGACGTTGCCCTTTATGGTCAGCTCGAATTCGGTGCCGACCCCGTTGTCGCCCGAGAAATTTTCCGTCCAGAACGGGTTGCCGTAGGAGAGCACTCCCTGCGAGGCATTGTTGCGATAGAGCCACTTGGTGTAGATCTTGCCTGCCAGGTCGAAGTTGGAAGACTCGGCCGAAGCGCTGCCGGCAAGGCAAAAAAGCGCAACTAAAACTTTTGGGATCTTGTTCATGCAGCGACCTGCCTCACGACCTCGGGCGCCATGTCAGGGATATACCATCGGCAACTCGGCCGGCTTACCGCACGAGTATTTCTTGAGTAGCGCATGCTGCGCCTCGATCTCGGCCTTTTCGCCCTTGGCTGGCGACGCCAACATGTCGAACACCTGCGGGTCGCAGTCGTCATCGCGGCCGCCGCCGAAGCGGTGCTCGCCGCGGCTTTCGTTTACCTTGCGGGTCAGCAGGTCGGTCTTGGCCGGGTAACCCTCGTTCGACTGTATGATGACCTGGTAGCCCCAACCGGGTGCAGGATCTCCGAGATCCTTCTTGGCCACCGTGGCGATTATCTTCTTGCCGGAGACCTTGACTTTGACGGGCAGCACGATGTCGGCCTTTAGCGCCCGGGCCTTGGTGTTGATCTCGCTCTTGATGCGCGTCTTGCCCTGGGGGCTGATGATGACGACCTTCTCCCAGGCGGCATCTGACGCGAACTTGACGTTCAGCCCGGGGATGCCCTCTTTATGCCCGGAGCCGGCCTTGTGGTCTTTGTCGATAAACACAAACGCCATCTGCAGCGAAAACCCGTTGCCGCGCACCGGCCAGTCGCGCGAGTGCCAGGGATCTTCGATCTTGGCCTTGAGGTGCAGTTTGATCTGCAGCTTATCGCCCTTGTCCTTGATCTCGACCTTGGTCAGATCGAACGATCCCGGCTTGTACTCGGGTGCGCTGGGATAGACATAGCTCCCCGGGCCATTGTCGTCACCGGCGGGATCATGCAAGACAATACCGCCGGCCAACACCGGCGATGCCATGCCGAGCATGCAGGCAAAAGCCGGCAGCAGCTTGAAAACTCTCATCACGCTTCCTCCTCAGAATAGAGTCGGCGCCATTCTAAAGACGCCACTGCCAACCTGTCAACGCCGTTGGTCAGACCAATCCTTCTCTTTCCTCAATGCCAACAGCATGGAAAGTGCCAGTTTATCCCGGGCCCTGCCCGTGCCGGATTTTATCTCGATCAAGGTGTCCAGGTCGACGACCATCAGGCGAAGCGTGCCGTCAGTCATTTCCACGCTGTGCGGCAGAAGGTCTTCGAAAGTCCGCCCGTCATGCAGTTGGCACAATAAGTCCAGCGGGCCCAGAAGCGTTGAAAGTTTCAACTGGCCCGCGCCATGGAGATCGTCTTTGTCCAGGCGCAACAGCCGACCGGCCGGATCACGGATTTTCGCATCCAGCCTTGTCAACAAGTCGAACAGCCGGGAAATGTTCTGCGGCGCCTGTCGATGAACGATGTCCAGATCCTGGGTGGCAAGCGGTGCGCCGTGCAGAATGCCGGCTACCCCTCCGACCACCACGAAGTCAACTCCGGCGTCGCTGAGTTCGCTGAGCAGGGCTTCGAGGTCAATCTGGCCGTGCTTTGCCACTGGTAAGCCTCCAGACAAGGCGCTGGGTGCTAGAGCAGGCTCGCAGGCGCTCGCGGATTGAGAGCTTCCGCCACAAAGCCAGCAACGAATAATCGACCTCCTCGACCGCCATGAGGACATCCTCGGGTATGGCCGTACCCGGACGCCCGTTGGAATCGTCGTGGTCATTGCCGTCTTTCATGTAAACAGCATAACAAGCGGAAAGTGTTGAGGTCAACGGATGCCGGGCGACCCCACTCTTTTTGAAGATGCTCTCAGCGGCAGATGATCAGCCGCCGGCCGGCATCGGCCTCGATATCCAGCCCATGCCGGTTCAATAGATCTACCAGACTTTCTTGATCGAGCCCCCAGCGCTCGTCCGAAAGCTTGCGTAATTTTTCCAGATCGATTCGCACGGCTCCATCCGTGCCGCGATCTCCCTCGATCGCCAGCAGGCGGCAGGCCTCCGCGGCCAACTCGGCGCTTACCAACTCCCTTTCCAACTCGGCCACTTTGTGGCTGCCCTGCGTGAAACGCTCGCCAAGAGCGCGCACGAATGACCCCATCCAGGAATCGAGCCCGACCGTGCCGGCCAGGAAACGTCCCGGCACTACTGTCAACTCGACATCGTTTTGCGCCTGCACGGATGCGTTACGCGGTTGGCCGGTGAAAACCGCGGTCTCTCCGAACACTTCGCCGGGTCCCAGGGTGGTAAGCTCGACCTCCACCCCGTCCCTGGCAGAGAAGACCCGGCAAGAGCCCGAGCGGATATAATAGGCATCGTCACCGCTGTCTCCCTCGCGCAGGATGAGACTCCCGGCTCCAAGATGCATCGAGTCAAACCGAAACCTGCCGCGCAGCACGTTCTGGGCGGCGCGCTTCAGACCCGCCGCGTTCTGGAAACGGCGCGAGCGGTCCTTCTGCATGGCCTGCCCGGCCACTTCGAGCAAGGCCCGTCGCAACCCGTCTCCTATTTCGCCGCTAACGTCCACAAGCCGTGCCTCGGCCGCGTTGTCGAGCTGATCGGCGGTCGTCTCCCCGCCGATCGGCGGCCGTCCCGCGGTAATGCGAAACAAGACAGCCCCCAGTCCGAACACGTCTGTGCGCGCGTCTATCTCGTCCAGCGCGCCGCGGGCCTGTTCGGGCGCCATGTAGGCGTAAGTGCCCAGCACCTGCCCGCGCTCATCCACGGCCGGGATGGTTAAAGTCGTGGTTCTGGTCCGCCCGCCGGCGGCGGCTTGACGTTCCGCCTCGGGAAGCACGCGCGCGATTCCCCAGTCCATCAGGTAGACCTGTCCGAACTCGCCGACCATTATGTTCGACGGCTTGACGTCGCGGTGAACCACCCCCCGGCTGTGGGCGAAGGAAATTGCGTCGCAGACGCGGAAGAAGATCTCCAGCGCCTGCTCCACCCTCTCGTCGTTGTCGGGCGGATTGGCATCCAGAAACTCCGAAAAGGTCCGGCCCTCGATCAACTGCATGGTGAAAAACATCTTGCCGTCGTCGTCACTGCCCAGCTCGTAAACCGAGACTATATTCGGGTGCTCGAGTTGACCGGTCACCTGCGCCTCGGCCAGGAATCGCTGGCGCACCAGCCGCTCGTGCGCTCTCTCGGGTTGCAGCACCTTCATGGCCACCGTGCGGTTCAGGGTTCTTTCCATCACCCGGTGGATGGCCCCCATCCCGCCGCGTGCGATCTCACCCTGGTCGATGAAGCGATCTTCCAAAGTCAGCAGCCCGAGCACGGGATCGCGCTCGAGTAAAACCCTGTGCGGTTTGATACCCGGCTCGATGTCGACCGTGCTGGTATCGCCGATCTTCAGCCTGCCGCGCTGACTCGATCCGGATTCCTCACTCATGGACACAGGGCTCACTTGCCCGGCGGGGCCTTGGGGCGTACAAACTTGTCCTTCGGCACGCCGGCGTTCAGCTTGACCTGGCTGAGTCTGAGATCCAAATCGAGGCCGCCGCCTTTCTGGATCTGGTGGAAGGGCATCAACACCTTGTCCACCGGGCGATAATCGTCGTAACGCTCGACAACCTGTTCGCCCTCGCGCTCGTAAACCAGCCGAGTCATCAGGTGCGTCTTTTCATCCAGCCAGACACTGGTCGGCAACGAGCCGTCGGGCCGGCGCAGCTCGACTATTTGATAGCGCTTGCCTCCATCTTCTTGCGGGTCGCGGACCTGGACGATGGTTTTCTTGTCCTGGGAGGGCCTGAGCAGGATCAGATCCTTATTGCGCCAGACCGATTCGCGTGCCGTCTTGGCCCGTGCGGCCGGGGCCTCGCGGGTGAAAGCTCCCATCCCGCCCCAGACCGACTCCGGCGTTATGACCGTCATGATGATGCCCATGGGTGTCTTGATCTCCACACGCCTGCGATCGGGCACCACGAAATAGCCTTGCAGCTCAATGTCGATTTTCTTGCCCTGCATCTTCATCCAGCCCTTGCCCTTGACCTGGATATCGCGGATGTCCAAAAGACGCTTGGCCCCGCCCTTGGCTTCGAGCGCCTGCCCGATTAACTTCAATCCCGCCGCGGTTCGCTTGGGATCTATCTTGGCCAGGCCCTGCTCATGGCGGGCCTTGCGCTCGCAGGTCATGGTCGGATCGAGATAGCCGATTTTCTCATAGACGTATCCTGCCGCCTTTAGTTGCGGCTCGATGTCTGCGGCCTTGCCCACCAACACGATTGCCAGATCGTCCGGGTGGAGCAGTTCGGCCGCGGTCTGCTTGGCCTGCGCCAGAGTCACGGCTGTCAGACGCAGCGGGTAGTCGCTGACAAACCCGGCATCCAGGCCGTGCAGCTCGGACACCAGCACCATATTGGCAACGCCCGCGGCCGTCTCGAAGTGCATCGTGTAACTCCCGGCCATGTTCGACTTGGCATCGGCAAGCTCCGCCTCCGTCGGACCCGAGTCGTGCATCTTGTGGATCTCGGCCAAGACCAACTTGAGCGTGGCGATTGTCTCCGCGTTGCGAGTGAAAGTGCTCGTGGTCCAGTCGCCGCGCAACCGTTGGCGATCGAAACCCGATCGTGCCCCGTAAGTCTTGCCGCCCTTGGCGCGCACCACTTTCATCAGGCGCGACGAAAAAGCACCTCCGCCGAGGCTGTAGTTTGCCAGCAGCAACGGCAAGAAGGCCTTGTCGGCATGTGCGATGCCCAGATGGCCGATGCGTATCCGTGTCTGGGTCTGATCGGGCTTGTCCACCAGGCGGATCTTGACGCCTTTCAGTTGCGGCTCGGTATATGCGGCAATCTTGGGAGCCTGGATTTTCTTCCAGGCGCCGAAGCGCTGATCGAGGTGCTCGTGCATCCCTGCCGCGTCCAGGTCGCCGGCCGCAGCCAAAAATGTTCCCTGTGGCCCGAAACGCTGCGCGTGCCAGGCTGTCAGGTCGGCTCGTGTTATGGCGTTGATGCTCTTGATCGTAAGCGGCCGGCCGCGAATGTTTTTGTCTCCCCACAAGAGGTTATTGAAGTGCTCGTTCATCAATGCACTATCGCTGTCTCGCACCTGGCGCACGGAGGCCACCAGCCGATCGCTAATGGTTCCCATCTCGGCCTCGGGAAAGCTCGGATGCAGCACGATATCGGCCATCAGTTCCAGGCAGGTATCGACATCTTTTGAAAGCGACTGACAAACCACGTGTGTGCCGTCCCGGTCGGCCCAGGCGCTCAAAGAGCCGCCCACGAAGTCGATTGTCTCGGCTATCTGTTCGGCACTTTTGGTCTTGGTGCCCTTGTCGAGCATTTCGGAGACGAAAATCGACAGTCCGCGTTTTTCGAAGGGCTCCTGATCGCTCGCGGCCGACACCACGACCAGGTGCATGTTGACCAACGGCCAGGAATGGTCGCTCACCAATCGCACCTGCAGGCCGTTGGGCAACCCGAAACTCTCGACGGTGGGCAATTTTACGGCAGCCGGCGCGGCCGGCTCGGGAGGTTTGATCAGGTCACCGCGCCCCGCCCAGGGATCACTCACCTGCGACTGGCCCTTGCGGACATCCTTGTGTACACCAGTTGCGCATGCAGCCGACAACGCAAGCCCGATCGAAAAAAACCAGATCTTTCTGGAACTCATTGCGCACCTCCCTTCGCCCCGGAACCGAGAGGAGGAACGGTCACCACTGTCAGTCTCTCGGGTGTCAGATAGGTCTTGGCCACGCGCATGACGTCGTCCGCCGAGACGGCCATGATCTTGCCGTAGTCGTCCAGCCAGGCCCGGGCGTCTCCGGTCATGATACGTGACACGCCAATCTGGTAAGCGAGCCCGCTTACGTGCTGCAGCGCATAGACGAAATGGGCGGCGATCTGATTCTTGGCTTTTTCGAGTTCTCGCGCATCCAGCGGAGTTTTCTGCAACTTGGCCACTTCATCCAGGAGATCGGCTCTTACCTTCGCGCCCTGTTCGGGTTTTAGATACACCCCGAAGACCAGCATCAGTCCGGGATCTTCGAACTGCTGCAGAAATGTCCCGGCGAACACGCCCACCTTGTCGTCACGGACAATGCGCCTGTGCAGCCGGGAAGAGTCGCCCTGGCTGAGAACGCTCTCAATTACCTGCAGGGGAATGATATCCGCATTCTTGGCGGCCGGGATCTTGAATCCGCCGATGATGACTCCCACCTGGGCCGGATCGCGAGTCTCCTCGCGCAGCTTGGTCTGCACGGGTTCGGGCGTGTCCTGCGCCGGGCGCGGGGGCTTCGGCCCTTTGGCAATCCGGCCGAACCAGCGCTCGGCGCACTTGCGAACAGCATCCTCGTCGACGTCGCCGACTACGATCAGCGTCGCGTTGTTAGGATGATAGTAGCTCTTGTAGAAACGCTCGAGGTCGGCAGGCATCGTCTTGTCGAGATCGCCGATACGCCCGCCTGCGTCCCAGGCGTAGGGGTGCTCAGCAAAGGCCAACTCGCGAAAGCGCTCCAGCGCCCGGGCGATGGGATGGTTCTCGCGCTGGCGTATCTCTTCTTTGACCACTTCGCGTTCGGTGTCGATCGTTTCTTTCAGAAACAGCAGGTTCTGCATGCGCTCGGCTTCCAGCCGCATGGCAAAATCCATGTACTGCCGCGGCAGCGTGTCGTGGAAAGTCGTCATATCCTCGGTGGTAAAGGCATTGATCGAGCCGCCCAGTTTATCGAGCATCCTGGCGTGCTCCTCGGGAGGCACGTGCTTGGTGCCCTTGAACATGATGTGCTCGAACATGTGGGCCGAGCCGCGCCTGTCGCGCGGCTCGTCCTTCGAGCCCGCATGGTACCAGACCTGGACGGTCACCAGCGGGGTCTTGTGAACCCCCAGGTAGACAACGTCCAGCCCGTTGGCCAGTTGCCACTCCTTGATGTCCGGTCGTGGAAAATCGATTTTGCGATCCGTACCGGCGCTTGCCGTAAACGACAAGAACACCAACAACGCAAACACCGGCAGTGAGCGCGCGCCACGTAATAATGGGCTATGCATGAAACCTCCTCAGGAATTACCCGGATTTCCAATTCTGTCAGCGCATCATCGCCGACTTGCACTCCTTAGGCAAGACCGCATTACACCTTCGTATCCGGTGCAGATCGAGTTGCCAATCCCGATCGTCTATAATCGCATTGGGGCTATTGGCATGCCGGGCTGTCTGCTGTATGCTGAGTGATATTTTGCTCAAAAGATAAACCGAACCACTCATTTCCGAGCGGGAGGGAAGCATGAAACGAATCGAAAGGCTCACAATCGCTCTGGTCTTGCTGGTCGCCTGCGGTCTGACCGTCAACGCCGCGACCTCACGGCCACCCAAGGTGCGCCGGGTGCTCAGCCAGGTGCTCGCCGACGAGCAGTTCGTGCCCGGCACCCGCGCTTCTTTGCGCATCGTCACCCGCGGCCTGACCGGGCTGCTCTCGTCGCGCCCGTTGGCCGGCGCGCGGGTGACCGTCAGCCTGCAGGCAGGCAAGCGCAAGCGCGTGCTCTTCAAGGGCAAATCCGATCGCGACGGCGTGACGCGGGCGAAATTCAGCGTGCCCGACTGGCCGGAGGGCCGCTACAAGATGACCGTCAGCACTCGCGCCCGGGCGGGATCCAACCGCGTTACGCAGGCCGTGGCTTTAAAGCGCACCGGGCGCATCCTGCTGGTCACCGACAAGCCCATCTACCAACCGGGTCAGCTGATCCATATACGAATGCTGGCGCTGAACGCCTACGATCTCATGCCCCTGGCGCGCGAGAAGGTGCTTTTCGAAGTGCAGGATCCCAAGGGCAACAAAGTCTTCAAGAAACGACTCAAGACCTCGGCCTACGGCGTCGCCGCCTGCGATTTCCAGCTGGCCTCGGAGATCAACCTGGGCAACTACCAGGTCAGCGCCGCCTGCGAAAACGAGCAACTGGCCGAAACGACCCAGAAGACGTTGGTTGTCAAGAAGTACGTCCTGCCCAAGTTCAAGGTGGAAACCGACACCGACCGGGCCTTTTATCTTCCTCGTCAGACCATCAAGGGCAAGATCCAGTCGGACTACTTTTTCGGCAAGCCGGTGGCCGGCGCCCAGGTCGAAGTCAAGGCATCGACCTTCGACGTCGAGTTCAAGGAGTTCGCGTCGCTTACGGGTCAGACCGACGAGAACGGCCACTGGGATTTCGAGATGAAGCTCCCCGATTACTTCGTCGGCCAACCCGTCCAGAAGGGCGACGCCGTGGTCAAACTCGACGTCAAGGTGACGGACAGCGCCAAACATACCGAGAAGGGAGTCAAGACTGTCCCGGTCGCGGAGGCGCCCATCAGGCTCGATGCCGTGCCGGAGGGAGGCAGAATCGTCGCCGGTGTGCAAAACATGATCTACCTGGTGGCCAGCTACCCGGACGGCAGCCCGGCCGAGGCCGAGGTGATCATGCTGCGCGACGGCAAGCAACTCGGCAAGGTCAAGACCGACCCCACCGGCCTGGGCGCGTTGCCCATAACGCCGCGCGGGGACGAGTTGGGTTACGAGCCTGAGCAACCGCATGGTTCTTTCGGGCGCGACCGGCGCCGCTTCGGTCACGGACAACCACGACCGGTCGCCAAGCCAAGCAGGGCAATCACGTTGTCGTTTACGGCCCAGGATTCGAAGGGCGCACGCTGCGAGGCCACCAAGACCTTCTCGACCCGCTCGGCCAAAGACCGGGTTCTGCTGCGCACGGATAAGGCCATCTACAAAAGCGGCGACGCCATCCAAGTCACGCTGCTGACAAGTGACGTAGGTGGAACCTGTTTTCTGGATCTGATCAAGAACCGCCAGACGCTTTTGACCCGTTCGCTGCCCGTCGCCAAGGGCAAGGGCTCGGTCAGGCTGCCACTGGGCAGCGACATCTTCGGCTCGCTGGAGCTTTCGGCCTACAAGATTCTCGGAAACGGCGAGATCATGCGCGACACCCGCGTGCTCTACGTGCAACCCCGCAGGCAACTGCACATCGACGTCAGCCAGGACAAGAAGGTCTACCGACCCGGGGAAGAAGCCTTGATCAAGTTCAGGGTGCAAGACACCCGGGGGCGGGCCGTCACCGCCGGCATGGGCGTCATTATCGTAGACGAGGCGGTCTACGCCCTGCAGGAGATCAAGCCGGGTCTCGAGAAGGTCTACTTCACGCTGGAGCACGAACTTACAAAACCGAAATACCAGATCGAGTTCGGGCCGTCGGCCTCGCTGGCCACCCTGGTCAAGACCGAGCGCCTGCAGAAACAGAAACAACGGGTGGCCAAAGTTCTACTGGCCAAGGCCCTGCCGCTGGGCAAGCAGGCGGCCTGGCCCAACCCGGTCTCCGACTGGCTGAAAAGCTCTCGGCAAAAAGCCCAGCGCGACCGCGGCGCCATTCAGAATGCCCTCTACAGTTTCATACGCTCCCAGCCGGCCGGCCGTCGAACTTCCGGCGGTGGCTGGGCCTACCGGCGAGACATGGTCAAACACATGATCAAGACCAAGATGCTGCCGGCCAAGAACTCGCGCGGTCCTTTCAAAGAGCCCTACACCGCCGAGGAGATCGAGGCTTTGTGGCCCGACCTGGCGGCCGGCGCGCTTCTGCCGCCCCAACAACTCGAGCGCCTGCGATCCCTGCACATCGCGGTCTATCGCCGCCTGCTCGAGCAATCGAACCAGTTCGCGGATCTTTCCAGCGACAATCTCGCAGATCATGTCAAGAAGGCCTTCGACGACGTTCTGGCGGGTGGGCACTCGCCCGCCGCCGACGTCAGCGGCCGCAAGTTCCGCTGGGCGGATGTCGATAAATTGCCGGCCTTTCGTATTGCCGATCTGATCGCCGAGATCAACCAGTACCGGGCACGGCGCGTCTACCAGGCTTTGAGCAGCTACGGTGAACAGGCCCGCCCATGGTCGGGCTGGATGCGGGGACGGCTCGACAAGAAGACAAACGCGTTCGAGTTGCCGGACGACGTGCTCAAACGGCTGATCGTCCTGGTGCTGGCCCGGGAAAAGGACACCCGGGATGCATGGGGACACGCCTTTTCGCTGAAAAAGATGAAGGCTCCCCGCGCTCGCGCCTTTTTCGATTACCGGCTGCGCTTTTACGAACTCGTCTCGGCAGGGCCCGATGGCAAGGTCGGCAACAGCGATGATATTTCGTTCGAATATCCCGCGGGCGACGTCGGCTGTGAGAGCCTGGCCTTGGCCTTCGGCGGGCAGGCCTACTGCAACCTGCGGGAAACGCCGGCGCTGAAGGGGCTTCCCCCGCCGCCGCCTCAACGACCGATGACAAAGGGAGGCAGAAGATTCAAGAAAATGGCGCGCATGGAAGAGCGCGCCATGGCCAGGCCCACCGCCGCCGGCGCACCGATGCCGGAA
Organism: uncultured Myxococcales bacterium; assembly: GCA_964640665.1. Classification (GTDB taxonomy): domain Bacteria; phylum Myxococcota; class B64-G9; order B64-G9; family B64-G9; genus DATKYQ01. Next base: position 39,136 of record CAZXHT010000053.1, read on the forward strand.
GCCACCATGAAGATGGACAAGGAGATGCAGGAAGGCGAGGCGCCGGGAGGCTCGGCAGGATCCGGGCCGGCCGCGCCCAAGAAGCGCAATGTACGTGTGCGCAACTTCTTCCCGGAGACCTTGCTGTTTGCGCCGCTGCTGAAGACAACCAACACCGGCAACGTTTCTTTGAAGGTACCGTTGGCCGATTCGATCACCACCTGGCGCATGACGGTCTCGGCCAACGCCGCGGCCGGCGGGCTGGGTTCGACAA
>CAZXHT010000054.1:0-38602 GCA_964640665.1 uncultured Myxococcales bacterium
CGGCCGCGGCCGGGCCTGCCAGCGCAAGCGCGATCACCAGGCTGGCGACGAAGCGCTTCATCATATCTCTAGATCAGTCGAAATCAGAGCCGATGCCGATGGCCAGGCGCAGGCTCTTTGGTTCGGTCTCGGCGTAGAGGGCGTTGTTGGGATAGGCGTCGACGAAGGCGTTGTCGTCGTTGACCTCGTATTGCCCGACTATGTCGTTCAGCCCGTAGGCCACGCGGATGAAGCTGTTCCAGCTGTTGGTGCCGAAGAGCATCGCCTTGAGCTTAAGGGTGAAGGAGATGTCGTAGAGCATGTAGTTGCCGTTCTTGGACGAGATGTCCAAGAAGGGTCTCTCGCGTCGGATCGAGCCGGGGATGACGGCCGGATCCCAGTAGCTTTCAGGGTTGCGCATTATGTTGCCGTACTTGTCCTGCTTGAAATCGGCGGTGTAACCCCACAGGTTGCCGGCCGTGCCCGAGATCTCAGCCCACAGGCTGACGAAGTAGAAGGGTCCGAAGCGGCGATCGATGCTGCGCAGCACCGGGAAGCGGTAGCTGATGGCCATGATCAGCATCGTCTCGCCGCGCAGGCTGAAATCTTCGTAGCCGGCGAACTCCTGGGTGGTCGAGAAGGTGGGCACATATCGCAAGGGATGCAACGAGCCTGCGAAGAACTCGTCCCAGCGGTGGACGTTTCGATCGATCCAGCCTCCGCGCAGGTGCAGTTGCAGGGTGTGCTTGCCCTTCCCGTTCCACCATGAGATCGGGATGTACTCGGTGTAGCCGAACTGCAGTTCGTGTGACTGATAGTCGTCCGAGTTGTCTCCCGGAGGGTTGGAGCGCCCCAGCCATTCGACGTCGGCCCAGTCCATGGTGGGCAGGCCGGTGCGGATGAAGGCGTAGTCGAGATTGATCTTGCGGCCGCCGCGCGGATTGATGTCGGCCTCGTAGCCTCGCAGGCTGACGTCCTGGTAGGCCAGCCCGACCGAGTAAGAGTTATTGGTCAAGAACGCCTGCTCCTTGGTGCCCGAGGAGCGCTTGGAAGTCAGGTGGCGGTAAACGTAGTTGGCCTCGATGCCGAACTGCGGGGCGAATTTGTAATCGACGCCGGCAAAGCCGAAGTCGATCGATTGCCGGTTCTTGAAGTTGATCGGCGGCGGGAAATGCGGCTCGGAGCGCGACGGAGCAAGCTGGCTGGATGTGAAACCCTGGGAGAACTCGTAGGACGTTTCCAGATGGGTCCAGCCGACCAGGAAGGTCGGATACCAGAAGTTGTTAACGTAAGCCGCCGAGTAGAGCGATTGTTGCCCTAGAAGCACCGTGCTTGTGAAGAGGTGCTTGTCGAGAGTGTCCAATAGCAGCAACTGCCCGCCGATCTGCACCCCGCGCCGCTCGTAGATGAAAAGCGGGATGCCGATCGGCGGCTCCCAGTTGCGCGGGCTGAAGGGGTTGTAGCTCTCGCTTTTTTCGCGAACCTGCGGCAGGGGCTCCTGGTAGGCCAGGTTACGGGCCACTTCCGCCTCTGACACGTCGTAGCCGGCGTCGATCTCCTTGTTGTAGAAATCTTCCTTACGCAACCCGTATAGCCTCAGGCCGTAAGAAGTGAAGTAGGCGTAGAGCAGGTCGCCCGTCGAGGTCAAGAACGGGTTGTAGGTGCCCCCGAGGACGTTGGTCAACTGCTTGACCTTGCCGCTCTCGATGTCCAGCAGGTAGGTGTTGAAGATGCCCGTGCGGTCGGAGACGTAGAGGATCTGCTTGCCGTCAGGGGTGAAGCGGGCGTCGCGATCCTCGGCCTTGTCCCAGGTGAGCGGGTGAAGATCGCTGCCGTCACTCGCGAGCATCCAGATGTCCTGCTGGCGGTTGCGGTAGAGGTCGATGACGATCTTCGAACCGTCGGGGCTGAATGACGGCTGGCCCAGCAAGGTGCCGTCGTGTTTCTTGATAAGCCACTTGACGCAGTTGTTCATCTCGCGGCCGTCGATTACGCATTTGCCGTCGGTGGTGACCTCGCGCGCGCCGGCCGGCATCAGCCCCAGATGGTTCTGTCCGTCTTCGATGTGTATGAAGGCGATGGTCTGGCCGTCGGGCGAATAGGCCGGCTGGTAGGCCCGCAGCCTGCGCGAGAGTTGCTCGATCTCCTCGCTCTCGATGTCGTACTCGTAAAGATCCATGCGGTAGTAGCCGTCCAGGCTGACACAAGGCAGCCAGGTGTTGGGGCAGCTCATCGAGCTGAAGACCACCTTCTTGCCGTCGGGGCTGAACTCGTAGCCCAAAGAACTCGAGGCGCCCTTGATGATCTTGGTGTCGTCGGCGATTTCCTCCGCGCGTTCTTTGGAGATGCACAACCCCGAGAACTGCTCCTGTTCCTCGATCGGGACGGGCTTGAGAATCAACGCCCGGCGCGTGGTGTGCGCCAGCCACTTGCCGTCGGCCGAATAACGCGGAAACTGCCGCCACTGGCCCTGGGCTTCCATGGCCGCCTTGCGCTGCTTCTTGTTCCAGTACTTCGTCTTTGACTTCACCCAGTCGTATTTGTCCCGGATGTCTTTGAACTTTTCTTTGAAGTCTTTCTCTTTCTTCTCGTCGTCGCCGAGGAAGTTGCCAATTGTGGCCCATAACTCCTGCGCTGATTGCTTCACCAACTCATCGGTTTTCTCGGGATCGCCGTAAATGGTGATGGCCAGCTTCTCGAGAGCGTCCTTGTTCTGATACTCGGGCGGGATGCACGGCTGGCCGCTGATCTTCACCTTCCAGCGCCCGTCGGGCAGCTTGTCGAGAACCTCGACGTATCCTTCTTTTGCTTGCGGCCCGAGCGGGAAGCCTGTGTGCTCCGCCTTGCGGATCGGGGCCGTCTGGCGCCGGTAGCGGTCTTTCATCCAGGCCAGCCAGCCGCCGAAGAGCTTGCGGCCGTCGATGCCCAGCACCTCCTCGATGTTCTTGTCCCAGATCAGGTGGCCCTTGTTGCCGGAGTTGATGGCCAACTGGGCGTATTTCTCCTTGCCGAACTTCTCCATCACGTACAGGCCCATGGTGTAGCCCTGCTGGTAGCCGCGTTCGCCGTCGAAGGACGACGAGAAGTTGCGGTTGTACATCTGGTCGTAGTCGAGGTAGTTGTCCTCGAGCATGCTCATGCGCTGGTGCATGTCGCGCGAGGTGGTCCACCAGTTGAAGCCGGCCAGGTGGTCGCCGTACTCGGCGATGCCCTCGGTCCAGAAGAAGGGCGTGCTGGCGCCGAAAACGAGCTGGATGCCGAAATCGACGTTATGCACTCCGTCCTCGACCAGGCCCCGTCCGACCATCACGACCGAGCTTTCAGCCTTCCAGTCGTTGGCCTTGAGTGAGACGATGTGGGTGAACTCGTGGGTGAACACGTTCGGGATCCACTCCTGGCGCCCGCGCAGGATGTAGTACAAGGGGGTGGCCCAGGTGGTGATCTGGTCTTCGAAGTACAATGCCCAGCCGTTGGAGTAGTCTTCCTGGTCGCGGATGACGATGTGGATCTTTTCCTTGAGGGGATATTCGAACAGGCCGGTGATCTTGGGATAGGCGATCTCAGCGTACTTGGCCATCATCCTGGCCGTCCATTCCACCTCGGGGTAGTAGTAGATCCTGAAGTGCTCGGTCTCGAGCACCAGCCAGTCGACGTCCGGGAAAGAGTTCTGGTAGAAAAAGCGCGCCCCCGCGCCGCCCGGCGCTGCCAGTATACCCAGCAGCGCGAGTACCGAGAGCATGCCGCTTATGCCTGTGCGTCTCATGTCTTCTCTCCGGGATGCGCTCACCAGCGAACGGTACAATTGGCGCCGGCCTCGCCCATGATTACACTGTTGCCCAGTTTGGTTCCAATGGCTTGCATGGGCATGAAGTTGTCGAAACTCGAGTTGTCACCATCCTTGTCGGTCAAATAGATGGAGTTTTTGCCCGCCAGGTGGAAGCGGGCATAGATGTCGAGATCGAGCCACTCGAACGGCCTGAACAAGATCCGCGGCGTGAGGCTGAACAGGTAGCCGGTATTCGAAACCAGTGGCCGCGCCGGATCTAGTCTCTGATGCACGCCCCAATCACTGTAGCTTGCCCCGTTGTAAAGGATGAAGGTGTCCTGCTCGCGGCTGTTGCCGTTCTTGGGAACCGTCCAGTCGACGACTTCGGCGCGGTACTCGGGTATGCCGACCTTGGTCGGAAAACGGTAACGGAACTCGGCCGAGAGGCTGAAAGCCAGCATGTCGATGGCGGCCGTTGCGCCAGCTTGCAGGAAAAGCTCGTCTCCCAGGTCGAGAAAAGCGTTGGTAATGTATGATTGCCGATCGGACAGGTACTGCACGGAGCCGGGAAAGCGAATATTGTAGCCACCCGACCAATCCAGCGACAGAAAGCGCAAGAGCTGGGCACACCCGGCGTAAAACAGCTCGACGTCGGTGCTGCCGGTGCCGGTGATGTTTTTGTTCTTGGCGCCCGGCGCCTCGTTGCCGGTAGGCAGCTTCCAACGCAGGCCCATGCCCATGGAAAGCGTTGGATCGCTGCGCCTGAAGAACTGGTAGAGCAACCCGACCTGGCTGTCTCCCAGTTCTCCTTCTGCAGAACGTGGGCGCGCGGCGTCGCGCTGACTGCTCCAGACCACGGGGATATCGACCCACATGGTCCAGTTCTCGGTGAAGCCGAAAGCGCCGTGAATGTCCAGAATCGACATGCTGTATTTCATCGGGGCCGAGCCGATCTTTGAATCCGAGTCGAAGTAGGCGTCGCTGTACAGGTAGCGATAGCCCATCGAAACCTCGATCACGGACTTGCCCAGCGAGATGCCCTTGGCCGTCTCAAGGCGCGGCTCTCGCTGCCAGGAGGTGTGCTCCTCGAAAGCACCGGACCATCCCGTCCCGGGCAGGCCCAAAAGGCCCAGGGCCACGACGACTGCCGCAAGATTCTTCATGTTTTCACCTTTGCAGGCTGCTCGGGTTACGCAATTGCTTGTGGCGCAATCGAATCAAAAAAACCAACCTGTGTCAAGGCGCCAGGCCGATTGACGGGCTCGTTTCGGCGGATGTATAATCCGGGCCGTCTTCGAGGGGAGGGTTCCGATGACAGAGTTGTCGCGAGCAGCTGGCGGGCGAAGGCCGGGTCGTGAGATCTGGCTGCCGCTGGGCGTGTTTTTGGCGATCACGGCGATCGTCTTCGCCCTGTGGTGGGTAACTCGCAACCAGCAAAGCCAACGCCTGCGCGTCGAGACCGAGGTTACCGCCTCACACGTGGCGCTGCGGCTCGAGGCCTGGATCAAGGACCGCCTTTCGATCGTGCGCTACCTGTCGAAGGACTGGCGTCCGGAAATTGTCTCGTCCGCGAATCTCTTTCGCGCAGGGGCGTCAGTCGTGCTGGACCTCTTTCCGGGTTTCCAGGCCATCAACTGGGTCGATCGCGGCTGGGTGATAAGGATCATAGTGCCCGAGAAGGGAAACCTGCCGGCGCTCGACAAGGACCTGCACGAGCACCCGGCCGGCGGCGTGGCCGAGGCTGTCGCCCGGGCGGAGCGCACCGGCAAACTCGCGCGCACGCCGATCGTCGAACTGCTCCAGGGCGGCAAGGGCTTCGCCACCTACGCCATGGTCCACGACGCAGCCGGCCGGCCGGCCGGGTTTTACAACGGTGTCTTCAGAGTCGACAGGCTCGTCAACCATTGCCTGTCCGAGAAATCCCTGCGGCGGCGCTTCCGCTACGAACTTCACGAGCTGGACGGGACGCTGGTCTACAGAGTGAACAGAGGACCTGCGGGTAAATGGCCATACCAGGTCGAGCTTCCGCTGCAGGTGGCGGACATGCCCTGGACGCTGCGTATCGCCCCGTCGCAGGCGTTTCTGGCCAAGGCCACCTCGGCGGCCGGCGATATCACCCTGATGGCCGGGCTGTTGCTCGCCCTGCTTGTGGCCTGGCTGGTGCGCAAGGATTTAATGCGCCGCAGGGCTCTTACGGACAGCGAGCGGCGCTACCGCACACTGTTCGACGGCGCCGGTGACGCGATTTTCCTGATGCGCGACGATGTTTTCATCGACTGCAACGAAAAGACCTGCGAGATGTTCGGCTGCCGGCGCGAGGATATTGTCGGGCGGCCGCCTTATTTCTTTTCGCCCGAGAGGCAGCCGGACGGGCGCGACTCGACGGAGAAGGCCAAGGAGAAGATCCGGACCGCCGTCTCGGGCGGGCCGATATCTTTCGAATGGCAGCACTGCCGCAAGGACAAGACGCCCTTCGATGCCGAGGTGACTCTCAACGCGCTCGAAATCTCGGGCGAGCGCCTGTTGATGGCCATGGTCAGGGACGTCACCGAGCGCAAGCGCTCGGCCGAGGAGCGCCAGAGGCTCACCGAGCAAATGCGCCACGTGCAGAAGCTCGAGAGCCTGGGAGTGCTGGCCGGCGGCATCGCCCACGACTTCAACAACCTGCTGATGGTCATCCTGGGCAACGCCGATCTGGCGCTGCTTGACCTGGCGCCGGCCTCGGCGGCCGTGGGCAGCATCGAGGAAATCAAGAGCGCCTCGCTCAAGGCTTCCGACCTGTGTAACCAGATGCTGGCCTACTCGGGCAAGGGCCGCTTCATCGTCCGGGCCGTCGATCTGAACGAGCTGATTATCGACATGGGTCACCTGCTGCAAATTTCGATTTCGAAGAAGGCCTACCTGAAATACGACCTGGCCCGCGAGCTGCCCTCGGTCAATGCAGACATCAACCAGCTTCGCCAGGTGTTGATGAACCTGATCACCAACGCCTCGGAAGCGTCGGGCGAGCAGGGCGGGGTGATCACGCTGGCCAGCGGCGTAATCGACGCCGACCGCGATTACCTTTCCGCGACCTTCCTCGACGACGGACTGCCACCCGGGCGTTACGTTTGCCTCGAGGTATCCGACACCGGTTGCGGCATGGACGATGAGACCATGGCCAGGATATTCGACCCGTTCTTCTCGGCCAAGTTCGCCGGGCGCGGGCTGGGCATGGCGGCCGTGCTTGGCATCGTGCGCGGGCACGGCGGGGCGATCAAGATCTACAGCGAGGTCGGCAAGGGCACTACTTTCAAGATCCTGCTGCCCGAGTCGGGCAGCCGGGTCGAGTCACTGGCCGGCAGGGCCCCAACGCTCAAGCCGGAGTGGCAAGGAGAGGGCGTCGTACTGGTGGCGGATGACGAGCCGGCCGTGCGCGAAGTGGTCGAGGCGATGCTTGCCAAACTGGGCTTCGAGACCGTTTCCGCTGTGGACGGCGCCGCGGCGGTTGAGATCTTCAAAAAGCAACGCAACGAGATCGTCCTGGTGCTGCTCGACATGACCATGCCGCGTCTGAGCGGCGAGGAGGCCTTTTGCGAGTTGCGGCGCATCAAACAGGACGTCAAGGTCATCCTGTGCAGCGGTTACAACGAGCAGGAGGCGACCAGCCGCTTCACAGGCAAGGGTCTGGCCGGATTCCTGCAAAAGCCCTACGAGTTCACAAAACTCAGAGATGCCATGCACTCTGTTCTTGATAGCTAAAGGAGTGTTTTGCTCAGACACCCTTGACAGGCGGGTCGGGTCGTGAGATCTGGAGGCGCATGAATCACCGCCCGGCGATAGTGATGCTAGAGGATGGGCGCGTCTTTCGCGGTACGCCCATGGGCGCCGTGGGTGAGGCGCTCGGCGAGGTGGTCTTCAATACTTCCATGACCGGCTACCAGGAGATCGTCTCCGATCCTTCTTACTGCGGCCAGATTGTCATCTTCACAGCGGTGCAGATCGGCAACTACGGCGTCTGCGACGAAGACGACCAGGCAGCCTGGCCTTCGCTTAGCGGCGTCATAGTGCGCGAGCTGTCCGCGATCGGCTCGAGCCACCGTTCGCGGGGCACCTTCGACGAGTGGCTGCGCAAGCGCGGTGTCGTCGGCATCACCGAGCTGGACACCAGGGCGCTGACGCGCCACATTCGCGAACGAGGCGCGATGCGCGCCGGCATCTTCACCCAAGATTCCGTAAGCGACCAGGCGCTCGATAAGGTCCGCGCCTCGCCGTCGCTGGCCGGTCGCGACTTGACCGGCCGGGTGACAACCAGGGAGCCTTACGTCTTCGCGCCCAAGACAAACAGGTTCAAGCGGGTCGCCTTGATCGACTTCGGAGTCAAGCGGGGCATCTTGCGAAGCCTGGCCCGTCGCGGGATCGAAACCGAAGTTCTGCCGGCCGGTTCCCCTCCCGAGGCCGTCCTCGGCCTGGGCGTGGACGGCCTGGTGCTGTCCAACGGGCCGGGAGACCCGGCTGCGGTCGAGACGGGCATCCAGACCGCCGCCCAACTCATCGGCCGCCTGCCGGTCTTGGGCATTTGCCTGGGTCACCAGATCCTGGCGCTGGCGCTGGGCGCGGAGACTTTCAAGCTGCGATTCGGCCACCACGGCGGCAATCACCCGGTGCGCGACGAGCACAATGGGCAGGTCTGGATAACCGCCCAGAATCACGGCTTCGCCGTCGACCCCAAAAGCCTGCCTTCCGGCAAGGTCAAGCTGACGCACACCAGCCTCTACGACGGCACCCTCGAGGGTTTCAGCGCGCCGGAGCTGGGATTGATCGCCGTGCAGTTCCATCCCGAGGCCTGTCCGGGCCCGTCGGATGCCGCTGAGATCTTCGACCGTTTCACAGACACGCTGGAGCACTGGAGCCCGCATGCCCCGGCGTGAAGACATTCACAGGATCCTGATCATCGGCTCGGGACCGATCGTCATCGGTCAGGCCTGTGAGTTCGACTACTCGGGCACCCAGGCCGCGCGCGCGCTCGGCGAAGAGGGCTACCAGGTCATACTGGTCAACTCCAACCCGGCCACCATCATGACCGATCCCGAGGTGGCCGATCGAACCTATATCGAGCCGCTGACGGTCTCGAGCATCGCCAAGATCATCGAGCGCGAGCGGCCCGACGCCCTGCTGCCCACCGTGGGCGGGCAGACCGCGCTCAACCTGGCGGTCAAGCTGGCAGAGAGCGGCATCCTGCGCGAGAGCGGCACGCACATGATCGGCGCTAGACTCGAGACCATCCGGGTGGCCGAGGACAGGCGTCTTTTCCGCTCGGCCATGACGGCCGAGGGGCTCGACGTGCCGAGATCTTTCTTGGCCTCTTCGGCGGACGCCGCCGAGGCCCAGGTTGCCGAAATAGGCTACCCGGTGGTGGTGCGCCCCTCGTTCACCCTGGGCGGGGAGGGCGGGGGAGTGGCCTACAACGTCGACGAGCTGCAACAGATCGTCTCGCGGGGCCTGGACGCCTCGCCGATCGGCGAGGTGCTGGTCGAGGAAGGTTTGCTGGGCTGGAAGGAATTCGAACTCGAGGTGATGCGCGACCGCAAGGACCGCTTCGTGGTGGTCTGTTCGATCGAGAACGTCGATCCCATGGGCGTGCACACGGGCGACTCGATCACCGTAGCCCCGGCCATGACGCTGTCCGACGTCGACTACCAGGCCATGCGCGACCTGGCCCGCAGGGTCATTAGGCGCGTCGGCGTCGAGACCGGCGGGTCCAACATACAGTTCGCCGTGCACCCCGAGACGGGGCGCACCGTGGTGATCGAGATGAACCCGCGAGTGTCGCGATCGAGCGCGTTGGCTTCCAAGGCGACCGGTTTTCCGATCGCCAAGATTGCAGCCAAGCTGGCCGTCGGGCTGACGCTGGATGAGATCCGCAACGATATTACGCGCGAGACGCCGGCCTTGTTCGAGCCCGCGCTGGACTACGTGGTGGTCAAGGTGCCACGCTTCACCTTCAAGAAATTCCCCGGTTCCCAAGACACGCTCGATACCCAGATGCGCTCGGTCGGCGAGGTGATGGCCATCGGGCGCAACTTCAAGCAGGCGCTTCAGAAGGCGTTGCGCTCTTTGGAAATCGGACGGGCGGGACTGGGCGCCGACGGGCACGACTGGATCGATCCTGATCGCATCAACGAGCACCTGGTCAGGCCGCACCCGGCGCGGCTCTTCTGGGTGCGCGGCGCCTTCAAGGCGGGCATGAGCGTCGACCAGGTGCAGCGGGCGACCACTATCGATCCCTGGTTCTTACACCAGATCCGCGAACTGGTCGCGCTCGAGGGGGAGATTGCCGGCGCCTGCGCGCCACTCGAAGAGGACATCTTGCGCCGGGCAAAGCGGGACGGGTTTTCCGACGCGCAGATAGCCTACTTAACCGAGACAGATGAGGCGCAGGTGTCCTCGCGCAGGCACGAACTGGGCGTCCTGCCGGTCTACAAGACGGTCGACAGCTGCGCGGCCGAGTTCGCCGCGGCAACGCCTTACTTGTATGCAACCTACGAGGACGAGGACGAGATGGCGCCCGGCCAGGGGCGCAAGGTCATGATCCTGGGCGGCGGGCCCAACCGCATCGGCCAGGGGATCGAGTTCGACTACTGCTGCGTCCACGCCACCCAGGCGATACGAGAAGAGGGTTTCGAGACCATCATGGTCAACTGCAACCCGGAGACGGTCTCGACCGACTACGATATCTCCGACCGGCTCTACTTCGAGCCGCTGACCGCGGAGGACGTGCTGGAGATCGTCGACCGCGAGCGGCCCGAGGGGCTGATAGTTCAGTTCGGCGGCGCTACCCCGCTGGCGTTGGCCGGGCCGTTGGCCGCGGCGGGGGCCAAGATCATGGGCACCTCGCCCGAGGCGATCGACCTGGCCGAAGACCGCGGGCGCTTCGGAAAGTTGCTCGACCGGCTAAAAATTTCCCGGCCCGACTACGGCCTGGCAATGACCGCCGCCGAGGCCCGCGAGGTGGCCTGCGGGATCGGCTACCCGGTGCTGGTGCGCCCCTCTTATGTTTTGGGCGGGCGGGCCATGGCCGTTTGCTACGATCAGGGCCGCCTGGACGAGTACCTTGGACGGGCGGTCGAGGTGGCCGCCGGCCGCGCCATCCTGGTCGATCGATTTCTGGAAGACGCCTTCGAGGTGGACGTCGACGCCCTGGCCGACGGAGAGCGAGTGGTGATCTGCGGCATCATGCAGCACCTCGAACAGGCCGGCATCCACTCCGGCGATTCGGTGGCCGTCTTGCCCACCTGGAAGATCGAAGCCCGGCACTTGGAGACCATCCGTCGCCAGACGCGCGCACTGGCTCTCGAACTGGGCGTGCGCGGGCTGATGAACGTGCAGTATGCCATCTTCGAGGGTCAGGTTTACGTGCTCGAGGTCAATCCGCGGGCCAGCCGCACGGTGCCTTTTTTATCGAAGGCTTGTGGAATATCGTTTGCCAAGCTGGCCGCCCGGGTCATGGTCGGCCGCGATCTGGACGAACTTGGGTTTTCCGCCGAACCGCGGCCGCAGGGATTCGCGGTCAAGGTGCCTGTGTTTCCGTTCGATCGTTTTCCGGGTTTCGACCCGGTGCTGGGGCCCGAGATGCGCTCGACCGGGGAAGCCTATGGGCGCGATGATGAGTTCGGCCTGGCCTTCGCCAAGGCGATGATGTCGGCCGGCCAGACGCTTCCGGTGCACGGGACAGTCTGTATCTCTGTCAACGATCGCGACAAGGACGAGATGGTTGCGATAGCGCGCGATTTTTCCGAGCTGGGTTTCACGTTGCTGGGCACGAGCGGCACCGCCGAGCGCCTGCAGGCCGAGGGGCTGGATGCGCGCATGGTCTACAAGGTGAACGAGGGCCGTCCCCACATAGCCGACCGGATTCACAACGGCCAGGTCGACCTGGTGATCAACACTCCCCTGGGCGGGCCGTCCTTTTACGACGAGCACGCCCTGAGGAGGGCCGCCATAGAGCACCGCGTTCCGATAATCTCGACCTTGTCCGCCGCCCGTGCCGCGGTAGAGGGTATCCGCCGCCTTACCGGCAACGTCCTCGATGTGCGCTGCCTGCAAGACTGAAAGTGACTTCGTAGTCTACCGGGACGACGCCATCCTGGTCGTCGACAAGCCGGCGGGGATGCTGGTGCATCGCGGCTGGGGACGCGACTCGCTGACACTGGTCGATCTCGTGCGCCGGATTACCGGGAACGGCAAGGCCTACCCGATACAAAGGCTGGATCGCGGGACCAGCGGGGTCGTGCTCTTCGCCCTCGACGCCGAGACGGCCGGCAGGCTCGGCGTGATGCAACGGCGCGGGCAGATCGAGAAACATTACCTGGCGCTTGTCAGGGGCCGCCCGCCTGCACAAGGCGTGATCAATCATCCAATCCCCTGCAAACCGGGAGGGTCGCGCCGTCCCGCCGCGACTTCTTACCGGTTGCTGGCATCGGCCGAGTGCCGGCCGCGGACGGTCTCGCTGGTCGAGGTCAGGCCGCACTCGGGCCGCCTGCACCAGGTTCGGAGGCACCTGAAGCACATCAGTCATCCGTTGATCGGCGATGCCAACTACGGCAAGGGAGCCTTGAACCGGGCCTTCACCGAAAACTACGGCCTGCGAAGACTTGCGCTGCACGCCTGCCGCCTGGCATTGGCCCACCCGGCGAGCGGCGAGCGGCTAGCCTTGAGATCTCCATTGCCGGACGATCTCAAGATCCCGTTCGAGCGCATGGGATTTTCATGACGGAAGAAGGGGTCGATCTCCAGAAGCTCATCGAACATCGGTTGGATTTCGTCTTTCCCCCGGCCTAGGGACGAAAGACGAAAGGGGTCGGGTCCGGTCACTTGTCACTTATCCTGTGCGTGAAAGCGTTCGATCCAATCTTTTAGCGGAGGAAGTATCTCTTTGTTCCGCATGCGGTTCAGTGCCTTGGCCACTTGGTTTTGGGAGGCGGAAAGCGTTTCGGCGATCTCCTTGTGGTTCTGCCCCGCCTTGAGCGACAGGGCCCAGATGGCGAGGCGCCTGGCCGGGTTTGCGCCTGGACCTTTGGCTGCGGTCAAGAGGTCCTCCATCTTGACGCCAGATATCTGCATGACGGTCTCGAGCACAACATCGCTTTTTGAAAAACGGGATGTTTTTGGGGGATCCGCCAATTCCGGTTTTTGGTTGTAACGCATGATACGCTTGGCGATGCCTTTCCGTTTGAACAATCCGCTCTCAGGATTGAAATCGTCCGGGTACTCAACGGCTTTGATGTACACCGATCGCACAAAAGCGTGCAGAGCGCCGGCGCCGCCAAAAAGCCCGCTTAGAAACTGGGTGCTCAACCAGGAAGGTGCTGAGTCCTTGCCCAGATAGGCCCGGTGGCTCGTCCAGGCGTCGGAGTCCAAGCGTTTGACCAGGCGGGCATTGAGCGGGTTCAGGTGGATGTAGGCCATGAGCAGGCGGAGGTAGTCCTCCTCCTCTACCAGTTGGCTGGTGTATCTGCCGCGAAAGAGCGGGCCGTCCCACTTTCTTACGAAATTGAGCCATTGGGTATAAACACCATTGATGTGGCGCATGGCGAGAGACAGGTTGCCCTCGGGCGTGCGAATGAGGAGGTGGTAGTGGTTGGGCATCAATGAATAGGCGTGAATCTCTATACCGAAGCGTTCGACCGCCTCGCCCAGGATATCCAGAAACTTCTCACAATGCCCGTTTTCAAAAAAAATCTTCTGGCGCCGGACGCCGCGGTTCATCACGTGGTGCCAGGCACCTGGGTAGTCTTCTCTTTTCGTGCGGGGCATATGCGATAAATACGCTCAATCCGCTCCAAATGTCAAGTGACCAGACCCGACCCCACTTCTCCGACCGACCCCACTTCTCCGACCCCACTTCTCCTTCTGCGGGTGACCGCTAGTACGCGAGGGGAAATCTCGATTGACTCAGGAGTTGGTTTCTGGCAGATTCAGTTACAGTGGGTTAAAAAGAGTGCATTGAAAGGACTATCCTTAAGAACGCAGACCGGTTTGACAGTCTTGACCGGCAGCAGGAGGCTGCCTGATCATGACCTTGCCGATGAGCCCGCCTCCGCGATGATCAACACGCGGCGGGACATTGCCTCTATCTGCACTCATTTGGCTGGGGGTCATTCCTGTTGGTAACCGGAGGTGGATCATGAAGGGCTTGCCTGCGCTGATTTTGGCTCTCGTTGTCGCCGTCACGCTGCTGGCCTGTTTGCCGGCCTTTCACAAAGCCGCAGAACGCGGGGACCTGGAAGCCGTCAGGGCCTTTCTGGACAAAGGCGCGGATGTGAACGAGTTGACCGGAACCTACATCTTCAACACGCCCTTGATGTGGGCATCGCTGAAGGGTCACGCCGAGGTAGTGAAGCTGTTGATCGACCGGGGCGCGAACGTGAACTTGGCTAACGGCCAGATTACAGCGCTGGGGCTAGCGGCGCAGTTCGGCCACGAAGATGTAGCGAACATTCTGATCATGAAGGGGGCCAATATTGCTGTGGCGCTCGAGGGCGTGCAGCAGCAAAAGGAACAGAACATCAATTATCAGTACGGCGAGTCTCACGCGGGCGGCATCCGGATGTTGAATCGGCTCGCCAAGAAACAGGAACTGGCCAGTTCAAGTAGACGGCCAACCCCCAAGCAAGCAGTGGCGAATCCATCTGTCGGTGCCAAGACTGTGGCCACCGGCGCCGCCCAGCAAGCGGTGGTGGCGGTGTTCGACATCGAGGCCAAAGGCTTGGAGTTGGATGCCGGAACTCTCGACCGTCTGGCCGACTGGCTCGGCACGCTGCTGACACGGCAGAAATACCAGGTGATTCCCCGCTCCCAGTTGAAGCAACGCCTGCAGAAGCAGAAGACCGAGTCGTTCAAGGAGTGCTACGACGAATCGTGCAAGATCGAGATCGGCAAAGAACTGGCCGCCGGCAAGAGCCTGTCGACCCAGGTGCTCAAGCTGGGCGGGCGGTGCAAGGTGTCGCTGACCCTCTACGATCTGAGGCGAGCAGCCAGTGAGCGTGCGGGCAAGGGCGAGGATGCCTGCACCGAGGAAGGGGTAGTCAAGGCGCTAGAGGCAGCCGTGAAAGACATGGTCGGGAGACCCTGACGGTTGGAGCGCCTACTACTTCGCTTGGTGCAGCGCAGCCAGCTTCTTGGATCGCTTGTAGCAACCCCACAGCAATGCCACGGCGACATTCGGGTGACCTTCACGAGGCCTCCGCTCAGCCGTCAAGCCCCCCCCCGAGGCATAACTTGAGCTTCCCATCGCCAACCCCAAGTGTCAAGTGTCGGGGGGCTGTTGCCCAAATCCTAGTTGAATCATTGCTTCGTTGTGCTGAGCCGATATGATGGTGGCGTCCGGGAGGTGTACAGATGATGGGGCATCAGGATCCAGTGCAAGAAAAACCGCTCTCACGTGGTGCCAGGCGTCTGGGTAGTCTTCTCTTTTCGCGCGTGGCATATGGCGATAAATACGCTCAATCCGCTCCAAGTGTCAAGTGACCAGACCCGACCCCATTTTTGGTCTTTGGTCGATCTCCAGAAGCTCATCGAACATCGGTTGGATTTCGTCTTTCCCCCGGCCTAGTGCCAACCCTCGAAACTGCTCTTTTCGCCATCCTTGCTCTTCTCGGCGGGTTTTTCCTTTGTTGCCGGAGCGGGCTTTTCCTTGGCGGCCGGAGCGATCTTGGGCCTGGTTGCCGCGGCTGGTGTGGGCTCGGGCTTGGCTTTCGGGGACGGAGCGGGTTCGGGTTTGGCCGCGGCTGCGGGCGCGGCCACGGGCTCGGGCTCCGCCCGGCGGGTCGGCACCCGGACTCCTTTGCCCCAGCGATAGGACAGGCTCACCCCGGCGAACAGGCCGGGCGCTCCTCCCACGAACCAGGGCCCGTTTTGCCACAGGCTGTACTGAACGACGGCATCGATGGCGAATGGCCCCAGCGGGATGCCCACCCCGGAACTGAAAGCAAGCTGCTCGTGCTTGGGCATGTTATCACCCGGGTCGCCGGCCAGGTGCACTCCGTATCCGCCCTTGATTCCCGTGCGCAACTGCAGCCAGTCCAGCGCGTACCACTCGACCGCCATTTCCAGGATGGGAACCACCAGCCCGAATCGGTTGTCGCCCCCGCCGGGAGCGTACATCTGGATCTCCAGCCCGCCCAGCAGACCGACATAGAGCACATCCTCGATGGCTGTCAGGCGCAGGCCGCCCTTGAACGGCAGGCAGAAGGCGAAATCGTTGTCGCCCGTGTCTGGAATCAACATACCGAGTTCGAGCTGGCCGGTAAATACCGGTCGCACCCGCTTTTTCTCGGGAGACAGGTAACGGGCCCCGAATCTGAACATGACGTTCATGTAGTTGTCCGATACGTTGCGCAGGCCGACAGAAGCTCGCATGTTCAGCCCGTCGATTACACGAAAGCCGGCGTTGATCTCGCCGGTGACCGCGGTGGCAAGTTCAGCCGGATCGGTCACGGGCGCATCCTGGATGCTCACGTCCGACCACAGGTGCAGGCGCAGGCCCAGACCCCACTTGCCGGTGCCGTACATCAGGTCGAAAAGTTGCCCGGCCAGGTGGGGTTCCATGGAATTGCCGCCGTTGAAGAGGGCGTAGCCTAAGTAGTTGGTCATGTCGGTTGCGGACAGCCGGTACTGGTCGAAGGCGGTGGCCAAGGTACGGTGGACGAACAGGCCCAGCGAGCTGTCATCGGCCAGGTTGAAGATCATGCCGCCGTAGACATTTGACGCCGTCCGGGGCAAGTGGAAATAAAGTCCCTCGTATTGCGGCAACAAGTTGGGAAACAGAAAGACGTCTGTCTGGTCCTCGAAGGCCAGGTTGTAAAGAAGAGCCTGTGAACGCGATTCGCTGGCAGCGGCTCCCGGAGCCAGGCCGGCCAACAGGAGACAAAGGGCTACTATTGCGGTAATGCGCGACATCACTAGACTCCTTTCGATCGGTGTAAAATAATAATGAAACGATAACTTCCTCAAATAGGATCT
This sequence comes from uncultured Myxococcales bacterium, assembly GCA_964640665.1. Taxonomy (GTDB): domain Bacteria; phylum Myxococcota; class B64-G9; order B64-G9; family B64-G9; genus DATKYQ01. The sequence goes on from CAZXHT010000054.1 coordinate 16,748, forward strand.
GTCGCCCAGTGTCAATAAAAATGTGTTGGCCGGAGGAAGCTTCCGCATAGTAAACACTTGTGTTATATTTACAAAAGACAGCAAGGAGACAGGTCATGAAAAGATGGATCGTGTTGTCCTTGGGGGTAGCAAGCGTTGTCTGGCTGGCCGGTTGCGGAGACGGTGATGGTAGCGGTTTCTGCGCCAAGTTCCCGGCCGATCCCCTTTGCCAGAGCAGTAGCGTGGGGATTTCCGGCACTGTCTGCGATCAGGCTCTGCAGGTAATGTACAGCGGCATCGATGCCGCCTGCGCCGGCCTACCCGAGTGCTGCTTCTGCCATTGCTGGAATTCCGGCCGCCAGGTGCCCGTCGAGGCAGACCAGTGTGCCTGCGAGCCATTGCCGCAGACCAACGAACCCTGCGAGGGGGAAAGGCTGGACCAGGCCAACCAATGTCTGGACAACCCGGTCTGGTGCCGGCAAGAGGCGATGGGCATGGTGGTCCAGTACTTTTGCGCCCAGTAGTTCCGGTATTTTTCCAAGCAAATAATTTGCCAAGATGCGTTTTTACCGATAAATTCCGCTTGTGTGCCCGGTTGACGTCCGGCCGGTGAAATGAATCGACTTAGAGGAGGATGCCATGCGCATGTCGGGCTTCCTGTCCGTGGCTTTACTCGTGCTTCTGGCCGCACCGGCTTCCGGACAATGGTATGACACCACCGAGGTTCCCGGCGGAGTGGGAGACATCATCCCGCCATTCACCCTGAAAGGGTTCAACCTGGGCAGCGGCGGCGAGGTGAGTACTTGGCTGGCACCGGGGACCGGTCCCAAGGTGACGGCCATGTCGACGCTGATCCGGGGCGGCTTCACTTTCTCTGATACGCCGCTTTACCTGGGCCTGGAAGTCCCCCTGTCTTACTACACCGCGGACAACTCCAGCCAGTTCGTGATCGGCAACGTCGGACTGGGCGTCAAGTACCGCCTGGATCCTTTCGAGAAGAGCCTCGAGATCTACACCGGCTGGTCGCTGGACGTCTACCTGCCGACCGCCCAGATCGATGATAAGAATATAGGCACCGCCCTCAAGGAGATGACGGCCCATGGCTTCGGTGTGATGAACTCGCTGATGCCCGGCCTGCACATTCCCGAGTCACTGGCCATCGTCGCTACCTTCGACGTGGTCAAGCCCGGGCAGATCGTCTACTTCCAGGCCGAGATCTCGCCGGCGGTCTACATTCCCGTTTCCGACACCGACACCCGGGAAACCTCGGGCGCCTTCGTCTGGGCCGCCGCCGCGGGCATCCACATTATCGACGAGGTCGCCTTTCTGCTCGAGTTCAAGGGCTACACCCCGATCAACGTCGATGGCGCCAGCACCTTCATGGCCATAAGCCCCGGTTTCAGGTTGAAGTTCGGCTTCTTCGAGCCCGCCATATGGGTGTCGATTCCTCTAAACTCCGACTACCGCGATGCGTCCCCCGACGTGATCATCGGGATCGATCTCTCCTTCTGGTTCTAGGATCGAACTGCTGCACATCTGATACCACCTCGGGCGTTCGATCGTCTGAGCCCAAAATGTGCCCCTTGGCGGCCGCACCTTCTCTCCACAGGATCTGCTCGGCCGCTGCCAGGAACTCGGGAAAACCTGTCTTGTGTTCGGCCGAGATCAGATGTCCACGCAGGCGACGGGCCAAGGCCGGGCCGCGGTCGTCTTCGAGCAGGTCGCACTTGTTGAGCAGCACAAGCCTGGGCACCTGCGAAAGCCCGAGTTGCTCTATGATCTGCTCAACCGCACAGACGCGATCGTCGAGCCGCGGGTCGGCAACGTCAACCACGTGCAGTAAAAGGTCGGCATGACTCAACTCCTCCAGCGTAGCCCGGAAGGCGTTGAACAGCTCAGCGGGCAGATCGCGGATGAAGCCCACGGTGTCGGTTACGATCACCTCGCGCTCGCGCGGAAAACGCAGCCGGCGGCTGGTGGGATCGAGGGTGGCGAAGAGCTTGTTCTCGACGATAACCTCCGAGTGAGTCAGGCGGTTGAGCAGGGTCGACTTGCCGGCGTTGGTGTAGCCGACTATCGAGACCACCGGCAGGCGGTTGCGCGCGCGGCGCGCGCGGCGCACGGCGCGCTGGCGCGATAGTTTCTCTATCTCGCGTTCGAGCCGCGTGATGCGCTCGCGGGCGCGGCGGCGATCGATCTCCAGCTTGGTCTCGCCGGGACCCTGACCGCCGATGCCCCCGGTCAGGCGGCTCAGGCCGCCGTCCTCGCGGGTCAGGCGCGGCAGGCGATACCTGAGCTGGGCCAGTTCGACCTGCAGCTTGCCGTCCTTGCTGCGCGCGTGCCTGGCGAAGATGTCCAGGATCAGCTGGGTGCGATCGATGACCTTGAGTTCGGTGAAGTCGGCGATGCCCCGGGCCTGGGCCGGGGTCAGGTCGCTGCCGAAGACGATCAGCCCGGCACCCTTCTGCATGGTCTCGACCACCAACTCCTCCAGGCGGCCCCGGCCGACCAGAAAACGCGGGTCGGGTCGCGCCCTGATCTGCAGCACCTGGCCGGCGATGTCCACTTCGGCCGTGCGAGCCAGTTCGGCAAGCTCGGCCAGGCTATCCTCCCCTTCGGATGCGCGCGGGGTGACGGCCACCAGCACGGCCCGCTCGCGTCCGGTCTCCATGACGGGCAGCCCAACCTTGTGGGAGAACTCGCTCTCGAGTGCGCTGACCTGCGCTAAAAAATCCATATCCAGTTCGGAAAGATCTTGGAGTTGATACAGGCTGTAGGGCTCGCGGGATTGATCGCCTGGCGCAAGGTGAGCCAGAAAGACGCGTCCCGGCAGGCCCTCGTCGCTCGCGCACACGGCGGCCAGGTAGTCCAGACGCAGCAATGCCAGGTCGGTCAGGTCGTCACGCGACAGCGGCTCGTCGTTCAGGTGGGTGTGCACCAGGCGCAGCCCCCTGAAACGGGCGCGCCCGCCGCGCAGGCGTCCGAGATCGGGAAGGTTGAGTTTATGAGCGTTGCCGACGATCACCCAGACGATGTTCCCGCGCCGGTCGAGCAGTATGCCCAGTTGCCGGCCGAGCTCGCGCGACAGCTCGCACATGGCCCGCGCAAGTTCGGGACTCACCAGCTGCCAGGGCCGAACCCGGCGGCGGAAGAGGTTCTTGACGCGCTTGAGCTGACTTGGCTTCAGGCCCTGGGTGTTGCCGAACGGATCTTTTATGGGAAGTACCTCCCGAGCGTTCGCCGACGCAAACCGAATCTACCACCACCCGGCCGGCGCCGGCAATCGATTCTGTTCGAAACAGCTTGAAAGCCTGGTTTCCTGGACATAGCATCTCAAGGCCAAACACTATCATTTCCAGGAGGAGCCCATGAGCAAGCACTCCAGATTGATTCTGGTTTTTGCATCAGCTTTCGTTTTTGCGTCTTTCGGGGTCCGTGCCCAGCAAGCCGGGCAGGAGAAGAGCGACGTTCCCGGCCCGATGTTCCAGTACGGTCAGTTCGAGCTGGATGCTCACGGGCGGGTGCAGGTCATGGCCGGGCTGGTGGGTGACGACGCGCACACCGGCAACGGCGACGAACTCAGCCGCGACGGCTTCCGTATTCGCCGGGCGCGCCTGGGGGTGGCCGGACAGATCGCAGATAGTTGGGAGTACGAGATCGAACTGGATCTGATTGACGAGGACAGCGGCGGCAACGCTCTCGAGGACGCCGCCATCACCTGGCACCCGTGTGACTATGCCTGGATCAAGGCCGGGGCCGGCAAGCTACCGTTCAGTCGCATGCTGATGATCTCCTCGGGCGACATGCAGCTCGTCGCTCGCGCGCCGTGGGTCGGCGTCGAGGCGGCCACCGGTACCGCCATGCTCGATCCCGGACGGCAGGTGGGAGTGACGGTCGGAGGCAAAGTCAGTATGTTCGATTTCACCGTCGGCGTCTACAATGGGTCGCCGGGCTTCAGCGTCGGAGATTTCAATGACGGACTGATGTACGTCGTGCGCCTGGGGACCGGAATGGGCGAAATGGGAAACAGCGAGGCCGACCTCGATCGCGGCGGGCTGCGCTGGCGGTTCGGCCTGGATGGCTACATCAACCAGGCCCCGGCATCGGAGATACGCGCGTCGGGGGCCGATTTGGGCCTCAAGTGGCAGGGCATGAGCTTCTACGCCGAGGTGCTGTGGGCCAAGTCGACCCCGGCAACGCGCCCCGAGTCGATCGACTCCACTCTGGACGAGAGCGAGCGTTGGGGCATGATGGCTCAGGCGGGCTACGTGCTGCCCTTCTCCTTCGCCGATATTGAGCTGGCCTGCCGATTTTCGATCATGGACGACAACGTTCACATCGAGAACGAGGGCGACCTGTGGGAATTGGCCGCCGGGGTCAACGCCTACTTCTACTCCGGCCGGGTCAAGGTCATGCTGGACTACCTGTTGAAGGAGGAGATGCACGGCTCTGCTCTCTCCAACAACAGCGTGCTGGCTATGCTGCAGCTTCGCTTCTGACACGGATAACTTGCGGGTGTGTCATGAAGATATCGCCACGATCAATAGCGCTTGTGGTTATCGGCGCCTGGTTTGCAGCCTCGGGCTGCAACGACGGCGCGCCGTATTCCAAGGCTTATCGTATTGTCAACCGCACCCAGGTCATAGGCGGGGCGGCCGCCCTGGCCGACCTGGGGGACTACATCCTGGAAAACGATCGCATCCGCATCGCCATGCCGCAGCAGGGCAACAGCGTTGGTCCCGGAGTGTTCGGCGGCAGCCTGATGGACGCCGACGTCCATCGGCCCCAGGCTCGCTTCCGCGGCGGCAACGGCAAGGACGGGTTCGGCGAGCTGTTCCCGATAGGCAACTTGACCATCCCGGCCATCTGCCTGGGCGGAGATAAGGATAAGATCCACGATTTTTGCCCGCGGCTCCCCCCGGGCCTCGAGCCATCGGTGACCATCCTGTGCGACGGGTCAACAGCGTGCGTGCTCGATCCCCAAAAGCTCGAGAACGCCGACTACCGCGATGACGGCAAGTTCCCCTCGGAGGAGGCGGCGATCATCAGAGTACAGGGTCAGGCGGGCAACTATCTCGAAGCCCTCGGCCTGGTGTCGATCGCCAAGGTCAAGACCAATTTTCGCTTCCGCAATGACTACATACTCGAGCCGGGCTCATCGGCCGTGCGCATCCGCACGCTGCTCTTTATCATCCTGCCTTCCGGGACGCCGCAGGCCGGTAAGGTGATTCCCCTGCCGTCCTTGAAGAAGTCCACCGCCATGTTCGGCCTGCTACTGGGAAGCTCGTACTTCCCGACCGAGCTTCCCGACATGGACCCGGGCATAGCCGGCGGCGACTTCCTTTTCTTCGGGGCGCGCCTGAACATCTTCGGTGAGGGCATCGGCTTCGATATCTACAAAGAGATCCGCAACAAGTTCGCCACCGGCGAGGATCCTTTCAACAGCCCGATCGTCTCCAAATTCCTGGGAGCGGTCGGCGAGAACGTCTCCTATGCCATCGCCAGCTCCGACCCTGAAGGCCGCTACCTGTTGCCGCTGTTCTCGGGGGCGGTGACCGCCGGGTTCTCGCACGGGGCACACTGTCACAAAGGGCCCTGTCCGGGCACGCCCGAGCAGTGTGGCAACGTCATGGACTGTAACGGCGTCCAGGCCGTCTACTTCGAGCGCCTGTTCGCCGTCGGCGACGGAGACATCGCCTCCGCAGCCAAGGCCATCTACGAGGCCTGGGGCACTCCCACCGGTCGCATCGCCGGACACGTTCTGGATCGCCGCACGGGCGAACCGGTCAGCGGGGCTCAGGTGTACGTCTACGACATTCCAAAGAACATGGCCGATTGCCGGCCGGGAGGCTCTGCCGACGAACCATACACCCTCGGCCCCCAGGGGTTCGCCAAGGCTTGTCTCGAGCAGCGTCATTACATGGGCGCGGTCAACCAGCTGGGCTGCGATCGTCGCGCCACCGATCTGCCCCAGGGGGCCTTCGACGGCACGCTCCCCGGCGGGCGTTACTACCTGCTGGCCAAGAAGATATATTACTCGGCGAGCCAGGTGGTCGAGGTTGAGATCGCCGAGGACAAGACTGCCCAGCTGAGCCTGCTGCTGCTGCCTCCAGGCCGCGTCGAGTACGATATAGTCGACGAGCAGAACCGGCACGTCCCGGCCAAGCTGACCTTGGGCCAGTGCTTTCCCGACTGTTCCGGGCGCTACCAGGAAAGTTGCTCGGTCGATGACGATTGCGCCTCGCGCAAGTGCGTCGACGTGCCCGGCACTAACGGTATCAGGCGCTGTCTGCTGGACAACTGTTCGGCCGATCGCGTCTGCGATCTGAGCAAGTTGCGCTGCATATCGCGCAAGGAATGCCGCATCGACGCGGATTGCGAGCCGGTCGAGCGATGCCTGGCCGAGCCCGGTGAAGATACGCGCCGGTGTACCTGCGTGCCGCTCTTCGAGCGCCACAAAGCGCTCGGCGAGGGATCGTATGCGCCGGGGCTGGGCCGTTACCAGTACACGCTGGACGGGCACGGCGTGCTGTTGATCGAGCCCGGTGCCTACGACATCTGGGCCAGCCGCGGCTTCGAGTACTCGGTGGACAAGCAGCAGGTGGCCCTGGCGCCCGGCCAGACGGCCCTGCTCAACTTCCGCCTCAATCACGAGGTGCGCACGCCCGGATGGATCTCGGGAGACTTCCACGTCCACGGGCAGAACTCGTACGATGCCGTTGTCAAGCACCGCGACAGGGTCGCGGCCTTCGCCGGAGAGGGAATCGAACTGTTGTCATCGTCCGACCACGACTACATCACCGACTTCGCGCCCTACGTCCATGAACTCGGGCTGGAGCAGTGGCTTGCGACCCAGGTGGGAACCGAGCTGACCACCGTCGAGTTGGGGCACTTCCTCGGTTTTCCCTTCCGCTACGAAGAATGGAACGACGGCCAGCGCGTGCAGGAGCAGGGCTCCATCGACTGGACGGGCAAGACGCCGGACACCCTCTTCGACGAGCTGCGGGCGCTGGGCGAGTACGATCCGGACGACACAGTAGTGGTGGTTGCGCACCCGAGAGACTCGTTCTTCGGCTACTTCGACCAGTACGGCATGAGCGCCTACGATCCCTCGCAGGTCAAGGGCACCCTGTTCGAGTGGCCCCCGCCCTTGTTTCCGCCCGTCCTCCAGAACCCGCTGGGGAATCCCGAGTTGTTCAGCGGAAGATTCGACGCGCTGGAGGTCTTCAACTCCAAGCGTTTCGAAATGGTGCGCACACCCACGGCCGGGGAAGAACGAGCCTACAACCAGGCCCGCTCGGTCGTCGAGCTGCAGGTCGACAAGGGTGCCCCGCCGGACTTGATCGAGCGCCGGCAGATCGATCTCGATCGCCGTTACATCAAGGAAATCCTGCGCCGCACACCGGCCGAGCAGGATGCCATCTGGGACTCCGACGGAAGCGAGGGTTGCGATTTGATATCGTTTTGCGCCAAGCCTGACGACTGCGGCAGCGGCGAGATCTGCGATCAGGATCTACATGTCTGTTACACTGCCTGCACCAGCGATGCCGACTGTGCGGACAGCGCCTGCAGTGACGGACGCTGCGAAAGCAGCCTGGGCCCGGACGACTCGCCCTGCACCAGCCGGGAAGGTGTGATCGACGACTGGTTCAGGCTGCTCGACTACGGCGTGGTGCGCACCGCCATGGGCAATTCGGACACTCACCAGCTCTTTACCCAGACAGAGGCCGGTTGCCCGCACGACTTCGTGCGCTCCTCGGCGGGCGTACCCCGGGCGATCGACCGGCTGGAGGTGGCCCGCAACATCAAGGCAGGCAGAGTAGTCGCCTCGTACGGGCCCTTCATCGAGGCCTGGATCGACGAGGCGGAGATCGGCCAGACGCGCACGCCTGATCCCGGGCAGAAGACGGTCGCCCTGCGGGTCAAGGTCCAGTCGGCTTCCTGGTACGACGTCGACCGGGTGGAAATTTACCGTTCCGGTCGTCTGATCCACGTCCTGACGGGCAGCGGCGACGAACTCGATCCAGACAGCCGGGTTGATGTCAGCGGGTTGAGGTTGCCCAACACAAAGGTTGTCAATATCGAGGCGACATTCCGAGAGCCTGTTCCCGACGTCGATTCGTGGTACGTGGTGATCGCCATGGGACTGGACGGCCGTGACATGTCGCCGGTCTTCTCCGAGCACCCCTACCTGAAGCTGCAGATCGGAGACATCCTCTCGCGATCCTTCTCCTCGGTGCCGTTGCCCTTCGACATTTCCGGCGCGCTGATCCCGCGTGTCTTCAGGGTATACCCATATGCCGTCACCAACCCGGTCTTCGTTGACGTCGACGGCAACGGCAGCTTCGACGCGCCCAACCCGTTGCCGGGCTGGGCCAATGGAGGCAAGAAGCTCCGCTCGGCGGAATTTCCGCTCAGCTCGGCGCGCATTGGCTGCAGCCCGCTGGCACCGGCCGCGGGCGATCGCACCTGGCGATTGAGGCAACTGCGCTACTTTATGGGATTGTTTCATAGGGCTGCGCTGCATGGACCATGAAGGCGGCCTCTGGTCGTAAGTCGTTCGTCTTAATTGACTCTACGGGTTTGCTCAACTAAACTAATTCCGCACTACTAATCTCGCAGATCTTCACGAAACGCGAAGATTTGCAGTAGTACTGCGCGGGTTTATTTGTTTGCAGCTAAGGAGCCGCGCTGTGATTATTCGACTGCTTTTTCTCTTTTGGACTTTTTTTGCGGGTCAGCCCGGGGCTGCTTCGGCCGAAGCTCCCGTGGTGGGCTTGTATGTCATCAATTTATCCGATCTTTCCGCCGCCCGGCCGGCTGTCGACAGTGTCAGGTCTGGTTTGGCAGATCTTCCGCTGCGATTGGTCGCCACGGCCGAGCTGAAGTCATTGCTAAAAGAATATGATCGCAAGCAGGGCCTGCTCGAACAGGCGGGCAAGCTGTTGTCCCAGGGGCGCGAGTTGCACCTGGGGATGAAGCTCGATAAGGCCGCGGAGTACTACAACCAGGCGGCCGAAACTCTGGCGCGGGGTTTCGCTCGTTACTACGAACCCGGTATAGAGGCCGAGCCCATCTTGCAACTCGGGGTGGCTCTCTTTCAGACCGGAAAGAAAGACGAGGCCCGGCGGGCCTTCCAGCGGGCCGTGGCACTGGTGCCCGGCCTGCAAATGTCCGAGGGCTACTACAGCCCCAGCGTTCGCCAGGCTTTCGAGAAGGCCAGGGCGGATCTGGGGCCGCTTCGGCCGGGCATTCCCTCGCCAAACGAGGCCAAGCGCATCTCGGCTGCCGCGGACCTGCGGGCGCTGCTGGTGGTTTCGATAGAAAGGCTCGGAGACAGGCCGATGCTGCGGGTAAGCCTTTTTGATCCGCGCTCGGCGGGATACACCAGGGTCGAGACCGCCGTACTCGCCGCAGACAAGCCCGCCGCCGTTGGCATTGAACTGGCCCAGCGCCTAGGCGATACTCTCTGCGCCACGGTCGGGGTGAAGTTTATCACCCTCCCGCTCCCCGCGGACGGCGGGCTGGGGATGCCCGACGGCGGGATTCCGGCCGCGGATGTCGATAGCAGGCCCTGGTACGTGAAGAACTGGTGGATCTGGCCGCTGGCGGCGGCGGTGATCGGCACGGCCATCGCCCTGCCTCTGACCGTGTTTCGCCGGGACGTGGTGGATATCAATGTCTACTGACAGGCACGCGCGAGTCGGACCGGCCTGGGCAGTGGTGTTGCTGCTTCTGGCTGTAGCCTGCAACTGGAACGTCGGCTCGGTAGACGTCAAGCTGGTCTATTCCTCGGACAGCAGAAAGTCGCCTCTCGCTACCGGCAAGGTGCGCAAGCTGCGCGTTACGATCACCGGTGCGGGGATGGATCGACAGGTCGAGGAATTCGCGGCTCCCTTGTTTAGCGGCGGCCTGGCAGATGTTCCGGCCGGCCGCGACCGGGTGGTGACCGTCGAGGGCATCGGCACCATGGGCGAAGTCGTCTCGCGCGGAATGTCGGCCCCCTTCGATGCCGACGGCGGAAACATCAAGGTCTTCGTCTTCATCAGCCTGGTCGGAGAATTCTCGCAGCCGCCGGTGACGGTAGATGATGATGAATGGAAAGAGAGCTACAAGACGCAGATGTACAACCGGCGGGTGTTTCACGCCGCCGAACTGTTGCCGGGCGGGCAAGTGCTGGTCACAGGCGGGGTTCTGGCTCCGGCGGCGGATGATTTCATCGGCCCGGTAGCCGGCGATTCATTGCGTTCGATGGATCGTTTCGACGGCTATGCCGGGGCTTTCCTGAAAGTGAAAGAGCAGGAATCGGCCAACTGCATTACAGGCAAACTGTGCATGAAAACGGGACGCGCCCATCACGCCATGAACCTGCTTTCCAACAACACCCATGTCCTGATAATCGGCGGAGAGCCCGAAGACGACAAATTGCGGGCCGAGGCATACGAGATCGGCACGCGCACCTTCTGTAAGTTGAGCGACGACATGAAGCAGCCCCTCACACGCCAGGCGAGCGCCTTGCTGCCGGGCGAGGGAGTGCTTGTAGCCGGCGGCGTCGACGCCATCGACTCGATCCTGTCGGATGATCTGGAACTGTACACCAACGGGGTCTTCGCCGAGTGGAAGGGCGTCCTCTCGCAGCCGCGGGCCGGGGCGCTGGCCGTCGCCTATCCGGGCGATCCCGGGGGCGTGCTGGTCATCGGCGGCTGGCAACAATGGGGCGATCCCGCCGTGCGCCAGGCCAGCGACGTGGTGGATCTGGTGGTCTTCAAAAACCACGTGCCCGAGGTGACCTCGTTTAGCCTGAATCACGCCCGCGCGGATCACACGGCGGTCTTGTTGCAAGGCACGGGAGATCCGCAAGTGCTGGTCTGCGGCGGCCGGCGAAACTCAGACGAGATCGTGGCCCAATGCGAGACCATCGATCCCCTGGCCGCGACGTCGGTCGATTCGAACATCGAAGTCGCGCGCTGGCGCCACAGCGCCACGGTGCTCTCCAACGGGAACGTGCTGATAGCCGGAGGCTTCGACAGCACCGGCACACTGCTTTTGGCCATGCAAAAGGCGCTTTTACTGAAATTCACCGCCAAGGAAGAAATTCAGGGAATAGCCCGCCGGGCCGGTCACACGGCTACTCTGCTGCCCAACGGCATGGTGGTGTTGATAGGAGGAGTAAGCCGACTAGGCCCGGGCGCAAACGTCGAACTGCCGGCCTGGGACTACGAGATCTTCAACCCGCGCGTGGAATGATCCTTGGAATCACGTTTCTTACCGTGCTGCTGAGACGTATTGTCATCCCGATATGTTCTAAGCCGGGATCCAACCATTTGCACCACTTGTACTAAATCATGGACCCCGGCTTGAACCATGCCGGGGTGACCAGGGTTATACCTTGAGGATTGTTTTATTACGTCCTGAACGCTTACCTGTTTTTTTCTTCAATGTTAGACGGATGCGTTTGACTTGCCCTGCCAACAAGACGCAAAGCATCAACCATAACGCCTGAGCGGACCGGCGATCGGTTTGACAGGAACAACCCTTCTCGGAAGCCGGGATGACAATCGCGAACGGTTCCGAGCGGGTGGAGGTGATCAACGAGTACTCGCTCAGTTGGATGATCGCGGAGTCGGTGGGCTGGTCGGGCAGCCGCCAGGGGTAGCGGCCCCAGTGGGGCGAGCTGACGTCCAGTGAGAACTCTACGGTCTCCCAGTTCTCGCCCCCGTTGGCGGAATAGTCTATGCGCACGTCCCGAACCCCGTACGCGGTCCAATTGATTTCCAGGATGCCGCCGGCCGGATAGAATTCGCCGCCGGCGGGTTGCAGCAGGGTAATTACAGGCGCTGGCAGGACATGGACCGAGACGCGGTCGTATCCGCGCTTGTCGCCGTCGTCGGCAACCAGGCGTAAGAGATAGTCGCCTGCGCTATCGAACCGGGCATAGGTGGTCGCCTGCGCTGGATCGGCGAAGATAACCGGGCCCGGGCCCGCTTCGGTTTGCCACTGGAAAGATAGCGCGTCCGGACGGCCGTCGTCCGTGGCCTCGGCCTCCATCAGCAAGTCGTTGCCGGCGGTGGTCCATGCCTCGGGCCCGGCCTCGACCCGCGGAGCCTGGTTGGCCGGGAGCCCGCCGGCGGAAAACAGCGCGGCCCGGGGAACTATCTGATACTGGATGCCCGGCCCGCTCCAGCGCAGGGTAATGGAAGCGGAACCCTCGGCTTCGAAATACTCCACCCGCAGGTCGCTTTTCTCGCCGGCCGTCAGCGGGGCGTCGGCGTGGTACTCGGTGGGCGGTTGGGCCTTCCAGGCGTCGATCAGCATCTGGCCGCCCAGCCAGATGCGCACCCCGTCGTCGCTCAGGACGTCAAACGAATAAATCCCGGTCTCGGGCGGCAGGATTTGACCCGACCAGCGCGCGCTGAAAAAATCCGGCGCGACGGCCGGATCCGGAGAACCCGATCCCCATAAAAAATCTATCTCGGGCTCATACCAGATGACCGCAGGGCCGGCCAGGTCCTGCCCGTCGAAGTACTCCGCCCGCAGGCCGTCCCCCAACTCGACGTAAACAAAGTCAACCGAAGTTCCCTCCGCCAAGGGATTGGGAGTGGCCGCCCGGTCGCTAATCTTCTCGACCCGCAACCGATAGGCCACACCCATGGCCAGCGTCCCGGTCGCCAGCAGCGCCTCCGACCCGTCGCCGACAAGCGAGACGGCACCCACGACCACGGGAGGCTCGATGACGTAATGGGCGGCATCCAGGGCTCCGGCAGCCGCGACCGGTTCACTGAACAACACGCGCACAACGGTCGGATCGCCCTGGGCCACCACCTTTTCGATGGTGGGCGCAACAGTATCGGCCTGCACGGTCAGCAAGGCCTGCTCGCTCAGGACGGCGCCCCGCGGGTTGGAGACCCGGCAACCGAAATGCGCGGCGTCATCCTCGAGACTTGCCCGCAAGGACAGGGTCGGCTCCGACTTACCGGCCAACTCAACACCGTTCCGCATCCACTGGTAAATCACGGAAGGTTCTCCACGAGCCGTCACGGCGAATGAGACGACTTGCCCTTCGGTTACTGTTTGGTTCTCGGGCTGTTTTAGGATCTCGGGCGCCGAAGGGGCCTTGTCCATTACATAGAAATCGCCGGCACAGTCGAATTCGTAGGATCCTTCGGTGTTTTCGGTGACCACGATGCGGCGCTCGTCGACCCAGTTGACGAGCATCTGGTTGGCGCCGGTCGCCCCGCGGATGCCCCAGCCGATGTGTACACAAATCCAGCGGTCGGAGTTGGCCGACCAGGAGTTTCGATCATGGGAGATACCGGTCTCGGTGGTGTCGGGGCCCCAGAGCAGTGCATCCTCCCAGCGGATACTTTTCAGCAGCGCCAGGCTCCCGAAATCGAGGATGTCTATGCCTTGATGATCCTGGTGCCCGTCCATGAAGACCAGGCCGTCAGGATCGATGCCGGTCGAACAGCTCCAACGATCGGTGGAGCGGGCCAGTGGCAGTCGTCCTCCCTCGACCAGGATGTCAACGGCCGTGACCCGCCCGTAGGGCTCCGGCGGAAAATCATTGGAGCGGACCACCAGGTAGCGCAAGTTTCCTGCGAGCCCGAATCGCCAGGTTCCGCATTCGGTCGCACCGTCATCCTTGGTAAAGGTGAGCACGGCCTCGTCCGCGCCCGTGGTCGCGTCTACCCGGTGGAGCATTTTCGATCCGGACGGCTGACTGAATCCCCCCCGGGTGTAGTAGATCCAGTTCCCCTGCGGCCAGTCCAGGCAGGCCTCGCCGTGGGAAAGGGCCTGAGACAAGACCGTGACCGGGCCGCCGTCGACAGACATCACGCAAACACGACCGTCCCGGCGCAGGAAGCCAATCCTCAGGCCGTCCGGACTGAAGACAGGATTGCGGGCCGGCAGGAAAGGATCGTCATACAAGACAACCCGATCCACGACCTGGTCAGCCCGGATGTCGTGACGGATAATCCGACCGTAGCCGCCGAAGATGTTGTCGTTCTTCCCGTCCCAGTGCGTGGTGACGGACGTTCCATCCACTGCCCAGAGCCGGCCGGGCCAGCAAACACCAACACACAACGAAAACAGGAGAACGGGGCCAATTCGATTCATACGCGCCCCAACAAAAACCCCGCCCGCCTTCGCTCTCTGAATGCTTGCGGGACGAGTGCCGACGCCGGCGGAGGAAATCTAACTCCCATGAGGTTGCTCTCGCGGCTATATTGTTGACTATAACATGACGCCTTCCAGAACGAGTATTTCTTTGGGCGGGGAAAGAGACCGTCCCCGGCCCCTGAGTGCCATCGTTCGTCACCTCAATGCTGGTACATGATGCCCATCTGGAATATGTGGGTGTTATCCATGTTATAAGACAAGGCCCCCGGGATGAAGCGATAACCCATTATAATGGCAATGACGAAAACCCAGACATCGAGGTCGGCCCCGAATATCGGCCCCACGCCGACCTCTTGAACGTCCTCGAGGAAAATGTCCGGGTCGCGATAGGTAACCTGACAGGCACCACCCAGAGGATCGCATCCTGGTGTTGTCGAAAAAACGCCCAGGCCGTTTGGTTCGAAATGCAGCCAGCTGAAATCCCCCCCAGCGACGAGTTCGAACCACAGATTTCTCCAGGCCAGCAGGATATATTTGAACTCCAGCCCGGCCCTGAGTTCGAGCGGTTCCCCGGACACCACACCAGGACCGTCACCATACCTGCCCGAAATCCTGTGCATCTGCACTCCGGTGTGATCCGCGAAGCTGAGCCGCGCCTGGAAGCTGAAGCGCCAGTACCGAAATCCGATGTCAGAGGTCAGGAGAAAGGCGATGTGATCCTTCTCGAGGTAACCGCCGGTCATTGCGCCAAACCGCAAAGCGGAGATCAGATTAATTCGTCGGCCTGCCTTTTTTTTCGCCAGGGCGGCCTCCTTAGTGTATTCATCTTCGAACAGCCCCGTGTCGGGTTTTACGCAGGTGCCGTCGTCGATGTAAATGCCTATCACCCGGCCATCCGCATCCAGTAGCGGCATCCCGCGGGCGCCGACCGGACCAACCTGTACTAACTTCCTGGAAATACCCAGGACGATGGTCTGAACCATTTCGAGCTTCTGATCTTTTCCCGGTTCCTTGCCGAGAACGAATGCGAGGCTGCCGGCCGCAGGAGATTTGCCTGCCACCCTCAGCGGCGGAACCTCGATTTCTTCCGTCAGTGTCATAACTCCCAGATCTGGATAGTTGCCGCTGGCCAGGAAGGTGGCAAGGGCCTGGACCTTGGCTTTCAAGCGCTTTCCTTCCCTCGTTTCGACTAACACGAGCCGGTTCTCTGGAATCTCGTCGTATGCGAAAACGATCGTCTTTTTATCTCCAAGGACGAAACCGCCGGTCCAGCCTCTTCCGGTCTTGCACCTGACCACCGAACTCAGAGCCCGCTCCTCGATGAGCTTCAACGGACCATTTTCATCGGCTGCCCAAACTCTCGGTTGCGTACCGAGACAAAACAAGAGCAGATAAGCAATAAACAATCTCATGTATTTCCTCCTCGGGCAGTGAAAGAAACATCGAAAAATATTAGACGGCAATGAGATCTTTTTCAAGATACTACAGAACGGGGAAGTTCTCAGGTTTTCAGGATTTAATTTTTCCTTAGAAGTAGAACCTTATGAACAGGTGGTTGCGGTTCGTAACCAAGTGGCGGTGGGTACCCATCTGCAGAAAACAGATTTGGGCTTCGCCTCCCAGGGAAAATTGGATGTGCGAACATATCCAAGCTCGGGCTCAATCTTGAACCGGTCATTGATTCGAATCGGTATGTACAAGTTGGGCAGGCCAAAGGGCGTCCACTCGAAGCCTTCCCGCTTCAGGTCAAGTTCCGCCCCTGTGCTCAACCCCAGCCCAACCTTCACGGACGATGGCTTCACCGCCTGATCCCCACTCGATGGTTTAATATTCAGAAAAACCACAAGGACAACTCCCATTATGAAACAAAATCTTTTCATAACCCATCCTTCCCTAAAGGGGTCCCCTTTTTTCGCCGGACAGGTGTGAGCGAGTCGGTGGCCGACATGGACCAGGCGCCGTCACGGACCCGGACGACGGCCGTGATCCGGCGGGTGTCGGCGGCGCCGAACATCGGGTGGCTCAGGCTCATCATGGCCTGAATGTGGATCACGAAAAGGCGCCCTCCCTCTTCGGCGGTCACCTCGACCTGCGGGTCGCGGCTCCAGCGGTAGCGGTTTTGAAACAGCCAGGTTGCCAGCGTCCGGGCTTCCTTCCGGCCGGCCGGTTGGCGGCGGACCGTGTCCAGCGGGAAATCGTCGTGCAGGCCGCCGTCCGGGGTGACGTACCAGTGCCGGGGCACGATCGGATCCTCCGCCAGGTTGGCCCGTTCGAACGCGCTGAAGTGCAGCACTCCGGGGAAGGGGCAGTCCTGCTGCTCGATGATCGGGTCCTTGTAATGCTTGGCGATGGCGCCCTTGGCCTTCTGCACGGCGGGACCTTCCTTAGCCTTCTGGTCGGCAGTTGTTTGCGGGGTCTGCGCCGCCGCTGTCGCGGCAAGCAACGCGATCGTGAGGATGACGGATTTATGCATCATGAAGAAGGTCATAATCAGGAGTCTATGCCGCATGTGGCCGTACTTCTTTCTCCAGCCGCTTGGCCAATACTACCTCGGCTTTCAGAAGGTCATAGCGCGCCTGCAAGTTCAGCCAGAACTGGGCCTCCATGCCGAAGAAGCGACCGAGTCGAAGCGCCGTGTCCGCGGTAATCGCTCGCTTTCCACTGACAATCTCGCCGATACGGCGCTGGGGAACGCTGATGTCCTTGGCCAAGCGATACTGGGAGATACCCATGGGAGTAAGAAACTCTTCCAGCAGAATCTCCCCGGGGTGAATCGGTCCAAAATCTCTCTTGCTCATGGCTCTCACCTGCTAATGGTAATCGACGATTTCCACGTCAAAGGCATCTCCGTTGCGCCAAACAAAGCAAATTCGCCACTGATCATTAATCCGGACGCTGTATTGGCCCGCCCGATCTCCTTTGAGCTTCTCAATCCGATTCGACGGCGGAACCCTCAGGGAATCGATTTGGGAAGCCGCCGAAAGCATCTCGAGTTTTCGTGCCGCGATGCGCTGAATATTCCTCGGAAGCCGTCGCGAAAACCTGCCTCGAAATATTCGCTCGGTCTCGCGGCACCTAAACGATTTTATCACCCAATAATACTAACGCGGCTCAATAGTATTGTCAAGCGACAGTAAGACAGACATCGGTCAGATTGCCAAAACAATGTGAATAACGGAGCAACGTCCCCCCTTTTCTCCGGTTGCGGTTGTCCGGCCGCCTGGATCTATGCTAGACATGCCGCCAGGTCCTCTACCATGGAAAGGAGCCTGGAGAATGAAAAGACACCCAAGTGCCTGGATGGTTGTCCTGGCCGGCCCGCTGCTGTTAGGCGGTTGTGGTTCTGGGGGCACCGATTGTTCCAGCTTGAGCAATTCCTGTTCCAGCGAGGGGCAACTGCGCTGTTCGACCGGCCTCGAGGCGGTGGAAAGCTGCGATCTGCTGGACGGCTGCCTGGTGTGGCAGACTTCCCAGGCCTGTGACAATGGCTGGGTATGTATCGATGCCGGAGACACCCCGACCTGCGGCGACGGCTGCTCACACGAATGTCCCGGGCTAAGGTCGAGCCGCTGCCTGGACGACAAGGTGCAGACCTGCGCCCCGGGAACCGACGGCTGCCTGCGCTGGGCAGACAGCCAGGACTGCGCAGCCAGCGGCAAGACCTGCACCGACGACGGCCAGCAGGCTACCTGCCAGGAGGTATGCAGTTCCGATTGCCCTCAGGCCGGCGACAGCCGCTGCCAGGGCTTCGTGCTGCAGGTGTGCACCGACGATGGCAACGACTGCCTGCTGTGGACCGACAGCAAGAATTGCCTCGATGACGATCTGTCCTGCCGGCAGATCGACGCCAGCTCGGCCCAGTGCGCCATCTGCGAGCCACCCGACATCGGCTGCGGCCAGGGCGAGCACTGCGTCATGCTGACCGAGTACGTCTTAGGCTGCCTGCCCGCCGGGCCCGGCGCCGCCGGCGACGACTGCAGCGACATAGACTGCGAGCCCGGCCTGCAGTGCTTCGAGTTCGAGGACGGCTACCGCTGCCGGGTCCTGTGTGAAAACACCTCCGATTGCGACCAGCAGTCGCACTGCATCTGGCCCTGGCTGCAGGCTACCGAGGACTGGGGCATATGCCGGCCCGGTTGCGATCCCATCAGACAGATCGGCTGCAACCAGGACGAGGCCTGTTACTTCGAGGATCCAGATGTCGGCTCCACCCTGTGCTGGACCGCTGGCAATCTGTCGGAGGGCGCTGAGTGTTACATGACCGATCTCTGCGCTCCCGGGCTCGACTGCATCCTGGAACCCGATACTGATCCCTGCGAATACTACTGCCGGGCCTACTGCGATCCCGAACATCCCTGCTCGGGCGGCCAGAGCTGCGCCGCCGTGCCCCCGGGCATGCCCATGCAGAAGGTGTGCCGCTGACGGGAAAATCGGTGACGGTTATCCTTCTAGACCGAAGTTCCATAGAAGAAATGGGGACGAGTTTTTCCGTAGGGGAGGGCTTTATGCCCGCCCGCCAGAGTGCGCCCGCTACGCAACTGGCGGGGTTGAACCCCGCCCCTACGGCAAGAGAAGCAGCCCTTTGCACTCTCAAGTAAGACAGACATCGATCAGATTGCCGAAACAATGTAAATGACGGAGCAAGGTCCCGCATCACGCATCATTTCTCCGGCTTCTTGCGCTCGATCTTCAGGCTTTCGATCACCGTTTGCAAGGCGGCCAGGTCGGCAGCTTTGACTGCCGTCAGGAAGGCGTGCAGGAACAACCCGCTGGACCCCGGCAAGGGCAGGATTGCCTCGCTGGTGGTCAGCGCACCCCGGCTCCAGTTGTGCCACTCTATCTCCCGCCCCAGCAGCTTGCCCTTCGACAGGGCGGGCTTGGCCCCGCCTCCGGACTGGTTGTGCTGGTAGCTGGGATGGCCGCCCAGGTATATTCCCACAGACGACCCGGGCTTGCCCATGACGACTACCCGTCTGAGCCGGTACACGGAGAAGTCGGGCCCCGTTTGCGTGCTGGCGACGAAGCCTGCCGGAACTTCCAGCACCAGAAAGTCCTTGTCCCCGGCCACCGGAAACCGCCTGGGACCGGCCGCCAGGTCGAGTTTCTTATCGCCGGCAGTCAGCGTCCCCATAAGTTTCTTCGCCAGCGCCGTGCAGCCGGCCAGATCCTTGGCCCCGGCCGGATTGACGTAGAAGGCCAGCATCTGGACGGTGCCGTCGGCGCTCTCGACGTAGGCGCTCTGCAACAGGACGGCCTCTCGTTTCGAGTCGTGCCCGGCGGGCAAGACCAGTCGAGCGTCGGCCAGCGGCTTGGGAACGACCAGCGGCTCCACCTGCACGCCCTTGGCCTGGTCGCCCCAGGTTGCGATATCGGCTCGAACGGCCTTGGCCAGGTCGCCGCCGGCCAGCGCGAACATTTCCCAAGCCATCAGCACCAGGCGTTCCTTGCCGGCGTTCAGCACCACCCGGGTTTCCTCGGTCGCCGCTTCCAGCGCCGCCATGATGCTGCGCCCTCGCGCCTCGACCTTGGCATTCTTGGGCATGCGGATCCGCAGCCGGTCCCCGAGCAGATCGGTTGCAACCTTGCCGGGGCTCAGTTTGCCCAACTCCTGTCCCTGTGCGACCCCGGCCAGTAACATGGTCATCAGCCCGCCCGCGAACGCCATCCGCCAGCTTTCGATTCCGTTCATCATCTAGGCACCCCTGTCTTTCGGCATCTCAAAACCGATATGTACTTTGAGTGCCATCGTTCGTCTCCTCCAATACAATAGTATAACGTTCAGCGCGTTAAGAAAAAATGGGTGCGCAGGTCTCCCAGGACACGGCGGAACCACTATGGCCGGTGACAAGCATGCCCGTCAATCCCAGGCGAGGCTGAAATCGGGCGACAGCGAAAACCGGTAGCCCGTGCCGCCTGTGTATCATGTCGCCCCGGCCAACGTGCCGGGCAGGGTCCCGAGCGGCCTCACCCGGCAGATCCTCGTAAAGTCCTCGTCGTCGTGGAGCAGGATGGCCTCGTTTTCCAGGGCCAGCTGGGCGATAAAACAGTCGACGGCGCTGCGCACCGTCAACCCCTTCCTGCGGCAATCGAAGAAGATACGCGCCGCCTCCACGTGGGTGTGCCAGGGATCCGCGGGCAGCAGCACCTGCTGGCTGGACAGGTACTCGAGCAGCAATTTCCACTCGCGCTCGTTCTTGGCTCCCTGCAGCAGTTCCTGGCAGCACAGGGCGGGAATGTGAAAGGGCGTCGACTCCCGTTCCAGGCGGACGAGATGTTCGACCGCCGCCGTATCCTTGCCCCGGAACATGTCGATCAGTACCGAGGTATCCACCACGATCACGAAGCCTCCCGGGTCGCCTTGTAGTCGTAACCTTCGGCAAAGGCGATCTTGCCCCGCAGATCAAGCAGGCTCTTGCGCTTCTTCATCGCCACCAGCAGGCGCAGCGCCTCGTGCACCAACTCCTTCTTGGTATTTATCCCGGTGAGCCGGGCCGCCTCATCGACCAGCTCGGCGTCCAGATCGATATTGGTCCTCATGAGAACCTCCTACACATCATATTACACATGGCAATGTGTACAGTCAAGTGCCCCGCTGTCATGGGTGGGTACATTTTGGCCGGTGATCCTACGGCCGGCCCACTTGCTCAAAATTATAACAGGCAAGACAGCTCGGCCTTCAATTTTCGGTAAATGAAGATATCTGGGGTTATGAGCCTGATACCACCATATCTCGCGATCCACACCGCCATCGATCGCCATTTTATAACAAGTATAACGCTGTTATAAAATGCGCCCCGGGGAAGCGGTCATGCGATCAAACAGCCGACCTCGATCTCTCGGGCTTGTCATTTCGCCCAGTCAGAGCTAGTCTGAAACAAGTATTGCCGTCCTCTGACGGCAGGCGGCGGGGCTATAAAAAAGGAATGTAGAACCAAAGACGTCCAACTGCAGTCCTTGCGATGAACCGATATCCGCCGTGAGAGTGGATGTGTTTAGTCCCGCGGGCAATGGTTGCGCCACCGGGGGCGGCACCAACGGCTCCATTTGGGCGCTGATAGTTGTTTTTCTATTGTTCACTGCCAGGCGATGCCGATCGAGCGTGTATCTACCATCCTCGTAGCCCTGGTCGTTCCCATCCCCCTTTTCCGCTCGGGCTTAAATAGCCTCTGACCTGTCCACGATTTTCAGGAGGCACACAAATTCATTGAACAAAATACCATTACTTTATATTTTTCAGGCTGGAGCCAAATTGAATAAACCATGAGAAGGAATAGAAACATGTACTGGAAACGCCTGTACCTGGTTTTGATTTTCGCACTTGGTTACCAAGCGAATGCCATGGCTCAGACCGGCCTGATCTCATTTCCCAACTACCAGTCGTATGTTCTGGGCCTGCGGACGGCCGGTATGGGAGGTGCAGCGGTAGCGTTCGGCCATGACTCGGCCATGCCCTGGTTAAACCCCAGCGGACTCGCGCGTGCATCATCCGACACGTTTGCCTTGTCGGCCAACGCTTATGTAGTCGAGCAATGGACCGGAACGGGGTTCTTATCCGCAGACTCGGGCGAAAAAAGCAACCTTTCCGGCAGCGAGGTATCTACTTTTCCTACCAGCCTGTCCTACCTTTGGCACATAGACGAGGCCGGCAATCACTTGCTGGCGTTCTCGGTCTTGGTTCCCTACCGTTCGCTGCGCGACTTCAAGGCCAAGCTGCCGGTAGACCGGCCGACGGCAGTGGGGAGGCTGCTTTACTCA
>CAZXHT010000055.1:0-38469 GCA_964640665.1 uncultured Myxococcales bacterium
CCTGGGAATGCTGCTGGCCGCATCTCCCGTGTCCTTCCGGGCAGGGGCAACGGGACGGACACGGGAGATGCGGCCAGCAGCATTCCCAGGAAATAGGGGCCGTCGAAGCGGCCGATTTCTCCCGTCCTCGAGTCGCCAACCACGATAGACGGGCGGAAGATCGAGATCGGCAGGGAACTCGAAGCCTTCTGAACCTTCTTCTCCGCCTCGAACTTGGTCGATTCATAGTTGTTGCGAAAAGCCTGGCCCATGTCGAGTTCGGCCTCGGTGATCACGCCCTCGCGGCTGCCCGATACGTAACAGGTGCTGACGTGGTTGAACCTCTTCAGGCGGCTCATTTCCTCGGCCACCTCGAGCAGGTTGACGGTGCCCTGGACGTTGACGCGCCACATCGTGGAAGCGGGAACGCCCAGGTAGGAAATGGCCGCCAAGTGGTAGATGTCGGTGACTTTCCGCGTCAGTTGCCGTAACTCGTCGGATGAGAGACCCAGGTGCATGTCGGCTATGTCGCCCGTCAGGATGTGAATTCTATCGAGTTTCTTGCGGGTCAGCGAGCGAATGTACTTTTGGGCGTCCTTGACGAACTTTTCCTGTACTAGCAGGAAGTAGTTGCTCTCGGGCTCCGTCTCGACGAGTTTACGCACCAGGCATTTCCCGATGAATCCAGGATAACCGGTGACCAGGATGGTGCGTTTTTTCTTCGCGCTGGTTGTCTTCCTTTTGGTTTTTCTTGCAGCCTTGGCCTGGGTCATGCACTCCCTCCGCATTCCTGTATTATAAGCGAATATATTTTTTGGACCTGTCGCAGTGTGTCGTCGGGCTCTTTCGAGTTGTCGATCAGATAAGTGGCTGCGAGTATCTTATCGTGCTCCGGGAGTTGTGAGGCCAGCCTGTCCTCCAGACTCTCCCGGGAGGCTTTGTCGCGAAGCTGCAGGCGCCGCAAGCGGACGGACACGGGCGCCGTGACAACCAGAAGACCTGCGAACCCGGCCGGCCGGAAGTCACGCGAGCGGCTTTCGACAAGCAGCGCGCCCTCGATCAGGCAAGCCGGCGGGCGTGGCCGCGGCAGTAGTTCACGGCGCGCGATGAAGGCCTTCCAGATTGCCGGGTGCAGAAGATCTTCGAGCCGGCGCCGCTCATCAGGCGAGGCGAACACTTTTACGGCTAGTTTTCGACGATCGATCAAGCTCGATCTTCCCTTGCAGTCGGGGTGCCTCGCGAGGATCGATGTTGTCAGGGGACCTCCTGTTGCCAGCAACTCGTGACCCAATTCGTCTGCGTCGAATGTGGGGATGCCTTTCTCGCGGAACATCTCGGCCACGGTGCTCTTGCCGCTGCCGATGCCGCCCGTCAGACCGTAGGTGAGCATGAGCCCGGTCTGCTCCTGGTGTGGTTGTTCCGGATCACTTCTTACCCCCGCGTTTTACAGGCTGCTGCGGTTCCGTGAACATGAAGGATTTTACGAAACCGTCGTCCTTGTCAAAAAACACGACCATCCCGAGCTGGTAGTAGTCGAAGAAAGTGTAGCCCTTTTTCGTCACCCGCTCGATGTATTTCTTGCCGAAGATGTGCTCGATCTGTTTAACCGTTATCTCGCGAGCCGGAAAGACATCGATACGAAACAGGACGTCGTTCTTGTCGAAGTAGAAGTTGGCTTCTAAAGAGCCCTCGATTGTCTGGTCTCCCTGGTAGCTCAAGGCGTTGGATAACTTGCCGCCCCTGGAAAAATCCTTGAACGGCTTGCCGAATTTCTCGACGACTTGCTTGCGGATGGTAACGCCGGGCAAGGCCCCTTTCCATCCCTTGGCCCGCGAGATACCACCCGCAAGGAAGATTCCGAAGCAGACGACAAGCACCCGGGCCAACCTGAAACGCGTGGCTGTTACGAACATAGCTTCGATATATCAAAGGATTTAAGAATCTGTCAACTGCAAGCGACGCTCAATACAGCCCAACGAGCCTGACCTTGAGCCGCACGCGGGCGTATTCGTTTTCGAAGGTGATTACGTCGTCTGTAAGCGGCACCTGGCCGTGAAAACTGACCAGGCCCTGGTGATAGTCAAAGATGTATTCGCGCACTTCACGGTGCGGGTACCAGTCGACTTCCAACAGCATCAGATCGAGTTGCAGTGAGTTCATCGCGTCGAAGACCGGGCCTTCGAATATTGTCAGCTCCGGCTGAAGTGTCTCGCCCAGGTTTTGTGCGAACATATCCGGCGTGCGGTAATCGAGTTGGTCGTCGTGGATCAGGATGTCCTTGCCGAACGTGTCCTGGACGTAGGGATTGTAGCGAACCTGGCTCTGGGCGATGATCTCTGCGGGTGGGTCGCCGTGCTCGCCGTCGAGGGCGTCGTGGTGCTCGCGGTCTGTCAGTAACTCGATTTGATCGAGAGTGATGAAGACCTTGCGCCGCTGGAACAGGCCCGTCGTGGCCATTAAAGCCGCGGCCTGTGTTTCCGGCAGGGTCATGTGATCGAAGTGCGCCAGGTTGTGTGTGGACGCAAGCTGTGCGCCGCCTGGCGTCGTGAAGGACGCCGCCGGATCCTGTGAGTGGAAGTATTCGTCGGCGGTGAACATGATGCCGTCGTTGGGTTCGTCCGTGGGATTGTATATGTCCAAAAGGGCGATGCCCAGCGCCTCCTGAATCTCAGGGTCGCAGGAGCAGGAATGGTGTATCAACATGCCCGCGAAAAGGGGATTGTTTCCGGCGTGTAACTTGTGATCCCAGACACAGGTGCTGTCCTGGACGAAGTCGGGGTGCATGATGACGAAGTCATTGAGCTCCATTCCCAGCATCTGCGCGCCGTCCCGCACCGTCGGATTGTCGTAGAGCCTGGCCAGTTGAGCACCGCCGATGACCCCGGCGCTGGTGAACCAGCGCACCAGGTGGTTTCCGGAGGCCAGTCCTTCCAGGTCGTGCTCGATCAAATAACGGCAGATCAGGCATCCCATCGAGTGGCAGGCCAGGTTGATGTGCGTGGCCCCCGAGATCGCCAGTCTGTTCGCGGCGAACTTTGCGACGATCATTGCGTAACGCTGCAGGGCATCCAGGCCGTCATAAGAATACTGCTCGATCTCGCCGATGTCGGCCGCGGACAACCAGGTGGCTGGGACTCCCCCGTAGTACTCGACCCCGATGAGTTGATTGGGGGCCGTCCGGCCGGGATCGGTGTTGCCGCAGGGCCGGTCGATGCCGAAGTTTTCAAACTCACCCAGGATTCCCCCGCAGCCCTTCTCGCCTCCGTACACCATCGAGGCCATCTCGTCGGCGCTCTTGTTGTAAAATCCGTGAACCCATAAGGTGATGGTGGTGGCGTTGTCGTACTCCTTCGAGCCTGTGGTCGCGGGAGGCGAGCCGCAGTCGGCCGGGCAATTGATTTCGTCTTCGCACGGTCCGCAGTCGTCGTCGCCGCAGGCGTCCCAGCGATTGGGATCGAGAACCGGGCCGATACACATGCCCAGGACGCAGAACCCGCCCGGACAGCTTTCGGGATCCGCAGGGTCACAGGAATAGTCGAACGGGCCCGTTGATGAACAGTCGATGTCTCCGGAGTCGCCGCCGGCTCCGGAGTCGCCGTTGTCTCCGGAGTCGCCCTCGTCGGGGTCTCCGTCGGCAAGATCTGGATCGCCGGCGCTGTCCGTGCCGTCGATCTGATCGGGATCCACCAGGTCGTCGCCGTCGAAAATCGTCTCGTCTGCGGCGTCGTCATCCTGCATGCCGGGGTCGCCCGGATCATTGGAGACACCGGAATCCGCATCCCCGGCGTCCCCTGAATCCGGCGTCGCGTTGCCGGAACCGCCGGAACAAGCCGCGAGGCCGAGCATACCGATGGCCAGTAAGACGTGTAGTCCAAGTATTTTCATGGGATCCTCCCTGGAACACAATCATACACTGACAATGTTTTTTTGACCATACCTGCCGGCCCATGGTATTCGAGGCATTCCTGTCACTCTCGAGGAGATCGATATGAAACGCGTGCTTCTGCTCGCCATGCCCTGGTTGATATTGCTTGGCGGCTCGTGTTCTAAAAAAACTCCCGCCGCGGTAGCTGGAGCAACCGGGGAGGTGGCGTCTTTTTCCTCCCTGCTCGATCGCCTGCCACCCGGGGCCGATCTGATCGTGCTTCTCGACATCTCGGCGCAAGGCCGCGTTTTTGAGCGGCTTCTCGATGGAATCGAAAAGGTGCCGCTGGTGGCAGACAATCCCGAGTTGATGAAGCTATGGAAGATGCAGCGCAAGATGCTCGACGGAATGCTGGCCACGGCACCGGCCAAGCTGGGGCTCGATCCGCTGCACGACCTGGGCCGGGCGGCGCTGGGTGTGTGGCTGAAACCCGACAGGGATCCCGAGTTGGCCGCCGTCGTTACGGGAAAATTCCCGGCGGATTTACCCCGGCGGTTTATGCCCGAAGCGACGCCGCGTACGATTGACAAGCACCAGGTCTGGGACGTGGGAGAGGGAATGGGGCTGGTCGTCGAGAACGAAAGTCTATTACTGCTGGCCAAGATATCGGTCCTTCCGCAACTGATGCACAAGAAGGACTCGCTAAAGAGCAACAAGCTGCACCAGGAACTGGCCTTGCCCTTTCCGAAAGGATTTCTGGTACGAATCTCTTTCGCGTTGCCCGAGTGGTTGCGTACTATTGACGAGCCCCAGGCGCCCATGATGACGACGCTTGGCGGCTTGAGTTACCTGATGCTCGATGTCGGGGACGATGTGTTTCTCAAGGTGAGATCGACGACGCAGCGGGCGGCCGAGAACGTGCACTATCTTCTGGCCGGCATGCGCGAGATGATGATCGGCGGGAGATATATTTTCAGGGCCTACGCATATTTCGCCCTGGGCCTTGATCTTGGTCAGATGGCCGGGATTCCCGAACCGTTCCGCTCAGCGCTTCAAAACCGCTCAGCGCTTCTCGATACGATGAACAAATACCTGGGGCCGGTGTCTGCCAAGCCCGAAGTGAAAGTCGATGGACTTGCGGTTACACTGCGCGCCTCGCAAGACGCCATGACCGGTAGTGCCTTCGTGGTGGGTATCTTGGCGGCAATCGCCATTCCGGCCTTCATCAGGTACATACGCTTGTCGAAGGCTTCCGAGGCTCAGGCCATGCTCGCGGCGCTCAAGATTGCCGAAGACACCTACCGGCTGGACAGCGGTTCTTACCTGGCCTGCGGGCCTCATCCCACCGAACCTCCGGCAGGTGAGGCGGTCGATTGGGGCAAGGACGCCTGCTTCGACAAGCTGGGCTTCGATCCGGGATCCAAGGTGAATTGCAGCTACCAGGCGGCCCTTATGGGGGAGACGGGCCTGTTGTTGAAGGCCGCCTGCGACCTCGACGGGGACGGTAACCCCATGATCTGGGTGCTAAAATCCGGCGACGCGACACCGCTCAGGGCGACGCCCGAAGACGTCTGGTGAATTGTTGAAACCCTGGCCCCTGTTCGTGCGTACTTCTCTTACATGAAGGCGGAGGCAATTTCATTGGCCGACGCTACCCAAACGGAAGTGGACGAGGGAGCTCGGATGTTGGCCCGGCACATAGCTGGAGAAGCGCGTGCTTTTGAGGAAATCGTAAGCCATTTTGGGGGATCGCTCTACGGTTACCTGGCCCGCTCGGGCATCGAAAGGTCCACGGCCGAGGATCTTTTCCAGGATACCTTCATGCGGGTCCACGTCTCGGCCCGAAGCTACGACTCGGGATACCCATTTCGGGTGTGGTTCTTCACAATCGCCCACAACCTGGTGCGCAGCCATTTCCGCAAGCGGAAAGTGAGAAGAATCATGACCGGCTGGTTCAAAAGATCCGGCCGCGACGCGCATTCCGATCCGCGGCCGCTGGATCCGGCCGACGACTCTCCGGGGCCGGAAGCAAAAACACAGGCCAGGGCGAGAGTGCGTTGGCTGGCCGGGGCAATGGAGCATCTGCCCGCTGGACCGAGAAGCGCTCTATTGCTTACCCAGGTCGAAGACTTCAACCAGGGCGAGGCCGCAAAGATTCTCGACGTGCCGGTAGCGACCGTCAAGACCTGGGTGCGGCGCGGGCGGCTTTCGCTGGTTGCCGCTCTCGAGGCCGAAGACACGGAGCGCAAGTCATGAACTGTCGCCAGATACAAGAACTACTGGCCGAGAAGCCCGAACTTGCAAGTCGCGATCCCGAGATCGCCGCTCATATCAAAGACTGTGCGGCCTGCGGCGATTTCATAAGACGCCTGACCGAGATTGATGCCGACCTGTCGGTCGTAGCCGCGGAGACAACTCCGGTGGTTCCCGCCGCCCTGATCATAAAGACTGTCGACGCGGTTCATGCACGGCGCGGCGGAGGCGGACGCAGGTTGATGAAGCTTTCGGCTGCGGCAGCCGTGCCGGTCGTACTGCTTCTTGCGACCATGTTCACCTTCAGGGGCGAGATGCGCGAGCTTACCGCCACATCGGCAGATGCGCTCTCGGGCAAGGAACTTCCTGAAAAAGAATTCAAACCCGATGTCAAACCTCAAGAACCAGCGCATTTATATTGGCACCGTAACATCGAAAGCTCGGGTAGCGGCAAACACGGTCAGGTGGGTAGAAATGACGACGTCAATTTGCCGAAAGCCGGATTTGATCAAGGACTGGCAGCGAAAACCGATCAGGGTGATACGTACAAGCTTGGGACGGATGACAGGACAGCCGCTACCGAAAGCTGGAATCGCAAATATAAACCGCCTTCCTCTCGAACCACGGTCGAGACGCTTCTGACGGGTGAGCGCGTAAAGTCGCTGAAGAAGATACGCGAGCGAACGTACCAGGTTATCCGCCTTCCCGAAGAGGATGAAGCCGGGGGGAAGAAAGACTGCGAGAAGAAAAACGAGAGCCGGGACAAGGAAGAAGAGCAAAAAAAAGAAAAAAAAGAAAAAGAGGGAAAAGACGAAGATGGTGACGCCGGCAAATCGCAACTGGGCAAACTGGGCATCCTGAACGGCGATGTGATCAAATCGGTCGACGAGGTGGTGGTGATCGACAGCAGTGATCAGGCACTCGAGACATACACCAAGCTCGATCGCAAGCAAAAGGTAACCCTCGAGCTCGAACGTGACGGCAAGCGCCTGGAACTCACTGTACCGGTCGTCAAGAGTTCGTCGCGGGAAAGTGGCAAGAAGAAAGATAACATTTCACAGGGATACCTGGCGATTCACAGCCTTCCTGCCCAGGCGCAGGTATTCGTCGACGGGCTCCGTGTGGATGTTCCGCCCGCAACGCCCATTGAGTTGGCTGCCGGAAAACATTCGGTGCGGGTCAATCAGCCGGGCTACGCGCCTTACCAAACCAGCGTGGCCGTCGAGCGGGGCGAACTTTCCGAGTTGCGGCTTGGGCCCGGACGGCCGCCTTTAGACAAGCTGAATTTCATTTCCGCCCGCGGTTACTTCGCTAACACCTACCTGCCCGGGGATCCGGCGCTGGCCTGGCTGCGCCGCAAGCTCACAGCCGGACTGTTTCTCGATGGCCGCAAGCTGGCCCCCGAGATGGGCGCCGTCCCCTACCGGCAGCCCTTCGACGCCCCCGCCGCGCACGGGCTGGACGTTTTTTTGAGCGCCGATCGGACGGCGCTCGAAGGCCCGTCGCGCGTCACGCTGCAGGTCGGCCTGAAGGGCGCCCGGCGCGCCGCCGGTCGGCGGGCTCCGATCAACTCGGCCGTGGTCGTCGACCTGAGACAGGCGCCGGACGAACGGCAGCGGCGAATCATCTGGACGATCGTCGATGCCATCGCCGCCCAACAACAGGCCGGTGATCGGCACCGCCTGCTGGTGGCCGGCCTAGCCGACCCGCTGAAAGTCATGCCTGGGCACTTCGACCAGGTGACGGTTCGGAGCCAGCTCGTACAAGCGCTCCAGCAAGTCGAAGAGTCGGGTTCGACGGGGAGCCTGGCTGCGGCACTGGGCGCGGCCTATGAAGCCGTTGCGATCGAGAACGCCGAGGATGCTCCCCTGGGCGCCAACATGGTCATGCTGATCTCGGCTTCTTCTCTGGCGGGCGAACTGGAGCCGATGCAATCCCGCGTTCGCCAGGAGGCCTTGCTGGGCATCCACTTCGTCGCCCTGGGCGTCGGAGCACAGGCCGATATGAACTCACTGGGCAAGCTGGCCTTTGCGGGCCAGGGACGAAGGCGGATGATCGCCGATGCCAAAAGCGCCCGCCGGGCGGTGGAGGACGAGTTGACGGCCAGCGGGCGAGTCGTCGCCCGAGCGCTGCGCCTGCGCATTCGCCTGGCCGCGGGTGTCAAGCTGGTAGGCATACTCGGTTCTCATCCGCTGACGGCCGGGCAGAGCGAGCACGAGCGCAAGGTAGAGCAGTCCATCGACAAGCGGATCGCAAAGACACTGGGTATCGATTCGGACAGAGGCGAAGACGAGGACGGCATCCAGGTGATCATCCCGGCCTACTATGCCGACGACGATCACGTCATTCTGCTCGATGTCGTGGTACCCGGCCCGGGCAAAGTGGCCGATGTCCGTGTGCGCTACAAGGATCTGATCGGCATGCGCAATTCACAAGCCCGCTCCAGCCTGAGCCTTACGGCGGGGCCGGATGTGAATGTTCCCCTGGCACTGAACGTTCGTAAAAATGTGATTGCCTTTCGCATCTCGCAAGCCCTGCTGCGGGCGGCCGAACTGGTCGAGGGAAACCGGGCCGCGCAGGCCGAGAAAGTCCTGGCCGAAGCATTCGGGCAGATCGACTTTATGAAGAAGAGCTCAGCCGAGCTGCGTGACGACCGCGAGCTGGACGGAGATGCCCGTATGCTCGCCGAATACCAGCGGGTCTTGCATGACAGGGCAAGCTGGCAGGACGATCTGAATACCAAGATTCATCTGGTTTACTCGTTGGCATACGCCGGCAGGGTGAAACTTCCACCCGGCGATCGACGCTGAAGCGGATGATTCTGGGATAACCCGTTTGTATAAGGAGGAGCGGATATGATGATCCATGCTTCTGACAAGATAGGTGTATACGTTGCGATTCTAATTCTGATAGGCACCTGCGGCGCCGCCGGGGCGCAGGAGAAGGGCGCTCCGGGAACGGTGCGCCTGCCGCTTGACGAGTACAGCCGATTGTTCAGCCTGGCCAACAAACCGCCCGATAAAGAAACCCCTCCCCCGGTCAGGTTCAGTATTTCCGACGCTGCCGTCCGGGTCAGTGCACCCACCCAGGCCGGGCAGCCGGCCGAGGTCAGCGCCAGTGTGAAGATCCATGTGCTCTCTAGCGACTGGGTCAGCATCGGCTTGCTGCCTGCTGGAACATCGCTGAAAAGCGCCACGATGGACGGGGTCAATATCGCGCTCTCGGTCGTGGGAGGGGAGCTGGTTTTCCCGACCAGGAAAAAGGGCAAGCATGAGCTGAAGCTCGAATACAGCGTGCCGGTGCTGGAGGCGGCCGTAGGCAAGTCCCTTTCCGTGCCGCTGCCGGCCGCCGCGGTAATAAACCTCGAGGCGGTCGTTCCGGGGGAGGGGCTTGCCGTCTCGGCCGTGCCGGCCAGCGGGGTCAAACTCGAAAGCCGGTCGGGCAGCACCGTGCTGCAAGCGTCGGTTCCTCGTACCAGCATGCTGCTTATCGCCTGGCATGCTCCG
The DNA here is from genome assembly GCA_964640665.1 of uncultured Myxococcales bacterium. Lineage (GTDB taxonomy): Bacteria > Myxococcota > B64-G9 > B64-G9 > B64-G9 > DATKYQ01. Next base: position 9,604 of record CAZXHT010000055.1, read on the forward strand.
TTATCGAAAGGGGCGTTGATCACCGGCGCCGACTATGCCGGAACCTTGAAGGGGTCGGTCGTGGCCTGGCGGGCGCGGGTGGGCGTCAAGCTGATGGACCCCGAGCCGTACACGCTCGACCTGCTCTCGGCCGCCGTGGCCCTGGCCCGGGCACGGGTCGACGGCAAGGATGCGATTGCCTTGGAGCACGAAGGTCATCTGGCAATACAGCTCTGGGGCGCAGGCAAACACGAAGTGACACTCGAGTTCGAGACCCCGGTGGTGCAGGAGGGCGGGCCGACTTCGACAACGATCTGGCTTCCACGACCCCCGGCATCGTCGTTCAGGCTCACGCTGGATGGCAAGAAAGAGGTCACCGTCTCGCCCAAGGCCGGTGTCGAGATCTCTCGCCGGGGCGGCCGGACCGAAGCGCTGATTCACCTTCCGCCCGCCGATAGCGCGACCTTCAGTTGGTCTGCGGCCTTGCCGCAGGTGGCCGAGGAGAAAATGCGCGCCAACGCCGAAGTCTATCATCTGGTTCGGGCAGAGGAGGGCGTGGTGCAGGTTGATGCCTTGATCGACTACCATGTCACCCGGGGCGCCACCAATTCTCTGAGCGTCGCTCTGCCGCCGACCGTGGTGGTGAATCATGTCACAGGCGTAGGCGTCAGCGACTGGAGGGTGGTCGAGGCGCACAAACGCCGCCTGTTGAATATCTATCTCGACAGAGATCTGACTTCGGACTATCGCTATCAAATCACATACGAACTGCTTACCGGATCCGGGGCGGCCGAGAATGAGCCCCTGGTCATCCCCATGCTCGCGCAGGCCGACGTGCATCGCCAGAGGGGCATGCTGGCCCTGGTGGCCGGAAGCGAGCTGTCGATGAATCCGGACAAGGCGCAGGGGATGACCCGGGTGGGCGAGAATCAATTGCCGGCCTGGGTGCGCGAGAAGGTCGAGCAGACCGTTGCGCATACTTACAAGTACGTTGACACCGATTCGCGCCTGACGGTCAAGCTGGCGCCGCCGGAGCGCAAGCGCGGCCGCTTCGACGCCGTGGTGGATACGCTCTTTTCCATCGCAGACGGCGTCATGAAGGCGTCCGCCTCGGTCAAGATCTCGATCAAGTCGGGCAAGATCATGGATTTAGACATGAGTCTGCCGAAGGACATCAATCTGATAAACGTCAGCGCGCCTTCGATGCGCGATTACAAGCTTAGTGGCCAGGAGGGCAGCGGGCAGTCTTTGCACCTGATGTTCACCCAGGAGATGGAGGGGACGCTGCGGGTGGAGATCGCCTACGAACGGGTGCTCGGCGGGGAGCATGAAAAGGTCTTAGTCCCTGTCATTCACGTGGACGGCGCCGACACCGAGCAAGGCCGCCTGGCGGTCGAGGCCCTGACCGCCGTCGAGGTCAAGACCGCGGACGATTGCCAAGCCATCAAGGACAAGCGCGTGTTGTTCCTGGACGTACAGGAGCTGCCGCGCCAGCTCACCCTGCGAACAACCAATCCGATCCTGCTGGCCTACAAGTACGTGCACGCCACCCCTCCCTTCGAACTGGTGCTGCAGGTCAAGCACCACGAGGAGATGAAGGTCCAGGTGGCGTCGATCGACCGGGCCGTCTACCAGACGCTCTACACCAAAGACGGCCTGGCCCTGACCAAGGTCAACTACGAAGTGCGCAACCGCAGAAAACAGTTTCTCAAGGTGCGTCTGCCCGAGGGTTCGAAGATCTGGTCGGCCAGGCTTGCCGGGCAACCTGTCAAGCCGGCCAGCGGGGAAGGGCAGGGGGAGGTGCTGGTGCCTCTATTGAAGTCGGCCAATCCCTTCCAGGTGGAGATCGTCTACAAGTCGGACATCGGCGCAGTGGGTTTTGCCGGCTGGCTAAGCGGCACGCTGCCGGTTTCCGACATCGTCGAGACCCGCAGCCTGTGGGAGATCTTTCTGCCCGAGAGCCTGACCTACGGCAGGGTGGATACGAACATGACAATTCTCGGGGACGGAGGTAGTGCAGGCGACACGCGCACCATGCCCACCGACACGGGCATGGACGGGTCGGAACTGAAGCAAATTACCGCCGCCGGGCAGACCGAGACGAGATCCGATAGGACCCCGACCGGGGCGGTCGGGGTTCTTCCGCTGCGTATCGATGTTCCTCGCCGGGGAGTTCATTTCAGGTTCGAGAAGCTCTACGCCAACCGCGGCAAGGAACCGGCGCATTTCTCCATCCACTACACCACCTCCGGCGCCAGCTCCTCGGGCAGCGCCCTGATGATCCTGGCCGTGCTGATGCTGGCCGGCCTGGCCGCCGGCCGCGCCGGCCTGTGGAAGATTCGCCTGGGACCGGCGCAATCCATGATTGTTGGGCTCGGTGCTCTTGCTGTAATCGTTATCGCCGGTTTCTTCCTTGGAGCCCAGATAATCTGGGCTGCCATCACTGCCGGCCTGGCCGCGGCCGCCCTCTTCGCCGCCGCCATCTTGCGAAACAGGCAGCGCATTTCTCGTCCGGGACGGTAAAGCTTCCATCCGCTCGGTGGTCGGGCCAAACAGCCCTCAAACAAGCTGCGAGAGCAGGGTGCGAGCCGGGACGATTACAGGTTCGTGGTGGGTGAAGCAATTGGCCTCGACGTAGTCCAGGTCAAGGGCCAGTTGGAAGGCGTGGGCGGCTTTGGTTTGCCGCTGGAAGTGGTAGAGAGACTTGCCCAGTTGCTTGGAACCAGAGGCTTTGACCTCAACGAGGAACCATGGTTTTTTACCCTTGACCACCAAAAAGTCGACCTCGCGTTTCTCTTTGTCGCGAAGATAGAAAAGACGATATTCTCCCAGTCCGAGGTCTTCCCACCACTGCACTGCTTTCAGTAGGTGATTGGCCACCAGCGTTTCTATGCGTGCTCCCCGATCCTCGACCGCCGACCAGTCGCGCAGGTAAGTCTTTGGCGTTTTGCGCAGTGACTTGGCGACGTTGGCAAACCAGGGACGGATAATAAAACAATAGTGGAGGGATTCCAGGGTAGCTAACCAACGTTGCACAGTGTCTACCGAGACGTTGATTTGGTTGGCCAGGGTGCTGTAGTTGGTCATTTGGCCCGACTGCTGCCTGATCAATTCGGCCAGGATTTGAAGCTGGTCAATTTCCTGCACCCTTGTCAAATCGCGGACATCCTCACGCAACAACTGTTGTTGCCTCAGACGTTGCCAGCGATTGGCGAACCGGCTGTTGGCCTTGAGGAATGGTTCAGGAAATCCCCCGTACTGAAAAAGATCGCCGAATGCGGCATCGTCGATCCGGATCGGATCTTGGATCTCCTGCTCGATCAGTCGCGGGCGCACGATCTCGGCTATGGAAAGTGGGTGCATGCGGTAGAGAAAGTAGCGTCCCATGAGACTGTCACCGCCGCGCTGGAAGGTATCGAGTCGCGAGCTGCCGGTCACGACAATTTGCGTTTTTTTTCCATAAACATCGAAAAAACCCTTGAGAAACGATTTCCATCTGGAGCTACGGTGAAGCTCGTCGAAGACCACGGTCACCGGACCCGACCTGAGTTCCTGCAAACGAAGCTCGGCCGCCACCGCATCCGCGCCCTTGCTTATCAGTATTCGATGGCTGTGGTTGTCCCAGTTAAGGTAGGCCACATCTTTGGCGAAGCCCAAACACGTAGTAGTCTTTCCCACCTGTCGCGGCCCGGTCACGAAAGCCATCTGCCGGTTTTGCCTATGATGTTCCCGAAGAGCCGCCTCGTATAGTCTTTCCATAACTGATAGGTTATGATTGTATCTACTTATCGTCAAGACTATTTTCGTATACATCCAATAATAGTCCGGACCAATTTACGATAACCACGAAAATGGACCATGTGTAGAGCGGGGACGGAGCAGGTTGGCAAGAAGTGCTCCTAGGTCGCATCCCTGATCATCAATAGCCCGCCCATGGTGCCGAGGTAGGCAGTGCCGGCGGGGCCGAGAGTCAAGGGCTGCCCGAAGTTGGCGTAGTCCAGGCCCGCGCCGGTGGGTGTGCTAAAGACCGTCTGGCCGGTCTCGAAGTCCAGGGCGGTCAAGAACCAGGTGTACTCGTCATCCGGCAGTCGCTGGTAGGTGTAGACGTAGAGCAAGCCGTTTGCCAGCGAGAGCTTGGGGAGAACCTGGGACGATTTCTCCGGGCTCCTCCATACCTGCGTGCAGGAATACGAGCCGCTCCCGTCCGGGATCAGATCGAGCCGCAAGAGCCCTCCGACGTGGTTTTCCCAGGCTCCGCCGGCTCCCATGATGTTGTCCCGCTCAATGCCGTAGTTGTTGTCCACGATTACCGAGTACTCGAGGCCGCGGGCACCGCGGCGCACTAGGCCGGGAAGACCGTTTTCGGTGGTGCTCTGGCCGTCGTCGAAGACCGGCATCTGGTACACCAGGCTGCCGTCCGAGCGCTTCAGGAACAAGATGTTCATCTTGGGCTCGGCGTTGTCGCCGATGGCTACCAGGTCGCCGAACAGGTTGGGCGTCGTTCCCGAACCCTGGTTGAAGTTGCTGGGTTTTACACCGCTGCCCCGGTCGTACTCCGTATGCCAGTCCGCATGGGGCACTCCGTTGTCATCGGCATTGAAACGGTACATGGCGTGATCGGAAACAATATAGACACCGTCCTCGCCGACGGCAAAGGAGTTTTGCATCTGTTCGCCCTGGAGTTCGACAGAGCGCACACGACCGTTGTCCAGGTCGATAGTGCCGATCTTGCCGTAGCGGGTCGTGAACCACAGGTGCTTGCCCTGCCAATCGGAAATGGTCATCTGGACATGGTCGACAGCCGGAGGGGTCATGGGCACGACCACGTCCGACAGGTCGTATCTGTTCAACTGTCGGAATTCTCCGGCCGCATCGTCATACTCGATGATCTGGATGGCGTTTTCCGAATCGGACAAAAGAATTCGATCTTGATTGTCGAGCACGAAGTAGGTTGCGCCGGAAGTGTCCCCGTAAGGAAACAACGGATCGCTGATATTTCGCGGAGGAAGTGGATAAGAAGCAAGCACTTCGAGCGAGTCGGGATCGAGCAGCAGTATGCTGAACTGGAGCATCACGGCGCTGGTCGTAAGAATGCGGCCCCGGCTGTCGAAGGCGACGGTGACGCAGGTGTTGGTGCCGTCGGCGTAACTTTTCAGTGTGACTTCCGGGGTAACGCCCGTCGGCCCGGCATTTTCGTACGTGTCCGTCATGTAGGCGTCATTGTGCATGTTGCTCGAGCCGTTGGGTGCTAAAAACGGGTGTTGCGGAATGGCCAGGTGGGCCACAACCGACTTGGAAGGGGATGTTTCTCCGCAGGCGCAGCACAGCAGCAAGAAAGGCAGACAGAATAATGCGAGTTTTTCAATCATCGGATCTCTCGCGTTACGGTGAATCCAACGGCCCCGGCTGTTGTGAGCGAAATTCTTGGCACTGTCCTTCGTCACTTTTTAAAGGGCTGCCAGCCAAAAACAGTTGAGTAGGTCAGGTGCTCGACCTCCTTGCCGTCCTCGTAGGTCCAGGACGCCGCGGGAGTCCCGTCTTCGCGATAGATGATCTGAGTCCCTACCGCTTTTCCCATTTCGTATACACAACAACTCTGGAGTTGGCCGTTTTCGTGCCATCTTTTCTCGGTGCCGTGTTTTCCGTTTATGGTGGTCTTGGGTCTTCCCTCGACCGGGTGCCTGATCGAATGGGTTTCCCGTTTCATTTGTCCGCTCTGGTAGAACTCGTACGACACCCAGGTGCCGTCCTTGAAATAGACCGACTTGGACTTGATGGAACCATCTGGCCACTTGTGCCAGACCCTCTCCTTCTTGATTTCTTTCTTCTTGGGTTCCTGGTTGCAGAGCGGATGGATCTCAGGCGCCTCCAGGCCTTCATCCGCAATGGAGACCAGGGGGATCATGAGTATCGCTACCAGAACGAGGCAATGTGCTCGTCGCAACATGGGGGTCCTCCTCTTGCAAACAGCACACGACCGAATCCTATCTCGTAATCCCACCGAAGGTAAAGGACACCCGAACGGGGACGGAGTAGATATAACCTAAAAACCTGAGACCGTCCCCGGATCGGCGCTACTTGCAGCCGGCCGTTATCTGCTTGAGCGTGGGGATCTCGGGTGAGTCGGGGGGCAGCATCTTCATGTACCGCCTGTATGAGATACAGGCGTTCTTGTTCTGTCTCAACTTGGCGTAGCTGATTCCCAGGCTACGATAGGCCCCGGCCAGGTACGGGTTGGCCTTGAGCGCCTTGATGAATTCCGGGACTGCACGCCTGAAATCCCCGGACTTGACCAGCTGGTTACCTTTCCTCATATGCATGAGCCCCAGCTCCTTGTCCACCTTGACCACCTTGCGCCCGGGTTTTTTCTTCGCCGCGGTCGCCTTCTTCTCGCCGGGTGCCTTCTCCTCGGTTGTTTTCTTCCCGGCCGGCGTCCCCTTCTTGCTCAACACCTTTGTCGCGGGCGGCTTTTCTTTTGCGGGTGCTTTCTTGTCTTCTTCTATCCTTTTCTCTTCCCCGGGCTCCGGCTCCCCGGAACCTTCTTTTTCGACCTCAGCGGCTGGCTTTTCGGCCTCGTCACGCCCGGCCGTCTCGTCTTCTCCGGGCTCAGGCGGGGTGGTTCCCGGCACGGTTTCCTCAATGACTTTTCCCGGTTCACCTGGTTCAAGAGTCTTGTCGGTCTGGTCCGCTGATTTCCCGCCAAACAAATCCAGAGAGGGGTGCAGGGCCAATACGATGATAACCGCCACGACCGATGAGATCCCGAGGACGCCGAGCCATTTCGAAACACCGCGCCTGGGAGATACGGCCTCCGGCGTCCGTTTCGCCTCTGCCTCCTCGACCCGCTCAATACCAGTCGCCCCGGCCATTTCGGCCGGCATCGGCTTGGCGCTGCTTTCGATCGGGGGTCTTTCGACCGGCGACACCACGAAGGCTACATCTGCATCGCCCATCGACGCTTCGGGTGCCAGAGCGGGCATCTCCATGACAGGTTCCAGCTCTTCCAATTCTACCTTCGGGGGTTCCTCTGCCTGCTCTGCCTCCGGAGACTCATCGGCCGCGGGTGAACTCTCTGTTATCTCCCCCTCCGCCAGGAGCGCGTCAGATTCCCCGCTCGCCGGCCTGATTTCCAGTTCCGCCACCCTGGCTTTGAGCGCCTCCGCCTCGGCCGCGATCGAATCGCTGGCCATGCTCATGTCCGCCAGGGTCCGCTGGTGCCGCTCCTGGCTTGCCCGGGCCCGTTCCAGTTCCTCACGCAATCTGTCTCGTTCGGCCTCGCTGCTGGACAACTGCTCCGCCTGCCCGGCCAGCTCTTTCTTCAGCCCGTCGACTTCTTCCGCCAAGCCGGCCTGTTCAACACCGCGAGCCTCGGAATCGCCGGCAGCCGACTCCTTCTCCTCCAGTGAGCGCTGGAGGTTACGGTTTTGCTCGAGGAACTCGTCTCGTTCCCTCTCGGCCTTCTCGGCTCGCTGTTGCAGCAGCGGGTCTCTTTGGGACGGTATGGGTGGTGGCTGCTGTTCTCTTGCATGTTCGAGTTCCTTCAGGAGTTCGGTCACTCGACTTTCAGCCATGAGGGCCCGCTGGGTCAGCATCTCGGTGTCTTCGCCGCCGGTCGTTTTCGAAGCGGCCTGCTCGATTTGGGCGTTTTCTTCTCCCAACATCTTGATGGTATCTGTAACGCCTTCTTTGGCCGCTTTCAGATCCCACTCGAAATCTTCACGTTCCTCGACGATCTGCTGCTCGAGCTCGGCGATGCGTTCCTTCAGTTTTCCTAATTCCTCTTCGGTCATGAGTTACCCCGGCGTGACTGCAATCAGCGGCAACCGAACAATAATACTCCAATGACTGTAATTTACAACGAAAACAGCACAAATGGCAAGAAACTGGCCCACGGACGGAGACAGGCGGAGACAGGGACGGTGTAGAGTTCCCGGTAGTTCTCCTTGCGAATGCGGAAACCACTTCGTCCAAGGAGCTTCTTTGCGCCGGGTGGCCCACCCTGGCGGGGGCACCCGAGGACACGGCAAAAACCGCCGAAGCTCGCGAATCTCGGGTGTTTTCGAAACTGGATTTCCCGGGGTGTGGAAGAAATAGGGGACGGCAAGTCGGACAGCGTGTCCGAAATCCGGACACCCGAACGGGGACGGAGTAGATGTAAGCGACCGTAAACGATGACTTTCGATCGTGGCACGACTCTTGCTCGGCGTGTGGGGGATGGCCGAAGACAAAGACAGGCGAACCGAACCGCCCAGCAAACGCAAACTCGAACGGGCCCGGAAAAAGGGAGAAGTGGCGCTCTCGCGCGAGCTTGCCGGAGCCTGCGCGGCGGCGGCGGGCGTTTTAGCGCTGATGCTGGACTGCGGACGCATCGCCGCCGAGTTGCACCTGTTTCTCGTCCAATGCTATTCCGATCCGCGACCGGCGTTGTGGCGGGCGGCTGTCGAGTTGCTTGTGTTGCACATCGGCATCATCGGTGGGGCCGCGGCGCTGGCAGCTTTGCTGGCGTTGGTCATGCAGGTGGGCCTGCGCTTCAGCATGCGGCTGCAATTCAACAGGTTGAACCCGGTCAAGGGAATTGGCCGCATGTTTGGCCGTAAACGGTTAGTCGATCTGGCGCTGCTGTTCGGCAAACTATCTCTGGTCGCTTGCGTCGCCTGGCTGGTCGGGCTGGATCGCATCGCGGCCCTGATAGGTGCGGGATCGTGCTCGCTTTCTGAGATGGCCGGCGCGGGCGGCCGGGCGTTGGTTGAGATCATGCTGGCCATGCTTGTTTTCGCATTGCTCGGAGGTATCTTCGACCTGTGGCTGCAACGCAGGCGCTTTTTGCAACGCATGCGCATGACCCGCAAGGAAGTCGCCGACGAGCACAAGGAGCAGGAAGGAGATCCCGGCATCAAGTCCGAGCGCCGCCGACAGCATCGGCAGCTCTTGCAGGGGGTCGGGATGGCGGCCATCAGTCGCGCCCGGGTGGTGGTCGTCAACCCGACCCACATCGCGGTTGCCTTAGGCTACGACGGCGAGCGGGACGAGGCCCCCTGGGTTGTGGCCGCCGGGCACGACTCTCGGGCGATGACGATCCGCATGGCGGCATCAAGGCTGGGGATCCCGATCGTCGAGCAGGTTCCACTCGCCCGGGCGCTAATCGCGCTCGAACCGGGCGAGGAGATACACGAGCAATTCTACGAGGCGGTGGCCGAGATCATCCGCGCCATCCAGGATTGCTCTGTGCCGGTAAGTAAGTGTAGTGGCATTCAGGACAGCGTGTCCGGAATCCGGACATCAGCGCGGCCACGCGATGGCGCAACTTCTTGAAATATATCGAGAGACGATGCTGGCACGCATTTTGCTGTATTCGCTGCCAACTAGCACACGCTCAGGAGAGCCATGAAATTTCCCAAAGTCGATAAATTCGGAGGTCTGCTCAAGAGTTCGGAGCTTCTGTTGGGCGGGATGATGGTGCTGGCCACGGCGCTTCTGATCTTGCCTGTTCCCCAGGCGCTTATTGACATCCTGTTGGCGGTCAACATCAGCCTGGCCATGGTGATGATGCTGCTTTCCTTGCAGGTGAGCCAGGCCTTGAAGGTGTCGGCCTTTCCTACCATGCTGCTGGTGACAACCTTGTTTCGCCTGTCGCTCAACGTCTCCACCACCCGGCTGATCCTGCTCGACGGTGACGCCGGCGAAGTGGTGCGTTCTTTCGGCAACTTCGTGGTCTCTGGTAACCCGCTGGTGGGCGGTGTCGTCTTTTTGATCCTGACAGTGGTGCAGTTCATCGTCATCGCCAAGGGGTCCGAGCGGGTGGCCGAGGTGACGGCCCGCTTCACCCTCGACGGCATGCCGGGCAAGCAGATGAGCATCGACGCCGACCTGCGCTCGGGATCCATCGACCAGGAACAAGCGGGCCGCCGCCGGCTGCTGCTCGAACGCGAGTCACAGTTCTTCGGCGCCATGGACGGGGCCATGAAGTTCGTCAAGGGGGACGCCATAGCCGGCATCATCATCACCGTGGTCAACATTATCGGCGGCCTGCTTGTTGGCACGCTGCAGCACGGCCTGTCCGCGTCCCAGGCGGTGCAGACCTACACGGTACTGACCATCGGGGACGGTCTCGTCTCGCAGATCCCGGCCCTGCTGATTTCCACGGCGGCCGGACTGGTGGTTACCAGGGTTCGCTCGGAGACAGGCTCGGAAAACCTCGGCCACCAGATAACCTCTCAACTGGGCGCTCACCCGCAGGTACTGCTGATGGCCGGCTCCGTGCTTGCGCTTTTGGGTATCATCCCCGGCATGCCAACCCTGGCCTTCGGCGTTTTGGGGCTGACACTTTTGTTTCTGGGCGCCATGGCTATTGCCGCCGGGAAAAAAGGCCTGGCTGCAACCAGCGCGGCCGGGTCAAGATCAGCGGTCGGGGTAACCCTGCAGCTTGGAGAAGCCGACCGGCCCGATCAGCTGCTGGATGAGAAGATCGACTCGCTGCGCAGGCTGCTGGGTGATGAACTCGGCATAAGTATTCCCCGCATCGAGACGCGCCGCCAGATGCCGGGCCGGCGCTGGATGCTGGCCGTAGACGAGGTGCCGATCGCCTCGGGCGCGATCGAGCGCGGCGGCGACGGCAAGCCGTTGCTCGAGCGGGTCGGCGAGGCGCTGCGCCGCTCGGCCACCCGCTTCGTCGGGGTGCAGGAAGTGCAGGACATGCTGGACGCGCTCGAGAAGATCCAGCCGGCGCTGGTCAGGGAAGTCGTACCGCGCCTGGTGCCGCCGGTTTTACTTTCGGAGATCTTAGCGCGCCTGATCGAGGAGCGGGTGCCGATTCGCAACCTGAGGGGCATTTTAGCCACACTGGCCGAATGGGCGCGCATCGAGGCCGACCCGGCCCAACTCGCCGAACGGGTGCGCAACGCGCTGGCTCCCCTGATCTCGTACCAGGTGGCGCCCGACGGCGAACTCGAGGCACTGCTGCTCGATCCGTCGATCGAACGGGTGATCGAACAATCGCTCCAGAGAACCGAGACGGGAACCACGCTGGCGCTGGCCCCCGAGGACGGCGAGGCCATCCTGAAAGCGCTCGATCGCGCGCTTGCAGCCTTGCGTTCGAAGGCGGCGGTCGTCCTCACCCGGCCCGAGATTCGCAGACCCTTCTGGAAACTGGTCTGCCAGACGCATCCCGATATCCGGGTGGTAAGTTTTTTAGAGCTTGATCCGAGCACATCCGTCCAGCCTGCGGGCAAGGTCAGCCTGCTGGCTGCTTGATATCCGGAGGTCCGCATGAAAATCGCTTCACAGTTGCTCATTTCGATCACGGCCTTTTCGCTGAGCGCCTGCCTGGCCACGGCGCCGATTCATCCCGAGGCCCAGAGGCACAACCGGACCGGCGTGACTTTTATGCAAGACGGGGATCTCGAGCGCGCCGAGACGAGCTTTCGCTTGAGCCTCGAGTACAACCCGTGTCACGCCGATGCCCTGCACAACCTGGCATTGGTATACCTGCTGCGCGGCGATCTCGAGCGGGCCGACAAGCACGAGCGCGAAGCGCTGGAGTGCAGGCCCGACCTGGTGCAGGCGGTCAACGGGTTGGGAGCGATAACGCGCGGCCGCGGCGATCTGGCCCGGGCGGAGGAGCTTTTCAGAGAGGCGGTTCGCATGGACCCCGGCTACCTGGACGCCCGCCGCAACCTGATCACAACCGCGCTGGACATCGGTGACGAGGCGTTGGCCAGGCGGCAACTAGAGCGCTTGGCGTTGCTCGCGCCACAAGACCCTTTCTTGGCGAAAGTGCGCGACCGATTCGAAACAAAAGAACGATAATGGAAAGGAGTGAAAGATGGGGCTCAGGTTCATAGCGCTGGCCACCGAGGGAACCTTGATGGGCAGCGGCCTCGATCGCCTGGTGGATGGTGACGAGGTGGTTGCCGGGAGAGACCGCGAGGTCGATCTGTTGTTGCCCGACATCTCGGTCTCCCGGCGGCACTTCGCGGTTAAGGTCGAGGGTGACGGCTGGACGATCGAGGATCTCTCAAGCCGCCAGGGTACGGCCGTAAACGGTATGCGCCTTGCCCCGGGGTTGGCCGTGCCGCTCAGGGTGGGCGACGAGATTACGGCGGGCGCCTACAAGGTGATTTTCAAGGGTCCCAAAGAGGCGGCGGACAGCCAAGGGCAGCGGGGAATCCTGGGGATACTCTCGCGACAAGCCGGCTGCTGCCGGGATGGCGAGCAGTTGCCCTGCCTGCGGGTGCTAAACGGCCCGGCGGCAGGCAGTTGCTACGTCGTCGGGTCCGGCGAAGAGGTGCGTCTGGGGCGCTCTGACGAGTGCGAAGTGATCCTTGACGACGCCATGGTTTCGCGCCTTCACGGGCTGGTGCGCTATCGGCACGGACGGTTGTCATATCTCGATATCGGCAGCAGTAACGGGAGCCTGGTGGATGGAAAAAATGCAAGCGGGCCGGTCGAGATTCGCGACGGTACCGAGATCGGGCTCGGCAGGATACGCGTAGTTTGCGAGGATCGGGAACGCGGCCGGCGTAAATGGCTGGTCGCCCTGTCCGCCGCAGGGATCGGGTGGACGCCGTCTCTGATCCTGCCGCTTGCCGGGCTGCTGCTGGGTCTGGGAGGCTTGCTTGTGGCGCTGGCGCTATAGGCTTCTCAGGACAGGTCGACCTTGAGAACCTGGTTGCCGATCTGGATGCGGTCTTCGTTCTTGAGTTCCTGGGGCTCGTGGATGCGCAGGTAGGTTCCGTTGGACGAACCCAGGTCTTTCAGGAAGCAGTCGCCGTCGCGGTTTATAAGCAGGCAGTGCCGCGACGAGATGAATCCATCTTCCGGAAAGCGAATCTCGCCGTCTTCGCGGCCGATGATCACCTCGGGTTGTGTCAAAAGGTGAATCTCGCCGATCTTTCCGCCCTCGAGCACTTGTACCAGCCTGGCCCACACCTGCGGCGGCGGGCTGCCCCAGAAGGCGCTGTCGTCACCTGCCGGAGGTTTGATATCCATCGACTGGAAATCTCCCGGGACTTCCAGGCGCAGAAGCTGGCGCCCGATCCTGAAGTAAGTGCCGGGGGTGATGCGGGCTTCCTGCGTGATCTTGAAAAAGATACCGTTGAGGCTGTCCAGATCCGTGATAGTCAGCTTGCCGTCCTTGAAGCCGACCTGGGCGTGGCTCGGAGAGATATATTGATCCTTGGGGAACATTATTATTCCCTGGCTGCGGCCCATGACGGTCTTCGCGGCCGCGACGGTGAAGACGGTTCCCTCGGTTCCATCGGGCTTTACCAGAATCATGCGCGCCCGGGGCTTGGCCGCGGTGTCAGGCGAAGCGCGGTGCATGAACATGGTGCTGCCCTGGCCGGATTGCTCGCCCATGCGATGACCGCAACTCGAGCAGAAGACGTCGCTGACATTTATAGGCACCCCGCAGTTGGGGCAGGGAAGCGTGTCTTCCTGCGGCTGGGCAGGGGTGGGCCGCGCCGCCGGTTGTGCGGTTTGCGAAGTCTGGGCCTGAGCCGTGCCGGTCGGGGCAGCCGCGGGAGCGGCCGCGGTCGGAGGCGCCGCTGGAGCGGTTCCGGTTGAAGGCGCGGCGGGAGCAGCCGCTGCTCCCGTGCCCGTCTGCGCCTTGGGGCCGGGTTTTAGATCGGCGCCGCAATCGAGGCAGAAAGAGAACGAGTCGTCGTTTTCGCGCCCGCAGTTCTGGCACTTGATCATCTGATTACCTCCTGCCCGGCATTGCCGGGATCGCTTTTTGTCGCTTGGGCGGTCATTGAACCATCGTGGCCGAGGAGTGTCAAGGTGGAGGTCGCCGGGCTCCGAACAGGGCCGCACTGGCCCCGCTTGAAAGATCTTCGTAACTTGTACGGCAGGGAGGGCCGTCGGCGTTGAGAAAATCGATCCTCCCGGGCCGGCTTCCCAGTCGGATGATGGTCGATGAGCGTGTGCCGTAGTGTAACTGCGATGCGTGCAGGCAGGTGCCTTCGAAGGCATCGTCTGAGTGGATGGAAAGCAGCTCGGCCAGCGCGTCATTGCCGGGGGCCCTTTCTGTAAAGCTTTCGAATCGCGCCCGGATCAATGCCTCCCTGGTGGTCGGCCCGGCGCCGAAGCTGCGTTCGGTCACAACGTGAATGCCGCGGCCCAACTCGATGGTGGTAAGCTTCACTCCGTCGCTCCAGACCAGCCGCGCGCCGTTGGCATCAGCCATGAGCAAGTGGAAACGATTGTGGCTCTCGGGTGGCAAGGCTGCAATACGGGCCGCGGCATCCTTGGCGTTGTTTTCCTCGAGCGCGTCGAGCACCAGCAAACCGCGTGAACGCCTGTCTGGGTCCGGGGGCGTGGTGCCGAAGCGATTGGTGATCCCAACAAACAGGGAGCGCGAGTTGATCCCCAGCCAGGTGCCCGAAGCCAAAAGATCCTCGGGCGCGAAGACGGGCAGCGGACGATCTTCCCAGGCCCGCGGCGGCCCGGACGGCCGTTCGGTATTCTCATCGCGATTGGCTGCCACCAGCAAGGGGACATCCGGCCACATCTGGCTGGCTGCTATCAGGGTACACACCAGGGGCGCCTCCGGTGCTGTCTACTTTCGGTAGGAATCGATCAATTTCGACACCACCTCCGGATCCGCCAGGGTGCTGGTGTCGCCGATTTCGTCGGCCTGGTCGGCGGCAATCTTGCGCAGGATCCTTCGCATGATCTTGCCCGAGCGGGTCTTGGGAAGAGCATCGGCCCAGTGAATTACGTCCGGGGTGGCAATCGGACCGATCTCCTTGCGCACGTGGGCAACCAGTTCCTTTTTCAGCTCCGCCGTCTTTTCCACGCCGGTGTTCAGGGTGACATAGGCGTAGATGCCCTGGCCCTTGATGTCGTGCGGAAAACCCACCACCGCCGCCTCGGCCACATTGGGATGGCTGACTAAAGCGCTCTCGACCTCGGCCGTGCCCATGCGGTGACCGGACACGTTGATGACGTCGTCCACCCGGCCGGTGATCCAGTAGTAGCCGTCCTGGTCTCGCCGGCACCCGTCGCCGGTGAAGTAGTAGCCCGGGTACATGGAGAAATAGGCTTCCTTGAACCGCTCGTGCTGCCGGTACATGGTCCGCATCATCGCCGGCCATGGCTCCTTGATGCACAGCATGCCCTGGCAGGGACCGTCGAGCTCACGGCCCTTTTCGTCCAGTACCACCGGGATCACGCCGAAATAGGGAAACGTGGCCGAGCCGGCCTTCAGCGGGGTGGCACCCGGCAGGGGAGTGATCAGGATCCCTCCGGTCTCGGTCTGCCACCAGGTGTCGACGATGGGACAGCGGCCCTTGCCCACCACCCGGTGATACCAGTGCCAGGCCTCGGGGTTGATGGGCTCGCCCACCGTGCCCAGCAGCCGCAGGCTGCTCAAATCGCGTTTCACAACGTGTTGATCTCCCTCTTTGGCCAGCGCCCGGATGGCGGTGGGAGCGGTGTAGAAAATTGTCACCTTGTGCTTGTCAACCACGTCCCAGAAACGTCCGGGATCCGGATAGGTGGGCACGCCCTCGAACATGACGGTCGTAGCTCCGCTGCACAACGGACCGTAGACGATATAGCTATGCCCGGTCACCCAGCCGATGTCGGCCGTGCACCAGAAGATGTCGGAATCGTGATAGTCGAAGATGTTCTTGAAGGAGGTCGCCACGTAGACCATGTATCCGCCGATGGTGTGTACAACCCCCTTGGGCTTGCCGGTGGAGCCCGAAGTGTAGAGGATGAAGAGCGGATCCTCGGCGTCCATCCACTGCACAGGACAGTCCGGGGAGGCCTCCTCCATCAGTTGATGCCACCATTCGTCCCTGCCCTTCTTCATCTCGGCTTCCAGGCCTTTCTTCCGGCCGACCCGCTCGTACACGATGCAATGCTCGACTCGATGACCCTTGTCCCGGCAAATCTGCATGGCCCTATCTGCGTTGGCCTTGACCGGAACCGACTTCTTTCCGCGAAAGGCTCCGTCGCTTGTTACCAACACAGAGCAGGAGGAATCCAGGATCCGGTCGGCCAGCGCATCGGCGGAGAACCCTCCAAAGACGATCGAATGTATGGCGCCAATCCGCGCACACGCCATCATGGAGATGGCCAGTTGGGGAATCATGGGCAAGTATATGCTCACCCGGTCGCCCTTCTTGACGCCTTTTGACTTGAGTACATTGGCGAAACGACAGACATGGTCAAGCAGTTCGGCATAGGTAAAGGTTGCTTCTTCTCCAGGCTCGTTGCCTTCCCAGATCAGGGCAATCCTGTCCCGTCGCGGGCCTTCGGCATGGCGATCGAGAGCATTGTAGACGATGTTGGTTTTTCCGCCCTCGAAGAAGCGGATCTGGATATCCCGGTCGAAATCGAAAGAGCGGACTTTCTTCCACTTCTCGTGCCAGTGGAATTCTTCGGCCTGCTCCGCCCAGAATCCATCCGGATCCCGGATGGATTGTTCATACAATTGCTGGTATTTTTTCATGGAGTCAATCCAGGCGTCGGCCTGCAGCTTGTCTGGCGGCAACACCACCTCTTCCTTTGAGATATTCTCGGTCATGACGTTTCTCCCTTGGCAACCGTTTTCGTTCAGCGGACCTTGCCGATCCGCAAAACCTCGCGGCCGAGCTGTTCTTCCAGCACCTCGGCCATGGCTAAGTAGATGGCGCTGGCCCCGCACAAGATCCCCACCCAGCCGGCGACACGGATGATGATGGTGGCCGCCTCTCCGTCCAGCCAGTGGCCGAGCGCCAGCATCCAGAACAGGACCGTCAAGCTGCCGAAGACGAACTGCAGCGCCAGGTTGGCCTTCAGGGTTCCGAAGAACATGAAAAAGGTAAAGACCCCCCAGATGAACAGGTAGCAGCCGATGAATCCTGCAGGAGACGGTTTCACCGCCAGGAAGCTGGTCTGCGGCAGGAGCCAGATGGCCACCAGGGTCAGCCAGAACAGGCCGTAGGAACAAAAGGCGGTGGTTCCGAAGGTGTTCCCCCTCCTGAACTCCAGAATACCGGCGATGACCTGGGCAATGCCGCCGTAGAAGATCCCCATGGCCATCAGCATGCTGTCCGGACCAGGAAAGAGCCCGGCGTTGTGGATGTTGAGCAGGACGGTCGTCATGCCGAACGCTGCCAGGCCCAGTGGTGCTGGGTTGGAAAATTTCTGCTCCATGTTTTATGCCTCCCGGTTTGGGTTGACTGGTGATCTACTCTATCCCGCCGCGAGTTTCAACGGTCCCACGGTGCGGCCCACCTTGATGCGGGCCATGCAGCGAACGATATCGTAAGAGGTCAAGATGCCGACGGGTCGTTTCTCCGACGTGCCCTCGGAGCCGATGACCAGGTATTCGACCTGATGTTTGTCCATGAGGGCCACCGCTTCATTGACAGGCAGCTGAGGATCCACGGTGAACTGGCAGGGTTGCATGAGGTCCTCGGCACTGACTTTTCCCAGGTTCTTGCCAATCGCCGGCAGTAGATCCAGCACCGAGATCACTCCCCAGAATCCCCCGCGCTCATCGACCACCACCACGGTACGAATCTGATTGTCGTTCATGAGTTCGGCTACATCCTGGGCGGTGTCATCCAGACGGCAGGTGACAGTGCCCCGGTGCATGAAATTGCATATTAGTTCCATTCTATTTTCCTCCTTTTCGTGCGGACACGTGCCTGAGAATGTCGGTGGCGCCGACGAGACCCATGACGGCGTTGCTGCCCGGTCGGTCGGACACCACCACCAAGTGCTGCAGATGATTCAGGTACATCTTGGCGGCCGCCCGCTCTACTGGCACGCCGGCCGTGACGGTCACGCAGGGAAGCATCACGTCCTCGGCCGTTAACTGCTCCAGCCGGGGCCCGGCCGCGCGCTGCAGGCTGCGGGCGACGACGATTCCGGTCAGTTCGTCCTTTTTGTTCAGCACCAGGCAATAGCGGATCCGGTGGACCATCATGATCTGGGCTACTTCGATGACGGATGTATCCGCCTGGCAGGAAACCGACTCGACTCGCAGAAGATCCCTGACTTTCAACTCAAGCCGTGAGTCTTCCGGCCTTGCGGTTCCCCGGGCCGACGAACCTAATTTCCGTTTTGGTTTGATAGCTGCCATTTTTTACCTCCTCTTGTCCGGGTTACCGGTTTATGCCCAACCAGCCAAGCAGGTTTCATGCCACGCCGGCCTTGGCCGCGGGGCCGTGCGCTAAGGCTCTAATGTTCAATGAATTGGAAGAAACCCGGTGCCGGAAAATCCGCGCCTGACTGTCCATCGGAGACGTACAGTGTATGACGGGATCATACGGCTCAGTCGGTGGGCGAGGTATGCTGTGCCGGCTTATGATCGGTGCGCGCGTTCAGGCCGTATTTTCGCATGAGGGAATGTAAGTGGGTCCGCTGAAGACCCGTTTGGCGGGCGGCCAGGCTGATGTTCCCGCCCGCCCGCTCCAGGGCCTGACGGACAAAATTACGTTCCAGGTCCTCGACCGCCGTTTCGCGCACGCGCTTCTTGAGTATCCTGAAACTCTCCCAGTCGGCCGGAATCTCGGATAACATTCGACCGCCCCTTCCCGCCGCGCGGACCAATACGTCCGGCAGATGGCCGGGCTCGATGCACTCGGCTTCGCCGAGGATGGCCAGTCGCTCGACGATGTTCTTCAACTCGCGCACGTTGCCCGGCCAGCCATAGTTCTCCAGGATGCGCATCGCTTCGGGCGTAAAGCCCCTGACCGTCACCTGCGTGCGGGCTCCTTGAAACCGCGCCAGGAAAAACATGATCAGCCTGGGGATGTCACCCATTCTCTCCCGCAGGGGCGGTAGCCGGATGGGCACCACGTTGAGACGGTAGAAGAGATCCTCGCGGAACTTCCCTTCGCGGACCATCTCCTGCAAGTCACTGTTCGTCGCCGCGATGAGGCGGATGTCCACGCCGCGCTCGACGGTTTCGCCCACTCTCTTGACCTGGCGCGTCTCCAGTGCCCTGAGCAGTTTTCCCTGGGTTTCCAGGTTGATGTTGCCGACTTCGTCCAGAAAAAGCGTTCCCCGATCGGCCGCCTCGAAAAAACCCGTCTTATCGGCGTGCGCCCCGGAAAACGAACCCTTGGCGTGCCCGAACAGCTCGCTCTCCAGCAGGGTCGGCGCCAGGGCGCTGCAGTCACAGGCCAAGAACTTGTTCTGCTCGCGCGGGCTGAGCCGGTGAATCGCCCGGGCCACCATTTCCTTGCCGGTGCCGCTCTCCCCGCTGATCAGAACGGAACCATCCGTGGGAGCCACCCGCTGGATCAGGGAGTAAACCCGCTCCATTTCCCGGCTCTCGCCGATGATGCCTTCGAATCCCTTCTGCCCAACCAGTTTTTTTCTGAGCTCTGAGTTTTCCCGGATCAGGGCGGAACGCTCCATGACCTTGCTTACGGTCATTCTCAGTTCGTCTGGAGAGAAGGGCTTGCAGAGGTAGTCGGCCGCCCCCAGCTTCATGGCCTCCACCGCCGTCTGGACGGTGGCGTAGCCGGTGATAATGACGATCTCCGCCGACACACCGGCTTCCCGGATACGGGCCAGGACCTCCAGTCCGAGAACCTCCGGCATGATCAGGTCCAAAAGCACCACGTCGTAGTTGCCGGTCAATGCCTCCGCCAGCCCGCCCTGAGCCTCCCGTCGGCAAACGACCTGATAGCCCTCTCCAATTAGAACCTCTTCGCAACTCAGGCAGATGACGGCCTCATCATCGACCACCAGGATCCTTCCCTCCGAGCCCGTCGACCTGTTCACCGGCATGATCGCTACCATTCCTTTCTTCTCTACTTTAGAGGTCTAGTGCCATCGGAAGGAAAACGTCGAAACGGGTGCCCTCTCCTGGCAGGCTATGCACTTCCAATCTGCCCCCATGCTGTTCAACGATACCGTAGCTGACGCTCAGCCCCAACCCGGTGCCGCTCCCCACCGATTTGGTGGTGAAGAACGGATCGAAGATGTGATCGAGATGCTCCGGCGGGATGCCGCAACCGGTGTCCTCGAACGACACCACCAACCGCTCTTCTGCCGCACTTGTGGATACGGTAAGAGTTCCCCCTTTCTGCATGGCCTCGCAGGCATTGAGAGCCAGGTTCAGAAATACCTGCAGCAAGCGGTTCCTGTCCCCAACGATCTCCGTCCCGGGGGCCGCCAGGTGTTCCTCAATGCGGATATGCTGCAATGCTTTCTGGCTGCGGATCAGTTGGATGGACTGGCGCAGCACCTCGGTGACGTCGAGCCTTGCTTGATTCGAGGGCGCTTCCCTGGCGAAGTCGAGCAGACCCCGAACGATCTCGCGCACCCGGGTCGTTTCACGGATGATCACGTCCAGGCGTTCTCGCTCCTTTTCGCCGAGATCCGGTTTTTCGCGCATCAGGTGTGCGAAGGTCAACACGCCGGTTAGCGGATTGTTTACTTCATGCGCTATCCCGGCCGCCAAGCGCCCGACGGAGGCGAGCTTCTCACTCCGATCGATTTGACTGCGGGCGGCCTGCTCCAGATCACGTTCCCTTTGCTCCACCGCCCCGGCCATCTGGTCGATGGCCCGACACAGTTGTCCCATTTCGCCCGGAGGCCGGATCCCTACCCGGGCCGAGAGATCGCCCGCAATCACCTTCTGCGACATGAACAGCAACCGGCCGACCGGCTGCAAAATGGTCCTGGTCACGAAGAACAGCAGGATCAGGCTGACCACCGTGGTCATGACCATCACACCCAGAAACACCTCGACAATGGTCGTCTGGGGACGCGAGAAAGGCGATTCCAGCAGGCCAACGGCCAGTATCCCGATGACTCGATTCAGCGGATCCCTGATGGGCTCGTAGGCGGCTATATACCAGTCATTGATGACCGGAGCCCGGCCGGCCCAAGTTTGACCATTACGAAGTACGCTGTCGCGAATGGCCGGATCCAGATGAGACCCGATGATGCGGTTCCTTTTCTCGTCCAGCACATTCGTGGAGATGCGTATGTCTCCCTGGAAGATGCTCACCAACCCGAGGTCCTTGCCGTCGGGCGTCTTTTCCTGGAAGACGCCGTTCTTTATGGTTTCGATCGTCTGGTAGTTGCGGTTCAGCAGGTTGGCGCCGTACAGGAAACCGATGACCATCCCGTCGCGGCCCAGGTCCACCAGGGGCACCGCCGCCCCGATGGCCATTCCGTTTTTGTTCAGCGTCTGTCCGGAGGGAGGCTCATCCAGTGTCGGCCGGATCTCGAAACAGGCGCGCTCGAACAATGCCCGGCCCTCGCGCTTTAACGCCTCTTCCTTTACGATGACGGTTCCGCTTACCGGACTGAGACGTTTGATCGCTAAAGACACGATCGGATTGGCGGTCATCAGGTCGCCCTTGACGCGGGGATTGTGCGACCGGTAGACGATCCGTCCCTCCCGATCGAGCAGAGAGAGAATATCGATTCCGGTTTCGGCCAGGATTGAATCCATGAGACGATCCAGGTCCCCGGGCACCCCCTGTGCCAGGGGTCGGGGAACCGACCGGCGCGTGGAGGCTGCCCGCAGGAACGCTGCGATGGCCGCGACCTTGCCGTCGTAGACCCCGCGGGCGGAAATCAAATCAAGGCGCACACGAGTAATCAGTTCATCATGGAGAATGCCGCGGGCGATAAGCCAGGTGACCAGGAACAAGACAGCGTTGGCCACCAGGATCACGGCGATGAATCCCAGTGTCAGCCGGAAGCGGATGCTGTCTTTATGGAATCTCACACGGGAATTCTAACCCCGGTCCGGCAAAAGGTCTGTCGCTGAAACATCCCTTTTTGTGTAGCTAAGTTTGCTACAGCGATGGGGCGATGGAGGCGATTGGACGCCGATAGCTCGGCATCAATGAACCGAGCAGGAAATGCATGGGTCATAGGCTCGCACCAACATCGAGCACAAGAGCTCGAGCTTCTCGTCGGTCATGTCGGCGACGGAGAACTTCTCGGCCAGTGCGGCCATATCGTGGTGGATATTCGCGTTGTTCTGCGTGGTCGGGATGACGCAGTCGGCCCGAACGACCCGGCCATTCTTGTCGTACTCGTAATGGTGATAGAGAATACCCCGGGGCACCTCCACGGCGCTCACACCTTCGCCGGCCTTCGGTTCCACCGGTACCATGACTTCGGCGGATTCCTGCTCGAGCAGCTCGTCGATGATGCGGATCGATTCGTGGACGGCGTGGACGCACTCCACCAATTGGGCCACGTTGTTCATGAAGGGGTTGTGGCACACCGGCTTCAGCCCGAGGGCGGCGGCGACCTTGGCCGCATCTGGATGAAGCAGGGCGGAGTTGTTGTTGAAGCGGGCCAGGGCGCCGACGGCATAGGACTCTCTAGACAACTTGCACCACTTGGATGTGTTGTTCTCGTCCACGTACTCGTTGGTCATCTCCAGGTACTCGTGCTCGCCGCGCTTCACACCATCCGTGGAGATCAGGTTTCCGCCGATGAACGGGTACTCTTTGTCACCCCGCAGTGAGACGAACTCGGTCTCCCGGGTGAAATCGGGAATCTCGAAGGTGCCAAAGAGCGCGACGGTCACATCGAGATCGTCGCAGGCTCGCTCCAACTCGTTCCGCAACTTCAAAAGCCGGGCCGTACTCGGCATCATGGCCACCCCGCCCACCTGGAGCGATACCGGGTGAGTGGTGCGGCCGGCCACCACGTCGCAGATCTGGTTGGCCAGGCCCTTGAGCCGCGCGGCGATGGCGACCAGTTCGGGTCTCGTCTGAAGGAGCGGAACGACGCTTGGCAGGGAGAGGAAATCCGGGACGGCCAAGAAGAAGAGATGCAGGAAATGGCTCTGCATGGTCTCCCCGTGCTTGGCCAGCAGGCGCAGCCTGACCGCGGCCTCGGGAATGGTGATCCCCATGGCGTTCTCCGTCGCCCGCAGGCTGGCCAGGGCATGGCCAATCGAGCAAATACCACAGATCCTGGATACCAACATTGGCACGCTGGTGTAGTGCTTGCCCTTGACCATTACTTCGAAATAGCGGGGTGTCTCGACGACGTCCCAGCGGGCCTCGGCCACCTTGCCGTTCTCGACTCGCACCTTGATGTTGCCGTGTCCCTCCACCCGGGTCAGGTGATGGACGTCCACGTTCAGGTTGATCTTCATTTTTGAACCTCGAATCCCCCGAAGAAGCTTAGGCGTTCGGAAATCTCTTCCTCGCTAAATCCTCTCGATCTCGCAATGGACAGGAATTCGTCGTAGTTGGGATCGACCGCCGGACCACGGCAGCCCCAGCAGCCCAGGCCCCCCGCGGGACAGGGGGCGTTGCAGCCGCCACGTGTGATAGGGCCGAGGCAAAGCTGGCCTTTCTCGAACATGCATACGGTGTAGCGCTGTTTGCACTCCAGGCAGACCGGATAGGCGGGAAACTGGTAGGGCACATCCCAGATGAGGTGCTGGATGATGCGTTCCACCTCCGCCTTGGATACGGGACAGCCGGGTATCTGCAGGTCCACGGTTACGATCTCGCCAACGCCACGGGTCGGCAGCGTCTCCTTGGGCTGGTCGCCGTAGACTTCCCGGTTGACCTCGTCGAGCTCGAATGCGTTCTTGAGCCTGTTGACCCCGCCGAAACAGGCGCAGCTTCCCAGGGCGACAAGCACCTTCGCCCGCCTGCGGATGTCCTGCAGGCGGCACACCTCGTCGCCGCGGGTGATGGCGCCCTCGACCAGCGCAATGTCGTAGTCGCCGCCGTCCGCGGATGAAACCTCGCGGAAGTTGACGATCTCGACGGCCTTCAGGAAATCGACCAGCGTCTCTTCCTTGTTCGCAAGCTGCAGCTCGCATCCTTCGCACCCGGTGAAGTCGAAAACGGCGATACGCGGCCGGGAGGGTTTTATACCGAGGTATCTCATGGTTTCATTCCTCTAGATGGCTTCCTTGAGGTTCTTTACCGTCCAGTAGTCGAAGACCGGTCCATCCTTGCAAACATAGGTCGAGCCGACGTTGCAACGGCAGCACTTGCCCATTCCACAGTGCATGCGGCGCTCCAGGGAGACGAACATGCGGTGCATGGGCATTCCCGCCTCGCTTAAATTGTTGCAAACGAACTTGAACATTATCGGGGGGCCGCAAACGATGGCATAGGCGTCGTCCAGATCCACGTCGATGTCGTCAAGCAGCTTGGTAATCAGGCCCACCGGCCCGTTCCAGTTTTCGTCGGGTTTCTCTACGATGATCGAAAGATTGACGCCGTCGATGCGGCGCCACTGGTCGTACTGGTAATCGAAGAGCAGTTGGCTGGGATCCTTGGTGCCGTACAGAATGTGGACCTTTTGGAAATCGGCGCGGTTCTCGGTGACATAGAAGATCGGCGCCCGCAACGGGGCCAGGCCGAGCCCCCCGGCAATCAGCAGGATGTCGTGCCCTTTCATCTTTTCCATGGGGAAGTGGGTGCCGAAAGGCCCGCGGATTCCGATCCGGGCCCCCGGCCCGGCCTTGTGCAGCATGCTGGTAACCACACCGGCCCTGCGGATGCAAAGCTTGATCAGACCCTTCTGTGAAGTGGAGCCGGAGATGGAGATGGGAACCTCGCCGTATCCCGGAACCTCCAGCATGACGAATTGTCCGGGCAAAAAGGAAAACCGTTCACGCTCTGTCTCGTCGATGATCCTGAGATGGAAGAGCTTCTCCATCTCGGTCAGCCTGATGATGTTGGTGATTTCGGCCTTGAAGACCCTGTCGACATCCTTGAGCCTGCTTCTGCGATTGAAATCGAGCGGCTCCAGCATCTCGGCTTCGTGGGTCACGTCGTAGGGATGAATGAGAGTGGTCACGGCCTTCCCTCCGCTAGCAGGTCCCGAATAACCTCGGGCGGATTGATTCCGGCCAGGCAAGCTCTGCTGCAGCGGCCGCAACCGACGCACTTGGACTCCTCGTATGCCTCCACGAAGCCTCTGTGCTGGTGGTAATAGCGATACTTCAATCGCGTCCGGCGATCAGGCCTGAAGTTGAACCCCCCGGCTACCTGGGCGAAGTCGGGCAGGGTGCAGGAATAGAGTTGCTTGACTTTGGCGCCCTCATCCCCGCCCATGGAAATTCGCTCGCCGATCCCATAGCAGTAGCAGGTGGGACAAACCATGGCGCAGCTTCCGCAACTCAGGCACTTGTCGCCCCACTTTTTCCAAACCTCGGATTCGAACTCGATGTCCAGGAGATTGGGCAGGTCGTGCACGTCGACCTCTTCCTTGAAACCGCGGCTATTGCGCTTGCGTACCTCGACGTAGGCCCGGGTATCGTCATCGGTGACGTCCCGCGTCTCGACCGCCTGGATCGTGTTGAAGCCGCGGTCCGAATCGATGGCGGCGAAATAGCGGTCTCCCAGGTCGGTCAGGAACAGGTCGAACCCGCGGGAGACCGTGTCCGTTCCCAAAGACCGGCAAAATCCGTTCTCGCACGGCGAGCAATCGATTCCCACGATGAATGTGTTGTTGCGCCTGGACAAATAGTAGGGACTGGGGAAGAAATCCTTGATCATGACCTTGTCCAACTTGAGCAGGGCGTTGATGTCGCAGGCGTGGAGCCCGATGATGGCCCTGGGCTGGAGCCGGTAGTTGATCTCCTGCTTCCAGTCGTTCTCCTCGAAACGGAAGGTGGACATGTTTTCCTTGAAGGGAAGAAAGTACGTTTTCGCCGAGTACTCGGTGGTCTCGTAGTCGAGATCGAGTTCGTCGAATACCTGGATCGGCAAGTAGTGATGGATGGGCTTGCCGTCCTTGCCGGTCGCAACCTTCTTGGGGCCGATGATCTCGTTGGACTCAAGAACGATCTCGACGAGCTTCCGGAATTCCGTCTTGCTGATTACCTTGAATATCATTTTCCCGACCTCTGCCCCCGGTTGTCCGAGCCTATTTCTTCACTGCCGCAAGCTCGTGCTCGGCCTGTAGCCAGTGCTCGGCGTCTTGTCCGTGCGGTTTGCCACGCTTAAGCCAGATATCGTAGGCGCACTGTGCAATCTGCTCGCGGTTCGGCGCCGGATCTGTGCTTACACCCTTGCCGGTCGCCTTTTTTAGCGGAGCCGAAAACTTACTGCTCTTGACGGTTTCTGATTTCGCCATCTCGGATTACCTCCTTTGCTTGATTGCCTCTTGTATCCAATGCGCATGTTAGGTCGCTTGTTCCAACGTCAACAATCCTGTTTTTTATGATTATGGCCTAGTGTTTATTGCGATATTCGGCTGGTGGAATTTACTACAGGCATGACGCGTACTTTGTAGCAATTTCCGCTATCCGGAAATCCCAAATAACTCCACACTATTTTCGCAAGAACAGGGATACCGCCCCAGGCGTTCCCCTGGCGTAATCATACTTACGTTCGCTGCTCTGAGAGAACTTGAACCAGGTGAAGGAAACCTGATGGATCGGGCGCAACCAAAAAAGAGTATGGGCCTGCGCTTCAGGATCGTGGCGGTCTTGCTCCTGGCTTCTCTTCTGCCCCTGGCTCTTTTGGGAATTGGTTCATGGGTTGTGTTCGGAGGCATCATCGAGGAGAAAACACTCGACCTTCATCGAAGCGTGGTGCAGACCCACGCGCGAAGTATCGACCGCTACCTTGCCGAGAGAGTCCGGGTGCTCGACCTGATGGCGCGCAGCCGTCGCCTCGAAAAACTGCAAAGCACGGATACGCTTCGACAGCTCCTGGATCAGCTCAACAATTCTTATGACAAGGCTTTCATCGATCTCGGCCTGATCGGCGAAGACGGCCGGCATCTTGCCTATGCCGGCCCATATGCGCTGCAAGACAAGAACTACGCCCAGGCGCGCTGGTTCAAAGACGTAATGTCGCAGGGCACATACATCAGCGATGTGTTTCTGGGGTTCCGCCATGTTCCGCACTGCGTGATTGCGGTGAAACGGCGGGAGGGCAATCGGGTCTGGATCCTGCGCGCCACCATCAACAGCGACGAGTTCGACAGGCTGGTTCAAACCGGGCAGATCGGCAAGACGGGCGACGCCTTCGTCATCAACTCCACGGGCCAATACCAGACGCCCCCAAGGTCCGGCAAGGTGCTGGAGCAGTCTCCGATCAAGTCGCCGCGGATGCACCGCGGAGTTCGGGAAGATCGCATTTCCGAAAACGGCGCGACCCTGTTGCGGGCGACCACCTGGCTCAACGCCGGTCGCTGGATGCTGGTGGTTCAGCAGGACGAGGCCGAGGTCGATGAGCCTGTGCGTCGCGCCATGTTCTCGGGCATTCTCGTCATTTTACTGGCGGTGGCCGTGGTCGTGGCTGCCGCCGTCTTGTCCACTTGGCACCTGACAACCCGGATAGACCGGGCCACGGCGGAGCGGGACAAGCTCTCGCTGGACCTGCTGAGATTGGCCAAGCTCGCCGCACTGGGTGAGATGTCCACCGGCCTGGCTCACGAGATCAACAACCCCCTGGCGATCATCATTGCCGAGCAGACCAACATCGCCGACGTGGCGGGCGACCTGGAGCCGAACACATCGGGGAGGAACGATCTTCTGGAATCCGTGGAGCGTTGCAAGAGGCAGGTAAAACGGTGTGGCGGTATCACCGCCAAGATGCTGCAGTTTGGACGAAAAATGGATACCAATCTGCAACCGACAGACGTCGCGCCCAGGCTCGAAGAAATCGTCTCACTCATGCGCCGGCTGGCGCGGCTGCGCAATATCGACTTGCAGCTCGATGTGGAAGCGGATCTTCCCAGCCTTCTCCTCGATCCCAATGAGCTCGAACAGGTTCTGGTGAATTTAATTAACAATGCGCTGTACGCCACGAAGAACGGCGGCCGGATTGTGGTCTCGGCCGGCCGGGAAGGCGACGATGTGATCTTGTCCGTTGCCGACAGCGGCAGCGGCATCGCTCCGGAAGATCTGGAGAGGATCTTTCAACCCTTTTTCACTACCAAGGCGCCGGGCAAGGGCACCGGGCTGGGACTCTCTGTCTGTTATGGCATCGTCCGGGACTGGGGCGGAACCATCGAGGCAAGCAGCGAACCCGGCAAGGGCACGACAATGATCGTGCGACTTCCGACGAAGGGATTGAGGTGAAGATCATGAAAGAAAAAGCCGAACGAATCAGGCTCCTTCTGGTAGATGACGAGATGGAGTTCCTCACAGCGACAACCAAGGCACTGAAGCGCCGGGGGTTCGATGTCACGCCGGCCCGCTACGGAGAAACCGCGCTGAAAATCCTCGAGAGCGAGTCGTTTGATGTCGCCGTGTTGGACGTCAAGATGCCCGGCATGGATGGAGACGAACTCTTCCGGGAGATGAAGCAGCGCTGGCCGAGGATCCCAGTTGTCATGCTCACCGGCCACGGCACTGTCGAGCAGGCCTTCCAGACTTCCCAGGAAGGCGTCTTCGACTACCTCTCCAAGCCGTGTGACATCGAAAAACTGGTGCGGGTGGCGGGCAAGGCAATGGCCGCATACAGGCAGGCAGGGACTTCGGGGCGCTTGCAGCCGATTGATGAAAAGATACGTCTTTTGATAGTCGACGACGAGAAGGAACTGACGGAAAGCCTCTCTGCCGCGCTAACCCGGCGAGGTATGCGCGTCACTACCGCAGATGATGGCGCCATGGCGCTTAAGACAATCGGCAAGCAGCTCTTCGACGTTGTGCTCTTGGACGTCAAGATGCCCAAGATAGACGGCGTCACGCTCCTCTTCCTCATCAAGCAAGCGCAGCCCCTGTGCGAGGTCATCCTCTTCACCGGACAGCCCTCGATTAACACCGTAGTCGAGGGCGTCAAGCGTGGCGCCTTCGACTTCCTGGTAAAACCTCAAGATCCTGAAGCGCTGGTTGCAAGAATTTTAGCAGCCTACAAAAGCAGTCGTTCAAGGGCGGCGGCGGCCGAGCGTAAGGAAATAGACGGGCTCCTGGAAACGCACAAGTACTAGCGCCGCATACCCGTGGGCACGGCTACACTTCGCTTCCATGGT
>CAZXHT010000056.1:0-32274 GCA_964640665.1 uncultured Myxococcales bacterium
AGGCTCGTCAGTGAGATCGAAGCATTTGCATTCTGGACTGAGTTACAAGCGGCTGTCGAGGGGGCGGTTCCGCTGGTGGCCTCGGCGGGGCGACGAGGTGGTAACCACGCTGGCCGCCCACGAGCTGCAGGTGCTGCTTTGCGCCGGTGACCCGACGGCCACGCAGGCGGCGCCGGTGTGGCGCCCGGTTGCCGCTGCCGCTTCGGCGGGCTGACGCTGAAAAAAAGTTCTTGCGTTCCAGATCCAGCTTTGATACGAGGGGGGACATGGAGACGCTGCTGACCTGTCGTGGCCGGGTAATCACCACCAAGGACGTGATGTTCATCCGCGCGCTGATTGCACGCCAGCGAGGCGCGAGCCGTCGGGCGCTGTCTGTGAAGCTGTGCGAGGCCTGGGACTGGCGGCAGGCAAACGGTACTCTGCGGGACATGGTGTGTCGGTCGTTGATGCTGGATCTGCATCGCGCCGGACACATCGAACTGCCGCCCGTGCGCTTCACCCCGAACAATCCGCTGGCCAAACGCGCTGCGCCGGTGCCGATAGCGGTGGACCGCACGCCGCTGTGCACGAGCCTGCGTGCACTAGGCCCGCTTGAAATGTTGCAGGTGCGGCGGACGGGGCAGGAGGTGCTGTTTAACTGGCTGGTGCACGAGCACCACTACCTGGGTTATACGCAGCCTGTTGGCGAGCATCTAAAGTACCTGGTGTGGGCCAGTGGCCGGCCGGTGGCGTGCCTGGCGTTATCGTCGGCGCCGCGGCATCTTGGCCCGCGGGACCGCTACATCGGCTGGTCGGCAGCGGCGCGGCGGCGAAACATCCGATACGTTGCGTACAACACGCGGTTTTTGATCTTGCCGTGGGTGCGGGTCACGCACCTGGCCTCACATCTTCTCGGGCGGGTAGCGCGTGAGCTGAGCACCGATTGGGAACGCGTTTACAACCACCCGGTCTACTTCCTGGAGACCTTCGTTGACCCGACTCGCTTTCGGGGCACGTGTTATCGGGCGGCGAACTGGGTTTATTTGGGACAAACCACCGGGCGGGGCAAGGATGATCAGACGAACCGACCCAACCGCCCGCTCAAGGACATATTGGGCTACCCGCTCACGAAGCGTTTTCGCGAGTTGTTGGGGAGGGTCTGATGAGCCGCAAACGTATGAAGAAGCCAAGGAAGGCCGGGCGGAGCAAGAAGCCGACGTTCCAGCGTCTGGAATTGAAGCTGGCTGAGTTGAAGGCGATTCTCGAACGGACCAAAGAGGGTCCACTAAGAGATGATGAGCGCGACAAACTATTGGGCGCGGTGGACACCCTGGCGTTCCTCACGAGCGAGTTGGAGAAAAAGGGCGTTTCGATCAACAGGTTGCGCAAGCTGCTGTTCGGCGCGAGAACCGAGAAGACCAGCCTGGTCGTTGCCGAGGTTGAAGGAACCGCGCCGGTGAACACAACTGTCGGCAAGAAGTCAAAGAAGAAGCGCAATGGGCACGGCAAGAACGGCGCGGCGACCTACCGGGGCGCCGAGAAGGTGAAGGTGCCCCATGAGACGCTCAAGTCCGGAGATCCCTGCCCCGAGTGCCCCAAGGGAAAGGTCTACTCGATCAAGGAGCCGGCGGTGCTGGTACGGGTGACGGGTATGGCGCCGCTTCAGGCCAAGGTGTACGAGCAGGAGCGGCTGCGCTGCAACCTGTGCGGGCTGGTCTTCACCGCCAAGGTCCCCGAGGGTGTGGGCACGGCGAAATACGATGAGAGCGCGGCGGCCATGATCGCCCTGCTCAAGTACGGCACCGGGATGCCCTTCAACCGATTGGAGCGGCTGCAGGCCGGTCTGGGTATCCCGCTGCCGGCCTCGACGCAGTGGGACGTCGTCAAGGCAACGTGGTCCCCGCCTATGCGGAGATCATCCGCCAGGCAGCCCAAGGGGACGTGCTGCACAACGACGATACGACGATGAAGATCTTGGACCTGATGGGGCTCCGGCGCGAGAAGGCCCTCGCCGCCGGCGAGCTGAAGAACGAGGAGCGGACGGGAATCTTTACCTCGGGCATTCTCTCAACCACCGAGGAGCACCGGCTGGCCGTGTTTTTCACTGGGGACCAGCACGCCGGTGAGAACCTGGCCGACGTGCTCGCGCAGCGCGCGGCCGAACTGGCGCCGCCGATCCAGATGTCCGATGCGCTCTCGCGCAACACGCCGGGCGACTTCAAGACGCTCGTGGCCAACTGCAACTCGCACGCCCGGCGACGCTTCGTGGAAGTGGCCGACAGCTTTCCAGACGAGGTCCGGCATGTCCTCGAACAGCTGCGCGAGGTCTACAAGAACGACGCCGTCGCCCGCGCGCAGGAGATGTCTCCCGAACAGCGACTGCTGTTCCACCAGGAGCAGAGCGAGCCGGTGATGAAACGACTGAAGGAATGGATCGAGGCGCAGATCCACGAGCGGAAGGTGGAGCCCAACTCCGGCCTCGGCGAGGCCATCGGCTACATGCTCAAGCACTGGGACAAGCTCACGCTGTTCCTTCGCGTACCCGGCGCTCCGTTGGACAATAACATCTGCGAGAGAGCCTTGAAGCGGGCGATCCAGCACCGCAAGAACAGCCTCTTCTATAAGAGCCGGAACGGCGCGCGGGTGGGCGACATGTTTATGACGCTGATTTACTCCGCGGAGATCAACGACGCCGACCCCTTCGACTACCTCGTCACGCTGCTACGCCATGCCGATGAGGTTGCCAAGTCACCCGGTGACTGGTTGCCCTGGAACTACCGGGATGCCCTGGCCAAGCGGACCGCGGGCAACGACCCACCAGGCTAAGTGCGCCGTCGCCGGCGCTCGATCCGTGACACCCATGCGGTGCCTCGTTCTCCCAGCAGTCCGTTGCATCGCCCAGACTCGGCGGCGCCGCTGGGCTTCTGTGCATACCTACCGGAAGGACACGGCCGGAGGAATGAACTTGTTATGGCGTCTACACCTATTCATTTTATGCACGGGACTACTTCTTTTAGAATGCACGATATCTTGTAAAGGTGCATATAGTACCCAAAAGAGGGAAGACATGGAAGAAAAGAATGTTTCGTGCGATTTTGATCAGATTACACTGAGAAGCTTTGAACAAACTCCATGCTCTCCTTTTTTTGAAGATTTTGAGTCGGAGGGCATTATGATTAATATTCCAGAACAGATAAGACTTGAATATGGAGTGGAAGGATTTGCTGAAGATGCAAGATTTCCAGTTTGCATCACGGCTCGGTTCAAAGGCTCATATGCTAATAAGTTCGATGACATAATCGAAGCCATGAAAATCATTATGTCAGAAGAGAATTCCAGAAATGTATATACTGGAAGACTAAAAAGAGATTTACACATATTCGATAAAACAACTAATCCTGAATTGGAATCGGAGGAATTTCAACAGACAATGTATACGGAATATGCCAACATCAATATCCTAGACTTTATTAAACTGCCCGCTCATGAAGCTATTTATTATGTCTATATTACATTAGAGAATCACAAATCAAATGTCTGTAAAATATGTGTATATATGCCATAGATTCGATCCAGAAGACTGTCCTAGTCAGCAGTAATTCATTTTTTTCCTTGTGATCCGTTTCCCAGCAAATGCATAGGTCCACTAGAAGACGCTAGACGCTGGCAGTTCAAACTCGGCTGGAAAAACAAATAGTTCAGTCGCGGCTAAAAATTTTATTAATCCCGATTCAATCGATCGAGCAGAGCCAGCATTTCTTCGTTTTTGGGAATGTCCGTCATCGAGTGACCATAGTGGACGTAGCAGGCAACTCCTTGCTTATCTATCAGCACTTGGGCCGGCATGCGGCCCAGCTTGAAAATCTTCACCTGCTGGCCAAATAGCTTGAGTACGCGGTGACGCAGGTCGGGCAAGCCAACGAAGGGCAGATTTTCTTTTTGCCAGTAGTCTTCAAACTTCTTCCGTTTCTCCGGCCCGGCAACCACGATTTCAGCATCCCGTTCGACGAACTTCTCATAATCGAGGCGCAACTGCGCCATATGCCGGCGGCAGAATGGTCACATGAAACCCCGGTTGAAGACCAGGAAGACGTGCCTGCTTCCGCGGTAGTCGGACAATTTAACTTTGTGCCCTTTGAAATCCTCCAGTTCGAAGTCGGGTGCGAGCGTGTCGATCTTGACCATAGACATCTTCAGTCCTTTCCTTGAAATGTGTAAACATTCGCTCCTGACCGGAACCCGGCACCCAAAAGTCTTTATCCCCCAGCCTCTTTTCCTCTAGCGCTTTCAGCGCAGGAGGGGAACAAACACCGGCCCGAACACCGCCTGACCGCCGCGTAGATCACGGGCCACTAAGTAGACGTCCGCTCGGGTTTGACCGGGTTCCAATTTCTTTGCTTCCCATTTTTGGCTGATGTCCACTCCTGAAGAGCGATCGAACTCGAAGCGGCCCGCACTGGTGTAGAAGGATACAATGACTTCCTCGGTCCGACTGCGCCCCGAGTCATCAATGAAGTTATCCAAGCTGTCCGGATCAATGCGCACTCGGAATTCAACTTCAACGTTCTCGGCTACCGGGTCGGCGGTTTCCCCCGGAGATACGGTCAAGCCTCCAACTTCCACGGACTCGAATAGCGGCGATCCGTTGGGTGCCGGTGGAGATCCCTGAGTCCAAAGGACCTGCTTGAATACGGCATCA
The DNA here is from genome assembly GCA_964640665.1 of uncultured Myxococcales bacterium. Lineage (GTDB taxonomy): Bacteria > Myxococcota > B64-G9 > B64-G9 > B64-G9 > DATKYQ01. The sequence continues at coordinate 4,679 of CAZXHT010000056.1, forward strand.
CGTGCTTGGCCCGAAGAGGAAATGACTCGATAATTGAAGTAGACGTCAATGTGTTCGGGTATCTCAAAGGGTACTCCTTCAGGGTTATCACCCCCGCCGAGTTCAGTGACACACTGGACGGCCAGTGTTCCGGGCGTAGCTCGTACCGAACCGTCTGGTTCGGGAAAAAGCTCTGTTTCACAGGCAGGCACGGCGCACTTATAACCCGACGTCGGACCAAGAGAGAAAGGACAGAATTTCCAGACCTCGCCGGTCAGCGAATCGTCTTGAGGTAGATACAGGTGCGGCGTCAAGGAGACTTCGTCTGCCGCCCTGGCTTCTACCGGGTCGGGAACCAGCGCGATAACGCGCAAGTCATTTAGGTATGAAGGCGGCAAAAAGTCGTTGCCGCAGCTTCCCAAGAAAAGACCGGTAGCAACAACGATCAGCATTCGTACCGTTTTTTTCTGCATGGCTACCACTCTCCCTTCACGCCAAGAATCGGCAGGATCGGAAAACCGCTAATCGGCTGCCGGTTGGTATAGTCATAGCTGTAACTGTAACCCTCTGGGTTCTTACGCAGGTAAACGTTCTGAACGTCCAGGTACAATCCCAACTTCCAGGTCTCGAAGGTCCAGACCTTGTCCACTCGCAGGTCAAGTTGGTGAAAAGTGTCCAGTCGTTCGGTGTTGGTCTCGCCGAAGATGGGGACATAGGTATCGCTGGCCGAGTCATATACCGATCCAATCACCGGGGTAACCGGGTTTCCCGAGACCAGGCGGAAGCGGAAGCCCGCCGACCAGCCCGAACCGAACTCGAAGGTTCCCACCGTGGTCAGGATATGGGGCTGGTCGAAATCGAACAGGCGTTCTTGCGCTTGCGGACCGTCCTTGCGGTAGGAGCGTTGGAAAGTGTAGGCCAGCCAGCCAAAGAACCAATCGCCCAGCCGGGCGCGGACGAGCAGCTCCAGTCCCAGGATGCGTCCCGTTCCCCCGGAAAGGTAGGGTACCGCCTGGGGATCGGAAAAGAAGGCCGGGTTGCGGATCACCAGTCGATCGAGCCATTTGTAGAACCCAGCCAGTTGAATGTCGATCCCGTCGACGATCGTCTGCTCGACTCCCAAGCTGGTGTGGCTGCTACGCTGGGTGTACAGATTGGGGTTGCCCAACAGGTTGTTGGTCTGGTCAGGGGTGGGCGGCTGCTGGAAGTAACCCAAGCCGCCCGTGAGTACGGTGCCATCGAGTACCCTGTAGCGTATGGTCAGGCGGGGATCCACGGTCCAGCGCCGGTTTGCCCGGATGTAGTCTATTCGAAGGCCGGGAAGTATTACCAGATCCTTGATGGGCTTCATCTCTAACTCGAAAAACAGCGCCGGTTCGAACAGCAATGTCTCGTCCTCAATACTATAGCGGTTCTGACTTGATATAGGGGTCGGATTTTCCCCTTCTATTGGACGCAGGGGCGAGCTCAAATCGATCGAGGCATCGTCCACCCTGATGTCCAGACCGGTGCGCACCGAAAGCCAGTCGAGTGCCTCCCAGATCCAGGCAGTCCGGAAGGCAAAACGCAGGATGTCCAGGTTGAAAAAAAGATCGGGACCTATCTCGGTCTTGAATTGCTGCAGCCCAAAAACAAGGGAGGTCTCCTGGCTAAGATATGAAGTCAGCCGGGATGCGTAGCTGGCCTGGAGATTGTGAAACATAATCCGGGCGCTGATCTCACCACGAATGGTCGGATCGGATGTTGGACGATTGAACAGGAGGACGACCTTGTCCATGGAACCATAACCCAAAAGCCTGAGCTTCTGTCCGGTTCGGGGCTGATAGTTGGCGATCAACTGATAATCATAGTAGCGCGGGGCGGTATTGAAAGAGACACCGGCATCTTCGGGAATGACCGCCGACAAGAAGGTATCCACCCATGAGCGGTGGAAGGCCCCACCGATTGACCAGCTGTCCGAGAGCGGTCCCTCCAGGGTAAAACCGGCGTCGTAGAGATTCAGGTCCACGTTACCGCGGAAAAGATCAGCGGCCGGATCGCGGACCTTGACGTCAACAATCCCGCCGGTGGCCCGGCCAAAGTCGGGAGCGAAGTTACCCGGTACGTATTCGACAGTCTCTAAAAATGCACTATTGAATGTACTGCGTAAGCCTCCGAAGTGATAGAGCAGCGGAATCTCATGGCCCTCTAGAAACACCCGACTGTCTCCGGGGCTTGCGCCACGCAGAATCAAGTCACCACCACCAAAAGAGGCCCTGCCGGCACCGGGCAAGTTCTGGACGACCTTGAGGACGTCTCCGGATGTGCCGGCCAGCTTCTCGACCAACTCTTTGGGGATGATTTGCCTGGTAACTTCGCGACGAATCACCTCGGCACGCACGATCGTCTCGAAGATGCCTGCGGATTCCTCCAGGTAATAGGTTTCTTCGCGTTGCTCGCCCGGTTCCGCCTCGATCTTGGCTTCCAGCTTCTCGTGACCGGGAAGCAGGGCCGACAGGATGAAGCTGGTGGCCGGTATATCGAGTGAGAAACGGCCCCGTTCGTCGGTAACGCCGGAAGCCACGGCCAAACCCGCGACGAGTGCCTGGACCTCGACGCCGGCGAGAGGTTTGCGGGTGCCGCGTTCCAATAGGGTTACGGTATATGAAACAGGGGCCTGTTTTTTCTTTTTTTCAACAACCGGTACGGGAGCAGGGGCGGGCTTGGTTATGCGCATGAGAAAATTAATTGTTACCGGGACGGGCTCGCCGGTACTCAGTATAGCGGGTTCGAAAGAGAATTTCTTGGCAGCTTGCAAAGCGGCTGTGTCGAAAGGTTCACCGGCTCCCTTGTTAACGCGAGCATCGAGAACCCGACCGGTTTCGTCCACCTCGATCTCGAGGAGGACTTGAATCTCTGGGGTTGGGAAATCGGTGTCAGCCGGGATATCGGCCGGCACCAGTTCGATCAACTTGGGAGGTTTTTCCAGCTCCGGTACGGCATCCTGTGCCCAAAGCGGGGAATTAAAAAGAAAAACAGCGAGTAGGTAGGGACTGGTTTTCATCTCAACCCTCAAGGCGGAATTTATAGGTCCAGGGTATCCAGACTCTGACTGGTTTACCGTCGGCTTCGGAGGGTCGGAAGCGGAACTTTTTCACCAAGGAAATCGCTGCCTGGTCAAAGGCCCGTCCGGCGCCGCGAATCACCCGTACTTGATCGACTTTTCCTTTAGCGCTTACCAAGATTTTCAAATAGACGTTGGCTTCCAGGCCCTCGCGACGCTTGGCTTCCGGATAGACTGCCCGCATCTCCAATGTGGAGGGTTTCGAGATTAGCTTGGGCAGACGGGTGACGCCGCTGGCCTGTAGATTCACGGGCTGGCCTTTTTCTTCTACGGGGGCTGGTGCGGGGCCGGCCAAGGCTTTTTCTCCCTCGGGCGATCCATTGGGCGCACCGAAAGCCCAGGCACCCGACGAAGAAGTCGGCACGGTAACGCCACCACCGGAGACTGTGGCTTCCATGGCTACCGTGAACTTCCTCGGCTTGGTTTTGCCTTCGGTTGGGGCCGGTGCGGGCCTTGCTCTAGATTCCACAGCCGTGGTTTTCTCCAGCGCAGCAACTTTCTTTACTGTAATAGCCTTCTTTTTGGCGGCAACTTTTTTCCGCAAGGGCTTTTTCGGCTCCACTGCTATTGGCTCTTGAATGTCTGGTGGCGCGGGTGGTTCTACCTGCGGGGTAACTGGCTCTGGTCGCCTGACTACTCGAATCTTGACCGGCGGGCGAACATTTGCCTTGGTTTTTTCCGCCGGCGACAAGACAAACAGGGAGCCGATGCCCAGCACGTGGATGAACAGGGCAATTAAGAAACCCTGCAGACCGGTGGAGCCAACTTGCCTCATGTCCTCTCCTTGACAAGATCCGGCGGTTGGGTATCGAGGGCGATGTCGGAAACTCCTTCCAGGCGCAGCCGATCGATAACTACGGCGAACTTGCCGTAACGTGCCTGCGTGTCGGCGGAAATGAATGCGCTGACCTTACCGCCGCTGTCTTTAATTTTTTGCCGGACTTTGGCCACTAGGGCAGGTATGTCTTCAAGAACGCCCGGCCGGCCGTTGAGGTAAAGATTGCCTTCCGCTGTGACCGCCAAGTTAATCAGGCCATCCACCGATTGCTCCCCCGTTTTGGCCTGTGGCAACTCAACCGGAATATTGTGGCGCAGAACCAGTGATGCGGTGACGATGAAGATGATCAGCACCACCAATATGATGTCGACTAACGGAGTAACGTTGATTCCGCTGATGATGTCGTCGTCTTGCTGTGATGTAAATGCCATGGTTCACCTTACTTCCTGCTCGATTCTTTCACGGGAGCAGTCTCGAAATTACTTAGCCCAACGATCACGGCGTGCATCAGGGACTCGGCATGTTTGATTCTGGCGCTAATATTCGAGCGGGCCCAGTTGAACGCCGCCACGGCGGGAATTGCCACCATGATGCCGACGCCGGTGGCCACAAGCGCTTCACTGATTGAGGACATAACCAGTTGGTTGCCGGCTGCCTGGGAAGCATCCAGCTTGCCCAATTGATGGAAGGCTTGAATGATCCCAAGAACGGTTCCGAATAGACCGATGAACGGCGCGTTGTTACCGATCGTAGCCAAGGGAGTCAGGCGCGCCTCGTAGCGGGCCCTTTCTCTGGAGAGTGCGCCCATCATGGTCTGCTCGACCGTCCCCGGATCCCGCTTTCCCGCAGAGATTGCGTCCAGGCCGGCCCGCAGCACATTGCGCACCAGGCTGTCTTGCTTCACTTGCCGCTTGGCCCCGTCCAGATCTCCATTCGTCAAGGCTGCGGTCAGGCCAGGCTCCAGCTCGGCGATTTTTTCCCGAGTCCTGGTGTATAGAATTACCCGGTCGGCCAAAACGGCTATCGAGTACAATGACAGCGCAAATAGAAGCCAAAGGACCCACTCCGCGCCGATCAAACTGAACTCTAGTAATCTTTCCAAAATCATTATGTACCTCCCGTAATATTTGCTGTTGAAATTAAATTGATCAAGGATCAAGCAAGTTACGTGCCATGTCTACTGTATTGTAATTATTACATAAAAACACAGGTGTCTCGCTTGTCCTCATCGGTCCGGGGGAAGCGCTCAAAAATGAGACACTAGTGTATGAATGGAGCACCGATTCAGACAGATGGGCCTAGTGTTTACCGCGCACACAGGACAACCCCAAGCTCGGACCTAACGCAATCATCCCTGGGTTTTTACCGACATCTTTGGAAAACCGCAGGTGGGATCGTTAACCGGGTCGAAACCATAGAAGCGTCTCAGCTCTTCGTATAGATCCGGCGTACGTTGTTTCATTTGAACCGGCCGCTCAAAAAAAGATTCCGTGGCGACCGCGAAAAACTCGGCTTCATTTTTTGCGCCGTAACCGCGAAGAACCTCCGACTGTTTCGGGTCGCCACGCTTCAATTTCAGATAGTTGAAACTCATCACCTGGGCCCAGGGATGGTAATGTCGCGAATCTCTCAATCGCGGTGTTCCGTTGAATTCCCCGCCGGCTCTGTCCAGCACGTGGGCAAACTCGTGGGTTGCCGTATCGTGGCCGTCGCAGGGGTACTTTAGCCCGAAGCGGACTGCCGTGTCGGACAAGACAACTATCCCCCAATCGTGGGCCTCGCCCAACATGATGTCATTACCATCCGGATGCTTGAAATGGTGGGGATAGACAACTATCTCGCTCAGCCGATCGTAATAGTTCAGGTCGAGAAACAAGATAAGCCTTACTGCTGCGGAGCTTATAACTACCTTGATCTCATCGGTAATCGTCAACCCACCGGCACCGATGAAATGTTTTTCCCAAATGAATATTTTCAGCTTCTCGCGGAAGTTCTGTTGCAGATCCGGCGAAAGATTCGAATAAAAAGGCACCTGATTTTGCAGGTAAGGCAACCACTGAATTGGAAACTCACGACGAGCCAACCTCTTGCGCCGCCAGTTGCGAAACATTCTCACCCCTCTCTATTACCAGCGGTCTATTTTCCAATTGTCCTTGTGCTTGATCATCCAGGCCCTGTCCAAGGAAGCACTGCCTTTTTTGGCCCGCAGCCACCAGCACTCGACGATGTGCTTTTCTCCGAAGCGCCTGGCTGCTCGTTCGATCTCGGAGTACGGTCGCACGTCCAATGGGCAAATTCGCAAACGGTATCCCCGCTTCAACAACGTGCGCAGTTCGGTAAAGGCGCGTTCGGACATGTCCCGCGAGTGCTTCGGATCTTTCGAAGAGAAGAAGGCTCTCAAAGACTTCTTGCGGTTCTTGCTCGCGGCGGCGAGCACTCTTGACAATACTTTTCCGGCAGCCTGGTATGCATTCCGGTAGGCGCGGATCTCCTCGCTTTCCTCTTGCACTCGCGCCGGTACTTCCTTGACATCGAATGGCGGCCCGGCAAGTCTTTTGCCCGTGCCGTTCTCTTCCATCTTGAGCGCCCGGACATACTCGTCCTGTATTATTTTGACCTGTTGGATGAAGGTGGCGTATTCGGCCAGGTTGCGTTTTGCGTCATGGGCATGGCCCCTGTCAGTGGACATGTTCAGCCGGACGCGCAGGGCGTTTGACGTCCTGCCCTGCGGTTCCCAGATGCAGGTGCGTTTGTTGTCGAACTCGCGCTGGAATGGAGTCAGAACAAGGTCCAATAGAATTTTTCGGCGAAGCGTAACCAGTTTCGGGTCGTATGGCGCCTTGCCGAGCAACCGGACGTATTCCTGGTTGAGCTTGCAAAATGCGGGTCGATCGAGCGACTTATGTTTCTCGGCGGGTGCCTGTTTGAGAATGGACGGCTCAACCTTGTGACGCGGGCGCGCGTCCAGAAGCTTGTCCACCAGCGGGCCGATTTTGCCCGTGGCATCCTTGAGGCTCTTCAGGTTGACCGAGGCGCGCGCGGTTACCCGCGCCTTGCGCGCGTCGATAAGTTGCAGGGAGAGCACGTAGAGATCTTCGAGACGACCGACGCTCCCGCCAATCAACCAATCGGCCCCCAGAGCCCCGGCCAACTCGGCCATGCAGCTTTCGTCGCTGCAGCCCAGCAGGTTCTTCTGCTGCTCGGCCGTCAACATGGCCCGCACGTCGGCCGGCCCCATGGCGTGCACCCCGTGGCGAGCGAGCAAGGCGTTCAGCAGCAGATCGGAAAGCACATCGGCCGAACCCGCGGGAACCCCGGCATAAGCATGAACGCCTGGCACGACGACCTTGAGATCCCGGCCCTCGAGCGGGCCCGCAAGCGTATACGGATCAGCCACCAACAGGATAATAACGATTGCGCAGGAAAAGCTCCTGGTCATCCTGGCTCCCATCTGTTTGTCGATACAGGACTGGAAGATAGCAGACCAGCGCAGCGCCTTACAAGCGGGTTCTCTCTCGAAATCCCAGGCCCCGGCAGTCGTAGCCGCTTCCGAAGCCATCACCGTAACCGTCTCCGTCGAGATCGACACAAGCCTCTTCACATCTCCTTCTTGGCGGGTTTCTGAAATACTACAACGAATTAGCCCAAAAAAACCAGGGGTGATAGAACCTTTATGCTTTACCCGCGTCCATACAGCGAATATGAATATAGGTATTCAAAGTGAACTCACAGGAGACTTATCATGAGCGTGATTCTTTTTGTCCTTCTGGCTTCCGCGTCCGTGCCGGACGTTACCGCCGGTCCGGGATTGTCGGAGGAAGCCCGGGTTGTCGAGGCGCCGATCCAGGAAGTAACGGTCTTCAGCGATCGAGCCAAGGTTTTCCGTCGGGCATCTGTTAATCTCGATAACGGAATCCACAAGCTCGGGCTGCCCGATTTACCGGGGGCGGTGATGATCAGCACTGTCCGGGTTGAATGCCGGGGCGCGCGGGCGATCCGGGTGGAAACCGTTCCGGTCGAGAGAGAGCGTTTTTCGATAGAACAGGTCGAGGAGCAGATCGATAAACTCGAAGCCATTACCGATAAGCTCGGCGCCCTCGATCGCCAGAAGCAGGTGCACAACCTGGAGCTTGCATTCTTGAAGAGCATTTCGCCAAAAGTTCCCGTGGACGAATCAAAACGGGTTGGTAAGGCATCGCCGCCGGTGCGTGTGGACCTGTGGAAAAAGGTGCTCGATTTCCTCGATTCACGCAAGACCGCTTGCCGGGCGTCCTTGCGCAAGCTGGCGATCGATCGCCGAGGGCTTCAAGAACAGTTTGTCAAGCTTCAGCGCGAGGTACAGCGCCACAACCTGGGTGCCTTCACCGATCGCAAAGTGCAAGTCCTGGCCATCGTGCAGGTCAAACAGCCGGGCAAGGTGCGACTGGATCTCGAGTATTTCATTCCCGGCGCCAGCTGGAAACCCACCTACAACATCCACTTCGATCCCGATCGGGGACGGGTGACGATCAAGACCGCCGGCATGGTCCGCCAGGCCACGGGTGAAGACTGGATCAACGCTGCGGTTTCTCTCTCGACCGCGATTCCCGGGTTGGGTATCAAGTTGCCGGAGTTGCTCACCTGGGCACTGGGGGAGAAGCGCGAATTCATTCCCCGCCCGCGTGCGGCCCGTATGCCTCCCGCGGCCGCCCGTTTTTCGCCGCCCCAACCCCAGCCGACCGCCTTCGAGGCCGAACGCCGGGCCCGCCTGCAGGTGTTGCAGGGCCGCATATCCGAGCTGCAGCGCATGCTCAGCATGACCGTCGACGAGCGATCTATTTCAACTCTGGCCGGACTCGACGCCGGTGGCGGCGGTTATGGAATGGCCGAAGGCAGCAAGGGCGGCCTGCGCGACTATGCGGGAAAGAAGGGCAAGCGTCGTTATCGTAAGCCAAGCCGCCGCCGTCCCCAGGCCATGCCTTCCGTCTCAAAGGCAGAGGCAATGCCGCCCGCGCCTCCCCCGATGGAGGCAATGGAATTAGCACGGCCCGAGGCCGTTAGTGACAAGCGCGTGAGCAGTCGCGGGCGGCGAACACGGCGCACCGTGGCTACCTCGCTGAGGCTTTTCGAGCCTGTCTATTACCACCCGCCGCGTTTTTCCGATTCGAGCCTGCCGGCGGTGGTGGCAGGCGGACTGGACTATATCTATGATTGCCCGACACGGGCCAGTATCCCTTCCAGTGGCCAGGCGTTGCGCGTACCGCTGGCCGCGGAGGTATACCCGGTCGAGACCTTCTACGAGGCCACGCCTTCTTTGAAGAAAACCGCTTACCTGAAAGCCAAAGTCACCAACCGTGGCAAGCGACCGATCCTGCAGGGACCGGTCAATATCTTCGTCGGCAAGGACTTCATCGGCCAAGGCCAACTCAGGACCACCGGTCAGGGCGGCGTGATCGATCTACCCTTAGGTGCAGATGAAAACATTCGCATCCTGCACAAGGTCGTGCCGGCCACAGTCACCAAGGGAATCATCAGCAAGGACGAGATCACCACCTACACGCAGACGATCGAGATCGGTAACTACAAAAAGAAGGCCATTACCATAAATGTTTATGATCAGATTCCCAAGACGCGCAACGAGGACATAGAGATCGAAAAGGGCTCGCTGAAACCCAAGCCCGACAAGGGTCCCGACGAAGACGGTATAATGCGCTTCGTGCTCAGGATTCCGCCGGGCAAGATTCAGACCATCCAGTTCTCTTACAAAATCAAGCGTCCAGAGAACTGGCAGCTCACGCAGTAGGGAGGCAAGCCATGAAAACCTCAAAGATGATCAGCCTGTTTGCCTTGTTTCTGGCCGCGCCGGTCTTGGCCGGACAGGACCCGGCCCTGGTTGACCGGGTGACGGTATATGCCGACCGCGCCGAGGTCACCCGAACCGCCAGGGCCGATTGCAAGTCGGCTAGCGTCGAAGTGGTCTTCCCAATGCTGCCCACCTCGCTGGACGAGCGCACTTTAAGGGCCGAGGCCTCGGGCAAGGCCAAGGCAATCGGTCTCACCTCGAGGATCGTTCCGCTCGAGGAAAACCGCGACGTTCGTGTTGCCGAAGTTCGAAAAGAACTTACGAAGGTGCAGGACAAAATCAGGGAGATAAACGAGAAGCTGGCCGGTTCCAGTGAGCGAATAGCCGTGCTGAACGCCTTTGGAGCCTATTTTCAGCAACTACTCAACGAACAGATACGCAGTGAGCGCCCGGATCCGCGCCGCTGGACGAAAGTGCTCGACACAATGGAAAAAGAGCACCTCGCGGCCGCGGCCGGTCAAGGTAAAATCAGCATACAGCTTAGGGACCTGGTAAGAAAACGAGATCGTCTGCAGCGCAGGCTGCAGGAGCTGCAGCCCAGCCGCGTGGCAGAGGCCAGAAGCGTGTCTGTGGCAATCGAGTGTAAGGGCGAGGTCCGTCCACGGGTGACTTTATCATACGTGGTTCCTGGAGCCACCTGGCATCCCGAGTATGATCTGCGCTTCATATCCGGGGGCAAGGCGAAGGTTGGCCGGGGGCGCGCCGAGCTGACCGTGTCGGCCGTTGTACAGCAGTCGACCGGCGAGGACTGGAAAAACGCCAAACTGCTGCTTTCCACCTCCAAGCCCCGTCTCGGCTCCGAGGCGCCCTATCCCGCCCCGATCTATGTAAACGGACACAAAGTGGGCGAGCAAAAGACGCTGGTGGCCACCATGGAGCGCCGCGAGAAGTTGACCGGCAAGGCCGACTCCCGAGGACAGGGTCCGGCCGGAGCGGCCCTCGAGGACAAGGGACAGTCATTCGCCCTGTCCATGCCCCGACGGGTGAGCGTCATGGCCGACGGGCGGCCTTACTGGATGCCGGTCGATGTCGCCTCGGCCCGGGCCGAGGCCAAGTTGGTGAGCGTTCCAAAGCTGCGGCCTTTCGTCTACCAGGTGGTCCAGCTAAAGAACCCGACGGCCTACCCGTTGCTGGCAGGCCGGGTGCACATCTACCGCGGCGGCTCTTATGTCGGCGATACCGATATCGAGTACAAGGCGCCCGGCGAGCCGATGGAGATTTCGATGGGCATCGACGAAGAGCTCAAGGTGGAGCGCCGCGAGTTGTCTTCGGCAAACCGCTCAGCCTCTTTTCTCTCGAGCACCAAGCATCTCGAGCGCTCCTTCCGCATCAGGGTGATCAACCGGGCCCGCTCCCGCCAGGCGGTGGAGGTACGCGAGAACATCCCGGTTTCCAAGACCGAGCAGGTCAAGGTTGAGCTGGTCAAAGACAAGACAACCAAGCACTACCAACTCGATCGCCACCGCGGCTTCATGAGTTGGACGCTGCGTCTGTCGCCTGCCCGCGAAAAATCGATCGACCTGGCCTATACCATCCACCTTCCCGAAGACTGGAAGGTAAACGTCCGCTAATAGCAGGCCAAAACACACTCTTCCTTTTCTCCAGGTTTTTTTGCGAGTCGACACGATTGACGATGTCGTCATGACGAAACCATGACTTGGGTCCTCCAGCATGGTCGGCATATTGGACAACTGTCCGTTCGAAACTCAACCGGGAGAGAATCCATGAAAATCCGCAAGCTGTTGATGGTGGAGCCAAAGGCTCCTGGGCAACACGTATACTCGCTCGTGCGCCTGCCACGCATGGGCCTGCCCATCCTGGGCACGCTGGCGGCTCAGCGGGGGATCGACGTGCGAGTCGTAATCGAGGATATGGTGCCTCTTGATTTCGCCGACGTCACGGACGCCGACCTGTTGTGCATATCGACCATCACGCCGACCGCACCGCGCGCCTATCGACTGGCCGATCGGGCACGGGCCGCCGGCGTGCCGGTGGTAATCGGCGGTCCGCACGTGACGTTCATGCCGGACGAGGGCCTCGAACACGCCGATTGGGTGCTGCGCGGAGAGGGCGAGGAAAGCTTCGGCCTGTTTCTGGACATGTTGGAACAGCAGGGCGACCCCGGCCTGATTCCCGGCCTGAGTTACATGCACGACGGACAAGCGGTACACAACGCCCTGCCGGCCGAGACCGTGAGTATGGACAAAGTTCCGGTCCCCGATTTCTCTTTGCTCGCAGGCAAGCGGCGGCGCTCCGACTTCGATTTAGGAATCATTCCCATTCAGACTTCTCGGGGATGTCCGCACAACTGTAACTTCTGCTCGGTGACGCCCATGTTCGGACACCGGGTGCGCTATGCCACGAACGAGCACGTGGCGGAAGAACTCGATTGCCGGCGGGGACACGGCAATACGGTATTTTTCTACGACGACAACTTCTGCGCTTCGCCCGCCAGGACGAAGTCACTGCTCGATTATCTGATGACGCATGATGTCTTCCTTCCACCCTGGATGGCACAGGTTTCCGTCCGGGCCGCGAGAAATATCGAGATGCTCGAGATGATGCGGCGGGCGGGGTGCTACCGTGTCTTCGTCGGCTTCGAGTCGATCGATCCCGACACATTAGCGCAGTACCACAAGCACCAAACCGTCGAAGACATCAAGCTGGCGATTCACCGTTTTCACCGGCACGGCATCCAGGTGCACGGGATGTTCATGTTCGGCTCAGACGCCGACGAGATCAAGACGATCCGGGCCACCAGACGCTTCGTCATCGAGGAAGACATTGATACAGTTCAGTTCATGGTCTTGACCCCCCTGCCGGGAACTCCGGTGTACGAGGAAATGAACACAGGCGGTCGCCTGCTGACCGAAGACTGGTCGCTCTATGATGCCCACCACACGGTTTTCAGGCCGGAGCACATGTCGGCTCACGATCTGACGGCCGAAACCATGAACGGCATGGCCCGCGTGTACTCCACCGCCAGAATCATGGGCATGGCCGCCCGTGGAAAATTTAGCAAGGCACTTTTGAATCTTTATGCCCGCAAGCAGGTGAAACGTTGGCAAAAGGAAAATCGCGCGCGGCGCGCAGCCGCCGGGCTGGATACTCTGCGCCAGCCTGAACTGAGCGTCAATAGCAGCTCTTTCTGACGCAAGACCGCTTCGAGTTGCCAGTCCGTCGTTCATCGGGGCATACTTCGGGGTATGGAGTCGAAAACAATAGCCAGGATCACCCGGCGGGGACGCAACATGAGCCTGACCGGGATCATCGTGGCCTTGTCGGTCGGAGTTCTGATTCCGGTCTTGTTGTCCACTGCGGTGGGCATTGTCACTCTTGCTCTTGGTGAGAGTTCGAATCCGATCGTAGTCGGTGTCCTGATAGTATCCTTCGCCGCCGCCGCCCTGGGGAGTATTGTCACGGTAACGGTTCTTCTTGGGAAAAGGGCCCGCATCGCCAGACTGCAGGCAGATCTATTGGCCAATGTGACCCACGATCTGCGAACACCCCTTGCCGCCATCCGCATGTACGCCCAGACGCTGCAAGGCGGACAACTGCAAGACGATCCGCAACAGATCCGGGAAAGCCTGGAGACAATTATTCGGCAGACGCAGTGGCTCGATTCGATGATCGATCGCTTGCTCACATGGAGGGCGGCGGCCAAGGATCGCGTCAACCTGCAGATGACGACGAAGCCGCTGAAAGAAACTGTTGAGCAAGCCGCGAGCAGATTCTCGGGCATGCTCGCGCCGGGAGAAGTGGATTTGTCTCTTGATGTGAAAAGCGAAGCGCCGGTGGTCCATGATCAGCAAGCAATCGGCGCAGTCGTTCTGAACCTGCTGATAAATGCTTACAAGTACACGCGCAGTGAAAAGAAGATTTACATCTTGGTAGAAGATCGCAAGCGACAGGTGGCAATCTCGGTTGCCGACAATGGAATTGGGATTCCCAAGCGGGAGTTGCGTCGTATATTCGATCCGTTCTACCGCTTCGATTCTAGGCTCACGGGCAAGTCATCGGGCGCCGGGCTGGGACTGGCCATCGTCCGCCACATTGTCAAGGCTCACGGGGGTGAGGTGCGGATTGAATCAAGCGAGAATCAGGGAAGTCGCTTCACCGTACTGCTGCCAGTGGTTTCCGGCAAGGAGAGCGCCGAGTGAAAGATCGGGGCAAAAATGCAAAGAACGAAACCATCCTGGTGATTGAGGACGATCGTTCTTTGCGCCAGGGCCTGGTCATGAACTTCGAGTTGCGCGGTTACCAGGTCATCACCGCTTCCGACGGTGAGGAAGGCATGCAGAAGGCCTTCGACACCCGTCCCGATCTGATAGTCCTGGATATCATGTTGCCCGGCTTCAGCGGCCTTGAAATCCTGGCCGAACTGCGTGCCAGGCAAGAAGGCGTGCCGGTGTTGATTTTATCTGCGCGCGACACTACCGGCAACAAAGTCGAGGGGCTCGATCTGGGAGCCGACGACTATGTATCCAAGCCATTCGAACTGCCCGAATTGCTGGCCCGGGTGGAGGCCATGCTCCGCCGCCGGAGGGTCGAGCATCAGGCGGCGCCGCCGATCGTCTTCGGCGACGTGGTGATCGATCCGGCCGGACGTAATGTCAGCCTGAAGGGCCAAAAAGTCTCACTTTCGGCCAAGGAATTCGACTTATTGCATCTGCTTGCGGCTTCGCCGAGCAGGGTGTTTTCCAGGGAAGAAATACTAAACCGGGTATGGGGCTGGGGCTTCGACGGCACCAGCCGCACGGTGGATAACTACATTCTCAGCTTGCGCCAGAAGATAGAGCCCGACCCCGCCCATCCGCGGCATCTCAGGACCGTCCGCCAAGTAGGCTATCGCCTGGACGGTTGAGGTTGCATTTCAGGTCCCCTGTTTTTGGCGAGTTGTGTCCGAGCAATTCGCCGACCGATTTTCTGGTCAGGCGCCAGGCGGCGCGCAGGATCAACAGTGCCACTGCCAAAGCCACCGCAGGGTCCAGCCAGGACAGGTCGTGGCCGGGAGACGAACAAGTTGACAATCGAAGAGACACCCATGACGCCGATACCCCACCAGGCCATGACAAGCGGCTGGGGATGAAGCAGTTTGCCGACGGCCTCGTAGATTATCCAGCAAGCTGCGATGAAGATCAGAAACGCCTCCATCGCCCCGGAAATATCCTCGATCTTTCCGTGCCCGAATGGGTGCGATATGTCGGCCGGTTCCCCAGATTTCCTGACGGCAATGTAAGTGATGCCGGAGGCGATCAGATCGATCCCTGAATGTATCGCCTCGGACAGCACGGCAACGGATCCAATGCTCAAACCGACGATCGTCTTGGCAACGACAAGAAAGGTGTTGGAGAAAAGCGACAAGCCGGCAACTGCGTATTTTCTGCGTTGCGTCAAAAATCAGCCTCTGACATACGGTTTTTTTAGAAAATATACGCGGATATGACACCGAAGCAACCGAAAAACAATGCAGTTCACTGCGCAGATTTGACTCATCAGAGGAAAGAACATAAACTCCGCCGGAATACCACGGGAGGCTCTGACTTGACGCAACAGTCCGGGAAAGAAAAAGAACTTCTACTAGAGGTTGTCAACCCCCGTCGTGGCCGACCTCGCTGGACGAGGATTTTACTCTGGGTTACGAGCTGCGTTCTTTTCTGGATCGTCGCCGGGACGGGTCTTGTCTGGGGCCTCTATTTGGCCGTCAAGGACAGTATTCCGACCTTGCCGGAGCTCTCTCAATACAACCCACCTTTGACCACCCGGGTCTACAGCCTGTCGGGCATTCCCATCGGCGAGTTCGCGATCGAGCGTCGCGACGTGGTTCCTCCGGACAAGATACCCCGGCACCTGGTCGAGGCCTTCATCGCCTCCGAGGATGACAACTTTTTCTCTCATGGCGGAATCGATCCCATGGGCATCTTGCGCGCGGCGATAAAAAACATCAAAGCCGGCCATATTGTTCAGGGTGGCAGTACCATTACCCAGCAGGTTGCCAAGAGTCTCATCGGCCGCGAAAAGACATTCACGCGCAAGTTCAAAGAGGCGATACTAGCCCGGCGCATCGAGAAGAAGTTCACCAAGGAGGAGATCCTCTATCTTTACCTGAACCAGATCTACCTGGGTCACGGTTCTTACGGAGTCGAGGCCGCCGCGCGCAATTACTTTCACAAGAATGTCTGGGATCTGTCCTTGCCCGAGATGGCCACCATCGCCGGCCTGCCGCAGGCCCCTTCCGAATATGATCCGGTCGAGCGGCCTAAAGAGGCACTCGATCGGCGCTCCTACGTTCTAGACAGGATGAGTGCAGTCGGCTTCATCGATGCAGACAGCAAGAAGAAAGCCGCCGAGACACCACTTTATGCCCACCCGATTCCGGATATCTTCAGGCGCCGGGCACCTTATTTTACCGAGGAGGTGCGCCGCCGGCTTCAGTCGCGTTACGGCACTGACGGCGTCTATGAGGGTGGACTGAAGGTGGAGACAACAGTCGACCTCGACTGGCAGCACGCCGCCCAGAAGGCAATAAACCGGGGACTTAGGCGGCTGGATCATCGCCAAGGATACAGCGGGCCGCTGCACCATTTCACGAGCGACGAGAAGATCGCCGACTTCCTGGCCAAGACCCAGGAGTATCTCGAAAACAGCGGCTTTGGCGATCTTCCAATGGATCACCTCGTCCCTGCCGTAGTTGGAGATGTGAGCGAGAATTATGCACGTGTGTCGGTCGGACATGCCCGCGGATTGCTGCCGATCTTCGGCATGCGCTGGGCACGCAAGCCGGATCCCACGGTTCACTTCAGGAGTTCCGCCGCCAAGGCCACTGACGTGCGCAAGGTCCTTTCGAAGGGCGATCTGATCCTGGTACGGCATGTCGAGTTGAAAAAGCTGCTTGTCGGCGAACCACCTGGATCGGCGAAGCTCTTACCCAAACCTGAAAAGGGGGAAAAACAAACGGCGATTTTCGCCCTCGATCAGATTCCGGGCGTGCAGGGGGCGCTCGCATCGGTCGAACCGCGGCTCGGATATGTCAAGGGCATGATCGGCGGCTACAATTTCAAAGACAGCGAATTCAACCGGGTGCTTCAGGCTTGCCGGCAACCGGGCAGCTCTTTCAAGCCCATTCACTACTCGCTGGCCATCGAGAATCTGGACTACAACCCGGCCACGATCATCATCGACAGCGCCATTGTCTACGATGATCCCGAGAACCAAAACCGCTGGAAGCCTGAAAACTACGAGCGCGAATTCAAGGGTAAGGTAACCGTGTATACGGCCCTGGTTCATTCCATGAACGTGCCTTCGATTAAAGTGCTCGATGCCGTGGGTATCAAGGAAAATATCGCCTGGGCCCACAAACTGGGCATTTCATCGCCGCTCAGGGAGGAACTCGGCCTGGCCCTTGGCTCTTCGTGTGTCAAGCCCTGGGACCTGCTCAATGTTTATTCTGTTTTCAACCTGGGCGGGCGTAAGCCGAAACTTTTCATGATCAAGAAAGTGACCGATCGTTTCGGGCGTGTACTTTTAAACCACGCTTCCTACAAGGATCCCTGGCAAAGCTGGGACGAGAAATTCGATCGGGCCTATGACCGCCTGCAGAACCCCATGCCTCGTCTGCTTTCCTCCCAGTCGAACTACATCCTGACCGACTTGCTTCATGGCGTGGCCACCCGCGGCACCGGCGCCCGGGCCAGGCAACTGGGCAAGCCGGCCGCCGGGAAAACGGGAACCACCAACGACTCGGCCGACGCCTGGTTTATGGGTTTCACCCATGACGTGGTCACGGGTGTCTGGGTCGGGCACGATGAACCGAAAGATCCCCTCGGGCGCGGTGAGAACGGCTCGCGGGCCGCCCTGCCCATCTGGCTTGCGTACATGCAGGAGATCCTGGCCGAGCGGCCGCAGGATGATTTCGATGTCCCGGCCGGAATTACCTTTGCGCGGATTGATCCCAAGACAGGGCTGCTGGCCCGCCCGGACACTCCCAACTCGGTGCGCGAGGCTTTCAAAAAAGGCGAGCAGCCAAAGGAATTTGTTCAGGCCAAGGACGTGGTCGAACCCGGCCGGTTTTTCAAGGTTGACAAGCTGTACTGAAGCCACGGAGTGAATGTATGAGCGCCGATCGCAGAAGAAGAAGGCCCCCGCCCCTGCCTGCGGATGACGAGAGCACACAGGAGATCCCGGACAACTTCCAGACCGATGAGATTCCGGCTGTTGGATACGATGGCCAAGAAGAAGCGGGCGCCGACGATCTGGATGCGGAAACCTCGGAGGTGGACAACAGCCCCATCCGGCGCGAGCTTGCGCGTCGCGGCCTGCGGGATATCGAAGAAGAGGAAGAGTTTGACGAAGGGGACGTGGAAAAGCCGACCGAACTGGTCGACCCGGAAGACCTGAGCGATCCCGGCCTGGACCAGGGCGCCTTTGTCTTCGGCGGTGAAGAGCCCGAAGATGATGATGCCGGCCCGACTTTTGTCGGCAGCCTGCCCGCCGTGCAGGAGCCGCAGGTCGACGAGGCGGCCGAAAAAACCGAGATTCTTGCAGCAGTGCCTGATGAAGCCCCCGATGTGGTTCCGTTGCTCACCGTCGAGACACCCGATGGCGCCTCGGATGTCGAGGTGTCACGAGACATGTTTGTAATCGGCCGGGCCCCCGAGTGCGACGTGGTCCTTCCCGACCAGCTGGTCTCCCGCAAGCATGCCCGCATCGAGAAGCGGGCGGACGGCTGGTACGTGGTCGATCTCGATTCGGGCAACGGCACTTTCCTCAACGACGAGCGCATCTCCGAGTCATTGCTCTATGACGGCGATCTTGTCCAAGTGGGAGACGCGGCGATCTCTTTCGCCGCCCCCGGTTCCGGCTCGTCACGGCCGGGCGGGGCGCCCGTCGAGAAGACCATGATGCTGTCCGCCTCCGATGTCGAGGTGTCGTCCTCGACCTCTGCCGGGCCGATACCTAAAAGTCCCCGGAGAAAAAAGCTGTTCGTCGTCATCGGATGCCTGATCGTGCTGATCGGAATCCTGGGAATCGTCAAGGTGTTGACCAAGAAGAGAGGTCCCACGCCCGAGCAACTAGCCGAGCAACGCAGAATGGAAGAGCAGCAGCTTCAGGCGGAAAGGGTGCAACAGGCCCAGGCGACTTTTGCCAAGGTCAAGGATCTTGTAAAGCAAGAGAAGTGGACTGAGGCCAAGGCGCTGATCGTCGAGGTGGCCCAGGTTCTCGAGGACGACAAGCTGGTAGCGAGGTACAGACAGACAATCGAGCGCGAGGATATTGCCTCTCGGGCGATTCTGGGTGCTGAGGCCAAGATCGCGGTCAGCGACTTTGACGCCGCCATTTTGTTGCTTAACAGTGTTTCGGCGGAGAGTCTGCAAGTCGATAAGGCGAAAAAACTCAAGACTCAGCTCGAACAGAAACGCCAGGACTACAAGCTCGAAGAGGCGCGTAAGGCGCTGGATGGCAAGGAATTCGAAAAAGCCATGCAACTTGCCGACGAGGTACTGCTGGCTTCGCCGGGTAACGAAACGGCGCAAGAATTAAAGCACGCGGCCGAAAAACTCTTGAACAAGCCAGCTCCTCCCAGGAGCGGCAGAAAGAAGAAGAAGAAAAAGAAGAAGATAATTCGACAGCATAAAAGATCGAAAACGCTGCTGGTGGGGTCTTGTCTGGATGCCTTCAGGAAGGGCAATATAGACGCGGCCCTTTCGCGGGCGGCCGCTTCGGGGGTCTCCAGTGAAGGGGTCAACCAGCTTCGCAAGTTCCAGAAATTGTACAAGCGTGGCAACGAGCTGGCCCACAATTCGGGACAGGCAGCCAAGGCCGAGGCCTTTCTGGTTCAGGCTTTAAAGCTCAACGAGAAGCTGGGGGGCAAAAAGGACAAGCTGTCTGCCGATCTGCACTCCAAGCTTGCCAAGGTATATTTCGTAAAGGGTGTCGACGCCCAAAACAGCAAGAAATACCCGCTGGCATACAAATCATACAAGTCGGCCCTGGTGCATAAGCCCGGTTTGAATCAAGCCCAGAAACGCCTCGATACGCTCGAGCGCGAGGCGCGCAAATTGTACGAAATGGCCTACGTGATCAAGGGAACCCAGCCGGACAAGGCAATCTCGACTTGCAAGACCGTCATGCACATGACCAACTCCGGCGCCTATGCCTACGGCCGCTGCAAGAAGCTGCTCCACTCGCTGCGAGAGCCCGGTTCTTCGGGAGACGATGATTCTTTTTGAAGCTCTTTTTTCGTTTTTTAGAACTTCCAGTATTCGGAATGCGCCTGCTGGGTTGCTTCGATGAAGGGACCGGCCAGGCCGGGATCTTCGTCCTGCGGTTCCGGCTGGTACTCGCCCAGCAAGGCGCGGATGGCGAAGGCCACCCCGTTGGAGAGGCCCTCCAGGTTATAGCCGCCCTCCAGCACCAGCACCAGCTTGCCGCCGCAGGCGGCCTCGGCCATTTGCACAAGCTCGTGCGTCAACGCGCCATAGCCCTCCGCAGTCATCTTCATCCCGCCCAGGGGCTCGCGCCGGTAGGTGTCGAAACCCGTGCTTACCAGGATCAGGTCGGGAGAGAACTGCTCGGCAACGGGGGCCAAAATTTTGCGGAAAACGGCCCGGTATTCCCTGTCTCCCATGCCGATTGACAGGGGAACGTTGACCGTGCGCCCGGCGCCCGCGCCCGCCCCAACGTCGGCGGTCGCGCCGGTTCCGGGGTAGTAGGGGTACTGGTGGGTACTGAAATACAATACGTCGGCACGGTCGTAGAACGAGTGCATCGTACCGTTGCCATGGTGCAAATCCCAGTCGGCGATCAGAACCCGTTTCATACCCAACTTCTCAATGGCGTGCGCGGCCCCTATGGCTACGTTATTGAACAGGCAGAACCCCATGGCGCGGGTGCTTTCGGCGTGGTGACCGGGAGGACGAACCAGGGCGTAGCCGTTCTCTATCTCCCCGCCGGCCACGCTCTCGGTAAGCGCCAGCGTACCGCCGGCGGCCAGTTCGGCGGCTCGGAAAGAGTCCGCCGAGGTAGATGTGTCCGGATCCAGCATCACCTCATGGCCCTCACTGTCGGCGATACGCTGGTAGTACTCACCGCTATGAATGCGGCAGATCTCCTCGCGGCCGGCGGGCCGCGGGTCCACTGCCCGGCAGCGCCCGGTTAGATCTTCCTCCTCCAGCAGACGGTAGATGCTCTTGAGTCGTTCGGGAGATTCGGGGTGGCCCGGTCCTGGGTCGTGCTTGATGTACAAAGGATCGGTTACAATGCCGCAACGCTTCATGGTGGCTCCTTTCGGGATGTGCCGAGTTTACTGTTTCTCGCCCGATGAAAACAAGCCGGAATCTGTCTGCCGATTATACGTCCGTAATCCCGTACGACGGAGTGCGGAAAACGTTTGTCGGATACGTCGAACGGATATGTGCCATTGTAAAAAACAAACGAAAGCTTGACTTTGAAAAACAGCGTAACGTATGATTTTTCAACCGTGTTTTGCAGGCTGCAACTGCTGTGTGAGAGGCTTGCTGAAAAAATGCAACCCCGTTGCCACAGCGGCCGGGTGCTGGTGTGCCTGGTCGGTCTTATTGTTTTCGCCCAGTTGCCGGTATTTGCCGCCGACGTGGTCGCGGTTAAATCCAGGGAACTGGGCGTTTACGACAAGGCGATAGACGGATTCAAGCAAGACTGTTCCTGTTCACTCTCCGTCCTGTTGATGAAAGGCAATCTCAGCGACCCCGGCAAGCTTGCCTCGGCAGTAAAGAGTCAGGACCCCAAGGTCATTCTGGCGGTCGGACTGGGTGCGGCAAAGGCGCTGAAGGCTGAAATCTCTGATATCCCGATCGTTTTCGTCATGGCAATGAACCCGGTCCAGAACAAGCTGCGCTCGAACAATGCAACCGGCGTCTACCTTGAGCCGACGGCGCACGACCAACTCAAAGCGTTCAGGGAGGCACTGCCCGAAGTGAAGCGGATCGGCGTCATTTACGACGCCAGGCGTACGGGCCCATTCATCAAGGCGGCCTCAAAGTCGGCCGCGGCGATCGGCGTTACCCTGATCGCCGTCAAGATCGGCCAGAAAAAGGATGTTCCCGCCGCACTCAACGAGGTGATCAAGCGCGCCGACGCCTTGTGGTTGATTCGCGACGCCACCGTGATGTCGCGCGAGTTCTTCAAGCGCACGCTGATTTTGCAGTTCGAAAAGAAGATACCCTTGTTGGCCTACTCCTCGATGTTCGTCAAGAAGATGGCTGTTTGTTCCTTTGCTTCCAGCTACTCCGATCAGGGAAAGAAGGCGGCGGAAATCGTCAAGAAAATACTGGCCGGCGGTAACGTCGCTGACATTTCCATTCAGGCGCCGGCGGGCACGTTGACTGTCAATATCAACTCGGCGGCCAAGGCGGGAGTGAAGATATCGCCAGAGGTGTTGAAACGGCCCGGTGTAGTCAGGATAGGAAAATAACCCGCCGGTGAGGTGATCATGGAGATCAAACAGCGTTCCACTGGACGATTCGGACTGAGGCAGAAGGCCATCGGCACGATGGCCGCCGCCCTGGCCGTGATCATGATAGCCGTGGGGATAACCGTCTATTTCCAGGTTTTGGGACAGCTAAAATCCTCGCTGGAGGCGTTGGGAAAGGAACTGGTCAAGAACGTTACTTCAGAGAGCATGTTCGATCTGGTGTATGAGCAAAAGGACAACGAGGTAAAAAGACTCAGGAAGATTATCCGCGAGAGCGAGGAAGTACAGTACATAATCGTTCTCAGGCATACCAAGGAAGAAGAAGCGGGCATCTCGGGCAGGCCTTTTGCAGTCTTTGCCGGCGCGTTCCGTGAGGCCGGCAAACCAATGGACATCGAGGGCCTGGTTGACGTACACATGTCCGACCTCGACTACGTGGCCGAACGAACCGAGTTCATAGGCTTTACCGAAGAGGTGAAAACAGGCACCGAGTTCGGCAAGGGGGCGGGCGAGGAGGCCGCGCCCGGTTCAGGCTCCGACAAGGCCAAGGACGGCAGCGCCGAGACCGAGGCCCTGATGTTCGGAGAACTGGGCGGCGAAGAAGAGGGGGGTGCCGGGGATACCCCCAAGACCGAACCCGCCCCGGAAAAAAAGCTCGAGCAAGAACAGGCGAGGACGTGGGGATATGTCCTGCTGGGCCTGAGCACCCAAAAGATCCGGGCGCAGAAGAGCCGCCTGGTGTTCACTCTTTTTATCGCCCTGCTTATCGCCCTGGTTGCCTTTACATTCTTTATCTACTGGGCATCCACCAAGATCTACAGCCGCTTGATCAAGATGATGGAAATGGCCCGAAAGATATCCGAGGGCGACTTGACCGAGAGCATTCCGGATGTTTCTCCCGACGAAATAGGTATGCTGGCGGAGGCGCTCAACCGCATTGCCGGAAATCTCAACGACATGATTCGCAAGATCGCTCTTGTGACCGGCGGCCTGGGGGAGGCCATGGAGCGCATCACGGCCAGCACCGAGGAAGTAGTTCAGGGCGCCGAGTACCAGGTGGCCGCGGTCGACGAGACTTCCTCGTCCATCTCGGAGATGGTCATCTCGCTCAAGGGAGTGGCCGAGAACGTTGAGATCCTGGCATCGAGCGCTGAGGAAAGTTCCAGTTCGATCATGGAGATGGCGGCGACCAATGACGAAGTGGCCGACAACATCAACTTGCTGGCATCCAGCGTGGAACAGACGACGGCCAGCATCGAGCAGATGACCCAGGCGATCAAGGAGGTGGCAAAGAGCGTCGAGGACTTGTCGACCACCTCCGAGCAAACGTCCACCTCGATGCGCGAGATGGACGTCTCCATCGGACAGGTCGAGGGCAACGCCAACGAAACGGCCGAGTTGTCGGAGGAGGTTCGCCGGGATGCCGAACGTGGATCCGAGGCCGTCAAGAAGACGATCCAGGGTATCTCGCGCATCTCCGAGTCGACGCACGAGGCCTTCGGCGCCATGGAGGCGCTTGGCAAGAAGGTCCAGGCCATCGGCCAGGTGCTGACGGTGATCGACGACGTCGCCGAACAGACCAACCTGCTGGCGCTCAACGCGGCCATCATCGCCGCGCAGGCGGGAGAGCACGGAAAGGGCTTCGCGGTCGTGGCCGATGAAATCAAGGACTTGGCCGAGCGCACGGCCACGTCCACCAACGAAATATCCGAATTGGTAAGCGCCGTACAGAGCGAGACCAAGAGCGTCATCAACTCGATGGAGCTTGGGCGACAGAGCGTCGATCAGGGCGTGGCCCTTTCCGGGGAGGCAGAGAAGGCCCTCATGAAGATCCAGGAGAGCGTTACCAAGTCTACACAGATGGTGCGCGAAATCGCCCGGGCCACGGTCGAGCAGGCCCGCGGCTCGAAGGTTGTTACCGATGCCATCGGGAGAATCGCAGAGACGGTCGGGCAAATCGCGGCCGCCACCGGACAGCAGGCCAAGGGCTCGGAGCAAATCATGAACTCTTCCGAGCGCATGAAGGTCACTACCCAACATGTTCACAGTTCGAGCCAGGAACAGGCGCGGGGGTCGAAGCAGATCACCGGGGCTATCGAAAATATTTCGGAAATGGTTCACCATATCAACCGGGCACAGAAAGAGCAGACCAGTGGCGCCGAGCAGGTCATGCAGGCGGTGGAACGGATCAAGGAGGTCGCCGAGCACCATTCGGATTCAATGAGCAATATGAAGAAGATCGTCGATCTGGTTGCCGAGCAGGCGGAAACCCTGCGCTCTGAGATGTCGCGCTTCAAGCTTTGATACCTTCGACGGGTCCAGTTTCTGTCAATGGACGATAAAAAACTCACTTTTTCGGGGCACCTCGGCGAACTTCGCCGCGCCCTTATGGTATCCGGCTTGGCCGTCTTGGTGGGCGTTGTCATAGGAGTAATCTTCTCGGACTACCTGGATATGGCCCTGCGCTTGCCGATCGAGGGGTTGCTACCGGCCGGGAGCGACCAGCCGGTCTATCTGGGAATTTTCGAGCCCATCTTCTATCGACTCAAGCTGGGTTTCATAGGCGGCCTGCTGCTGGCCAGCCCGGTGGTTTTCTGGCAGCTATGGTGGTTCATCTCGCCCGGCCTATACAAAAAGGAGCAACGCCTGGCCTTGCCGTTCATTCTGGCCGCGAGCTTCTTTTTCATCGGTGGAGCGGCCTTCTGTTACTTCGTGGTGTTGCCCAAGGCGGCCGCCTTCTCGATCGGCCAGATGACAGACCAGACCCGCATCATCCTTTCTTTAAAGAGCTACTTCTCGAACGCTTCGATGTTCATACTGGCCTTCGGCGTGGTTTTCGAAACCCCGGTGATCGTGTTTTTGATCTGTCTGATAGGATTGGTCACCCCCAAGACACTGGGGCGTTTCCGCAAGTACGTCCTTTTAGCGGCCTTCATCATCGCCGCCATAGTCACCCCCACCCCTGACGCCATGAACCAGACGATAATGGCCTTGCCGATCTACATTCTTTACGAGTTGGGCATGCTGGCAGCCAGATTGGTGATCAAGAAAAAGGAAAGAGGGCGGGACAAGAAAGAATAGGTTACATTTTTTGAGCCAACTCGGTGAGTACGCCTCCCGCGCTCTTGGGATGAATGAAAGCAACCAGGGTATTATGGGCGCCGGGACGTGGTTGGTTGTCGATCATTTTCACGCCGGCCGCAGCCAGCTTTTTTATCTCGGCGGCCAGGTTGTCCACCCTGTAGCAGATATGGTGGATTCCGGGTCCCTTCTTCTCGATGAACTTGGCCACGGCCGATTCCGGGTGGGTCGGCCAGAGAAGTTCAACGTTGGCACCGCCGACACCCAAGTTCACCATGCAGATCCTGAGTTGGCGATCGGGCAACTCTTCGGGGGCGGATATATCGAGCCCCAGCACCTGGCCATAGAACCTCATAGATTCTTCGAGGTTCGCAACAGCGATACCAATATGATCGAGCTTCACAATAACCTCCACTAAATGTCAGGTTTCCCTGTACTCGCCGAAGACTTCCCTGAGCGCATCGGAGATCTCGCCGGTGGTGCACCCGGCCTTGACAGCCTGAAGGATCGGCGGCACCAGGTTGTCGTCGCCCCGGGCCCGGTCACCCACGGCACGCAGGCTGTCCGTGGCTTGCTGCGCCGAGCGCCCGGCGCGCAACGCCCTGATTCGCTCGCTGGCTTCACGCTCAACCTCCTCGGTTACTTTGAGAATCTCGTAGTCGAGCTTTTCATCGGTCTGGAAGCGGTTCAGGCCGACGATCACCTGGTTGTTCGTCTCCACTCTTCTCTGGTAGTCGTAGGAGGCGTCGCCGATGGCTCGCTGCATGAAACCCTCTTCGATGGCCCTTATGGCTCCGCCTATCTCGTCTATCTTGGCAATCAGCTCCTGGGCCTGTTGCTGTATTTCGTCGGTCAATGACTCTATGGCGAAGGATCCGCCCAGCGGATCGACGATGTCGGCCACCCCGGACTCATGGGCGATGACCTGCTGAGTCCTGAGTGCAATGCGAACCGAGTCCTGGGTCGGCAGGCTGATGGCCTCGTCCCGGGAGTTGGTGTGCAGGCTCTGGGTGCCGCCCAGCACGGCGGCCAACGCCTGCATGGCCACGCGCACCACGTTATTCTCGGGTTGCTGGGCCACTAAAGTGGCGCCGCAAGTCTGGGTGTGGAAACGCAGGCTGCAGGATTTATCCTTCTTGGCCCCGAAACGTTCACGCATGATCATGGCCCACAGGCGGCGCGCGGCCCGGAACTTGGCGATTTCCTCCAGGAAGTTGTTGTGGCAGCCGAAGAAGAACGACAGGCGTCCGGCGAAGGCGTCAACCTCGAGGCCGGTGTCGATTGCCGCCTGCACGTAGGCGATTCCGTGGGCCAGGGTGAAGGCGACTTCCTGTGCGGCCGTCGAGCCGGCCTCCCTGATGTGGTAGCCGGAGATGGAGATCGTGTTGAACTTCGGCAGGTTCTCCCGGCAATAGGCGAAGATATCCGTGGTTATGCGCAGCGAGGGCCGCGGCGGGAAGATGTAGGCTCCGCGGGCGACGTATTCCTTGAGCAGGTCGTTCTGGATCGTCCCGCGCAGCGCGCCGGGTTCTACCCCCTGTTCCTCGGCCACGGCAATGTAGAGCGAAAGCAAAATGGCAGCGGTGGCGTTGATGGTCATCGAGGTGGAAACCCTGTCGAGCGGGATCTTGTCGAACAACCGGCGCATGTCCTCGATCGAGGCTATCGACACGCCGACCTTGCCGACTTCCCCGCGGGCCATGGGGTGATCGGGATCGTAGCCCATCTGGGTCGGCAGGTCGAAGGCCACCGAGAGGCCCGTCTGGCCCTGCTCGAGCAGGTAGCGGAAACGCTCATTGGTCTCGGTGGCCGTGCCGAATCCGGCGTACTGGCGCATGGTCCAGAAGCGGCCGCGGTACATGGTGGGCTGCACCCCGCGGGTAAAGGGATACTCTCCGGGAAAACCGAGCTTCTCGACGTAAGGTTCGCCCCCGCCGTCTGCAGGCGTGTACAGGCACTGGGCCTCGATTCCCGAACTGGTCTCGAAACTCTCACGGCGTTCGGGGTGCTTGCCGAGAACCTTGCCGAGCGTGTCTTTGCGCCAGGCGCTCAGGCCCTCGTCGATAGCTTTATTATCATTTGTCATGTGCCTGAACCCTCCATGGATCTCAGGATACGATCCGTCGGAGAGTTATAGCCCCGCATGAAACTACTGGCAAGTACTGATTATGGCCAGGTTGACGGGGCCGGACATTTTATGCCTTCGTCGAGCCCGCAGGCTTTGCCGATGGTGCAGGCACCATAGTCGACCCCGTCGTATTTTTCACAGGTAATGGGACAATCCGCGCTGATCGTGCAGGGAGTCTTTAGATACATACACTCTCCAAGAAAGCACATGTCGTTTGGACAACGATTCGTAATA
>CAZXHT010000056.1:32284-38451 GCA_964640665.1 uncultured Myxococcales bacterium
GTAATATCGTTGCAGGCACAGTAGGCATTGTCTTCCTCTACGCTTCCAAGGCACGGTGCGCCGGCTGGACAATCGTTGTCACTCGTGCACTTGTCTGCAGGATCGACCAGTCTCAGCGGGCTGCAAGAGAAGCCGGCGGGACAGCGCCCATTATTGGAACAATCGGGGGCGCAGTACTCGATGGGATTGGTCCCATTATACTCATTGGCATAGGCATCAGATTCATAGGGATAAATCAGGCACCAGTTCATGTGATCGCCGCACTGGTCCGGCACCAAAGACGACGAGTCGCAGGGCTTGCAGTAGGGCATGGTCTGGGTGTAGCCGCTCTGGCAGTTGCTGCTGTTGCAGAACTCGGCGAAGGAACAGAAGTCGTCGTTCTGGCAGTCGCAGGTCTGGCACTGGTTGCCCACGCAACACTCGCTTAGCTGACAGTCGCTTGCGTAGTTGCAGCCGTCGACGCAGGCGCTGTTTTGGCACACTTGACCCAGGGGGCACTGCCTGTCCGTGGTGCAGGTTCCGTTCGGGATGCAGGTGCGCGTGGTGATGTCGCAGAAGGTGTCGGGAATGTCCGTGCAGTCCGTGTTGTCGTAGCAGCCGGGCCGCGGCTGGCAATATCCCGACGAGTTGCACACCTCGTCGGAGGCGCAGCCGGTCTGGGCGTCGTTGTCGCACAGACACTCGCCCGAGGGCAGGTCGCACAGCTTGCCGGCCGGGCAGTCGTCGTTCGAGGTACATACGGCAAGCGGCTGGCAATAGCCGTGCGGGTTGCAGAACTCGCCCTGCTCGCAGGCGTCGTCGGCCTTGCAAAAACATTCGCCTATCTTTGTGTCGGCGTTTATCCGGCAGAACCACAGTGTGTCGTCGCCGCAATCAGAGTCGAGTATGCATCCTGCCTTCTTTTGACATACGCCCGAGGCGTTGCAGTACTCTTCCGTTTTGCAGGCACCGTCGTTGCGGCACAGGCAGGTTCCCTTGCCGGTTTGCTCGATCTGGCAGCGAAAGTTGGCGGGTTCTCCGCAGTCGGCGTCTATCCGGCAACCCTGGTATTTCTGGCAGAACCCGTTGGCGTTACAGAACTCGTCCTCGGCGCAGGAGGTGTCCGCCTGGCACAGGCACTGGTGATCGGGACCGCAATAGAAGCCCGAATCGCAGTCGCCGTTGTCTTTGCACACGCCCTCGACTTCAGAACCCGCGCAAGCAAATACCGTTAGCGCGAGAAATCCCGCGAGCCAGCCGAACTTGATCAAGACAGGGAATCTCATGGCATTGCTCCTTCGCTCGCCCGTCAACTTCCCGGCGAGTAGCGCACCGTGACGACGCTATGTAGCGGGGGCCAGTCGATTTTCTCAAACGAGATAGCGTTGGTGTAAGGCGCCGGCTCACCGGGACCGTAGTAGACGTATCCGGCCACGCCCTTGGAGTCGTCGTTGGCCGGCACCGTTTGCGGCTCGAGCGGGCCGTCCCCGTCGGTATCGAGCTGAACTATGAGTGTCGAGACCTGCGGCACCAGAGAGAGAGGGAAGAACCACATCAGGTTCGAGTAGGTGACCCGCAGCTCGGAACCGTAGGGCGGAACGTACGCGCCCTGGAAGAGGATGCTGTTGCTGTCCGCGTGGTACATCCAGCCGGTGGCGGAATCCTGGAAGATCTTCCTCCAGCCGGCGCCGTCCTTGAGATCGACCTCCACCCTGAGCGTCTCGGCGTTCTCCACCTCGAGGCTGAGAGCGAAGGCGCGCATCAGGTCGGAGTAGGACACCTCGATGACGGATCCCAGGGGCGGGACGTAATCCCCTATGAAGACGACGGCGTTGCTGTCCGAGTCGTACCACCAGTCGGTGTTTTCCTGCTTTTCCTCCGCCTGTCCGGGTCCGGCGCCGTCCTCGTCGACCATCACCACAATAGTGCTCTGATCCCCGCGGCTCGACAGCGGAAACACAGTGTCGACGTTGGAGTACTCGACCTGGATGAAAGACCCCGGGGGCGGCACGTAGTCGACGAAGTAAATAGCTTTCTCGGCCAGCTCGACGCGCCAGTTGCGCGCGACCGGGTTTATGCAGTCGGGGGCACACTCTTGAATATCCACAAACCCGCCCGGGCCGTCGCCGTCTTCGTCAACGCGCACAATGATCTCGCCGGGATCGGGCTCCCGCGAGAGGGTATATTTGCGGGTCAAGCCGGCGACCGTCAGGCCGAGTTGTTCGAGCGTGGCGCCGAAGTCGGCGTCGCAAATCGAGGCGGTCGTCCCGCCCAAATCTGTGACCAATTCATGAAAGACTTCGCCCGCCCGGGCAGTCGCGCAACCGTCGGGCACGTCCCCGACGATGGCGGCCACGATGACGTTGTTCTCGTTGCCGATGCCCTTGAGTGAGCCGAAGAAGCGCACGTAGTAGTTGAGTTCGCCGTATGAATGATCATCCTCATCGCTGACGAAAATAACCGCCAGCGAGGCGTCGTCGCGCAGAAAACCGGCATTGGCGCCCGACTTGAGCGGTTCGGTTAAAGCCATGTGCGAGGCCAGGACACCCATCTCGTAGCCGCCTCCGTCGGTGCCCACCATGACGTTGGAGGCGAAGGCCGCCACGGGATCGAGGTTGGTGCGGTCGATTACCTTGGGGTTGCCTTGCAGCCGGCCGCAGTGGCCGGCGTTGAGACAGTTGCCGTTCGAGTCTTCCTGCATGTCGGTCGAGATGACGCCGATGTTGTAATCGATCAGGCTGTCCTGGATGTAGGTGATGAAGCTGCCGAAGTTGTTGGCCAGGTTGGTCTGCTCTTCGAACATCGAGGCGGAGTTGTCCACCACCCACAGAATATCAACCTCGGCCGAGGCCTTCTGCTCAAAGGCGTCCACCTGGTGAAAACCGTTCTGATCGAAGGTGTCCACCTGGGAGGTCCCTTCCTGGGTGAAGAAGTCGACCACGTCCTCGCCGTCCTGGCTGAAGGTGTCGAGCTGAGTCTTGACCCCGACGAAGCGCGTCTCGTCACATCCCGCAACTGCAACAAGAAACAACGCCGCCGCGACGACCAGCAAAGTACGCCCAATACGCGTCATGACAGTTCTCACTTTCCTTTTTTTATACCATTACACTTACTACCAGAGTAAACGGCCTTTTGGCAACCCCCTAAATTTTGGGGCTTGCGACTTGCGACGGGTCGTTGTATGGAGTTTGTGCCGCATTCGGCATCCAGGAGGCGACTTGAACAGACGGCCAGAATCGTTCCCGGAGCTCCCGGCCGAGAGTCATCCCTTTTTATTGCTGCCGGAGAAGACCGTCACCTTACGGCTGGCCGATGATCAAGAACCTGTCGAGCTGCGCTATCGCGAGGCAGGAAGCGGAACGCCGGTGCTCCTGCTGCACGGCCTGTGGACGGAGGCTTTCACCTTCAGGCATCTGATCGATCCGTTATACGACGATATGCGCCTGATCATGCCCGAGCTGGTCGATCCCTCGTGCGAGCCGGATGCTTACCGCCCCGAGCGCCTGGCGGATATTTTTCTGGCGCTAATCCGGGATCTCGGGCTTGCTCGACCCGTGCTGGTGGCGCACGCCGAGAGCGGTCTGGCCGGCCTGCTGCTCGGGTTGCGTCATCCGCGGGCACTGCGGGCGCTGATGGTCATCGGGGCGTCTCTCGAACTGCCGCTCATGACGGGCGCCCGCGGGAGGATCATGGCGAACAATTGGTTGCTCGAACAACGTGCCGCGGCCGGATGCAAGCAGCCGATACAGGCCGCCATGGCGATGATCGACTACAAGGATTCGACGGTCATAAGCCGCCAAGAGATACGCAGTCTGGCCCGCCGTTTCATGAGCCTTCCCTCCGCCCGGGCCGCCGTGCGCATCCAGGCCATGACGCGATCGCCCGCTTACCGTAAGGAAATTGCGCGGGAGCTGCAGGTTCGTGCCGAGAAGCAGGCCGCCTACCCGGTGCCGCTCAGCATCGTTGTCGGCGAGGCGGATCGCCTGGCGACGCTCGCCCAGGGAAAGAGGCTCAATCGGTTGTTCCCCGGGTCCGAACTTATGCTGGCCGAGAACAGCTCGGGGGCCGTCCAGATGGAGAGACACGAGTGGCTGGCGGATGCCATCCGCTCGCTGGTGCGGCGAATCGGTCAGGCAAGCGACTGAAGGAGGCGCCATCATGAAAGGCAAGGGAACGATAGAATCCCCATCGCTGGCCTTTTCCAACAAGAAGACAATGAGCATCGTGCGTCATGGATCGCAAGACAGCGTTTCTTTCCAGAAGTTCAAGCTTGTCATGGAAGAGGGCCCCGAGGTGGGGCGCGAGTTCTTAGTCGACCGGGATCGCATTCGCGTCGGTTCTGCGCCGGACAACGATCTGTGCATCGAACAGGACACCGTCTCGCGCTACCATTTCGAGATTCGGGCCACCGAGGCCGGCCATCGCATTCGTGACCTGGAAAGCACCAACGGCGTGCAACTGGACGGCTGCTTCGTGATGGACGCCTTGCTGCACCCCGGCGCCCGTTTGAACCTGGGGGACGTGACTTTAATCTTCCAGCCGCTCAGGGAGCGGGTGGAGGTGCCGCTGAGCCAGCACGACGCCTTCGGCGGCATGCTGGGAACCAGCGTCCAGATGCGGGCGCTGTTTCACACCGTAGAACGCGTGGTCGCCCACGACACCACGCTGCTGATCACCGGGGAGACCGGTACAGGCAAGGGCCTTCTGGCCAAGGAGATCCACCTGGCCAGCGGGCGCTCAAAGAAACCCTTCATTGTAGTGGATTGTTCCACCATTCCTCCCCACCTGATGGAGTCGGAGTTGTTCGGCCACGTGCGCGGGGCGTTCACCGGGGCGCTGTTCACCCGGCCGGGGTCCATGCAGGAAGCGCAGGGCGGCACCATCTTCTTCGACGAGATCGGCGAGTTGCTGCCGCCCATGCAAGTCAAGCTACTGCGCGCGATCGAGACCAGGGAGGTCAAACCGGTCGGCAGCCCCGACGAGGTCAAGGTGGACGTGCGCATTCTGGCGGCCACCAACAAGAAACTCAGGGCCGAAGTCGAAGCCCGGCACTTCAGGGAGGACCTGTACTTCCGCCTGAACGTGGTCGAGCTGCGAGTTCCCCCGCTACGTGAACGCAAGGAGGACATCCCTTACTTAGCGCGCGCCTTCTTGAGCCAGTTGGCCGACGAGGCCGATCGTCGCTTCGGCGAGGGGGCCATCCGCCTGCTGATGAGGCACGACTGGCCCGGCAACGTCCGCGAGCTGCGCAACGTGATCGAGCGCCTGGTGCGGCTGGTGGATGACCGGGTGATCGACAGCGATTCGCTGCTGGCCGCATCCGCCAGCCAACCTGGATCGCCGTCCGCGGGCTCGATCTCCCGCGCCAACGGCGCGCTGCCCATCGGCGAGGCCAAGGAGATCTTCGAAAAGGAGTACCTGATAGATCTGCTGCGGCGCCACGAATACAACGTCTCGGCCTCGGCACGCACGGCCGACATTCACCGCCAGAGCCTGCATCGCCTGCTGCGCAAGCACGGCATCCAGGCCTCGCTGCACCCGCAGAGCCTGGCCGTCCAACCGGAAACAGGGGACGTATTTTCCTAACCTGACTTGTTCAAGTATCCCCTTGTAAAGTGAAATGTTTCGTGTACCGAGATTGGATGAATATGGTTTCTGATCATAACCGTGCTCTTGGGCTTGAGCGCAAGAAGAGCCATCTTTCAGATCTGGAGAGCATCATTTCGGTGCTTGGAGATATTTAGTCAAATTAGGCAAATACGTCCCCCATTTACACCCCTGACCGTGAAGGGGAACCTGGGCATCCTTGGTCGCCCGTCAATTGGCTTCTGCGGTTCACGTAAAGCAACGGAGAAGGGTTTGGTCATCGCCAAAGACTGCGCGGAACAACTCGCACAGAAAGGGATCTGCGTGGTGTCAGGCTACGCGGCCGGGGCTGACATGGCTGCGCACGCTTCAGCCCTGCGGGCAAACGGAATGACAGCGGTTGTTTTGGCCGAAGGTATCTTGTCGTTCCGGCTCAAGGAAGAAATCCGACAGGTTTGGGACTGGGAAAGAGTTGCCGTGGTTTCCGAGTTTCTTCCCGATGCGCCGTGGAGCGTCGGCAACGCGATGCAGCGGAATTCCACGATATGCGGCCTCTCGCAAGCGATGATCCTCATCGAGGCGCGAAGCAAGGGCGGCAGCGC
>CAZXHT010000057.1:0-38156 GCA_964640665.1 uncultured Myxococcales bacterium
GGAGCCAAAAAAATCCTGTGCGAACCGACGCACAGTTTGGTTCACAGAAAGCCCCATCGGGATTCCCGGTGGGGCTTTCGTCTATTTTGGCCAGTATTCGCGGGGGTTTGCTGGCTTCACTTTCTGTGAACGACCGCAGCATGGCTCTTGCTTCTCGATCCTGAGATCACACTGCGGGGTGCTCGGTGCCCTTCTCGACCCCGATCGTGCTCTCTGAGGCCGAGGGCGGGCTCTCGGACCACGCCCGAAAGCGTATCCAGGATCTGGTCGCCCTGGCCGCGCACAGTGGCGCCCAGGTGGGGACGTTTGCGCCCAACGGGCAGGCCACGAGGTTTCTTGGGACCAGCGGGAAAGGCCGCCCGTGGCGCAACATGGCGCGGTGGTGGCCGGCTTCCTCAAGCCGCTGTTAACCGCCAGCAGGTACCCCGTCGCGGGTGGATGCCCGTTCTGGTCCGGCCTTCTCTGCTCTCAGGCCAACCCCCCGTTCCGCATCGCCTTTCCGACTTGAGATCACGTTGAACATCGGCCCGGTCGGGCTGAGACCACGTTGGTCCAGGCGGTTTATTGGGGAGCCATTCTGGGCAGGCGAAAAAAAAGCCTTGCCAATGGATAGCTATACACCTAAATTAGAAATTTAGACTGCTTTGTTCGAAAGTTCGTTTCCCAGGAAATAGGAGATACATCAATGGCAGATTCGAAGGAAGAGAAGAGAGAGACAATCATTAAAGCTGCGCGTGAGGTTATAGCGAAATATGGGTTCAAGAAAGTAACCCTTGAGGATATAGCTGAAAAAGCGAATATGGCGAAAACATCCGTTTACTACTACTTCAACAGCAAGGAAGAGATATTAAAAGCCGTTGTGCGACAGGATCTCAACCGATTATTAAACCAAATGCGAGATGTGGCGGAGTCGGCCTCAACTCCCGAGGAGAAGATCATTGATTTTATTAAAACTCGCTACCGATTTCTCAAGGAACTAAAGTCTACTGCGGGCGCTAGTTTGAATCTTTCGGAAATGACCCGAGACATGGAGCCAGTAATCAGGCCTGAGAGGGATCGCTTTTTCGGAGCGGAAATGGAGTTATTAAAGCATATTATCCAGGAAGGGATCTCCAAGGGACATTTTTCGGTGGACGATCCCGATCTATTTGCGCTGATTGCTATCTCAGGACTGCGAGGAGTCGACGACACCTTTGTCACCTATGGACAGGATGAGCGCATTACTGAAGGAATTGAGAAAATGGCGAAGTTGTTCATTTATGGGGTGAAAAAAAGGTAGCAATTTTTTTGTATTTGATTCGAATGTTAGACGACTGCGTTTGAATGGTCGAACCGATGAACCTGATTCTTCAGGGTCTCAAGAATCGATGATTCAATTTGGCGAAAACAGGAGAACCGTGATGGCGAGCAAGTGGATGTTGTTGGCGTGGGTGTGGATGGTTATTGTGCTGCTCGGGCCGGGCGTTGCCCGGGGAGAGGCACCGTCGCCCGGAGCGAAAATCCTTGGTGTCGAAGAAGCGGTTTCGCTGGCACTGAAGCAGAGCCCGCGGCTTCGAGGCGCCGACTTCGCGGTGGATGCCGCCGAGGCCGATCGTAAAAAGGCCCGCGGGCACTTCGGCCCGGTGTTGCAGCTGGAAAGCCGGGCGCTGTTCTACGACTCGCCGCCTTCCCTGGGCGGGGAAATGATGAGCGAAGACGACGTCGCCGCATTCAGGGCGATCGCCGGCACCGACCCGTTCGACAACACCGTGGTGGACCTGTTCGTCGGACTGCCCTCGGCTTTCGAGAGCGAGAAGTACGACATCAACACCACGGTCCGGGTGGTCCAGCCGCTTACCCAATTGTACGCGATCTATCAAGGCTACCAGCTGGCACAAATCGGGGTGGACGTTGCCCGGGTGGGAAAGCGACGCCAGGAAGATGACTTGGCCTACCGGGTGCGAGAGATCTGCCTTCGGGTGCTGCAGGCCGAGGCGGGCGTGCGGGCCCTCGAACAAGCAGAGAGCACGGTGGAAGCGCACGTGGAGCAGGCCGGGCACTTCCTGGACGCCGGCCTGATAGGGCGCAACGATTTGTTGCAGGCCAAGGCCCGCCTGGAGGCGCTTCGTGGGGATCTGCTCGGCGCCCGGCACGGAGTTCTGCTGGCCCGGGCCGGCCTGGCCATGCTGCTGGCGCTGCCCGCCGGGACGGTGATCGAAGTGAAAGAACCGAAGTTCGACCCGGAAATGCACCAGCGCCTTACACTGCCGGCGGCCAACACGCAGGCCGCGGCCCAGCGGCCGGAGATCGAGGAAATCCGCCTGCGCATGCAACAGGCCGATCACGGGGTCAAGGCCGCCTGGTCGGTCCACATCCCCCAGTTGAGCGCCGTGGCCATGTACCAGCACAACGAGGGCTCGCTCATGAAGCCGCCCGCCTGGGCCGGGGGATTGATCCTCACCTGGAACGTGTGGGAATGGGGCGCGACCCATTACGGCATCGAATCGGCCAAGGCCAACCGTTCCCGGGTTCAGTCGGCACTGGAAGAACTCGAACGGGGCATACAGCTCGAAGTCCAGAGCACATGGCTCAAGATCACCGAGTCCCGTGAGCGGCTCGAAATCGTCAAGTCCGAGCTGGAGCAGGTCGAAGAGCAACTCCGTATCGAACAGGCCCTGTACGAGCAGCACCAGAACACATCCACCGACGTCCTGGATGCCCAGTCCCGGCTGACCGGGGCGCTGGTCAAGCGCGACAGTGCCCGCTACGAGTACATGATCGCCATGGCTGCCTTGCACAAGGCGTTGGGAAGCCGAGCGCAGGTATTTGGCGCTCCTGGAAGAAATACCGAAGGGGGACAGAGATGAACACCATCCATGTTTCGAGTTGGGAGGCGACAATGAGCAACAAGTTCTGGATCCTCTTTCTGGTTGGAGTGGGTGCCCTTTGCGGATGCAGGCAGTCGCATGGACAAGAAGAGCAGGCTGCCCAGACGAGGCAGACAAGCGGTCCCAAGGTCAGGAGCGTGACCGCCGAGCGGCTCGAGAGCAGCCGGTTCACCTCAACCATCGAGGCGTCCGGAACCGCTCTCCCGGTGCGCGAGAGCTACATGGGTTTCTCTCTGTCCGGTCGCCTGGAGGCCGTTCTGGTCAACCAGGGAGACCGGGTGACCAAGGGCCAGGTCTTGATGCGGCTGGACCGGGAAGGATTCTTCCTGGGCGTGCAGCAGGCCGAGGCGGCCCTGGCCGCCGCCAAGGTGGGTCTGGATCAACTCAAGATAGAGATGAACCGGTTCGACCGGCTTATTAAGAACAAGGCGGTGCCCCGGGCCACCTACGACAAGGTCAAGGCCCAGCACGACGGGACCGCCGCCCAGTACACCATGGCGGAGGTGGCGCTCAAGCAGGCCAGAAAAGCGCTTCGCGATGCCGAGTTGAGGGCCCCCTACGACGGGGTGATCACCGATCTGCTCAAGGAGCAGGGCGAGTTCATTCCCTCCATGCCGCCTGCCGTAGTGACCAAGATCGTCGATTCCTCATCCCTGGAAGTCCAATTGTTCCTGCCGGAGACTGAGGCTCCTTTCGTCAAGGTTGGCCAGAAGGCCAGGGTGACCATCGACAGCGCCGAGGTCAAGACCGAGGGTACAGTGATCTTCGTCTCTGATCGCATTCAGCCCATGACCCAGAACTTCGAGATCCGCATCAGGCTCGAGAACCCGGAGGGCAAGATCAAGGCCGGGGCCTATTCCCGGGTGGAGATCGATCGTCATTCCCAGGTGGACGCCGTGTTCGTTCCCCTGAGGGCAGTCAAGCGGGAGGCGGACGAGCGAGCCTACGTTTACATGGCAATAGAAGGCAAGGCGAAGAAAACCATGGTGGAACTGGGCGAATCCCGTGAAGACCTGACCTTGATTCATTGTTGTCTCAAGGAAGGACAACTGGTGATCACCTCGGGGCTTTCCGAGCTTTCGGACGGGGACCCGGTAGCGGCCACAACCGATTAAGAGCGGGAGACAACCATGTTTCTTTCCGAAGTATCCATCAAGCGACCGATCTTCGCCACCATGGTGATTGCGGCAATCGTGGTTTTCGGGGTGGCTTCCTATCCGAGCATCGGCCTGGACATGTTGCCGGACATCGACGTACCGGTGGCCACCATCTTCACCATCTACCCGGGCGCCGACCCGGAGACGGTGGAAAAGGAGGTATCCAAAAAACTGGAAGACGCGGTCAGCACGGTAAGTGGCGTCAAGACCCTGCGGTCTATAAGCGTGGAAAACGTCTCCCAGTTGGTGGTCGAGTTCGAGATGGAAGTGGAGGTAGACCAGGCCGTCCAGGACGTCCGCGACCAGGTCAACCGGGCCATTCCCAGCCTGCCCAGCGATGCCGAGACCCCGATGGTGTCCAAGTTCGACCTGGGAGCCATACCGATCCTCACCTTGGCGGTCAGCGGCCCCGGAACCGTCGACCAGGTGACCCGTTTCGCGCGCGAGCGGGTCAAGGAGCCGCTGCAGACCCTGGCGGGAGTCGGCGCGGTGGACGTGATCGGGGGCCAGGAGCGGGAAATCAAGGTCTGGATCGACCCGGGTAAGCTCCGCGTCCACAACCTGACGGTCACCGACGTAATTGGAGCGCTGGCTGCTAACAACCTGGATTTTCCCGGAGGTCGATTCACCGCCGGCACCACGGAATTTTCCGTCAAAGTCCACGGCCGGTTCGAACAGATCGGCGAAATCGAGAAGATGAAGATCATGGAGGCGAACGGCCAGAGCGTACGCATCGCCGACGTGGCCAGGGTGGAAGACGGGCTTGAAGAAAGGCGCTCGGCTGCTCGGCTGGAAGGCGAGCGGGCGGTCACCCTGGTGGTCAAGAAGCAATCGGGCACCAACACGGTGGAAGTAGGCGAGAGCGTCAAGGAGCGCATTGCCGAAATGCAGGATAAGTTCCCGGAAGGATGGAAGGTGATCGTGGCCAGTGACAAGACCGTGTTCATCCGCACCTCATTCGAGCACGTCCAGTTCGATCTTCTCTTCGGCGCGTTTCTGGCCGTGATCATCGTGTTTCTTTTCCTGCGAAACACGCGGTCCACCCTGATTGCCGCGGCGGCCATCCCCACCTCGGTGATCGGGACATTCACCTTCATCAACATCATGGGTTTTACCTTCAACACCATGACCCTGGTGGCCCTGTCGCTGTCAATCGGTATCCTGATCGACGACGCTATCGTCGTGCTGGAAAACATCTACCGGCACATGGAATTAGGCAAGCCGGCCCGGAAAGCCGCGGCCTTTGGCACCGGGGAGATCGGACTGGCGGTGCTGGCCACCACCATGTCCATCGTGGCGGTGTTCGTGCCGGTGGCATTCATGAAGGGGATGATCGGCAAGATGTTCTACCAGTTCGGTTTGACCGTGGCGGTGGCGGTGCTGATATCCCTTTTCGTCTCCTTCACCCTGACGCCGATGCTTTGCTCGAAGTTCCTGTCCCCGGCAAAGGACAACGCGTTTTATCGGTTCATCGAGCGGGTTCTCAAGGCACTCGACAGCGGCTACCGGTTGATCATCGGCTGGGCGCTCGAACACCGGTGGGCCACCCTGGGGGTCGCCGTGGGGGTCTTCGCCGGCAGCCTGGTGCTGGCCGGAACACTCGATACCGAAATGATGACTCCGACCGACACGTCGGAGATCGAGATAGCCGTAGAATTGCCTACTGGAACGTCCCTGCAAAAAACCGAGCAGGTGGCCGCGGAGATAGCCGACCGGGTACGAAAGCACAACATCGTGCGCGCCACGGTCACCTCGGTGGCCTCCGACCCACAAAAGAAGCAGAACCTGGCCAGTATCTTCGTCAGCCTGGTTCCCAAGACCGAACGCAGCATGAGCGTTTTTGACTTGGTATCGAAACTGCGCGAGGAACTGACCGATGTGCGCGGGGCCGAGATACGGGTGGGGGCGGCCGACATAATGTCGGGAGGGGAGATCGGCGTCAAGGGCAACACCATCCAGTTCAACTTGCGGGGCGGAGATCTGGAAGAGCTGGATCGATACGCCCGGAAGATTATAGCGGAGCTCGAGACCATTCCCGGATTTACCAATCTGGACAGTTCCTACGAAGCCGGGAAACCGGAAGTCAGAGTAGAGGTGGACCGGGACCGTGCCGCCCGCCACGGATTGGTGACCGCCACCGTCGGTCAGACCATCAACGCCCTGATCGGCGGGGTAGAAGCCTCCAAGTTTCGTGCCGGCGGGGACGACCATCCGATCCGGGTGCGGCTGGAAGAAGGGGCGCGTAAGCGCGCAGAGCAGATCCGCAACCTCAGGGTACGATCGGCAGCCGGCCAGACGGTGGAACTGGCTCACGTGGTGAAGGTGGTGACCGGTACGGGTCCCACCCAGATCGACCGGCAAGACCGTATGCGCCAGGTCACCCTTTTTGTCGGTTACGACCAGAGCCTTCCGATGGGCCTGGCTTTGAAAAAACTCGAAGGGGTAGCCGCGCGGGTTCTTCCCGAGCACGTCATGACCGACATGGGCGGCCAGGCCAAGATGATGGCGGAGTCTTTCGAGAGCATGTTCTTCGCCCTGATCCTGGCGATATTGATCGTCTACATGGTTCTGGCCAGCCAGTTCGAGAGTTTCATTCATCCGTTGACAATCATGATGGCGCTGCCCCTGTCTCTTCCGGGTGCGCTCGGTGCTCTTCTGCTGACCGGTCAAGCGCTGAGCATCTTCGCCATGATCGGGGTGATCATGCTGATGGGCCTGGTTACCAAGAACGCCATCCTGCTGGTGGACTACACCAACGTGTTGCGGCGCCGGGATAAAATGGAGAGGACTGCGGCCCTGCTAAAGGCCGGCCCCACCCGGCTGCGGCCCATCCTGATGACGACCGGGGCCATGGTGTTCGGTATGCTGCCGATCGCCCTGAGCAGCGGGTACGGATCCGAAATGCGGGCCCCCATGGCCGTCACGGTGATTGGCGGGTTGTTGGTGTCCACCCTGCTCACCCTGGTGGTGGTGCCGGTGATCTACTCGCTTCTGGACGATGCCGCATCCTTGTTCTCGCGAAGACGTAAAACCATACCGCAGAGCGAGGCTCAGACGAGTGGAACATGAGAATGCCTGTCCGGGAAGCTGTAGTGAACACGCGATACAGGGAACCAGTCTCAATTTCTCTGTCGCTCCCGTGCTTCACCACCCACCCGAGGAAAAGTGCCAGGAATTGTTCTTGCAACAGCATTGCATTAAGAGTAAATAGTGCAATATATCGTTAGGTTGGTCTACCAGGCATGGAGAGAAAATGACCACCGCTCGGCTTATACGCACAGTGGGCCTGCGTTGCACCAGGGCACGACGGGTTGTCCTTGAGATGCTCAATCGGAAGGACCGACCGCTTTCCCATCAGGAAATCGCCGCCGAAGCCGAGATCGGTAGCCTGGACCGGGTCACTCTCTATCGAACATTGACGACTCTCCTGCAGGTCGGGCTGCTCCACCGCATCCAGGATGTCAATGGCGTCTGGCGCTTCCGCGCCCACCGCGCTCAACCGGGTGAGTGCGGCGGCAACCACATCCACTTCTTGTGCCTTGAGTGCAACCAAATGTACTGCCTGCCCGATCAATCGCTTCCATGGGTCGAGAAACCCGAGGGAGCAGAAGTCCTTGGCAAGCAACTGGTTGTCTACGGCCGCTGCGCCGCCTGTAAATCACGAGGCGAAAACAGATGAACAATAACCACAAGCACTCTATCCTCGAACAGACCAGAACCCGATTTATTGAGATTGCCAGGGAAGAAAACCTCCTCAACACCGACGTCTCGGTTCTAGCGAAACCATTGACACCCGAGGAAGCCATCGGGACTCCCGGAAGAAGAGATTTCCCCATCATTGTCGGAAAAGAGCGTATCCTCGAGGCGACGTTTCTCGGCTCTAAGGGACACGCCTTCACCGACTCGGCCCGCGAATTCGCAGGCACGCTGGCCGACGTGCTCGATCTCGAGTTCGACTCCAACCAGAACCGCGCCATCTACATAGCGACGCTCAACGCCGTGCTCGGGCATCTCGGCCGTGTGACCGCGATGGTCCACTGCAAGGACGACGATCCCGAAAAATGCGGTGCCGAGATCGCAGCTTTGATCCTCGATCGCCACGGCCGGGCCAAGGTCGGGCTGATTGGCCTCAATCCGGCCATCGCCGAGAACCTGGTTGAAGTGTTCGGCGCCGATCGCGTCCGCTTTACGGATCTGTACCGCGACAACATCGGCAAGCAGCGTTTCGAGGTCCAGGTTTGGGATGGCGCCGACCGAATGACGGAGCTGGTTGAAAAGTCAGATGTAATCTTATTGACCGGCACGACCCTGCAGAACGGCACATTTGACGAGATCTGGTCGGCCATCCAGGCACAAGGCAAGACCGGCCTGGTTTACGGCGTGACCTCGGCGGGTGTCTGCGCCCTGAGCGGCATCGAGCGCGTCTGCCCCCGCGGTCGCGAGAGCTAGCGCATGGGCGGAGTTTTCGTTACCGCGGCCGTGGTGAGTTTTTCTGTCCTGGCCGGCGCGGCGTGTTCACAGCAATCGATACGGGCCGATACCGCCTCAGTCGGCATGGCCGTGGAATTCATGGACCACGCCGCCGCGGCCTACGTGGCAAAAGACAAGGGCTGGTACGCCGCCCGGGGTTTGAATCTCTCGGCCTACACGAGCTACGTCACCGGCATGGCGCTGGCCGCGGCCCTGGCGCGCAGAGACATTCAGGTGGCCTACATGTGCCTGGTTCCCGCGATCAATGCCTATGCCAACGCGAAAGTCCCGATCAAGATCGTGGCTGGCACGCACAAGTATGGATACGCGCTGGTTGCAAACCCAAAGGTCGCAGGCAAACTGGAAGATCTCGTCAAGCCGGGTGTGCGTATCGGATGTGTGCGCGAGGGCGGCGCCGTTGACGTATTGATGAATCGCGCCATCGACAACTACCGACTGAACCGCCGGAAGGTCCTTGACCGGGTGCAGCGCATGAGCCCGCCCAGGTTGCTGATTGCGATCAAGACGGGCCGGCTCGACGCCGCTTTCCTGCCCGAGCAGTGGGCCAGCATGGCCGAGGATCTGGGCTTTGTGATGCTGCTTACGGCGCAAGAGGTATGGCCGGGGATGCAGGGCAGCGTCCTTGTGGTCAAGGAGGAACTCGTCAGGGACAACCCCGAGTTGGTACAAAAGCTGGTCGCGGCAAACGAGCATGCCACCGGCTGGATCAACGGGCACCCGCAAGAAGCCGCCAAAATACTGGCCAGGGTGCTGTCGGTCACAGAAGAAACAGCAAGGTTATCAGGCGCCGCACCGCTCGCATCGAGGCTGGAGATCAGTCATGAAACAATGCAGCGCTCGATGAAGCGACTCAAATACTCGACGGCCATCTCCGTAGACGAAGTTCAGCAAGTCATCGATTATTTGGCCAAGCTCGGCTACATCAAAAAATCGTATCCGGCCGGGGAAATCGTTGACACAAGGTTCATGCAATGAGCAGGAGCTTAAAATATGGGCGCCTGTGGGGTGTGATCCCGATCGTCTTGGCGTTGGTTGTCTGGGAGTTGGTGGCGCGCCTGGGGCTTTTCCCGGGTGATGTCTTCTTCCCGCCCTTCTCCTCCGTCGCACGCGAGCTTTACGATCTTGCGATGACGGGCGTGCTGGCCGGGAATTTTTTACCCAGCCTGCAACGCGTCCTGCTTGGCTTCGCCGCGGGGGCCGTGGCCGGCATCCTGGTGGGAACCGCGATGGGCTGGAAGCGGCAGGTCGACATCGCCCTGGG
Source organism: uncultured Myxococcales bacterium (assembly GCA_964640665.1). Taxonomy (GTDB): domain Bacteria; phylum Myxococcota; class B64-G9; order B64-G9; family B64-G9; genus DATKYQ01. The sequence continues at coordinate 9,777 of CAZXHT010000057.1, forward strand.
GCCGATCATCAGCCTGCTCTACCCGATTCCCGCGCTCGGGTGGCTGCCGTTGTTGATGATCTGGATCGGCATCAACGAGCTTCTGCCTGTCGCAATCATCTTCATCTGTTCATTCTTTCCCATCTGCTACACCACGGCCACCGGCATCAAGAGCGTGGATCGGCGCTATATCAATGCGGCCAGATCGCTCGGTTCATCCGACTTGCGCATCCTGGCCACGGTCGTCTTCCCGCTGGCCCTGCCCGAGATATTCACCGGCCTGAGGCTCGAATCAGGTATGGCCTGGCGGGTGATCATCGCCGCTGAGATGGTGGCCATTCCGACCGGTATCGGAGCGCTGCTGATGAAGTCTGAAAGCTTGATGCGCATCGACACGATCATCGCCTGTCTGATGGTGCTGTCGATCATGTGTTTCTGTTTCGAAAGAGCTTTTGTGATGCTTGAGCGCAAGATCACCGCGCAGTGGGGATAGCATGCCCAAGGTCGAGCTGGACGGCATCCGGAATTTCGTCTGCAAGGGGACGAATCTGAAGGTCCGACCGGGCGAGTTGCTGGTGCTTCTGGGTCCCAATGGCGCCGGCAAGACGACCTTGCTCAATGTCATCGCGGGTCTCGTGCCGTATAAGGGGACGGTCAGGTTCGATGGAAGCCCGATGAATGCGGTTCCCGCCAGATTCAGGAAAGTCGGCTATGTTTTCCAGGATCTGGTCCTGTTTCCCCACCTGGATGTGAGTTCGAACATTGCCTACGGGCTGCGATCCAACGGCAGCCCGAAGTACGAAACCGATGAACGCGTGGGCGAGCTGCTGAAACTGCTTGCGATCTCGCACCTGGCCGCGCGCTTTCCGGCTAAGCTCTCTGGCGGAGAGAAGCAACGCGTGGCCCTGGCGCGGGCCCTTGCTCCGCGCCCCGAAATACTTCTTCTGGACGAGCCTTTCAACAGCCTCGACTCGCAGACAGGCAGTTTTCTGCGTGCCGAACTCAAGCATCTGCAGTGTGACCTGGGCACTACGACGGTTTTCGTAACTCACGATCTGGCAGAGGCGGAAGAAGTCGCCGACCGAATTGCGGTCGTCAGGGATGGACTCGTCGAACAAATCGGAACCCCGCAGGATGTGCTTTTCTCGCCGAGCGGGCGAAAAATTGGCGACTGCATCGGTTCACCAAACATTCTCGAGTGCCAGACGGCGCGAAGCCTGGGCCACGGGCTGACCGAGGCGAACTGCGACGGGCTGCAAGTCTTAGTGCCAAGCAATGGAAAGAAAATTAGCACAGTCGCAGTGTTGCCCCGCGACGTTCTGATCCACAAGTATCGCCCGGCATCCGGAGTAAACGTGTTCGAAGGAGTGATTCTCGATTCAACTCCGCAGGCCGGCTCCGACTCAATCCTGGCGCACGTCGATACCGGCGGCCACCGGATAGCCGCAGAACTGCCGAAGACGCTCTGCGAGAGCATGCGACTGCAGGCAGGCATCACAGTCTTCGTCGAGCTTGACATGACGAAAATCAGAACCATGCCCGTTTCCTCCTTCTCTGGTGAATCACTCTGAACCGATTGATTTCACCACACCGGCAAGCAGCAGAGCCGCACCCGCATTCGTACGGTTAGAGATCGCACGGGCGGAGACCGGGTCGGGTTCAAGGGCCGGCGCTACCGCAGCCGGAAGATCGGCACGGCCGGCTTTGCCGACGCCTTCGACGATTTTCACGATTTCCTGGCCGTGCGCCTGGCGGAGGCCTACAGGATCCCGAAGCCCGCGGGCAGCTTCTTTCTGCACATCGACTACCGCGAGGTGCACTCGCGCCCGGGCGACCGCCTGCTTGATTTCTTTGCAGGTAGCGGCACGCTTGGCGAAGCGGCGGCCCGCCTGGGCCGCTACGCCGTGCTGATCGACAACAACCCGCAAGCCGTCGAGGTCATGACCCGAAGACTTCAGTTCGCCTCTGCCCGGACAAGCAACGCCTGAGCGCCGAGATTCGCATGTGTTGAGACCGGCGCGCAATTGTAATACATTGGGCGCGCGGGAGAATGATGACCGAGATACGTAACTTCAGCATCGTGGCGCACATCGACCACGGTAAGTCTACCCTGGCCGATCGCCTGATCCAGCGCGCCGGGCTGATCGGAGAGCGCGAGTTTCGCGATCAGATCCTGGACGACATGGACATCGAGCGCGAGCGGGGCATCACCATCAAGTCGAACACGGTCAGTCTGCCCTACACCGCCCCCGACGGAACCGCCTACGTGCTGAACCTGATCGACACGCCCGGGCACGTCGACTTCACCTACGAGGTCTCCCGGGCCCTGGCCGCCTGCGACGGCGTAGTGTTGTTGATCGACGCCGCCCAGGGTGTCGAGGCCCAGACCATGGCCCACCTCTACGCCGCCCTGGAGCATGATCTGGTGATCGTGCCGGTGATCAACAAGATCGACCTGCCCGCGGCCGACATCGACCAGGTGCGCGTGCAGATCGAGCACGACCTGGGCCTGGATCCCGACCAGGCCGTGCTGTGCTCGGCCAAGACGGGTCAGGGTGTCGAGGACGTCGTCGCGGCCATCGTCGAACGTATCCCCGGCCCGCAGAGGCGGGAGGACGAGCCGCTTTCGGCCCTGGTGTTCGATGCCCACTACGATTCCTTCCGCGGCACGGTTGTTTCCTTTCGGGTGATGACAGGCTCCCTGGATCGCAAGCAGAGCATTCGCTTCATGTCCAACGCCTCCGTTCATGAAGTCGAGGAGATAGGACACTTCCGCCTCAAGCGCGAACCGGCTCAACGCCTTACCGCCGGTGACGTGGGTTACCTGCTGGCCGGCATAAAGACCGTCTCCGACGTGTGTATCGGCGACACGATCACACTCGACGAGCGGCCGGCGGCCAAGCCGTTGCCCGGCTTCAAGGAAGTCAAGCCGGTGGTCTTCTCGTCGGTCTACCCGATCTCGACGGACGACTATCCATCGCTGGTGGACTCTTTAGAGAAATACAAGCTCAACGACGCCGCTTTAATCTACCAGAAGGACAGCTCGGTGGCGTTAGGGCAAGGCTTTCGTTGCGGTTTTTTGGGGCTGTTGCACCTCGAGATTGTTCAGGAGCGGCTCGAACGGGAGTTCAACCAGTCGATCATCATGACCATGCCGTCGGTGCGCTATCGCTTCGGGGTCAAGGGCGGCGATCAGTTTGTGGTGGACAACCCGGCCCACTTTCCCGATCCCACGCGGATCGAGTTCTCTGAAGAGCCTTACATCAGAACCACCATTCTGATCCCCGAACGTTACATGGGCGCGGTCATGCAGCTCTGTCTCGATCGGCGCGGGGGAAACTCCAGCTTCTCCTATCCCGTGCCCGGGAGAATCGAGATCAACTTCGATATGCCGCTGGCCGAGGTTATCTTCGATTTCTACGACAAGCTCAAGAGCGTCACCCAGGGCTACGGCTCGTTCGACTACGAGCTGGCCGGTTACCGGCGCTCGGACCTGGTCAAGCTCGACATCCTGGTGAACGGGGAGGCGGTGGATGCCCTGGCCACCATGGTTCACAGGGATCGTGCCCGCACGAGGGCGCTGGCGATCTGCCAGCGGCTCAAGGAAGAGATACCGCGCCAGATGTTCAAGATCGCCATCCAGGGGGCCGTCGGCGCTACCATCGTCGCGCGCACCAACATTTCTCCCTTCCGCAAGGACGTCACCGCCAAGTGCTACGGCGGCGACATCTCCCGCAAGCGCAAGCTTTTGGAGAAGCAGAAGAAGGGCAAGAGGCGCATGAAAATGGTGGGCCAGGTGCAGATCCCGCAAAGCGCCTTCGTGGCCGTGCTGAAGACAAACGATGATTCCTGATGGACGAGAGCAAGAACTGCCCGAACTCGCCGGCCTGTACGTCCATGTTCCATTCTGCAAAAAAAAGTGCCCCTACTGCGATTTCTTCTCGCGGGTAGCTCCCCAAAAGGCGCCGGCCTACCTGGATGCCGTCTGTCGCGAGGCCGAGTTGTTTGCCGCCGCCGCCGGCCCCTTCGATAGCCTCTACATAGGCGGCGGCACGCCTAGCTCACTCGATCCCGGGGCGCTTGCACGTTTGTTTGCCGTTATGGAAAACTTCCTGGCTCCAGGTCCGTCAGGCAAGCCGGAGATAACGATCGAGCTGAACCCGGCCGACGTCGGGCCCGAGTTGCTTGACGTTCTTCGGGACACGGGCGTTACTCGACTGAGCCTTGGCGTTCAGTCCTTCGATGACGGCGAACTTAAAAAGCTTGGCCGGCGTCACGACGCATCCGGCGCGCGGCGGGCCATCGAACAGATTCGCCGGGCGGGCTTCGCCGCCCTGGGGCTTGACTTGATCCACGCCCTGCCGGGATCGGATCGAGCCGGCCTGCGCCGTAGCCTGGATGCTGCCCTGGCTTTCGAGCCCGAGCACCTGTCATGCTACTCGTTGACGATTGCCTCGGGCACGCCTTTTTACGAGATGCGTGCTCAGGGAAAATTGAAATTGCCGGACGAAGACGAAATGGCCGAACAGTTTCTAGAGACGGCCGATATTCTCGAGCAGGCCGGCTACATACACTACGAAGTAAGCAACTACGCACGCAACGAAGGGCTGCGCTCACGCCACAACATGAAATACTGGCGCCGGATTTCCTACTTGGGTCTTGGTCCCGCGGCGCACTCCTTTGACGGCCACAAGCGCCTCTGGAACGTGCGCGACCTTGACGAATATGGCCGGGCGATCGAGTCAGGGCGGCGCCCGCTGGCGGGGTTCGAGCAACTCGACAGCGGGCAGGCGCGAATGGAGAAAATTGCCCTGGGAATGCGCACGGCGGACGGTGTGGCCCTGAACGTGATTTTCGAAGATCCCGGAGCCGATGAAAATGTCAAAAAGTTGTTGATGGATGGCCTGGTCGTGAAAAGCCGGAGCCGCTTGCGGCCTACGCGCATTGGATATCTCAGATCCGACGGGATCGCGCGATTACTTTGCTGAAACTGCGACCTTGACCATGGGTTGGCTTACGTGTTCTTTTCTTGGCCGGGAGGCAAAGTGATTCCGGAAGATATTGTAGACAGCGTCAAGCAGTTCATGGAACAGCAGATTCCCTTCAACCAGTTCCTGGGCATGAAGATCGCGCATCTTGGAGACGGCGATGCTCGTATGGAGGTTCCTTTTCGCGACGAGTTCATCGGGGATCCCTTCAGGCCGGCCCTCCACGGCGGCGTCATCTCGGCGCTGCTGGATACCTGCGGCGGCGCCGCGGTCTTCACGTCTTTGCAGGATGTTGCCGAGCGGGCCAGCACGGTGGATTTGCGGGTGGACTACCTGCGCCCCGGTCGTAAGGAGCGCCTGATTGCAGAGGCGAAAGTGATTCGGGCCGGTAACAAGGTGGCCGTGGTCAACCTGAAGGCCTACCATCCCGGCGAGGCCGACAAGCCCGTGGCAACAGGCATCGGGGTGTACAATATCAAGCGGGTTACGGCCCAGTCTTGATTATCACATGCTGAACTTGATGGTGACCGGCACCCAGCCGGCCACGTAAGGGTATGGTTCGGCCATGTGCAGGACTTTTTCCGCCACTATATTCAAGCAAGACTGCCCGGAAGTGCGGATGAAGCGGTGAGCATCCATGTATCCGAAACGGCTGATGCGGAAGTCCATCCTGATAGTACCCTCTTCGTAGCGACAACGGCCCGAGGTGCGATGGATCAAGGGCGCTACTTCGTTTATGCGCGCCTGGATGATCTCGACTAATGGACGAGGATCGCCGCCCGGATCGAGATCGACTAGATCTTCCAGGCTTGTCTCGACGCCTCCTTCCGGGTTCGCAGAAAGCGGCACGGTCGGTCTCTCGACATTCCGCATTGCAGTCTCACAACGGCCCGTGAATTCGCTGCTGGATGACTTCTCGACGGGGGCAGTACCCAAGGGCACGGCAAAAAACGCCGCGGCGAAGTCATGCTTTGGCGCAGAAGGTGCCGAAGAAGAAGTAGGTTTGCTCCTGGAAATTGTCACCCGGTATTCCACTGTGGGTACGGATCGCCTGTGAGGCGTGATGCGGGTCAGGCGCTTCTTGATTTCACCTCCGTCGCCGGGCTCAGGCAAGGCCGGGAGTTTCAGTATCCGCATTTCGATGTGTTCCGGTGGTAAAACAGGATCGGAATGCGGCCAGGCGAGCGAAGCCAGCGCCACAGTCCAGACGTGGACGTTGGTCGAAATCAACAGTGACAGCCAGAAACGCATGTTGCTCCCGAAAGAGACGGATCAATCGCTCTTGCAAGCCAACGCCAGGGCCGAAAGCGCCTCGGCATGCACTTCTGAGATGATCTGGCCGACGAACGGCTCCGGCATGAAATCGTTGTAGACGGCGTACGAGCCCTTCTTGAGCATGGTGGACTTGATCCAGTCGATGCCCTTTTGGCCGGCTGCCCGCTGGGCCGGGTTGCCCCCGGCCAGGGCCATGACGGCATATGCGACAGGCTGGGTCTCGTTCGAGAGCCAGGCGCCGTTGGGCTGCTGCGTCTTTTGCAAATCGGCCCTGAAACGATCGATGTACTTACGATAGTGACCGGCGTCGAGATCGTCGAGCGCCTCGGTTAAAGCCGCTCCGGACACCAGCGAAAAACGCGGGCTTTCCTTCGGCCGGTACCAATCGGCAAGTCGTTGAAGTACCGCGTCCGCCATCTGGTATGCATAACGCCTGGCAGAAACAGCAGTCGCGGCCCTGATTCCCAACGCCGCGTCGAAGCCCAGCAAGGCGGGCGTCTTCGCACGGCCGGCGGCTATACGGACGACCTCGCGCGCTCCGTCCGGTGAGCGTGCGCGGATCAACTCGAAAGCGGCCAGGGCGGTGTCGCGGTAGCGCGTCTCACCGGTGGCGCTTGCCAGGCTGGCGAGAAACTGAACATCCGCCTTGTAAGGCAGGTTGGCGAGCGACCAGCAGCCCTTCCCGGCCACCAGGCCGTCAGCGTATCTGCGAGCCGCAGCGAGGTAGGTCTTCCCTCCCGAGGTCGAGTGCGCAGAAAGCAACGACATGGCTGCCAGCCCGGCGACATTTCCGGAAACCGGGCCCTGGTTGACCTGCCAAGACCAGCCTACCGTTCCGAGCTTTGCCGGCTTCTGGACCGCCACCAGAAAATCGGCAGCGCGGGTCATCGCCCGACAGACATCCTGGTTTAGGTTTGCCTTGTACTGGGATGCGATCCCGGAGGATCCGGCCGGACTCGCCTGCATGGATGGAAGACAGATGCCCACCGATACGATCATGAAAAACAATTTGCTCATGAGAACCTCCCGGTAATTTTCTCAGTGAGCTATAAAATAACAATTTATCGGCCGGGGCGCCAGGGGTCGAAAATGACCCAGGGCAAATATTATTTTGCGCGGCGCGTCATTTTCCCCTTGACATCCGTAACGCGACGCGTTAGATTGCGAAACATGAAGCGTTACCAAGAACCGGAGTTTTACAGTTTGAAAGCAAAGACGCCGATAAACACGGCGAAAAACAGGAGGTGGAAGATGCAGTTGGTACAGATCGAGAAGATGCCCAAGGCAATCCAGGAGATCGTCGGCGGGGCCCAGAAGAAGCTGACCACCTGGGAGGGCGAGGCGCGAAAGACAATTACCGGCACCTACGACAAGATCACACCCATTCGCAAGAAAGTCGAGAAGTTCTCGACCGACGTGGGCAACAAGGCGTTTGCGACGATCGGGGTGGCCACCAAGACCGACATCCAGTCCATCACCCGCAAGATCAACCGCCTGCGCGGCGAGATCCGCAACTTGATCGGCAAGAAGACCACTCGCACCAAGTGAATTTAGTAACAAGGGGCAACCCGGACCAGACGATTGCCGGGGGGAAGGAGCCAGATGGCTCCTTCCCGCACCCCTTTATTCACGCTAGTGATTCGCTTACACGCGCCTGTCCGCTATACCTTTTCGCAGCTTCATCCACATGAAGATCCCCAACCCCAGCAGGCCCACCGAGACTACCTGGCTGGTAGAGAGCAGATCCGGCATCGAGTCGCCGAAGAGGTCTATCGGAAACAAGATCCCTCGCTCTATATCGCCGCGGAACATCTCGGTCATGAAGCGCCAGACCGGGTACATCATCAGCCAGGCGGCAAGCAGTTGTCCGTTTACGCGCTTGCGCTTGCGCAGCCAGATCAGGATGCCGAAGATCGAAAGCTCGCCCAGGGCCTCGTACAACGGTGTGGGGTGGATGGGGATGTTCAGCAGGTGCGAGTGGGCCACCACCGTACCGGGGGCCGTGTAGATCGACCCGAAGAAATTCGAACCCGTGGCCGACCCGTGGCAGCAACCGGCCGAGTAGCAGCCCAGGCGGCCGAAGAAGTGACCCAGGGCCACCGAGGGAATCATCACGTCGGAGATGCGCAGAAAGGAAATTCCCTTTCGGCGGCAGAAGTACCACGACGTGGCGACCGCCCCGATGAAGCCGCCGTAGAAGACCAACCCGCCAGTCCAGATTTTCAGAAGCGAAAGCGGATCGGCAATATAGTCGTTGATGTTGACAATAATATAGAACACCCGGCTGCCGACCATGGCGGCGACCAGGATCCAGAACGAAAGATCCAGAATCATGTTGGGGTCGAGAAACTCGCGCTGCGCCCGGCGCACCGCCAGCAAGATGCCCAGGACGAATCCCGTGGCTATCAGCAGCCCGTAGGTGTGAAGCTGAAAGTGGTAGCCCGCCCCGGCGTGCCAAACCAAGGCGCGCAGCCCGGCGTAGACGGCCATGCCCAACAAAAACCCGGTCGCTGAGAAATACGGGCTGCGCCTGCGCCAGAGAAACAGGCCACACATGGCGACAACCGTCAGAACGATCTCGATCCAGCCCAGCCGGCCTGAGAACTCGGGAAACCTGAAGGAGAACAGAACCGGGTACATGTCTATACGCCTGCCTTGTTTTCGCGCCTGATGCGCCTTTTGGCGATCACCAAAAACACACCGCCGGCGGCTATCAGGAAAAGTGACACGACCTGAGAAGATGAGAGCCAGCCGAAGTACATGCCCCGGTTGTCGCCGCGCAGGAACTCTATCAAGAAGCGGCCGCTTCCGTAAAGCACAACGAAGGACAAGAACACCTGACCGTGTCGCGGGCGGCGATTGAGCAACCACAAGATGACAAACAGCGTAAGAGCGTAAGAGGCGCTGATGAGCTGGGTCGGGTGCAGCGGAACTCCCAGCGGGCGGGCCAGGCTCTGGGGATCGCTGAATGTCACGCCCCACGGCAGATCGGTGGGCGTGCCGTGACAGCAGCCTGCCAGAAAGCACCCCAGGCGCCCGAAGAAAAGCCCCAGGGGAATACAGACGGAGTAGATGTCTGCGGCCACGGGCAGCGAAATCTTCTTGCGGCGCAGGTACCATATCGCGACGGGAATACAGGCAATCAGGCCGCCGTAGAAGACTAGCCCATTCGACAGTTTGAAGATGTCGGCGGGGTGATCGAGGTAGTGAAATAGAATGCGCCGGCCGCGATTGAGCGGATCGTCCTCGACCAACACGTGCATCAGGCGTGCGCCGAATACGCCAACTACCAGAAGGATTAAATCTAGATCGAGGATCAGCCGCGGATCGATCCCCGCCCGGCGCGCCAGGCGAAAACTGAGGTATACGGCGGCAATGAATCCCGTAAGCGTCATTGCCCAATAGGCGGGGACGCCGATGTCACCTATGTGGAAGAGCCAGGGGCGCATCGCGGATCTGCCTAACTCACTCGGCTTGTTCGTCCTTCTTCTTGGCAGCGAACATTTCGATCACTAGTAGAATAACTCCGACGCTGATGGCGGCGTCCGCGATGTTGAAGGTCGGCCAGTGTTTTTCACCGGCCGAAATAGTAAACAGGCCGAGGTCGAGCGGCTTGTCGAACTTGACGTACCACTCGATGAAATCGATCACCTTGCCCATGTAGATGCGGTCGATCAGGTTTCCCAAGGCGCCGCCCAGCACCAGCGAGACGGCCAGCGGAAGCAGCCGCTGGCGCGCTTCTAGGCGCTTGAAGAACCACAGAATGAAGCCGATCGCCAAGAGCGAGACGATGATGAAGAAAGGCACGCGAAAGGATGCATCGGTGCTGCGAAACAATCCCCAGGCGGCTCCGGTGTTCTCGGCGTACTTGAATCGCCAGAAACCATCGATCACGGTAATGTAACGCGCCGATGGATCGGCCTCGAAGAACAGCGGCTTCAGGTTGGCGGCCGCAAGCATTTTGGTGATCTGATCGGCTGCGACCACCAGCGGGACGGTCAGCGCCAGAATCAGGTTCTTGCCTTTGAGAACGGGAAATTTCACGCAAACCTCTCGTCACGCTCGCGGCAAGCCCTGCTTTTTGACGCGAAACTTGAAATTTGTTCAACGAATTGTATCACCACAGGGTTACCTCTGATTAAGCTTGTGCCGCGCAGTTTGCGGCATCAGAGCCTGTCTAGCACGTCGATGCAGCGCGCGCACAGATCGGTCCGCTCAACGTCGCTGCCGACGTCGGAACGCCGGTTCCAGCATCGGGCACATTTCTCTTCGGGGGCCGCACTGACGTCGATCTTCAGTCCGCTGATGTCGCCGGACTCGAAGGCCTGAGTGCCTGTCTGCTCGACGAATTCGAGGCCGGCCACTTTCAGTAAGTCGGTAAGCGTTTCTCCGAATGACTCGAGAAACTCGCGAATATCGCCCTCGGCCTGGATGGATATGCGGGCGTCCAGGCTCGAGCGCACGCGGCCCGCTTTTAGGGCCGCGTCGAGGGCCTTGTGCATCTCGGCCCTGAGCCTGCGCAGGCGCGCCCAGCGCTCGAGCAGCCTGTCGTCGTTCTCGATCGCCTCTCCGGCGGGCAACTCGGCCAGGTGCACCGAGGCCGGGCGCCTGTCGTCCGCGGGCAAGTGTCCCCATGCCTCTTCGGTGGTGAAAGACAGCACCGGGGCCAGCATCGCCAGAAGATCGACGGCCAGGCTGTAAAGCGTGGTCTGGGCGGCGCGGCGGGTCTTGTCGTCGGGGGCGGCGACGTAGAGCCTGTCTTTGACGATGTCCATGTAGAAAGCGCTCAGGTCGACGGTGCACAGGTCGAGCAGCAAGTGATGAATGACGTGAAACTGGTAGTTGCTGTAGGCCTCGCGGATGCGCCCGGCGCACTCGCGCATCCTGGCCAGGATCCAGCGGTCGGCCTGTTCGAGATCGGCTTCGGGCAGAGCCAGGGACGGATCGAAATCTCTCAGGTTGCCCAACATGAAACGCAGGGTGTTGCGAATCTTGCGATAGGCATCGGCAACGGGCTCGAGTAGCGAGCGTGAAAAAGCGATGTCCGCCGTGTAGTCCACCGAGGAGATCAGCAGCCGCAGCACGTCGGCTCCGTACTTTTCGATCACCTCGTCCGGCGCCACGACGTTGCCGAGCGACTTGCTCATCTTCTTGGACGACTCGTCCAGGATCAGCCCGTGCGTCAGCACCTGCCTGTAGGGAGCCGCCCCGCGCGTCCCGATTGCGGTCAAGAGCGAAACCTGGAACCAGCCGCGATGCTGATCGGTGGCCTCGAGATACATATCGCATGGCCAGGCGAGTTCCGGGCGATGTTCCAGCACGGCCCGCTGGCTGACCGAGGAGTCGAACCAGACGTCCAGGATATCTTCTTGCTTCTCGAATTCGCGCCCGCCGCACTCGGGGCAGACGAAATCCGCGGGCAAGAAGTTTGCCGCCGGTTCTTCGTACCAGACGTCGGTGCCCCGCTCGGCGACCAGCGTTCGTACCTTCTCGATAACCTCCGCCCGCAGGATGGAACGCGAGCAGCTCGTACAGCGCAGGGCCGGGATGGGAACGCCCCAGGCCCGTTGCCGCGAGAGGCACCAGTCGGGGCGGCATTCCACCATGTTGAAGATTCGCAGGCGGCCCCAGGAAGGGATCCAGCGCACCTTGTCTATTTCGGCCAGCGCCCGCTGCCTAAGATTGTTGCTGTCGACGTTCAAAAACCACTGCTCGGTGGCCCTGAAGATGACCGGCTGTTTGCAGCGCCAGCAGAACGGGTAGGAGTGGCTGATCGCCTGCAACCCCGCCAGGTGGCCGGAAGCCCGCAGGCGCTCGTTGATCACCTCGTTGGCCTCGAACACCCCGCGGCCCTCGAGATCGGGCACCTGGTGCGTGAAGCGGCCCGCGTCGTCGACCGGTGAGAGTATCTCGAGGCCGTATTTTCTGCCGGACTCGAAGTCCTCGGCCCCGTGGCCCGGGGCGGTGTGCACGCAGCCGGTGCCCGCGTCCAGGGTGACGTAATCGGCCAGGATGACCAACGAGTCACGTTCGTAAAGTGGATGCCTGCAGCGCATGCCGTCGAGTTGGCGCCCGCCGACCTCGCGCAGCGTTTCGATCTCGCCCCAGCCCAGGGCCTGCCGCACGGGCTCTATGAGATCGCGAGCCAGCAGCAAGACCTCGTCTCCAACCCGTACGAATGAATAACCGAACTCGGGGTGCAGGGCGATGGCCAGGTTGGCAGGGATCGTCCAGGGCGTGGTCGTCCAGATCAGAACGGAGGTCATTTGCGGATCCAGTCCGAGTTCCCTGATCTTCTCGTCGTCCGGGCACACCGGGAACTTTACGTAGATCGACGGTGAGGTATGTTCGTGGTACTCGAGTTCCGCCTCGGCCAGTGCCGTGCGGCATGTGGGACACCAGTGAATGGGCCTCAGGCCGCGTTCGACGAAGCCGGCCGCCACCAATTCGCCCAGGGCGGCCAGCGTCTCGGCCTCGTAGTGCCGGCTCATGGTGATGTAGGGGTGATCCCAGTCTCCGAAACAACCAAGGCGAATGAACTCTCGGCGCTGCACGGACAGGAAACGCTCGGCGTACTTCCTGCAGCGCTTGCGTATCTCGAGCTTGGACATCGAGCCGGCTGCCTGGCCGAGATCTTTGATGACGTTGTGCTCGATAGGCATACCGTGACAGTCCCAGCCGGGCACGTATGGTGCGCGGCGCCCGATCATGGTTTGCGACTTGACCACGAAGTCCTTGAGGATTTTGTTCAGCGCCGTGCCGAGATGCACGTGGCCGTTGGCGTAAGGGGGACCGTCGTGGAGGATGAAGCTTGCGGATTTTCCGTCGCCCTGCTTCTGGATTTGGGTATATAGATCCTGCTTCTTCCAGCGCGTAAGCAGGCGCGGCTCGAGATTGGGCAATCCGGCCCGCATGGAAAAATCGGTTCGGGGAAGGTTCAAAGTCTTTTTATAGTTCATGGCCTTACCGCGATCGAAAAACTGTTATGCCCCCTGGGACTATATATGGCACGGACACGGAAACTACGGGCTGATCCGTGTAATGTCAAGGTTTTCCATGTGCTTGAATGATGCAGCTTCTTGCTGGAGCCGTTATCTCATGCTACTATTGCCGGTCGGGAGTCGGGAAAAACTCCCGCGCACAAGGCGAATGCGCTTTCTCGCGCGTCATAGCGGACAGGAAGGGACGAGTTGGAGCTACCGGCGCCATTTGGCAAGTACCATCTGCTCGAGAAGCTGGCTATCGGCGGCATGGCCGAGGTTTACCTGGCCAAATCCTTCGGCGCCGCCGGCTTCGAACGCCTGCTGGTTATTAAGAAAATCCTGCCGCACATGGCCGAAGACCAGGAATTCATAACCATGTTCATCGACGAGGCCCGCATCGCCTCGACCCTCAGCCATTCCTGCATCGCGCAGATCAACGAACTGGGCAAGGAGGGCAACGACTACTTCATCGCCATGGAGTTCATCCAGGGTAAGGATCTGTCCAAGATTTACGAGCACATGACGCAGAACAAGAAGAAGATGCCGATCCCGCTGGCGGTGCTGGTAATCAGCCGCGTTTGCGAAGGGCTCGACTACGCGCATCGCAAGACCGACTCGACGGGCAACAGCCTGAACATCATCCACCGGGACGTCAGCCCGGGCAACATACTGGTTTCCTATGACGGCGGCGTCAAGCTGATCGACTTCGGCATTGCCAAGGCGCAGAACCGCATGGGACGCACCACCGCCGGCACCCTCAAGGGCAAGTTCGGGTACATGTCACCCGAGCAGGTACGCGGCATGCCGCTCGATCATCGCTCGGACATCTTCTCGGTGGGTATTCTGCTCTACGAGATGCTGACCGGCGAGCGCCTCTTCGGGGGCGAGAGCGACTTCGGGACGCTGGAAAAAGTGCGCAACGCGATCATCACGCCCCCGACCACCTACAACCGCAAGATACCGGGAGAGCTCGAGAAAATTGTCATGCGCGCGCTGGCCCGTGAGCCCGAAGAGCGCTACGACTGGCCCGCGGACATGCAGGAAGATCTTTCCAGCTTCCTGCTCGAGGACGGATCGCTGATCACGACCAAGAGCCTGGCCGCGTTCATGCGCGACACTTTTTCCAAAAAGATAGCCGAAGAGAACGAGCGCCTGGCCATCTACCGCCGCAAGGGTTATCCCTGGATGGACGCGGCCCTGGACGAGAACCAGGCACCCGGAGACGACCGGGGTCAAGACCGAATCCCGGATCTATCGGAACAAGCCGGGGCAGAGGGTGCAAAGGCCACGGTGGTTTTTTCCTCGGACGAGACTTCGACCCCGGCGCCCGTTCCCGAAAGACCCTCCGCCCTGGTCGAAGTGAACGCCGGGGAAGAAGCCACCATGGTGGTGCCCGGCCTGTTCCTGGAAGCGCAAGAAAACGTCCGGTCGGCGCCGGAGCCAAGCGCCAAGCAAACGATGGACGATCGGCCGGCTCGCGTGGAGCAAGATCGGCCCCGGCGCCCGGGAGGCGCGGGACCGCGCCCGAAGGCGGCCAGTACGCGCATGGGTCAGCGGGCGCCCAAGCGGGCATATCCCCGAAAAGGGAAAACCGGCACAGAGCCGTTGCGCGGAGCCCCCGAGTTGCCGCCCAGGAAGGGCGGATCGTTTGGCGCTATTTTGGCATTCGTCTCAGGAATACTGGTAGCCGGTGTGATCAGTTATTTCCTGGTTATTCGCCCGGGCATGGCTGACGAGACAGAACCGGTCACAGAACCGATTACAAAGCCAGTTACAAAGCCAGTCGTAGAGCCGGTTGTAGAGCCGGTTGTAGAGCCGGTTGTAGAGCCGGTTGTAGAGCCGGTTGTAGAGCCGGTCGTAGAGCCGGTGAAAGAGCCGGTCAAAGAGCCGGTCAAAGAACCGGTGAAAGAGCCGGTCAAGGAACCGGCAAAAGAGCCGGTGAAAGAGCCGGTCAAGGAACCGGTGAAAGTGGCCAAGGCTGTTGATAGGGCGTGCAAAAAGATTTCTCGGCGTCGAGTCCGGGGAAAGGTCACCAAGAAAACAGGGCATGGGAAAAAAGTCGCTGTCCATAAGCACGGGCCGAGCATCGTGGTCAAGAGCACTCCGCCGGGAGCCGAGATCTTGCTCAACGGCAAGAAGTCGGGCAAGACCCCCATGTCGTTTTCGGGCCTCAAGCCATCAAGAAACTATTTCATCGTGCTCAAGAAGCCCGGCTACAAGCCCTATTTCAAGGGGCTCAAGCTTTCCGGGAGCAAGCAGGTGACGGTTGTCGCCAAGTTGGAAAAGAAATCAGGGCAGGGGGCCAAGGCCCCGGCCCCGGCCGGGGGTGGTCAAGGTTTCCTGATAGCCAACACCACTCCCTGGGCCCGGGTGTTCATCGACGGCAAGGACACCGGCCTGTCAACCCCCATTCCGGCCAACAAGAAGCTATCTCTTGCAGCCGGTTCCCACAAGATCACCTTCAAGACCCAGACCGGCAAGACATTGAATATCTCGGTAAAGATCGTCGCCGGCAAGACCAGCAAGGTGATCAAGAAGATCCCCTAGCACCCTGCGAGCACTACACCACCAGCGGGGCAAGTGGTTATGCAACACCTGGTTCGCAGGGTGTAGGCGCCGTATCCTCAATCAGCCGGACAGGTGCGACAGAAACGACAGGAATCCCGCCTGGAGTCCCACCATACTCCTCCAGGCGCGAAGCACGTTTTGCTGGCCGTCCAGGCCCTCCAGGGTGAAGTTGTACATCTCCATATCAATCGGGGCGGGAAGGTTCGAGATCACCAGCGGGAAGGGATCGGGACAGCTGACAGGATCGAATGTCAGGTAGTAGGCCCGGGCTGGGGTGGTTTCTCCGTCCTTGGTTATCCTGAACTGAAGAATTTGTATACCGGAGACGTTGTTCCAATCGTCCGGCTTGTAAACCACCAGGCTGCCCTGCTGCACGCCCGGCGTGCGGTAGAGGCTGATGGTCACCTCCTGGGTGGGCGACCCGGACGAGACGCTGAAAGAAACGCTCGTGCCTCGGGAGAGGATGCCCTTGTCCTCGGTGGTCGAATCCGAAAGGCTCATCTCCAGCGAGAAATCCGAGCCCAGCGGCAAGTCTGGAAAGCTGAAGCCTCCCCTGACGACACACTTGAAATTTTCGGTGTCGAAGAAGAGGCCGAACTCGTCAAAGATGAAGTTAGCAGAGTCATTGTTGGGGGCATGCAATTCGACCCGCATGTGCGAGGCGCCCAGGCAAGGAAGCGATCCGTCCTCCTCGATCTGCAACCACACCTGCGGGTCGGACCCGCCGCAGCCGCAGACGAACACAACGGACGTTACGATCATGGCAAGACGGGCGATCAATTTTCGAACTCCGGGCTCAAGTCAATGAACATTTGACCCTCTGCGATGTCAAAGCCGGTCTGTTCCCAGGTGCCCATGGGCGAGTTACCCGTATATGCCACGATCATGATTTTGTTGTCTAGGCGCTGCAACATATTGGAAAGCACGAATTTCATTTCGCCCCAGTTCTTGCCGGGCTTGAGCGCGAACGATCCGTTGATCGTGTTGATTTTGTTGATCGTGCCGTAGTTGACGTTGAAGATCAGCTCGTCGATCTGGCCCAGGCCGTCGATTCCCGGCAAGGCCGGGATGACCAGCGTGCCCACGGCGTAACCGCCGCCGATACGCTCGCGCTCGATGGTCAGTTGGCCGAGATCGCCGCCCTTTATTTCATCCGCCAAGAGCACTTCCGTCTGTCCCATGCACATGCGGCGCTTGCGGCTCGAGTCGAACCCTTCTACCTGAACCCACATGCGGCTGCCGTAGGTCAAGTCGGCGATTTCAAGCGGCAGGCCGGCCGGCAGGTTGCAGCCTCCGTCGATGTCGTAGTACTCACCAAACACCTCGGCGCTGCGCCCGTCCACCTCGTTCCTGAAGGCGGTTATCCTGAGCCTGCGTACGCCCAGGCAAGGAAGATGATCCTGCCCGGCGACCAGCGTCAAGACCGCCGTTGCATTTTCTTCCCCGCATCCGGAAAACGCGGCGACGAAAATCCAGCATAAGGCAATCTTGAATAACACACCGTTCATCCAAATCCAGAGACAGCTGGTGGCCTCGTCCGAACTAGTTGGGCTGGACCACCAGAGTCCAGTGGCTCTCGGGCCTGATGAGCCACAGTGAAAGCCCCGTGGCCGCGCCGGCGGCGGCAACGCCCACGGCCGTCCAAAACCACCAACTTGTGTACCAGCTTGTCTTGCCGCCGCCCGATCCGCCGGCGTTGTTCGAGCCGCCGGAGCCGGAGTGATCGTCCGGCAAAAAATCATGGCGCTCGACGGGCACGACGTTGGCGGCCACGCCTTGCCGCCCGGAGATCTTGCGCAGGGCGCGCATGGTGCTGACCACTCCGCGGACCTTGCGCTCGAAAGCGGACCGATCCGATCCCAGGTTGAAGAGCCTCGCGCGCGAGACAGTCTCCGGCCGTACAACGAAAAGGCGAGTGCCCACATGGTAGTCACGTCCCTCGCGCGAGATCGAAATGAGCACCAGGGCGTCGGCCCGGAAGAACCCGGAAAGCAACCTGAGTTGCGCGAGAATCGGCTCGCCCGGTTGATCGTTGGCGATGGCCGCCCCGAGCAGATCTTCGGGCGCGTCTCCCGACCACAAGGGGACCATGAGCGCCTTGATCTGGGCCGGGGGCACGCCGTCGGGCAGGTTCAGCGTCCAGGCCGAGTAACCCTCTTGATCGAGGCGGATGAAATGACGCCCGGGATAGAGTTTCAGGCCCTGAAGCGGAGTGACACCGCGGCTGCGTCCGTCGATGTAGACATTCGCGCCGGCAGGCTTGGAGATAAAGGTGACCGACGTCGGGTTGCCCGACAAGAGCTGCTGCCGGGCGGCGTTGAAGGCCTGAACGACGTCGGGTGGAAACTTTCGAGCCGAGAGCTTGAAGTCGTTGTCATAGGCGACGGCCTGCCTGAACTCGGCCAACGCCTTGTCCCGGGCGCCCTGAGCCAGAAGGGACAGCCCGGCGTACAGCTTGGAATCGACCAGCAACTGGCCGTCGCGGATCTCCGGGCCGCAGAAAACGAGGTGCTTGTCGGCCTCGCGCATGGCCTTGAGCGATCTTGCGATCTGTAGCGTCTGGTAAGCCCGTCGGCCCTCGGACACCTTCGAGTTGAAGCGCATCGAGGCTTCTTCCAAGCCGCTGCCCAGGGTTCCCCAGACGGCGCGCCCCACCGCCCGCCCGCTGAGTACGCGGGCCGCACACTGCGCGCGAACTTGCCGGGCCACGGAAGTCAGGATCTGGTCTTGCAAGGGTGGGGAAATATCCCGGGCCGGCAGGGGCAGTACGGTTACGAATGCCTTCGTAGAAGCCGCTTGCGAAAAAGCAACCCGTGTCGGAAAGCAACATAAACTCGCCAGCGCGAGAACAACAGGTAAATGCCGATAAATCAAGATTCCGCCAACCTCCCGGAAAATATATTATCGAGACGAGTGTTTGTGGTCAAGAAAAGCGAATTAGGCCGTAAATTGGCGAACGCCTACTTGTCGGCACCGCAAGCGATGTTGTACTTGCGGCACAGGTTTCTGATGTGATGACGGGCCAGACCTGCCTCGCGCGAGGCGCGCGACAGATTGCCATCGACTTCGTCCATCAGGCCGGCCAGGTAACGGCGTTCGAACTGCTCTACCAGCCGCGCCTTGGCCTCTTTGTAGGGCATCCGCCAATCTACGCGCCAGTGGGCTCGATCTTCTAAAGCGGCAATTTCCAGCTGCAGATCCTGCTTCTGGATGGAGGGGCCCTCGCCGAGTTGAACGGCGCGCTCCAGGACATTGTATAGTTGTCTGACGTTTCCCGGCCAGGAGTGCGACTGCAGCAATAAAAGCGCCTCCTTGTCGATCTGACCGGGCGTCTGCCCGGCGGCGATCCCGTAAGAGGTGGCTTCTTCGAGAAAGCGCCGTACCAGTAAAGGGATGTCCTCGGGGCGCTCCCGCAGGGCGGGTATAGCGACCTCGACGACCGACAGTCGGTAGAAGAGATCTTCGCGAAACAGCCCCTTGTCGACCAGGGCGCGCACGTCTCGGTGCGTGGCCGCCACGATGCGTACGTCCACCTTGATCGGACGCACGCCTCCCACACGCTGCAACTCGTGCTGTTCCAGCACCCTGAGCAGTTTCGGCTGCAGCGACGGGTCGAGCTCGGCCACCTCGTCGATGAACAGGGTTCCCCCGTGCGCCTCTTCGAACACGCCGCGCCTGGTTTGTTCGGCCCCGGTGAAGGCCCCCTTTTCGTGGCCGAAGAGGGTGCTTTCGATGATGTTCGGCGGGACGGCCGCGCAATCGAGCACGACTAAGGGCCGGTTCTTGCGCAGCGAGTACGAGTGAATGCCCGCAGCCAACAACTCCTTACCGGTGCCTGTCTCCCCGCGCAGCAGCACGCTCAGGTCCGAGGCGGCCACTTTCTCGAGCACGGCGAAGATCTCGCGCATCTTCACCGAGTGTCCCAGCGCCCGCCCGAAGTGATCGTGGGTACTGAGCGGGATCTTGACCATGGTGTTGAGCGATTCGAAACGGATCAGATTGTTGCCCACCTGGAACTCACTGCCGGGGCGCAGAAACACCTGCCGCACCCGGTGACCGAGCATGAAAATACCGTTGGTGCTCTCGCGGTCACTCAGCAGGTGACCCCGCGGCGTGGTCAGCACTTCGCAGTGAATGCCCGAGACCGATCCGTCGACGATCACCATGTCGCAGACACTGGAGCGCCCGATGGTCACCCGTTCCCGCTCGACCAGCAGTTCCCGTCCGGCCTGATCGCCCTTGACGATGACCAGCTTGCTGGCGCGAAGCAGTTTGAAGTCTTGCTTATCCGAGACGAACAGGGTCCGTTGAGTGACGGCCTCCGGGAGACGTTCGAATTCTTTGGTGGCTTCCTCGCTCAACTCCGGCGCCTCGCGGTCTGGCTGTCACTGGTGAAGAAGCTTCAACTTCTTGTCGGCGCGGATTCTCACGCGCCAGCGGCGAATAAGGTTGTTATCGACGTTTTTCAGCTCGATCACGTGACGGCCCGCCTTGATGCTGTAGTTGAATAGAGGTGTGGCACGTATTTTTTCGCCGTCGATGTACACGTAAGCCCAACTGCCGGAAATGCCCACATCCACCTTGCCGAAACCGCTCTCCGTGCGCACGGGCCTGGAAGCCACTTTGTTTCGCCTGCGTTTTTGCCGCTTGGTGCGCTTGCGCCTGGTCGAGGTTTGTTTTTTCTTGACATTCCTGGAGGTCGTGGTGCTCTTCTTGACGGCCACCCCGGGTGTCGCGGAATGTTTCTTGGTGCTTGCCTTGGTATCCGCGGTGCCCCCGTCCTTTCCGGAGACCAGGCCGCCGGCGTCATCCTTGGCCACGGCCCGCTCTGTCTGCCCGGCGTCCGGCGCGGCCAGGTGCTTGAGACTGGCGGGCTTGTCATCGTCCGCCGGCGTCTTGATGCTGGAACGTCCCGCGTCGATGGCGTGTCTTTCGGGGAGGTTTCCCAGGAGCGACGGGTTGGACCCGCCGTCGATGGCATCCTTTTCGGTACCTTGGCCCGAGTGCAGGTAGAAGGCGGCCAGGCCCCCGGCCACAACGGCAACCAAAAGGATGGTGAAGAGAATGCCGAATGGAAAGCCTTTTGGTGGCGAACCGTCGAAAGGTGTCGCATCGCGCTCGGTCAGCGGGCCCTTGGAAACGTAGCCCTGCTTGCCCTCTGGAACGGTGGAGCGGTTCTTTTCGAAATCGAGCGTCGCGAGCGGATGGGCCGCGCTATTGGAGCGCTCTGGTTCCGTGGAGTCCAGCAGGAAGCGTAGTTCGTCACGCTTGTGCTTGTCGGTATCCGCCCCGCTGTCTGAGAAGGAATCATCGATGGTGTCGTCAAAGTCCGGTCCGCGTACCTCGCGAATCGGCGCAAGCGACGGAACGACCGAGCGCCGTTTTCGCCCGACATCAAAATCGCCGGCGAATTTTCTGAAAAGAGCAGGGTCGGGACGCTCCATCTTTGCCGTCTCGAGATACTCGTCGTCATCATCGCCTTCGATTTCTTCGATCTCTTCCTCGCCTACCTCTATTACCTCGTCAGCGGGAACCTCCAACGGTTCGTCCGACTCGTCCGGCTCTTCCTGCAGGCGCTCCCTGGTGAAAGTGTCACCGGAATATGATTTGGCTTCCTGCGTTTCCCGTTCGCCGGGGCCGTCCATGAAATCCTCGCTCGAGTCACCGGTGCCCTTATTGATGACGACCGTGTCGCTGCCTGCCAGGGGGGAGTACTCGATCCTGGCGGCCCGGCGCGCTTCGGAGCGCAGCTTCTGGACGACTTCCGCTTCCTCGATAAAATCCGCATCCTCGCGATCGAGTTCTTCCCTGAAGATCTCGCGCATGAAACTGGCCAGCCAGGAGGTGGAATAATGAAGGTTACGCTCGAAGAGGAAGCGTTCGAGCCGATCGCGCCACTCGCCCGCCGTCGCGTAACGATCATCGGGGTTCTTCTCGAGCGCCTTGAGGATGATGTCCTCGATCTCCTCGGGAATGTTCTCGTTGACCTCGCACGGCCGGGGAAAACTGGTTTCCCTGACTTTCTCAAGCACTCCCAGGTCGCTTTCTGCGTGAAACATCTTGGTCAAGGTCAACAGCTCGAAGAAGCAGATTCCCAGCGAGAATATGTCCGAGCGGTGATCGAGAGCCATGCCGTGTGCCTGCTCGGGGGACATGTACGAGTACTTGCCCTTCAGCACGCCCCCGGTCGTGTGAACCGTGCTGGAGGCGGCCTTGGCGATCCCGAAATCGACCAGCTTCACCTCTCCCTCGTAGGAGAGAAGGACGTTGTGCGGGGACATGTCCCGGTGGATCAGCCCCAGCGGGTTGCCGTAGGCGTCTTTCAGGCGATGTGCATAGTCGAGGCCGTTGAGTACGTCGATGAACACATGGCAGGCCAGCTCGAGCGGCGTGGTCAGGTTCCTCTCCCTGAGAACCCGGATGATGTCCGCGATGTCCTTGCCGTGGATGTATTCCATGGAGATGAAGTAGAGGTTGTCGATGCAGCCGAAGTCGTAGATCTGCGCGATGTTGGCATGATTCAGGTTGGCCGCCAGCTTGGCTTCGTTGATGAACATGTCAACGAACTGGCTGTCATTGGACAGGTGCGGCAGCATGCGTTTTACGGCGGCGAGTTTCTCGAAGCCCTCGGCCCCGAAGGCCTTGGCGCGAAATACCTCGGCCATGCCTCCAATCGCGATGCGCTTCAGAAGCACGTACTTGCCGAAAGCTGTGGGCCTGAATGCCATCTATTTCCCTGGAAAAAACACCAATTTACCATTATATGGCAAGGGCTTGGTTAGGTCAAATTCGGGCACCAGCCATGACCGATCCACTTGCGTGGTAACCCATGTTACCACCATTGCTCCCGCACATGCTTGCAAAGACGTATCATCGTGACAAGTGATCTTTTTCGCCGCACGCCGCACGAAGCACGCCGCGCCTAATCACCACTTCTTGCCTTCCAGAAGCAGGTCGGCCCGAGCTCCGGCGCGCGAGACGATAACTTCCACCAGGCGCAGCTCGAACATGGGCAGCGGCTGATCGAGCGCGTCCCCGTACAAGATCCAGCGATCATCGCTGGTCACGTAGACCGGCAGCACCATTATCTCCTGCGGGCGGCCGCCGAGGATCTCGTAGAAGCGTTCAACCATCTCGGTCATGCGGGGCGGGCCGCGAAAGCTGTCGAGCTCGAGGTTCAGGCAGGTTAGATCGCGCAGAAACGACCTGGGCAGTTCGATTGTCAGCAGTTTGACCTCTTCGAGCCCCATCCCCCGGGAGGCGAAACCGTATAGGGTGCCCCTGCGCTCCCAGAGCAGCAACACTCGCGGAACAAGGTTGGCCACCATCTCCACAAGCACGCCGGCGACCTCCTCGACGCTGCGGGCCGCCCTGAGCACGTCGATGATCTCTCCCACGGGTATGACCATGTTCCGGCTGGTCTCGTCCTCCGGTTGCCAGCGGTCGTCGATTTCCTGCTTGCGCAGGCGCTCTTCTTCGAGGCGTGCAAGCTGGGCAAGAGGAACCACGGCGGTCTTCTCCTTGTCGTAGCCGGTGGCCCTGGAGAAGGAAATCTCCTGGCTGACAATATTATGGTAGGAACCGGCGCCCTTCGTTTTTTCATCTATCTCGTTCATGCCTCACTCGCAGGCGTCGCCGATGCCGTCGCTGTCGGTGTCGGTTTGATCCTCGTTGTCGACCAGGGGGCAGTTGTCACATGCGTCGCCGAAGCTGTCCGCGTCGCTGTTTACCTGAGTCGGGTTGGATGTAAGCGGGCAGTTGTCATCGCAGGCGGTTGTTACCCCGTCGGGACACTTGGAGTCGCCCTCGGTGCCGCTGCCGTCGCCGTCGTCAAGCACCGTGTCATCATCGTCGTCTGCGTCGCAGACGTCTCCCTGACCGTCGCTGTCGTTATCGGCTTGGTCTTCATTGTCGTCGTTAGGGCAGTTATCGCAGGCGTCCCCCATGGAATCGGCGTCTGAGTTGTCTTGTGTCTGGTTGTCTGTGGTCGGGCAATTGTCGCAGGCGTCGCCCATGGAATCAGCGTCTGAGTTGTCTTGTGTCTGGTTGTCTGTGGTCGGGCAGTTATCGCAGGCGTCCCCCATGGAATCGGCGTCTGAGTTGTCTTGTGTCTGGTTGTCCGTGGCCGGGCAATTGTCGCAGGCGTCGCCCATGGAATCGGCGTCTGAGTTGTCCTGGGTCGGGTTGTCAACGCCTTGGCAGTTGTCGCAGACATCGCCCACGCCGTCACCTTCAGCGTCGGCCTGGTTGGTGTTGGCGTCATTCGGGCAGTTGTCCGAGCCGTCTGGAATCTGGTCGCCGTCGCGGTCGTTTTGGCAGACGTTCTCCTGGCCCAGGCAGTGACCCGCGTCCGTGTCGCAGCTTCCGCCGGCAGTGGCGCATTCTGCATCGCTCGAGCAATCCGGGTACGGGTTTGCGACCAACGGGCAGTTGTCGTCTGCGTCTGGCACGCCGTCCCCGTCGTCGTCGTCGTCACAGGCATTGCCCTGGCCGTCTGTGTCTGAATCGAGTTGGTCGGGGTTGGAGTCGTGCGGGCAGTTGTCCGCGCCGTCGGCCAGGCCGTCGTTGTCGTCGTCGAGATCACAGGCGTCACCGATGCCGTCGCCGTCGGCGTCATCCTGTCCCGCATCGGCGTCGTCGGGACAGTCGTCCACGTCGTCGGCCACGCCGTCGCCGTCCCGGTCGCAGGCGTACCCCAGATTGCTGTTCTCGCCGCTCTCCTGGTTCGGATTGTGAACCCCGGGGCAGTTGTCGTCGTCGTCGGGCATGCCGTCCCCGTCAAAATCAGTGCGGCAGGCGGCGCCGCGCGGGCCGCCCCCGTCGGGCAAGGCCTGGTCGGCGTTGGCAACCAGGGAGCAGTTGTCTATGGTGTCCAGGATGCCGTCGTTGTCGTCATCATCGTCGCAGGCGTCGCCGAGATCATCGCCGCAGTCGAACCAGGTCTGGTTGACATCGTTCCAGCACCTGAAGTTGCGGTCGTTGTTCCACTGCTCGGGGTTGGACGTTGTGGGGCAGTTGTCCCGGTAGGAAGGAACCCGGTCGCCGTCCGGATCGCAGGCGTCTCCCACTCCGTCGGCGTTGGCGTCCGCCTGCGACGGGTTCTGTGTGTAGCGGCAGTTGTCGCTGCCGCTGCAGGATGCGTCCTGCTGGCCCGGATCGCAGATACCGTCGTTGTCGTCGTCGGGGTCGCAGGCGTCGCCCAGGCTGTCGCCGTCGTTGTTCGCCTGATTGGCGTTCGACTGCCAGCGACAGTTGTCCGAAGCGTTGGGCACGTTGTCGCCGTCGAGATCCGGATCGCATTCGTTGCCCACCCCGTCTCCGTCTCGATCGCCCTGGCCCGGGTTGGGTACGTCCGGGCAGTTGTCCACGACGTCGTCGACACCGTCGCCGTCCCGGTCGGTCTCGCAGGCGTCGCCGATTCCGTTCTGGTTGGCGTCTTCCTGCCCGGGATTGACCACCAGGGGACAGTTGTCAGAGGCGTCCGACACGTCGTCGCCGTCATCGTCGTCGTCGCACTCGTTGCCGCTGCCGTCGCCGTCGCTGTCGATCTGCGCGGGGTTGTGGTTGTCGGGGTTGTCGGGATTGCCGTCCCAGCAGTTGTCGTGCTCGTCGGCGACCCCGTCGTTGTCATTGTCGCCGTCGCAGGCGTCGCCCCTGCCGTCGCCGTCCAGGTCGGCCTGAGCGGGGTTCAGATCCAGCGGACAGTTGTCGTCGCAATTGCTGTTAGCGCCCCCGCTACAGGGGTTGTCCCCCGATTCGCCGCTGTTGTCCCCGTCGTCGGGGATGCCGTCGCCGTCGGAGTCGACCGTGCCGCCGTCCTGCTTGTCATTGGGGATGCACACCGCCAGGTCGGAGACCGGGTCGTACACGCAGTGGGTTCCGGGCGAGCAGTCGATGTTGCAGGTGCAGACGCCGTCGATGCACGAGAAGCCCGGGTGGCACCCGCTGCCCCCGTCAGCCTCGGTACACGGGATCTCACCGTCGTTCTTGTTTCCGCAGCCGCAGGCGAAGGCAAAAAGCGCGATAAAGAACCACAATATGTATTTTCTGATCATGGTCAACCCTCCCCACTCGCATGAGTGGAAGCCCGTGGCCAGTGCACGGGTTCTCCTTCCAGGCGCGACACGGTAGCGGCGCCGATCGAATCTGAAAACACGTTGACCGTGGTGCGGCACATGTCCAACACACGGTCCACTGCCAGGATCACGCCGATTCCCTCGAGCGGCAGACCAACAGCCCCGAGGACGATGCCCATCATCACCAGGCCGGCATGGGGAATTCCCGCCGCGCCGATGCTGGCCAGAAGTGCCGTCAGCATGACCACCAGTTGCTGTGTCAAGCCTAGCTGAATACCGTAGCATTGGGCAATGAAAATGACCGCCACGCACTCGTAAAGAGCCGTGCCGTCCATGTTGATGGTGGCCCCCAGCGGCAAGACGAAGCTGGTCACCCGGTTGGAGACAGCCGCGCCTTTTTGGGCACATTCCATGGTCAGCGGCAGGGCCGCGTTGGAGGATGCGGCCGAGAAGGCCGTGGCCAGGGCAGGCGACATGACACGCGCGAAGCGCAGCGGGTTTCGGCGCGCCAGAAACATGCAGGCCAAAGGCAGCGTGATACCCGCATGGACGGCCAGCGCCAGCAGCACGGTCAGCATGTACATTCCCAGGGCGCTAAAGGCGTCGAAGCCGGTCGTGCCGATCACATCGGCCAGCAGGGCGAAAACGCCCAGGGGTGCCAGACGGATCACCCAGCCGGTCATTTTCATCATCACCGCGAACAGGGAGTCGAACATCCCGCCCACCCGCCGCCGGCGTTCGTCGGGCAGCGCCAGGATGCAGGCGCCGAACAGCAGCGCGAAGAAGATCATGCCCAGGATGTCCGGCCCGCGGTGGGGATCGTCCGCCGTGTAGACCATGGCCTCGACCGGGTTTTCGGGCACCAGGCGCAGGAGAAGATCGTGCAGCGACGGCGCGCCGCTGGCGATTTCTCCGGGGTGTCCCGCCAGGTGAACCAGGCCGGGATCGCCGGGGTGGATCAGATTGACCATCACCAGCCCCACCAAAATGGCCGCGGCCGAGGTGAGCAGGTAATAGATAACGGTCTTGAGCCCCAGTCGGCCGACGCCCTTGATGGAGCCTACCCCGGTGACACCGGAAATAATGGAGAACAATATCAACGGCACCACGACCATTTTCAGAAGCCGCAAGAAAAGCTCGCCCATCCAGCCGACGGCCCCGGCCCCCTCCCGCCCGGCCAGCAGGCCGAAGGGCACCGCCAGCAGCATGGCAGCCAGGATCTGCCAGTGCAGCTTGAGATACCAGGGCTGTGTCAGCCGTGCGTCCATGCAATAGCGCCGTGCTCGTGTAGAGGGTTAACGTCCAAGACAATAACATCGCACAAGGCGCGACACAAGGCAGGCCGGCAAACGGAATTTTCTTCACTCGCTCGCAGGGGGTTGACTTCACGACGTTGCTCGTTCTACAATATTGTATAGAAATGGAGGTGAATGTATGGAGGCTGTGCAGATATCGGCTTACGTCTCTGTGGAAACCCGGAAGTTGCTGGACGAGTATGTCAGGGAGCGTGGGATCAAGAAGGCCTTCGTCATAGAAAGCGCGCTGTTGCATCACCTCCGGGCCATGCAAGAGCTTCCGCCGGACGTGATCGTGCCGCCCAGGCTGGTAGTGACCCGAGAATCGGGTGAGAAGATCCTGGCCGCCGTCGAGAACCCGCCCGAGCCCACAGACGCCATCAAGAAGCTCTTTGATGATTGAGATTCGCCCGCTTCGAGCGGCGGACGATCGCTCGACCTTCCACTGCGGCAACCCCGACCTCGATCGCTTCTTCCAAAAGTTCGCGGGCCAGAACCAGTTCCGCCACCACATCGGCGTCACCTTGGTAGCGGTGGAGGGCGCAAGGATTCTGGGCTTCGCGACCATAGCGGCCGCCGGGATAGAAATCGATGACCTGCCCGGGAGGAGGAAGAAAGGTCTTGCAAGCTATCCTCTACCGGTACTACGCCTGGCCCGCCTGGCCGTCGACGAAAGCGCCCGGGGCCGGGGCATCGGCAAGAAGTTACTCAAGGAAGTGCTCAGCCAGGCTCGCCTAATGACCGGGCGCTACGGTTGCCTAGGCGTAGTGGTGGACGCCAAGCCGGACGTAATCGACTACTACAGAAAACTCGGGTTCGAACCCATGACTGTAGTAGAAGGACATCTCCAGGAAAGACCGCAACCAGTGCCCATGTTCCTTCCGCTGGGTGCCGTGCCTCAAGAATAGCGATGCCCGTGCGGTCGCCTATGTCTACCGCCACCCCCATTCTAACAAGTCATACAGGTTGGTCTTCGATTTTCGGTAATCAGAGATTATAATGGTTATGGCCGTAATACTCCCGAAATCCCCAAATAAATGCGCTGGCAATCAGCATATTATAACAATTATAACATTGTCATAATATGCTCCCTTCCGGTTCGGCTGGTACCTCCCAAGGCAGCCAAAGATCGGTCCAGTGCCCCCCTGGGGTCGCCGCTACGTTGTCGACCTATTGTCCAAATTCACAAATTCCCGGAAATGCCAGATTGTCGCAG